>NZ_JAALLK010000001.1:0-622223 GCF_011075215.1 Acinetobacter sp. EKM10A | reverse complement strand
TATATTGATGTTTATAACATCATTTGGGGAGCAAAATATCACTTATAAGTGTTGTTCAAATTTCCTGATCCACCTCTAAAGTCTAATTTATCAATTGGTTGCTTAAAACAGGTCCATGAATCTTTTTCCGGTTTTTCAATAATTTTTTTAGTCTTTACATCACGATAATAAATAGTCGCATCTTTTAAATTCGACAAATTACTTCCTACAGAAACACATGAATCGTTATTTGAACAAATATTTGATTCTTTAATAAAAACTTTTGTATTAGCAAAAGTTAATCTTTCAAAGTTAGATGTCGAGTTATTTGTAGAAGAAAGTAAGCAAGGCTCAGTAATATTTCTACCATTCACTACAAAACAACTTTTACTGACTTCGAATGGCACTTGAGCAAAGGAGCTTGTAGCATAAGCTAATAGAAATAATATAATAAGGCGCTTCATGTTCTTTCTCTCTATATAATCAACATCTAGTCTAAAACTGCCTATAAATATTTAGACTATATTTTCAGTTCGCTATTTATAATACCTGTATTAAGATAAGTTAAATATTTACTATTCGATAAATTTTACAAAATATTAAAGCATTAGCTTATAGGCTACCTAACAATCGCAAAGTTATTCATTAAGCACTTTCCAATCGGTTCCAATTTGTGCCAAAGCTGGTAGCTCATCGCTATTAAAAACATTGTAATTAGCATCTACAGCGAATCGATAGAGTGGTATTGAATCTGCCTCTGTTTTCTTAAAAAAACTAAAATCTTCAGTGATATGTATTAAGTCTTCTGCCCTATTATCTATTCCCAATTTGTTTCCACTAGCACCTGACGGTATATGTATATAACTTTCACAAGTTAATTCGACTATATTTCCATCTAGATCTTGATATGAACATTTCATGTTTAAACCCTTCCATAATTTTTATAGATGTGTAGAAAAACTTAACATGCTATACAGATAAGTTATGGAATTTTTTATGATGTAATTGTTTAAGTATGTATATGGCAAAAGAAAACCGCCCCAGAAGGCGGTTGCTGAAATTTTCCAGCGATTATAAAAGTGCGGTGGACACACACTTTTATATGGTTTTAAACCAGATTTATTTTTTTATTATTTTTCTGATATTCTTCAGAATTAAAATAATTCACAATCATCTTTGCATTTTCTTCCGATACTGCTTTTTTATTTTCAACTACCGTCTGAGCTTCTTTTTTTGCGTTAAAGTCGGCTGGCACAATACTTGAAAGTGGTGGTAATTTTGGCTGCCCGCCAACCGTGATTCTTTCAATAAAGCTCGCTAGCCACATAATATATTCACCTTTATTTTTATATTTAGGCATTAAACTCATGTCGAGTTTAATCGTGCATTCACTTAAAGGTTTACTTAGGCATTCTTCAAAATCGATAAAATTGTATTTGAGTTTACAGGGAGTTCCCTTTATCTCTTTACGAATAATACTGACCAAGTTATTTAGTTGTTCGATCAGGTTATCTGAAAACAATTTATCTTCTTCTAGTTTTTTATAAACCTTCTCGGCAATTATTAGAAATTTTGGCATATTTCCTTCCCTCTTATATTGACCATCGCGATTGATCAGACTTTTAGGGAAGTATGATGAATATATTATTGCAATATGTAAGTGTTGAAATACCAAATGTAATCTATAAGAGTGTTCTGAAACTGACTTCCATAACGAACCACAGCAATGAATAGAAATGTAAAATCCATCACATTTTAACTCCGAAAAATTTTTATAGTTAGTAATAATTTTCTAAAAAAATTAAGCTCATCAATAATATTATTTGACCGGTATTTTTTTGGTTTTTTGAGTAAAAAATAGAATATAGAAATATTTGAATTATTTTTATTTTACTGCCTTGCTGAATAACTAAGTTGCCTAGTCGAGGGGCTAGAACGTTAACCGTGTCTTCAGCAAGGTCTTTTATGATTATGTTTTAGTTTGATGCTGCTCACGCACCGCTTAAAGCTGCTTCAAACATTTCAATAATTGCTTTGGCTCCTTCTGCCTTTTGCCTTGCGTCCTGATCGTCAAAGATAACCGTTTCGTCATTTAGTTCACTCACATATCGCCGGGCTTCGTCTAGAGCTCTCCTTATTTTTTGTACTTTATGTTTGTTTACGTCTTTGGCAATGGTTGGCGCATATCCTCCACGTTTAGCGTTTTTAAGTTGTCTAGCTCTGTTCTCAATTGCTGTAGCCATTCAAACACTCCAACTCACCTAACAAATCTTAGTAAAGCAACTTTATTGTTTGTTATTCTTAAACATTTAGTATTTTCTTTGTTCAAAGTGTCAAATTTGTTACTTAAGCCTTACTCCTGCAAGTTTTAGATTGAGTTTGCTTAAAATCTTTTAAGCTACAATGTGCATGTAGCTTTCAAAGTCAACTTATACAGCTATTTAATAATAATTTTCTAAGAATAGTTATAAATTAATGTATAAAATTATTAAAAAGATGCTATCTATTTGAAAATAAAATAGATAGCACGCTAACAGTTGTTTATTCTACTGTTAATTTCTGAAAATCATGGCCTGAAGGTGCCTGATACACTCTTAAGCCAAACTCAGGCAAAATCGCAATCAGATGATCAAAAATATCTGACTGAATTGCTTCATAAGAAACCCATGCGGTGGTATTGGTAAATGCATAGATTTCTAATGGTAGACCTTCACTCGTTGGTTGTAGTTGGCGAACGATAAGCGTTTGATTTTGAGCAATCCCCTTATGCTGGCGCAAATAGAATTCAACATATGCTCTAAATGTTCCAATATTGGTTAAGCGTCTTTTGTTATAACGTGACTGACTACCTAAATGCTTATTAAATTCGTCAATCTCAGATTGCTTGGCATTGAGGTATTGATCTAGTAATAAGAAATCTTTGAGTTTTTGTTGCTCTTCTTCGGTCATGAAGTGCACGCTAGTTTGATCGATATAAAGAGAACGCTTCATACGGCGACAGCCCGCATTACTCATACCACGCCAGTTTTTAAAAGTGTCTGTCACTAGTTTATTGGTTGGAATCGTGGTGTATGTTTTATCAAAGTTTTGAACGGTCACTGTGTGCAATGAAATATCAATGACATCACCATCAGCATTGAGCGATGGCATTTCAATCCAGTCCCCAATACGTACCATGTCATAAGAGGCAATTTGTACACTCGCGACCAATGACAAAATTGTATTTTGGAAAACTAACATTAATACGGCTGCCATTGCACCGAAGCCAGCCAACAACGTAAATACATCCTTTTTCAGGAATGTACCCAAAATCATTAATCCGCAAACAACAAAAATAATGAGTTTAACGAGTTGCAAGTAACCTTTAATCGGCTTGTTTCTAGATTTTGGATTACGCTGATAGATTAAATTAAATATATTTAATAATTCACTAATGGTGAGCGCAATCGTGAGAAAAATAAATGCCTGTGCGCCCATCTGTACTAAAGCAACCGCTTTTTCCGACAAATGCGGAACGGTGGTAATACCATTCATAATAACAATGGCCGGCACAATATTGGCAAATCGCTTAATGACACTATGCTGGGCAAAAACCGACTGGTTGAGTGACTTAATTTTAGTCACTAAATGACGTATTCCCCGAACAATAATTCTTTTGGCAATGAAATTTGCTAATGCAGCAAAAAGGATCAAAAGTGTGAGCGAAACTAGCATTTCTAGCCAAGGATAGTTGCTTAACTCAGCTTGAAGATCACGATAAAAATTAAAAAAATCCAAAACCTACACCTTAAAACTTTATTTTCAATAATTTTAAAGTGTTCATGTGTTATAGATTAAGGCTTGTTTACATATGTCGTCATAAATACAACAAGGAAGTAATATTCAATCGTAAAATTAGATAAAAGCTAATCACTACTATTCGACTAGACAATAAATAGAGTAACAAGTATGGAATGGGTGGAAAGATATTGATCTCAAGTCACTGCTTCTCTTTGTACTTATATAAAAAGAGATTTTTATTCCTTAAGAATGCTACATATGAACAAGTTTTAAGACTTTTTTAAATATATTAAATTAATCAAAACTCTTAACTCTTTTAGAAGATCTTTTGTTATTTATGTTTATTTAAGAGCCACAAATACTTCTATTATATAGATTAATAATATTATTAATTAAAATCATTCTCATTTATAATTCGACGAATTTACAATCACTCTCAGGGCGAGAAAATGGGAAATAAGATAAAAAGTAATAAACTTTTTACTAGGAAGTCTGAAGCAAAAAATATCATTCCACGTCTATCACTTGGTGGAGCCATCTTTCTCTCAAACTCGGCCTTTGCAGCCTCGCCTTCTGAGACAACAGATGCTGAAAAAAAACCTGAAGCACTCCCTACAATTACAATCACCGCTTCACGTGCAGATGAACTTTCTACATCTGCCAAACAAGTGACGAAGCTAGATGAAAAACAAATTGAACTTTTAAGAAATGGTTCATCTGGGAATATTGCAACTGTTTTAGCTAAAGCCGTACCGGGCCTTTCCGACTCAAGCCGAACCATTACCGATTATGGTCAAACTTTACGGGGCCGTAATGCCCTCATCTTGGTCGATGGTGTTCCAATGAACCTGACACGTGACACATCAAGAGGTCTTTCAGCTATCGACCCTGAAAGTATTGCTAACATTGAAGTCATTCGCGGTAGTAACGCAATTTATGGCGGTGGCGCTTCTGGCGGTATTATTTCAATTACCACAAAAGCGGCTGGTGGAAAACCTACCGCCAAAACAGTCGTTGGGCTACAGACACCTTTAACAAATTTCCGTTCTAATGCTTTAAGTGGCGATATTCATCAATATTTCACAGGCAGCTTTAACGCTTTTGACTATGCACTCGACTTTGGTTACCAACGTATTGGTAGCCCATACGATGCAAGTGGCGACCGTGTTGCACCTGAACCAAGTCAAGGAGATTTATATGATTCTGACGGCTATAGCATCGGCGGTAAGCTTGGTTACCATATTGATGACAACCAATATCTACAATTCGCTGCAAACTACTATAATGCCGAGCAAGATTCAGATTATGCATCTGACCCAAGTGTGAAGAATGCCCCTGCCGGAACTGTACCAGCCAAAGCCATTAAAGGCTTAAAACTCAAAGACCAGACTAAAAACGAAAATCAGATTTACAATTTAACCTATAACCATAAAGACTTTTTTGGTAATAAAGTTGATGCTCAAATTTATTACCGTGACTTCTTTACCCGTTTTTCACCATTTGACGCACGTGTCGCTCCCGATAAAGTCAGCCCACGTGGTGGACAAGTGGATCAGGTCTATCAAGAAAATAACGTACTCGGTAGCCGCTTAACTGTAACCACACCACTTGAGTTTTTAGGTGACACCTCACTGGTTTGGGGTGGCGACTTTAGCCGTGAAAAAAGCGAAATGCCTTTAGATATTTTCGATCCTAATATTTATGATCAATCTGGTGGCTTAGAGTTTGTAAAAATTGGCAAGCTTATTTATTTACCTGAGCTTACCACGCAAAGTGTGGGTGGCTTTGTACAGTTAAAACACCGCTTTAATGATCAATGGTCAGCAGAAGCTGGTACGCGTTATGAAGACAGCTATGCCCAAATTGATAGCTTTGTTCCATTATCACAATTAGGTAAACCCAACCCTTACACCGTTCAGGGCGGAAAAGTGAAAGCTGATGCATGGTTGTACAATGCTAATGTAACTTTCTCTCCAAATGATCAACACTCGATTTATGCATCATTCAATCAAGGTTTCCAGTTGCCTGATGTTGGTGTAGTCATTCGCAATGCCAGCACAGGTTTTAACCTTGGTTCGTCATTCTTAGAACCTGTAAAAGTTGATAACTATGAGTTAGGCTGGAAAGGAAACTTCAATAACTTCTCATCAAGCGTAGCTGTATTCCACTCTACTTCTGACCTTGGCGCTGTGCAACCAGTAAGTAATAGTTTGGATATGACTAGAACGAAAGAGAAAGTCACTGGTGTTGAAGCAACTTTTGACTATCTTGACAATGCTAATGTTTGGGGAACTGGTGGTAGTGTTACGTGGATGAAAGGCCGTGAAAAACCGCAAAACGGTACCGAACAAGACATGACAGGCTTCCGTATTCCACCATTAAAACTCACAGCTTACGTTTCTTATAGTCCAACTGAAACTTGGACAAACCGTTTACAAGCTACTTACTTCGGTTCAGAAGACTACCGCTTAAACGGTGTAAATAGTTTTGGTCGCTATGATGTAAAAACTTATACAACAGCAGATTTAATCAGTAGCTTTGCGCTTAACAAAAAAGACACTGTGACGATTGGTTTAGAAAACATGTTTAACCGCAAATACTATCCTCTCTATAGCCAATTATTAAGATCTGGTAATAACACTAGCCATTTAGTGGCAAATGGTGTGACGTTAAAAGTGACTTATAGCCATAAGTGGTAATTGAGATTTTAGTTAGTACCTAACCTTATAAAAGCCCCATTATCGGGGCTTTTATTTTTAATCTAGGACATCATTATTAAAAAATAATCTAATAATTTATCTCGTTCATCTATTCTATCTTTACTCAAAAGCTGGACCATTGCCCCATCAATCACATACAAAAACATACAGGCGTCTTCGAGTGTAGCTGTGGCTTTAATGGTTAAAAGTAATTGATGTATTTGGTTCACCAACCAGTTTCTATAATCAACCACCACCTTGTAGGCAGTGGGATAAAACTTTTCAATTTCAAAAATGGCCTGTAAAGGTAAACGGTACAGTCCTTCGAGGTTGGCATGCAGAAAAAAGATTTTCTTGAGCTTATCAAATACCATAAGTTCACGGTATGAATAAATAATAGAAAATACTTCTTCTTTTAGCCCGTCCTTTTGAAAGGTTAAGCACATTTCAATGAGTCTTTCTTTAGAGTGGAAATAGTTGTAAAAGGTGGCTTTGGTAATTTTGGACTCAGCAATAATTCGGTCGACACCAACCTTGTGAAATCCGTATTGTTTAAATAAATCTCTTGCTGTGTGAAGCACTCTAAGTGCTCTAAATGAAGCTTCTAAATTTGGCATAGTTATACCGCTTAAAATAATTTTTTGTTGTATATAAAAGAGATAGACATGCCGTCACTCTTAAATTGAGCGCTAAAAACAGACATGCAAAAGCCGCACAATAAAGATGTGCTCGCCTATCTCGGGTTTATTGTTGCTATGATTTTTGAGTCGTAACGATGTTTAGGTTTAAAAACCTAGAGTCGATTCAACCGCTTTATAGACTGTTTAAGTGGTATAGCAAAAAGACTTTGGCAAAAACCAATAAATGAGAAGAATTAGTACGCATAGCGAACTCCTTTGGCTATAAAGAAGTTTCACCACATTACTGCTAAATAATGGTGGCGAAACGAAAGAGGGTTAGCAGACTGGAGCCAAAGAATCCAGCACACCCGAAGGTGTCCCCCTCCCGTTCCGCCGCAGAGGGGGCACGCAGGGATTCCCACAAAAAAGTGATTACTTTTTCGTGTTCTTTGGCTAATGGTCTGCTAAAACCAACTGGCAATGTAGGCCAGCAGACAAAGGATAATCGGAGGGGTTTTAGGTGTCAATGTGATATTGGCTAGAAATAAAGCTTTAAAAACTCTATAAAATAACTTTACTTAAGATTTAGTCATCCATTCTAGAATCTTTTATTTTTGAAATTTAAAAATATAAGTAAACTTAAAATGTAATCCGCTATATTAATTAAGACTTTGAATGCCGACTGATGCTTATTTTTCCTCCATAATACATAACGAACGGCTAATCCAAGGAAGGAAATGTTATTTTTATGGTTACAATAAGGGATTCAAACTAAAAAATGATTGTTGTTAGATCTAAAACAAGGTGAAGTTTTATATTAGCTAATTTTTTAAGAATTATTCTCTAATTTAACTAGTAAATTTATACACCGATAAAATGAATAATTAAATTCATCTTATCGGCTTGCTAGAAGGGGTTTTTAAAACCTTATTTTTTTATTGTTTAATATATTTTGGAAATTCTTTTAAAACCTTATGACAAAAGTGGCCCTGTGAGTCCTCTTTCTTCCGCTCTTCAAATTCCTTCATCCCAAATTTCATAACCTCTCTACCATATTTTTCGCCGAGATCATGTTTAGTACATTTTGCGGCAGCCTCTTTTAACTCTTCTGAATAATAGTGATAGTTACAATCAAGTTGAGCTCGGCTTAAAAAACCATGGAGCTCTACTGCCTTTTCGCATTGTGTTTGCTCTAGAAGATTTCTAGATTCTTGACTCGCATAAATTGATGTTCCTACTAATAAAGTGAAAATCGTTACTAAAAAATTACGCATTATTTCCCCGACAAAGTTATTAAAAGTATTAGTCATAATATTGCGGGCGTATTAAATAATAATTATCTCTAAGTGTCTATTAATAATAAAGAAAACAGGATAACCTTCTTCTCTTTCGAATATTTAATCACCTTATTAAAATTAGGTGATTAAGTTTTAACAAATAAATAATCTTTATTTTACTTCCCTATTTAATTGTTAAATTAGTACTTTGGTTAGGGATTAAAGTATGCCTTTTTTGACTTTCAATAATAATATTTAGCCATTTAGGATATTTAATAAGATTCTTGGAAAGATGAGCGCTATGATCAATAAGAATATATTTATGATTATTATTGAACCAATATTTGATGATTCTAAAGTATGAATCAAAAATTCCTGATATTTGATTTTTGGTAAGATCCGCAAAGAGCACTGTTTAGTCACCCTTACTGAAACAGTGCTCTTTGCTTCATCACAACTCCTATCCAGTAGAGTCCGATGCATAGAAATAGTGTATGGCTGTGTCGCTCAAAATGTTTACTGAATTTTCAGTTTTTTTTAAATGATATCAGCATAAAAATCACGTATATTTAAAATTAACAGAAGAATCTTCTTTGGTTTATATTTTGAACAGCACAGAATACACACTAGATCGCATAGATCGGAAAATATTATCTGCCCTACGTAGAAATGGCCGTTTAACGGTTGCACAGCTCGCCGAAGAAGTCGGGCTTTCATCTTCGCCTTGCTGGACTCGACTCAAACGTTTAGAAAGTCTAAAAATTATTGAAGGCTATACCGTAAACGTAAACCCCAAAGCGATTGGCATTCATGAGTTGTTTTTTATTGAAATTACCCTAGAACGCCACGATGATGAAATGTTAGAAAACTTTAGCGAGGCTTTGGCAGATATTCCGGAAGTGGTCGAAGCGCACTTAGTTACGGGCGACTATGATTATTTGGTGAAAGTGGCTGTAAAAGATGCCGAGCATTACGAACGTTTTTTACGTAAAAAGCTCTACTCGATTAAAGGAATCCGCCACACGCGTTCAACCTTTGCTTTACGACCACTTAAATCTGCCAATACTGCCGATTTAATGTTGATTGAATAATTTGCTTATAGGAACGGCTTTAGGTGGTTCATTGTTTTAATTTGATTTTATTTAATGTTACACATAAAGCTCTCTTGTCAGCTTCTTTAAGTTGAGGATGCTGAACAGGCCACATATAGCTACAGCCATGAGGCGCTTTGTTATTATTTTTCTTAAGTTCATAGGCGATATTTTTTAGCAGCTCCGTGTTTAAAGCGCTAATTTTTACGCGTACTTCGCTTAAGTCTTGAGGCTTCCAGTTGGTTTCCGGACTCGACAACCAGTCGGCGCGATAACGGTACTGGATTGCTTTAGCCACATCCATTTGCGCCACTATAAATGGCTTTACTGTTTCGCTGTTAAGCCCAAAAGAGTCGGCTTCAGAAAGCGATTGACCGAGTACTTTCTTTTCTTGTGTTAAATCTTCAATCGGTAAATGCTGCTCTGCCTTATAGCCTGCAACATCTTTCATATAAGATAAGCGTTCGTTAATTAAACGCGCGGTTTGCTCATATTGATATGCTTGTGCCAGTGAAGAAAAGCACATCAAAGCTGCCACTGTAGTCGCTACTTTAACCGTTTGTTGAATATTCTTAATATTTAACATTTAAGTACCTTCAAAATTATTGTTCTGTTGTCATTCCAAAGCAGTACTCTATTTTAAGAACACTCGAAAGTAAAATCTCAAGACACGCTAAGCTCTTGGCTCCATGCAGAATTTGGCTGCTGATAGATATGCTGACAGACTTGTTTAACAGATGAAATAAAGTGCTGGTTTTGCCCATCCCATTTTTCCACCATGCAATATGTCACATGTATACCTTTGGGCTGAAACTCTCTTGCCAATGATTGTGATAACGCTCGAATACTCGCAAACATGCTTTGGCTTAACACATCGTAGTGAGCCGAGTTATTAGATGGCGCTCCAAGAAAAATAACAGTGCCCCGCTGCTGCTTTAGCATCGGTTTAATCACTGCTTGTGACACGCTCACAGCGCTTAAACCCGATGTTTGCCAACTGTGCTCAATTTCTTCTAAAGATAAAGCTTCAATATTTGGCGCAGATGAAAAATTTGGCTGAAACACGCATAACTCAATGCTATGACTATGGCTGGCAATATATTTTAGTAAACTTTTTAAATGCTCAGTATTCACCAAGTTTAAACGGACACTCGTTATGCCATCATTTACACGGTTTACTTGTATATTCTGAACGCTAGAATCATGTACAGCTTGATAGACATACAATGGAGATTGCTCATTTTTGTCTAAAATTACAAAGTTCTGGTCAAGTAGTTCTATATCATGACCTGCAACCACCACACAGCCCTGCTTTTTTTGAAACTTCTGAAATATTGTTTTTAGCATATGAGTCTCTCAAAATTTTTCTTGATATGGACGTAAATCTAGCTCGTGTGTCCAAAGCTCAGGGCTTTGCTGGTAGAGCATCCAATAGTTGTCGGCTATGGCATTAATATTGAGTCCACCCGTCCCCCGTGTGAGACGAATGAAACGTCCTAGACCAAATAAAGCTTTATTAATTCTGTCGCCATCCACCATTCCATCAATAATGACATGAGCAATATGAATGCCTTGAGTTTTATAAATTTGAGCTAAGTTTAATGCATAAGTCCGCAAGGCAGATTTCCCCATAGTGAAAGCTGCGAAAAAAGGCTTTCCACGCAATGAAGCACTGGCTCCGGTAAAAATAAGCGTACCGTGGTTTTGTTCTTTAAATATTTTTAAACAGCTTTGAGAAACTAAATAGGCTGATAAAAAAGTGGATTGCCACATTTGAGTAAAAAACGATAGCGGACTACGTAAAAAAATTGAGGGAATATTTCCCCCAACATTATGAATAACTGCAGTAATGCGTTCATTCTGACTTATGATGGTGTCAAACAATGCCTGTACTTGATTGATATCTTCTGCATCTAGACGAAATGCCACAGCTTCACCTGCATTGGCATGGATTTCGGCAGCTACTGCCTCAATTTTTTGGAAAGTACGTCCAGCAACGTAAACTTTTAAGCCCTCTTTTGCAAAGCGATGACAGACAGCAGCACCAATGCCCTGTGATGCCCCAACGCCAATAACAACTGCACAATCTCGTATTTTATCTGGTGTTGCTGATGCCATAGTCGTCTCAACCTGTTTGTTTTTTATACCATGCTGCCATAAATGGACGATCCAAGATTTCCTTACCAAACTTCTTACTTGTACGAATGACTTCACCAAGTTGAGCAACTACAGCTATGTCTGCAATCGTTTGATTCTCATCCACTAACCATTCACTTTGTGATAAAACCTGCTCAATACGGTCAAGGTGTCGTATAAATTCTTCTTCAACATTTTCAGTCTTCATTCTGCCCAAGCCTTGAAAGAAAAGCTGTGTTTTTAGTTCAGCTAAAATAAAACCCTTCACCATAGGTTTTTCATATGCAGGGCGACCAATATTGCTAATACGAATTGCTTCTTCTAAAGCTTCCGAATCATTTACCCTTAAATATACTTCATAAAAATAGAGTGATTCATCTGCCCAGTCTTCCCAAAGTTCTGCAAGTGCTTTTTGATTTGCGTCTTCGGGATAAAGTCGAGGTGTATCCGGAAAAGTTTCGTCTAGGTAGCGAGCGATGCGGGTACTGTCTTGTATACGCTGCCCTTTATGGTCAATAACAGGTACTTTGCCCACTTTACTGAGCAAAGGTACTTTCGCTCCAAGAATGCCGTTGTAATTAATCGTTTCGTATGGGATTCCCTTAAATTTCAAAGCTCTTGCAACTTTTTGGCAAAATGGAGAAATTTCCCATTGATGCAAAATAATATCCGACATTTATTCACCTTTATTTTTAATTGCCTGTTTTACTATTCAGTTCCTTTTTGGAACTAATTATTAAATATACAGGATGTCTTTTTAAGTCAAACTGTTTTTGATGACGACCAAGTTTCAAAAACTGAGAATATTTTAACTTTCTCTTTTTGTACTCAAACTATTTTGGACAATATCAAAGGAATTACGCGGATCTATTGAAATAAAAGATCCACGTATAGTCTTAAAATTAATAAGTCACTGTCACAACAACACTATCAGAATAGTTTCCCGGTTTAGTTGAAATGGAAGTGCCTTGCGGAATTTTTCCATAAACGGGTGTACTTTGAGCGCTACCTGTACCAGTTTTTGAGACTCCACCTGAACCACCAACATTGGTTACACCTCCTGTGGCATCCCATACCGTACTATAATTAGAATCTTTATATAGCTGATAGGGAATATAATCATTATTGCCATTGGTCATACGCCTAAAACCTCCAACTATACGATTATTGCCATCCCCTAAATAAATGCTATAAGGTGTTCCATAGTTGCAGGTAGTATTCACTGCTCCTTGAGTTGTGTAATCACGCTTAGTCGTACCAATATCATTAATATTGCCGAAATCTACAGTTGAAGTTGAGTTTAATTGGCACAGACTTGGGACCACAAAGTTTGCTGTTAGTAATGTATCACCAGAATCCCAGTCACCAAGTAAATCGCCACATGACAAACCCAAAAGATCCATATCCCAGTACAACCGAACCGAAGCCGTATAGGTTCCTTTAGGATATGCAATGAGAGACCCCGTTCGAGCTGGTACTTTTATATTTACCGAGTAACTCACAATATTATTTGATGCGACTGTTGCTACTGGACCATACCACACATTGGAGGTTTGGTTGGTAGTAGAAGAGCCAGCCCCGCCTACAGTTGCAGTAACTGTATAGGGTAAAGTCACACTATTATTCGCAGTGGTTGCTCCTGTAAATACGGTTTTCATACACATAAAATTAGAAATCTGGGGAAGTCCTAAATTCGTACAAGTAATTGTTCCTGAAAGGTTTACGGTTGCATCACTATTAATATTTGCTGCAGTGTAATTAAAAGTACTATTTGTAGTCCCGCTTACCGTGCAAGCAGCTTGTGCAGGACTAAAAAATGCATAAACGAGATAAATTAAGCAAATGCCTATGAAGTATTTTAAAGACCGTGGAAGTTTTTTATAGCTCTCTATTTGAGCCTTATTCATAAAATTTAATGACATACATAAGGTCCCAATTTTTTAGTTGAGTACTGATTACTGTTATAGGTAAAGTCAACTTGGCATGAGCCATGATCAAGAAGATCGACTACAAGTTTGTTTTGTTTTAATAAGTTTGAAATAAACACTTCACCGTCATAGCCAACCACTCCATCTTGCTGTCCATTAATTTGAACGCTATACCCCGGTAATAACGGTGAGTTATTTTTATCAACAAGTTTCACTAATCCTGAGATGACCTGATGTGCACCAAAATCAATCATTGTTCCTTGGCGATAACCTACAACAGTTTTTTGTTCAGTGGAGTTAACGCTCCAATTTAGAGGCAAGAATGAAGGATCTAAATAAATATGGTTCTCTTGATATGGCATGAGACTAGGAATCAAAAATCTCCCTGATTTATCCGTAAAGCCTAAATTTACTCCACCATTTAAGATTTGGCTTTGCGGGCCTGCATTAGTGACAACAGCATATCCATCTCCAATTTCATTGGCCGCAAAGAGCCGCCCTGCTGCAGCTACCAAAGATCCCGTTGCCGAAAGAGCAACCTGATCGTTATCTCCAATTCGGTTATAGCGACCTGCCAAATAAGCAGCACGGGCACGGTAAGAGGCATAGATTGATGCATTGTTGTCGTGGTTATCCTGATCTCGCTCAACATAGCCTCCCCATCCAAATGACCCAATTTGCGGGTCCGACAAACCGAAAATTTCTTGTCGATAACTCAATCTACCGCTGTCGCTAGAAACACTAGTAATGGCATTGAATTTATTCGAAGGTGTATATCGCAGCGCAAAGTAAATACCGTAGTCCTTGTGATTTTCATAATCTTTATAGGCAGAGGTATAAAATCCCCAGTTCTTGTTCAGACTTCCACTTAAATTGGCCGATAGTAGTTTATATTGATTATCACTATATTTAATCTGGTTATACCCCAGATAGGCCCCATAACCTGCATAAAAGTTATAGTTAATTCCTGCCCTAAAAATTTCATCTGCCAACGCACTGTAGTTAAGGTAGTTTTGTGACTCAGCATCGCTCTGATTATCTTTTAAATATCGAACCTGAGATACTCGTGCCAAATCAAAATAGTTATCGAATATTTTGCGGTAACTGGTGTTAAAAGAAATATTTTTACTAATCCGACCTTCTAAACCCAACAAGGCAGAATAACCGTTTTCATCTTTATACTGGCTTGCTGCAATATCAGCATTAATCACTCCAATACCGAACAGGTTCTTGGCAAAGCCTGTTCCAATGTTAGACAAACCATCTGTTGAAGCCTCTACCCCACCGCTTAAGGTTAATGAGTTGCTGTAACCATATCGAATTGCCCCTGATGCAAAGGTAGCATCGTCATAATCGTTCGAGTATAGGCCATAGTTATAGCGCGGAACCCCAACATCCACTGAAAACTCATTAATACCTTTTGCCAGAATCTTGGATGAAAAATAGTAAGGCTTTTTGGTAATGCTCTGCCGACCAGTAGCATCCGTAGTTACAAGTGTGACCTCATTTCCGGAAATAAACGGGAGCTGTTTAATATCAAAAGGGCCTGACGGGACAAGTCCTGAATAAATCTTTTGCTGGTTAACGTATAAATCCAGTGTTGAAGGCAGTGCGGCTGAACCGGAGAATTGTGGCAGTGCCGAAGTGACAATATCGCCACGTTGAGTATAGGCACTCGACCATTGAAAGCCTGCAAGGCGGACGCTGCTGCCCCAATCCGAACTATTGGAGATAAAGTCCCCTAGGGTATATATCCTGATCTTTTCAGGGTCTACATATTGCCATTTACTTTCCAGACGTACCCATTTTTCGTGGCTATAACTATTTTCATCATTTCCGTTATATAACACACCAGACGAAAAGTTACCGATCGCACTGTTGAAAATTCCCTCTGCCGAACCGGAGAAAACATTCTCATCATTAGTTATGGTGTGATACAGGCTATAGTTCAGGATTGCAGCGTTTAAAGGCTTTATTTTAAGTAGCTGCGGACTGGTGATCTGCTGCCCTTTTAAGTCAACCGAATAGCCTGTCATCATGTGAGGAGGTACTTGTAAGTTTAAAGACTGCTCATTCTCCAAGTATTTAAACCGGATATCTTTAAGCTCATTAAGACAAATCCACTGGCTATCAGAAATGGAATCATCCATTTTTAGTCTTAAAGTTTTTAAGTCACGGGCACGGATATATAATTTTTTATCTTGATCTTGTCTTACGGCTACTAAATCCTCAGAAGGGTTGGAATTAATAGAAATATTTAAAAAAAGCTGTGCAACGTTATTATCTTGCTCCTGTTCATTCATCTTTATCTGCGTGTTTTTACTTTTGCTGTCAATCGTATCCGGAATACTTGGAACCGGCACATTCGTATTGTCCTGTAACTGTTCAGCAAAAGCATATGCAGGAAGATATGTAACACATAAGACACCTATAATATATTTCATATAAGCCTCTTATAGCGTGACTTTCTTACCATTAACTGTTAAGGAAATACTGTATTTATGGTCGGGCTGATATGAAAAATTACTAATCGGATAGCTTCGTGATTGTTCTGCAAGAATATAACCATTCACTGTATTTACTTTAATGGAGTAACTCTTATTTTCTGTTAGATCTACAAGTTTTAAGTCATTTAAAAGTGCATGCCTGTTTCCAATATTGCTGATATTTAAAGAAGGGGTTTTTTGACTATTATCAATTTTCCAATTTAGTTGAGTAATCGCATCTTTATTCACTACAAATACAGGTAATGATGAGCGAAGTAAGACATTTACACCTTGACTAACTTTGCGGCTATCCATAGGTTTTGGCAGCTCATCAATAATAATACGATAAGTTTTTTCGCCAGAAACTGGCGTTGGATTAACCCTCACTACACGTAAATTATAAGAGTCATTAGGTTGTAATTTTAAAAAAGGTGGACTAACCGCAATTTCATCCGTAGGGGTTAATTGATCCTGTCCATTGTTTTGACTCCACTCAAATACACGCACCTGTAAATCGGTACTTTCATTTGACTGGTTATATAAACTAATCGAAGAAGCACTTTGATTACTTAAAATTTCCACCGTTACAGGCGAAAGACGAATTGTAGCGGCATAAATAGTGCTCGATAAAGATAAGAATAATCCCGTAATAATAAAAATGTTTTTTTTCATAATTAACCCAAGTATATCTTTCTAAAGTATTAGCCCTTTTAAAGGGCTAACTATATTTATAATTTATAAAATTTAATAAGTTACTGTGACTGTCACAGTGTCAACATAGCTACCTGCACTTGGTAAAGTTGTACCAGCAGGGATACGGCCATACACGTTAACTGTCTGGACATTACCCGTGCCTGTTCCACTATAAGCAGTTGTTGCAACTCCAATAGCCGTAGCACGTCCTGTGTCAGAGTAAAGGTTATAAGGAATATATTCTGTAGTAGACGCGCCACCAATCATACGACGTTGAGTTGATAGAACATTTTGTCCACCATCAAATGACAAAGTCCATGGCACTGTGTTGTTACACAACACCCTAATTGGAGTACCACCAGTAGTCGTAGTATCTGCGTCTACATTACCAGCCAGAGAACTTAAGGTGCCAAAGTCTAGAACTGCATTAGCTGTCGTACCAGTAGCTGAGGTATTCAGGACACAGCTATTTGTTACTGTAGCTCTAACCGTCAAGGTGCCTGTTGCTGTAGCGGCATTGGCTGCATTGAGAGAAGATAATCCTACAGCAAATGCTGATAAATAAAAAAAAGTCTTTTTCATGGTTAAAACCTTTTTACATTAAATTGTTGGAATTAATAGATGTAAAAAAATTAATCTTCACCATTACAATCACTTTTATTCGACTGCTCTTTTAAAGCTTATATTTTTTACTCTATTTTTGGCATCATACATAAAAAAATTTAAATTGTATGAGTATGTTTTTATTTCAATTTTCAATTAATAAAATACAATTACCCATTCTAACCCTTCATTAACAATTCATTAACAATACAAAAAAACAAATAATTGATTTTTATTAATTTAATTAAATACCAATAAAATAATTTAGAAAAAATTTAAATAAATATTTCAATATTTTTAGCAAAAATTATAAGTATAAAAATAAAATTTATAGAATAATTTAAAATATTTTTCTAATTAATCGATAAGTAGTCTCTATTTTTAAGAATAATTAAAAGATATATTTAAAATAAATCATTAATTATTAATTGAGATATAATTCCTATTTCTTTATATTTTTTTGATTTAGTTAATTATATAAAAATAAAGGCCCCTCAAGAGGCCTCTATTCAATATGCTTAAATATTATTAAACGCTCAGCATACTATTTAAAGTTTCAGAAACGTTTTTAGATTTCACTTTAGGCTGCAATGCTTGTAAAGCCTGTTGCACTTGAGTGCGCTGAGGTTCGGCAAGCGTGTACCAGCGAGATAACACCTGTAATAAGCGTGAACCTAAAATCGGGTTTTTCTCGTCCAGATATTCTGCAAGATTAATAAAGTGAGCTACACCAAAGCCCCATGTATTTTCAGGGTTATTTGACAAACCACCACTCACGGCGCGAATACGGTTTGGTGTGGTTAAGTCATAATCAGGATGCTGAGTTAGATATTCAATTGTCTCAACTGTAGCATTTGGGTTTGCCGCCTGAATCATAAACCATTGGTCCAAAGACAATGCTTCGTCTTTAAAGCGGTTATAGAAATCAGCTAGGGCTTCTTGTGCTTGAGGCGCACTTTGCCACACTAGTACACGCAGCGCACCTAAACGTTCAGACATATTCCCCGTGCTTTGATATTGCTTATAAGCTAATTCAAATGCACTTTGGTCACCCTGACGCGCCATCATCATGAGCATAATGTTCTTTAATGCACGTACACCCATCGCTAAAGAAAATTCTTTTTGCAAGTCAGGGTCCAGTGTAAGGTACGTATCTTTCCAGAACGACCCCAACTCTTGAGCCAAACGATTGAGTAAGGCTTCACGTTTTACATGAATATCGGCTGGTGCATAGTTTTGATCAATACGGCTACCTAAATAACCTTCAGTTGGTACATCAAACAAACGCGATGCTAAAAGTGGATCACGACCAACTAATTCAGGCAATGTGCTTTGAATAGCTTGAATATAGGTATCCGCAGAGTGATCTTCTAACAAAATACGTTCAAGCAAGGTTTGTGTTGCTTGCCATTGGTTAAAACCATTTGTTTCATGTTGAATTAAGAATGCTAATTCTTCATCACTGTAATCAAATACCAGATTTACAGGTGCAGAGAAATTACGTAGTAGTGAAACAACAGGTTGCTCAGTTACTCCTGTAAACTCAATAGCTGCCTCGTCTTGGTCAAACAAATACACACCATCTTTAACACCATTTACAAATAGGCTTTCGCTATGGAGCGTATATTGCTCTCCTGTTTTAGCATTAAATAATGCCAACGCTACAGGAATTGGGACAGCTTTTAAGTTTGGATATTTCGGATGCGCTTTTAGGCTTTGTTTAAAGCTTAGACGATAAGTTTGCGCTGCTGCATCATATTCACCTTTCGCTTCAAGCTTTGGTGTACCTGGTTGGTTATACCAAGTTAAGAATGCAGATAAATCAACACCTGAACCTGCAGAGAGTGCAGCAACCCAGTCTTCAACAGTTACGGCTTGTCCATCATGACGACGGAAATATTCATCCGTTCCCTGACGGAATTTTTCTTTACCCAGTAATGTCGACATCATGCGGTTAATTTCCGCACCTTTTTCATAAACAGTCGCTGTATAGAAGTTATTAATTTCGACAAAGTGGTCTGGGCGTGGAGGATGCGACAAAGGACCTGCATCTTCTGGGAATTGATGTGATTTAAGAACAGCGACATCATCAATACGTTGAACCGCAGCAGATTGTAAATCTTCCGAGAAAGACTGATCACGGAATACAGTTAGACCCTCTTTTAAGCACAACTGGAACCAGTCACGACAAGTAATACGGTTTCCTGTCCAGTTATGGAAATATTCATGGGCAATCACAGATTGTACACGCATAATCGCTGCGTCAGTTGTGTATTCTTCATCGGCAAGTACGCATGAGGTGTTAAAGATATTTAAACCTTTATTTTCCATGGCACCCATGTTGAACTGGCTCACCGCCACAATCATATAGTTGTCGAGATCATAGGCACGGCCATAGTGCTCTTCATCCCAGTGCATAGAATGCTTTAATGCTTCCATTGCGATATGGCATTTTGGAATGTCTTTCTCAATGGCATAGATTTCTAAAGCGACATCACGTCCTTCCGAAGTCGTATAGCGGTCTTTCAATACAGCTAAATCACCAATCACACAAGCAAACAAATAGCTTGGCTTTTTAGTCGGGTCTTGCCAGATCGCAAAGTGACGGTTTTCACCAACTTCACCTGTTTCAAGCAAGTTACCATTCGCAAGTAAAACCGGATATTTTTTGTCTGCTTCTACACGTGTAGTAAAAACTGAAAGTACGTCTGGACGGTCTGGATAGAACGTAATTTTACGGAAACCTTCAGGCTCATTTTGCGTTACAAATAAGTCGCCAGCTTTATATAAACCTTCAAGCTGAGTGTTGGTTTCCGGGTGAATAATCACTTGAGTTTGTAAAATGACTTCATCTGGTGCATCAGTGATCACCAGTTGTTCACTATCGAGTGAATATTGTGCAGGAGTAATATCTTGGCCATTGAGCTGAATAGATTGCAACTCAAGATCACGGCCCAGTAGCACCAAGTCTCCAGCAGTTTGACGCTTCATGACTAATGTTGAATCAACAATTGTTTTATCGTCATAGACTTGAATATCAAGATTAATTGATTCAACCAAGAACGCAGGTTTTTGATAATCTTTTAAATAAACTGTTTGATCTGCCTGAACTGGAGGCTGCGCCGCAATATTCATCTTTATTCCTTATATACTTTTGGAAACCGTAGTACGAATTTTATGAACTTGATCATACACATTCATACATACTGTGTTTGTTTACCTTTATAAAATTAATGGGACTTCATTTATACATTTCAAATTAGAATCGTCTTTTATTAGCACAGATTAGACCAAATTTACGATAATCGCTGCTTATATAATCAATCTATACAATAAAAATAAAACTCCTTTCGCTTTTAACATTTTTGAGGAGCTGCTTACATTTTGGGCATGGTTCTTGCCTTATCCAATATACCAGTATAAGTATTTCAATCAGAATAAGAGGAACTCACTATGGAATTAAAAGCTTATTTACATCGACTAGAAAACATTAAAGCGATTCATGATCTAAATGCAGCAGGACTCGACCACCATGTAATTGCCGTGTTCTTGTCTGCCGAAGGTATTTCAATGACTGCTCAGGAGGTAACCACTATCGTTAATACGTATGACGCCTTAGGTAAAGTGAAATTACCAAATAAAAAAGTGCAGGCACTGATCAATGCCAAAAAACTTGGACAAAATGATGAGACCTTGCCGTGCCCTGTTTAATCTTAACTTTTAACCTCTTATAAAAACCTAAAGTCAAAACAAAGACTTTAGGTTTTCTATTTTTGCATCAAACAAAAAGACAATCTCATCTATCGGCAATGCGGCTGTGTATAATAGGTCAGTCATGATTAATTTAAACGTTCGGAGCGAAATGGCCTTACAAATTCTACAAAAACAGCTAGATGAAAGTAGCCATTGCCCTCTCTGCCAAGCGTCGATGTACTGGGTAGATGCCGAACAATTTGAGCAAGACGTTCAATTTCATGAATGTAGCCATTGCCAACACCGTGTATTTAAAGACACAAAAATGACTTGTCATTGTGAAACATGCACTAAACAACGGAAAAAACTTTTACAACAAACTCGTTTACAAGAACAACGCCAGTTTAAGTCAAAAGACCAACCTCAGCGCAGTCTGGAACAACTAAGTTTTTTACATAAACTTTTTTTACTCAGCCTACTTGATGACTATGCTCGTGATGACATTGCACATGATGAATACATTCATTGGGACCAGATAAAATATCAGCCGATTACCCCTAACTGGATGTTCCAGAACCATCTCATTAAACAGCTTCATAAAGATGGGATTTTAAATGCACAAGATCAAACCGATGAACCACAGTGCTTTTATTTAAATATTCGTCTAGATGGTTATAGCGACCCGAGTTTATTTAGTGTAGCTCAGCAACTACGCCACTGGTTCTATGAAAACCTAAGTCTTGGTATTCCATTTCGTAGTGCCGATGAAGTGAAAGACGTGCTGTTTCAGGTGCTCTATCAAGAAATTATTCAGTTCTCTCAGTTCTATTGCCGAACTTGGGGTATCCAAATTGCAGGAAGCTCTAATTTTCAAGCCTTTTGCTACCGTTTAATGGACTCATTGGCGATTGGTCAAATTTATTATCTTATTCAGACTGCACTTGAATATCTTTATAAACAAAAGGCACTACAGCCACGAAATGAAAAGTTTATTAATACTAATCTATTAAAGAAAACTTTAGAGCAATATCGGGAACGAGCTTTGGCTGAAAAGTGGGAAACTTCGATGTTGCCACGCCCTTACAATATTCCTTACAGTAAAATGAGCCATATATTATTTAACCGCTTTTTAGGTTATGACGAACAGATATTTGTACAACCTGTATGGAAAGCATGGCGAAAAATCGAACCTCGTTTAAACTTTTACTCGGTTAAACGTTGTATGTACTGTGGTTCAAATGATCTAAGCGTGGACTATGATGCAGCAGATTATGTGTCGTTGATTTGCCAAAATTGCAAACATCAAGATCACTATTTTACCCGTTAACTTTCTTATCTCTGGCTTAATAAGGATTATCAGATGACTTCGACATCCAACCTCATTGAACAGATGATTGAAGCTTGGCAAAACATGCAGGCAAAAACGCCGCTGGTACAATGTATTACCAACAGCGTTGCTGCCAACTACACCGCCAATGTATTACTTGCTTCCGGTGCTTCACCTGCCATGATTGATAATCCTTATGAAGCAGAAAGCTTTACCAAAATTTCAGCGGCTTTAAGCATTAATTTAGGCACACCGACTTCAGAGCAAATGCAAGCCATGCAAATCTCTGCCAAGACCGCACAGCTTAACAATGTTCCTTGGGTACTCGATCCGGTAGGCTATGGACCAATATTAGCTTGGCGTAGTCAAATGACAGACGAGCTTTTACAGTTCAAGCCAAGCGTTATACGTGGTAATGCCTCAGAAATCAGTACGCTTGCAGGCAATCAGGTTCAATCAAAAGGTGTAGACAGCACTTTAAGCAGTGACCAAGCTTATCAGCAAGCTTTGTCGCTCTTAACACATGCAAGCTGTATCGCTATTTCAGGTGAATCAGATTATATTTTGTCTAACGAAGTTGATGCTGTAATTCAAGTAAATGGTGGAAGCCCGTTACAACCCAAAATTACTGCAACTGGCTGCGCTTTGGGTGCATTAATTGCTGCATATAGCGCCGTGACGACACCAACCATTGCAGCTCTTTCAGCTCATATTCATTTTGCAATTGCAGGTAAACTTGCTGCAAATCAAGCTCAAACGATGGGTAGTTTTAGTAGCATATTTATGGATTATATCCATATGTTAGATGCTAATCTGATTGAGCAATACGCAGATATCAAACTTTTAAATAAACAGGCATAACCTAAACTATGCCTGAATTACACTAGACTCACTTTAAAAGTAAGTAGATGTCGGTAATAAGATCAGACTACTTTTACATAGTACTCATTGCTATTCTTGATCGAAATTGCGCTTTTTAGAGTTATACAACTTGTTTGAAATAATCTTCTCTCGGCATATCAACAAGCTCAACGCACAATTGAATTTCTTTATTAAACCCTTGTTGTAGATATTTTTTGTTGCTAAGCGCCGCTAATAACTGCTCACCCATAAGCTGTTTTTGTTCAGCCGTTCTTCCAGACAAAATATAGACCTTTGCATGAATATAAGCTTGATCAGCCCCTAAGCCTATTAGGAAAACATCATCTTTACGCGCACGGCTTTTAATGTCTTCTGGACTAAATAGCTCTGTTTCAATGAGCGTGGTATTAATTTCTTCAAGTAATTGTTTTGCATTTAGTCCAGTTAAGTTATCTGAATAATCAACTACAACGTGCGGCATAGCCACCTCAATTTATATAATAAGTCATTAAGCCAATTAAACTTTATTCAATAAATAATAAAGCTAATCGAACCTGATCATATCCCATTCGAGGGCTGGTTGCTTCAACAATTGGTCTTAGTTTGATCGAACCATCATCAGAAAAATGATCCGGATTTTGGCGTTTTTTCAACTTCTTATAAATTTTACGCACTTCTTCGACCACTTCTTCACCAGGATGGGCAACCGAAATATCTAGGTTTTGTTCTTTATGCAGTCGAGCCAAGTGATTAATAATGGTTGCAGGTGTTAGACCACGTTCATGTGCAATATCTTCAATTTCGTAGCCTTCTTCAAACAATGCACGAGTTTCATCCAAAGTCGCTGAGGCGTAATTTTGCTTCTCGCCTTTCGCTAGTTTTTTCTCATTTCTTGAAATTTCAGTTTCATTTAAGGTTCCACCACAATGACGAATAAAGGCTTTATGTTGAGCCGTTAAATCGACATTAGCAAAATTATCTTCGGCTTCTTTAGAAAGTTCTTGAAAACGGCGATCAGCTTTTACAGCCAGACTATCTAACTCCAAAGCTTGTTCATTAAAACCTAATAATTTTAACCCTGTTAAAGACTTCAAACGTGAGAGCGCAACATAACCTTGCCCTTTTTCAAAGGTATGCATCAGGTTAATTTCGGCAGCTTCCAAAGTCATACCTTGACTTTTATGAATGGTAATCGCCCACGCCAAACGAAGTGGAATTTGCTGGAAACTTGCAATGACTTTTCCTGCTTCATTTTCAATTGACCATGTTTCAGGCGCTACCAGCAAAGTTGTACCATCGGTTAATTTTACCTTTGGCAATAACCCATTTTCGTCATCTTCTTCAAAACCGATCACCTCACCTAAACTTCCGTTGATATAACCCATATCAAAGTTGTTTTTTACAAACATCACTTTGGCATGTTTTTTAAGTGTGAGTTCTTCCGGAGCACGAACTGAAGATTTCAAAGTTTCTAATAACTTTTCATTACCATCTAAAACCGCATTAAATTGATGTCCTTCATTATCAATTTCATTTAAGTGCTGATAATTGATATTGTCGACATCCATGTTATGTGTATAAAGACGAGTAAAGGTTTCGCCAATGTCATGAGTACGGGATTGATGCAAAGCTTGCAAATGCTCGGTTTGAATACTTTGCGCACGAATCGCATTTAATATCTGATTCAGAATTTCATCATCTTGGCGGTGTTGTTCTGTTAAATAACATACCCGAAATTTGGCTTCGACCCATGCATCAGACATAAAACAGAACTTGTCACGATTGGCTTCACCATTACGGCCTACAGGTGGCAACTGGAAGAAATCTCCAGCCACAATCACTTGAATGCCACCGAATGCTTCATCACTTTCTTTAAAATATTTTAAAACCTGATTGACCAGATTAAGCTGCTTCGCATGGAGCATTGAGATTTCATCAATCACAAGAACTTGCGCGTTTTCAAGGTGTTCCTTGAGATATTTACGCTCTTTCATGCGTTTCAAGTCATCGTCAGTTAGATGATCTTTGATGCCAATACCAGCCCATGTATGAATGGTCATGCCATTCATATGCGTTGCAGCAATACCAGTAGACGCTGTAATCGCTACAGGTACTTTACGCGCTTTTAAATAATGGATGTACTGATTGAGTGTATAGGTTTTCCCTGCACCAGCCGAACCGGTTAAAAAGACATTTTCACCTGCTTTTAGCAGTTTAAGTGCAGTTTCCTGTTTCATAATCTCATATGTACATCTTCAACAGCCCATAGCTTAACGATTTTCCCGAAAAATTTAAATGAATGAGCCAAATTTTCTATAAAAACAATATAAATCAATAGCTAATATCAAGTTGGTAATTGGTAGGTTTTTGGTAGGTAGGAAAATAATCTACACATCACAATACTAAGGCCATGGTGAGGCTCACCTGTAATAACAAACAATGGATTTATGGAAAAAGGAATCACTCCATGGCTTTTAAAAATATTGCAGATCAAACAAACGGTTTTTATATTCCTTGCGTATCACTCTTTGGACCAGGATGTGCCAAAGAAATTGGAACAAAGGCGCAGAACCTCGGCGCAAAAAAAGCATTAATTGTGACCGATGAAGGGCTATTTAAATTTGGCGTTGCAGATCTTATCGCAAGCTATTTAACCGAAGCAGGCGTAGCGAGCCATATTTTCCCGGGCGCGGAACCTAACCCAACCGATATTAATGTCCACAACGGTGTGAATGCCTATAACGAAAATGGCTGTGACTTTATTGTGTCGTTAGGCGGCGGCTCATCTCATGACTGTGCAAAAGGGATTGGCTTAGTGACTGCGGGTGGTGGTCATATTCGTGACTACGAAGGCATCGATAAAAGTAAAGTCCCAATGACGCCATTAATTGCAGTGAATACAACGGCTGGTACGGCATCTGAAATGACCCGTTTCTGTATTATTACCAATACAGATACTCATGTAAAAATGGCTATTGTGGACTGGCGTTGTACTCCACTTATTGCGATCGATGACCCGAAACTCATGATTGCAAAACCGGCAGGTTTAACCGCTGCAACAGGTATGGATGCATTAACCCATGCAGTTGAAGCATATGTTTCTACAGCAGCAAACCCAATTACCGATGCTTGTGCTGAAAAAGCAATCACCATGATTAGTCAATGGTTACAACCTGCTGTCGCAAATGGCGAAAACATCGAAGCTCGTGATGCGATGAGCTATGCGCAGTACTTGGCTGGTATGGCATTTAACAATGCATCTTTAGGTTATGTTCATGCAATGGCACACCAGTTGGGCGGGTTCTACAACCTACCTCATGGTGTATGTAACGCAATCTTACTACCACATGTTTGTGAATTTAACTTAATTGCTTGTCCAGATCGTTATGCAAAAATCGCAGAATTAATGGGTGTAAATACCCACGGTCTCAGCGTAACAGAAGCTGCGTATGCTGCAATTGATGCCATTCGCAAACTGTCTTCTTCAATTGGTATCCCATCTGGCCTAACAGAACTGGGCGTAAAAACCGAAGACCTCGCGGTTATGGCCGAAAATGCTCAAAAAGATGCATGTATGCTCACCAACCCTCGTAAAGCAAACCATGCACAAGTTGTAGAGATTTTCAAAGCAGCACTTTAATACTGATGTAACGCTATGTTCCTGTAGTAAGTCAAATCCCTCCGACCGTTGACTTACTTTTTGGGGAATACTTAGCTCCAGCGGTATTCCCTTTTTTTAAAACCTATACTCCAACCTTCTCTAAACCTGATTGACAATTTGCCCATTTCATTGAAGGATACTCAACATGACTTAATGACAATAGCTCGATAAAAATGAATACATCTACAGCTAAACACAATTATGCCCCAGATATTTTAGGTGCCGGCTATGAGCAGCTAACGCTCAACTTTCCAGATGATTATGAAGGTAAAGTTGTAGCCACCTTAGTTCGTAAAAAAGCCACTCAACCAACTCAAAAAGCGGTACTTTATATTCATGGTTTTTTAGATTATTTCTTTCAAACCGAAATGGCCGAGCAATTTAATGCCCATGGTTATGACTTCTATGCACTCGATTTAAGAAAATATGGCCGCTCAAAACTGCCTCATCAAATTTTCTATAATGTGCTCGATTTAAATGAATATGAGGCCGAAATTACTCAAGCATTAGAGATTATTGGCCAAGAAAAACATACACAAGTTTTACTTGCAGGTCACTCAACAGGCGGCTTAACGGCAACGCTTTATGCTGCGCATCATCCTGATCATCCCCTCATTAAAGCACTCTGGGCGAATAGTCCGTTTTACGATTTTAATTTAAGCTTAGTCGAAAAGAAGTTTGGTATTCCAATGCTCAGTCGAGTAGGAAAATATCTGCCAAAAGTTAAATTTCCAAGCCAACTGAACAAATGGTACACCACCAGTCTTCATAAGCAGCTTAAAGGTGAATGGGATTTCAACCTCGATTGGAAACCAACCTCTGCCCCGACAGTTCAACTCAGCTTTGTACATGCAATTCATACTGCGCAAAAAGAAATTCACCGCGGTGTTAAATTGAATATTCCAGCCCTGATTATGCATTCGCACCAAACTAAAAACCCACGCAAATGGGGACCCGATGCAACTCAAAGCGATGTCATTTTAGACGTTAAAGACATTGCTAAATTTGGGAAAAAAATGAAAGGCGATGTCTCAGTTGTCTCTATTCACAATGGTTTACACGATTTAGTCCTTTCGGCCCAGCCAGTACGGGAACAAGTCTATCAGCAACTATTCCAATGGCTGGATCAAAAAGTCACCTAACTTAGCTTAGGTGAGTCAATATATTTCACTAGCAATTGATGCGCAGGATGTTCACTCGGTAATAACTCCATAAGACGTTCTACCGCATCGATTGCTTCAGGGAAATGAGCTAAATGCTTAAGTAATAAATCTGTTTCTTGTGTTTTAAAAATCGCATCACTTAAGCGCGACTCAAGGCAGTCACGCCATGCACACAGAAACGGACTTTCGGTTTTTGCCAGAAATACGCCCGTATAAAGCTGCAATGCAGAGGCGACATATCCAGCATCAAGCGCTTGTTCAGCTTGTAAAAAATCGGCCTCAACATGCACAAGTAACCGATATGGACGTGAACCAAGCAAACCTCCCAATATATCTCGCAGTTGAGACATTTCAGCTTTAAGCGTACCCATGCTTACTTTACGCTCACCATAAAGTGCCTGATAGAGATGCTCTAAGGTTAAACCATGTGGACATAGTGCCAATATCGTTAAAATTTCAATTTGACGCGGCGTCAATAATAAACTTTTGCCGTTAAATTTGACTTGCGGCGTCGAAAATGCCCGGATGTGTAAGTGCTGGCGCTGTTGTTCTAACAAGGCAGATTGAATAATGGAGGCACAACGCTCAGCGGCCAAAATACCCAAGGTATTATGGTTTTTCCATGTGGTTGATAAATCTACCACACCCAAGGTTTGCTTTGAGTATGGATCGATAATGGGTGCTGCATAACAAACCCAATCGTGAATCGACTCCATATAATGTTCATTGGAAAAAACACAGCTTGATTGTTGAGTTTTTAAAGATAACGCCAATGCATTCGTACCTACAAATTCTTCACGCCATTGACCACCTTGTACAAAATGTACACGTTCAGCAGCACTCTGCATTTGAGCACTTGAGGCTGTCCAGATAATGGTACTACCGATGTCACCCACAGCAATGACCATAGAAGATTGCTCTGCAATATGACGTAAGTCATCAGCACACTGGCTTAGTGCCAGATCTAAAGCATTTTGTGAAGCAGATTTTCTTTCAAGTAGAGGTGCTGCAAATCGTTCTTTAGGAATCGCAGCAGAAGCTGATCGTTCCCACGAGCTTGCAATACTTTGGCCGAGTTTGGCAGCGTTCTGAGGAGAGAGACTATTTTGCGTGCGCAGTTGATCAATCAACATCCGTTGCTGCAATAAATCCTTTTTTGTGAACATTTGTAAATTCCTTATATATTCACATTTCTATTCCAACCTTTCTCCAACCTTCTTCTTTATATCCTAATTATACAAAGTACGAAAGTACTTACTGACAGGGTTCTTGTTAGTCTTTAGTCCTAAAAAAGCAAAGGAATATTTATATGCGCTATATCGATCCAAATCAACCAGGCTCAAAAGTTCAATTTAAATCACAATATGAAAATTTTATTGGCGGTGAATGGGTTGCACCTCTAAAGGGTGAATATTTTGATAATGTGTCACCAGTGGATGGAAAAGCTTTCACACGCATTCCACGCTCTAGTGCTGAAGATATTGAACTTGCTTTAGATGCAGCACACAAAGCGAAAGCTTCATGGAATAAATCTTCACCGACTACACGTTCTAATATACTTTTAAAAATTGCTGATCGTTTAGAAGCAAATCTTGAAATGCTTGCGGTTGCAGAAACTTGGGACAACGGTAAAGCAGTTCGTGAAACTTTAGCAGCTGACCTTCCACTTGCAATCGACCATTTCCGTTATTTCGCAGGATGTATTCGTGCTCAAGAAGGCGGCATCTCTGAAATTGATGAAGATACCATTGCCTACCATTTCCATGAACCACTAGGTGTGGTTGGTCAAATCATTCCATGGAACTTCCCGATTTTAATGGCTGCATGGAAGCTCGCTCCCGCTTTGGCGGCTGGTAACTGTGTGGTGATTAAGCCAGCTGAGCAAACTCCGGTAGGTATTTTGTTGGTTGCCGAACTCATCCAAGATATCTTACCGCCGGGCGTACTTAATATTGTGAATGGTTTCGGTGCAGAAGTTGGCCGTCCGTTAGCGACAAGCCCACGTATTGCAAAAATTGCGTTCACAGGTTCAACTCAAACTGGGCAAATGGTGATGCAATATGCGACCGAAAATATTATTCCAGTCACGCTAGAGCTTGGCGGCAAGTCACCGAACCTTTTCTTTGAAGACATCATGGATAAAGAAGATGACTTCTTAGAAAAAACGCTGGAAGGTTTTGCCATGTTTGCCTTAAACCAAGGTGAAGTATGTACTTGCCCTTCTCGTGCTTTAGTACAAGAAAGTATTGCTGATCAATTCTTAGAGTTGGCCGTCGAACGTGTAAAACGTATTAAAACTGGTCATCCTCTCGATACTGAAACCATGATTGGTGCTCAAGCATCTTTGCAACAACAAGAGAAAATCTTACGTTGTATTAATACGGGCCGAGAAGAAGGTGCAGAACTCTTACTTGGTGGTAGTGGCCGTAAAGAAGTAGGTGATGGTTTCTATGTTGATCCGACTATTTTTAAAGGCCACAACAGCATGCAAGTTTTCCAAGAAGAAATTTTTGGTCCTGTACTGGCTGTGACAACATTTAAAGACTTTGACGATGCAATCAAAATTGCCAACGACACTATGTATGGTTTAGGTGCAGGTGTATGGTCACGTTCAGCCCATATTTCTTACCGCGCTGGTCGTGCTATTGAGGCGGGTCGTGTCTGGACAAACTGCTATAACATCTATCCTGCGCATGCTGCATTTGGTGGTTACAAGAAGTCTGGTATTGGTCGTGAAAACCATAAGATGATGCTGGATCACTATCAACAAACCAAAAACTTGTTGGTGAGTTATTCAACCAAACCAATGGGCTTCTTCTAAGTTTCGCACCAAGTTGATACCAAGCTATCAACGCTAGAAGGAAACAAGCTCATTAATTATATAAGAAGCCGGTAATTTAGATTGCTGGCTTTTTTATTTAGTACAGTCAGCTCTCAAATTTTTACTATCCGGAATAAAAAAGCGTCATCTAATATTTAAAGCACGTCATTTAGGCATTGCTTTTGCATTCATTCATACAAACCAACTCGCAGGAGTATTGTATGAATCAACCAGAAACAGCTTCCGTTATTTCTTCAAGTGCAGAAGTCTCATCAGCAGAATATTTTGCTCAGCGCCAACTTAAACAAGGTACCGTGGGTTGGTTACTCCTGATTGGTTTAGGCGTAGCGTATGTGATATCAGGTGATTTTGCTGGCTGGAACTTTGGTATTGCTCAAGGTGGTTGGGGTGGTATGTTTATTGCCACTGCTCTTGCTGCCTTGATGTACCTGTGCCTATGTCTTTCTATGTCAGAAATGTCCACCATGATGCCGACAGCAGGTGGCGGTTATAGTTTTGCCCGTGCTGCCTTTGGGCCTTTTGGTGGTTATTTAACAGGCACAGCGATTTTAATTGAATACGCAATTGCGCCTGCTGCTATTGCCGTATTTATTGGTGGTTATTGCGAATCTCTATTTGGTATTAATGGCTGGATGATTTACCTCGCCTGTTACGCCATTTTTATGGGTATACATCTCAAAGGTGCTGGCGAAGCTTTAAAAATCATGTTTGCGATTACACTTGTCGCCGCTGTTGCCCTTGTCGTGTTTATTGGGGCAATGATTCCACACTTTAATGCACAAAATTTATTTGATATTCCAGTTAGTACAGGTGTTGGCGCAAGTCTTTTTTTACCTCATGGCTACTTGGGCATCTGGGCCGCGGTTCCTTTTGCTATCTGGTTTTTTCTTGCAGTAGAAGGTGTTCCGTTAGCAGCAGAAGAAGCAAAAGATCCAGCCAAATCTCTGCCACGCGGTTTAATCGGTGCAATGCTCATCTTAACAGCATTTGCCATGCTTATTTTGTTCTTGGGTGCAGGCGCAGCAGGTGCAAGTACTTTACAAAACTCAGGCGCCCCTCTGGTAGATGCTTTGGTTAAAGTTTATGGCACCAACACTTGGCTTGCGACATTCGTAAACTTTGTGGGTTTAGCTGGTTTAATCGCAAGTTTCTTCTCAATTATCTATGCCTATTCGCGTCAAATCTTTGCATTGTCACGAGCTGGTTACTTACCGACGTCACTCTCTTTAACCAATAAAAATAAAGCTCCTTATCTTGCAATTATTATTCCGGGCATTATCGGGTTCTTACTTTCACTCACAAAAGAAGGCGATTCACTCATTTTAATCGCGGTTTTTGGTGCAACTATTTCTTATGTGCTGATTCTTTTATCCCACATCAAACTGCGCTTATCTAAACCCGATATGCCTCGTCCTTATAAAACTCCAGGAGGAATCATCACTTCAAGCATTGCACTAGTTTTAGCGGTCGCTGCTGTGGTCGCAGGTTTTGTTGTTAATCCGAAAGTGTGGTTTATTGCTGCCGGTATCTATGTCGTATTTATTGCTTACTTTTTGTTCTACAGCCGCTATCATTTAGTGAAAGGAACACCAGAAGAAGAGTTTGCAAATATTAAAGCCGCAGAACAAGAACTATAAATAAAAGGATGTAACTATGAGTTATCGCAATATTGTCGCCAATCAACAGTATCACTTTGCTGACCTAAAAACGTTAATGGCCAAAGCTACACCGTTACGTTCAGGCGATGAGTTAGCAGGTGTAGCTGCCAGAGATGCAACCGAACATGTTGCGGCACAAATGACTTTGGCTGATGTGCCATTAAAAACCTTTTTAAATGAAGTTTTAGTCGATTACGAAACTGATGAAATTACACGACTGATTATTGATGAACATGATCTGGCAGCCTTTGCCCCTATTTCACACTTTACAGTAGGCGATTTTCGAAATTGGTTACTTGGAGAAGATGCCACTGCAGAAAGCTTAAAAGCTTTAGCATCAGGTTTAACTCCAGAAATGGTGGCTGCTGTCAGCAAAATTATGCGCAATCAAGATTTGATTTATGTCGCCAGCAAATGTGAAGTGGTCACCCAATTTCGCAACACAATTGGTTTAAAAGGACATCTTTCTACCCGTTTACAACCCAACCACCCTACCGATGATGTGCTCGGTATTTCAGCCAGTATTTTAGATGGTTTGATGTATGGCAATGGTGATGCCGTAATTGGCATTAACCCTGCCACGGATAACCTGCATAATTTGTCAGAGCTACTGAAATTGCTTGATCATGTCATTCAGGAATATCAAATTCCAACGCAATCTTGTGTACTTACGCATATCAGCTCAGGCATTCAACTGGCTGAAAAAAATGTACCGATTGATTTAATGTTCCAATCAATTGCCGGCACCCAACTGGCCAATGAAGGTTTTGGAATTTCACTTGATTTACTACAAGAAGGATATGAAGCCACCCTCTCACTCAAGCGCGGAACCATTGGACAAAACGTCATGTACTTTGAAACAGGTCAAGGCAGTGCCCTATCAAGCAATGCTCATCACGGCGTTGACCAACAAACATTAGAAACTCGTGCCTATGCGGTGGCCCGTAAATACAATCCGCTTTTAGTGAATACAGTCGTTGGTTTTATTGGCCCCGAATATCTCTTTAACGGTAAACAAATTATACGTGCAGGACTGGAAGATCACTTCTGCGGTAAGTTACTTGGCGTGCCAATGGGCTGCGACATTTGTTATACCAACCATGCCGATGCCGACCAAAATGATATGGATGTACTTCTTACTCTATTTGGCGCCGCAGGCATTAACTTTATTATGGGGATTCCGGGTTCAGACGATGTCATGCTCAACTATCAAACAACATCATTCCATGATGCCCTCTATTTAAGACAACTCCTCGGTTTAAAACCCGCTCCTGAGTTTTCAGCTTGGCTTGAACAGCAAGGTATTTTTAAACAACAAAACTCTCAAATCTGTTGGGCAGACCATATGCCCGACCAATTCTCTCGTCTGCTCATGAACTAGGGAGAACGCCATGAAACTGAACCGTGATATTCAATATCCATCTTCTACCCATCAAGATCAGTGGGAAAAACTTAAACAATTTACTGATGCCCGTATTGCTCTGGGCCGTGCGGGTTGTAGCATCCCGACACGTGCCTTACTTGAGTTCCAGTTGTCGCATGCGCAAGCAAAAGATGCAGTTTATCAAGAGATGGATGTTTCTTATTTGTCTGAGCAATTAGCACAACGGCAACTGCAAAGTATTCATGTCCAAAGTAATGCTCTTAATAAGGAAATTTATCTTAAACGTCCAGATTTAGGTCGTCAGCTTTCAAACCCATCAAAAGAAGCCTTAATTAAGAAGTATGCAGAAAACACGCAACAGTATGATGTTTGTATTGTGGTCGGTGACGGTCTCTCCGCAAGAGCGATTGAAGCGAATGCTATCTCATTCATTACAATGCTGAATGAACAAATTCAGCAAGAAAACTGGAGCCTTGCACCAATTGCAATTGCGACAGGCAGTCGGGTTGCATTAGGTGATGAAGTCGCAGAAATCTTTAAAGCAACCATGCTTGTGATGCTAATCGGTGAGCGCCCTGGTTTAAGCTCTCCTGACAGTATGGGAATTTACTACACATGGAATGCATATTCAGGCTGTCTCGATTCCAAACGCAACTGTATTTCAAATGTTCGCTCAGCAGGTTTAAGTATTCCGGTTGCTGTACAACGTTTAATGGCATTAATGAGAAAATCGAAACAGCTTGGCTTTTCAGGAGTGAATTTAAAAGATGAACATCAACTTTCAAATATCGACCATAATGAAAACGCAAAGCTTTTATTTTAAATAGCAGTTACGCGTAGATATTTCTTCCCTACAAAATATTTATGCGTAACAAGATTATCTTAACGAAAAATAGCAATTTTCAGGTATTGACGATTTGTATGGATATTTTCTTCTTTATATTTATCGCTATACTCCACCTATTGATCTTCTCTAAATCATTTGTATGAACACAACAAACGCCTTCCCTAAAACTATTTATGCCATTCAGCATCTTGCTTTCGAAGACCTAGGTTCATTAGAAGATGTTTTTTATCAACTTGGGTTTCGTGTCCGCTATTTTGAAGCAGGTGTGGATGATTTAACCCCTGCTTTTACACATGACGGTTTAACTATTATTTTAGGCGGCCCAATCGGAGTTTATGAAACCGAAGATTATCCGTTTTTAAAAGATGAAATCGCTTTACTTAAACAACGCTTGGCAGCAGATAAACCTACACTTGGTATTTGCCTAGGCGCACAGCTTATTGCTCATGCACTTGGGGCCAAAGTATATGCAGGCCATCAAAAAGAAATTGGCTGGGGAACCTTAAGCTTAAGTTTACGTCCTAATCAGGTATTATCACCTTTGCTTAATAATGTGCATGTTTTACACTGGCATGGCGACACTTTTGACTTGCCTGAAAACGCAGTGTTATTAGCTAGTTCAGAGATTTATACTAATCAGGCATTTGAAGTTGGAAATAATATTCTTGCCTTGCAGTTTCATATTGAAACAACAGAAGAAAATTTTGAGAAATGGTTAATTGGCCATACATGTGAACTTCGTAATGCCAAAATTTCAATTCCGAAACTACGAGAAGAAAACTTACAATATGCTCAAGCACTTGAACATGCTGCATTTGAAGTTATTCAAAAGTTTCTAAAACGAATCGGATATAGTGGTTAAATTAGAAATTTTCTAATATCTACAAAGGTTAGAGTTTACCATTTGGTATTAATTGTTTATTTTTCAAGCAAAGGAAAGTTTATATTCTATCTTTGGAAACATTTCTTAAAATTTTCAGTGTATTATTAATTTGTAACATAAAATATACGCTGAATTACTATGGATATCTGGAAATTTATTAAAAGCTTTAATACGGTCAATACTTATTTATTGCTTTCATGCGTTCTCCTCATCATCTTAGTTCTTTATTTTTATGTGATTAACCCGGCCTAAGCTACTTTGCCAAGGACGTTAATCATAAAGAAAAAGAAAATATGAGAAGACACCTGAATAAAAAGCCCAACTTTACAGTTGGGCTTTTTTATATCTGCTGTTTACTCACCACATGGTATTCATCTTGCGAAAAAGTAAGAGATAAGCAATCTCAACTATCTACTCACAACACGTTGCTCGTCTTGCGAAAAAGTAAGAGATAAGCAATCTCAACTATCTACTCACAACATGTTGTTCGTCTTGCGAAAAAGTAAGAGATAAGCAATCTCTTACTTTTTCTCAGGTTTGAAGCTGTCTTTTAAGTCAAGAACACGGTTAAACACAGGCTTCTCAGGAGTATGATCGTATTGATCAGCAACGAAATAACCTTCGCGTTCAAACTGGAAGCGATCTTCTGGCTTCGCTTGAGCTAAAGCAGGTTCGATCACAGCTTGAACCACTTTCAAAGAATCTGGATTTAAGTTTGCTAAGAAATCATCACCAGTTTCAGGGTCAGCTTCTGTAAACAATCGATCATAAATACGTACTTCAGCAGGAATACCTTTAGTTGCAGATACCCAGTGAATTACGCCTTTTACTTTGCGGCCTTCAGGATTTTTACCTAAAGTATCCGGATCGATTGAACACTTCAGCTCAATGACTTCACCGTTTGCATCTTTAATGACTTCATTACACTTAATCACATATGCATGGCGTAAACGAACTTCACCATCAGGAATTAAACGTTTAAAGCCTTTTGGCGGTACTTCTTCGAAATCTTTACGGTCAATATAGATTTCTTTAGTCAATGGAATCACGCGCTCACCCATATCGACATTAGGATGACGAGCATGGGTAAGGTCTAAATCTTCCGGTAAGTTCGTAAGTGTTACTTTTAATGGATTTAACACTGCCATACCGCGCGCTGCCGTATTCTCTAAAGATTGACGAATACAGAACTCAAGCATTGCGACATCCACAATACCGTCAGTTTTAGACACACCTACACGTTTACAGAAATCACGTAGGCCTTCTGGTGTGAAACCACGGCGACGCATACCGACAACCGTTGGCATACGAGGATCATCCCATCCATTCACATAACCGCCTTCAACCAATTTACGTAATTTACGTTTAGACGTAATGGTGTAATCTACGTTTAAACGAGAAGATTCGTACTGATGCGGCACAGCTTTAGACTTAACTTTTTCAACAATCCAGTCATAAAACGGACGGTGGTCTTGGAACTCTAATGTACAAAGTGAATGTGTGATTCCTTCGATCGCATCAGACAATGGATGAGCATAGTCATACATTGGGTAGATTTTCCACTTATCGCCTGTTTGGTGATGCTCTGAATGTAAAACACGATACAAAATTGGGTCACGCATATGTACATTCGGGCTTGCCATATCAATTTTGGCACGTAAAACAGCTTCACCTTCTTTAAGTTCACCATTGCGCATTTTTTCAAAACGAGCAAGGTTTTCTTCAACAGAAGCATCACGATATGGCGAATTTTTACCTGGCTCAACAAAGCTACCACGATTTAATTTGATTTCTTCTGGAGACTGCAAATCAACATATGCATCACCTTGTTCAATCAACTGAATTGCCCAAGCATAAAGCTGATCAAAATAACCGGAAGCATAACGTGGTTCGCCATTCCAGCTAAATCCAAGCCATTTCACATCATTGGCGATACCATCAACATACTCTTGTTCTTCCGCATCCGGGTTGGTATCGTCAAAACGTAAATTACAAAGACCATTAAACTCTTCAGCAACGCCAAAGTTGAGGCAAATTGCTTTTACGTGACCAATATGTAAATAACCATTTGGTTCTGGCGGGAAACGCGTTACGATTTGTTTGGCACGTCCGGCAGCTAAATCATCGGTAATGACTTGGCGAACAAAATCTAATCCAGCCTGTTGTTCTTGCTGCGCAGAATCGACAGAGGCATGAGTATTCGGTGTCGGGTTGTTTGGCAGGTTCGAGACAACATCATTAGGCTTCATAGTGTATCAATCACTTCTTTGTAGATAAAATTTCGAAAAAATAAACGCTATCTTCATTTTTCACAAAGATTTTAACGTTTTTTACTTGCCTTGTAGTTTACAGTTTGCTTATGCTTCTCTCAACCAAAAACCCATGGTCAATTTGCCCATGTTTAGGAGATTAATGTAATGAGTTTTCCTCAAGTCGAATTAAACACCAACAAAGGTCGTATTGTTCTTGAGCTTAACACTGAAAAAGCACCGAAAACGGCTGCTAATTTTCTAGAATACGTACGTGACGGTTTCTATGATGGCGTGATTTTCCACCGCGTTATCGACGGTTTCATGATCCAAGGTGGTGGCTTTGACGAAAACTTCAAAGAAAAAGCAACTCGTGATGCGATTGAAAATGAAGCTGACAATGGTTTAAGCAACGATGTAGGTACCATTGCAATGGCACGTACTCAAGCTCCACACTCTGCTTCTGCACAATTCTTCATCAACGTAAAAAATAACTCTTTCTTGAACCATACTTCAAAAACTGCACAAGGTTGGGGTTATGCTGTATTCGGTAAAGTTGTTGAAGGTATGGACGTTGTAGAAGCAATCAAAGGCGTACGTACAGGTAACCGTGGTTATCACGCTGACGTTCCTTTAGAAAACGTTGTTATTGAATCTGCTAAAATTATTTCTGAATAATTTTAGGATAAAGCTGTGACTTATCTGTTTATTTCAGATTTACACTTGTCACCTGAACACCCTCGACTCGTTCGAGGGTTTTTAGATTTGTTGGTACATTATCAAAATAAACAAACACAGCTTTATATTTTAGGTGATTGGTTTAATGCTTGGATTGGTGATGACTATTCAGCGCCTTGGCTCGACGAAATTGTCGAGGGTTTAAAAGTATTTAACCAAAAAGGGAATCGCGTTTATTTCCAAGTGGGTAACCGAGACTTTGCTTTAAATCAGGTTTTCCTTGATAAGTTTAATGGTGTATTACTTCCTGATATTTATTATCTCAACATTGCAGGTCACCAATACCGTTTGGAACATGGCGATGCGTTATGTACTGATGATATTTCCTATCAAAGATTTAAAAAAATTATCCGAAATCCCTTCCTAGTTGCTTTTTTACGCCGCACCCCCTTGAGTTTCCGTACAAAACTGGTCAATGGTTTTCGCAAAAGAAGTCATTCAGACAAACAGCAAAAAAGTTATGAAATTATGGATGTAAATGAACAAGCTGTTGTCTCTGCCCTCACAGATGTAGATATACTTATTCATGGACACACTCACCGTCCAGCAATTCATCAATTACAACATAAACAGCGGATTGTTCTTGGCGATTGGCGTGAAGATCATGCACAAATTTTAGAAATTGATCCCTCTTCACATTTGCAGCAAATCAAACTAACCGATTGGTATTATTAATTAATATTCATTTATTTTTCAAACACTTAGCTTGTTTATTTAAATCAAAATCCCAGATCATACATAGACAGGTAAGGAATACAAATTTCCAGCTTATATGTCCATATTTTTGATATTCGATATATAAAATTAAAAGACATAATACAAATGCAAAAATTAGAAAGGCTTTAATAATTCTAATTTCTCGCAGCTTACTTTTTCGATTAATTGATATTAATTCAAACATTTTCAATAAATTAGTAAAAAATTTATATAAGTATTATATTTCTTTATCACATTAAAATGCAGATGTTTTTCTCTAAAATCGCGTATGATGCCAAAGATTAGAACCCTTCCATTGTAATAAGATTGATATGGAGTAAAGTATGGATTTATTAAATACGGTTAAAAGTCGCTACACTACCAAAGCGTACGATCCCGAGAAAAAAATTCCTCAAGAAAAATTCAATAAGTTATTAGAAATTTTACGCTTTACCCCTTCTTCAGTGAATATTCAACCTTGGCATTTCTTGGTTGCAGACAATCCTACTGCTAAAGAACGCATTGCCAAAGCCTTAACAGGACGATATGCCTACAATGCACCCAAAGTTCTTGAGTCATCACACACCCTTGTATTTTGTACAAGAACAGATATTTCACCCGAATATTTAAACCAGTTACTTGAACAAGATGATTTAAGTGGTCGTTTTAAAGATGAGAAAGCCAAACTCGGTCAAAAGGATACTCGTCATGGCTATGTTGAGTTTTACCGTAATGAGCAAAAGAACTTATTTGGCTGGATGGAAAATCAAACTTTTATCGCTTTAGGACAACTACTGTTTGCAGCTGGTCTTGAAGGCATAGATGCAACCCCAATGGGTGGCTTTGACGAAAATGTTTTAAATGAAGAATTTGGCTTAAAAGAAAAAGGCCTGCGTAGCTCTGTAATTGTTTCACTGGGTTATAGAAGCGAAAATGACTTCAATGCGCAATTGCCAAAATCTCGTCTGCCGGATGAAGTTATTTTTACACATTTATAAGAATTCAGTGGAGTTCAAAAGAACAGTCTTTTGAACTCCTATTTCATAGCTAAGGCTAAACTCACCAGTCCGCTTATTCCTAAAATAATTCCTACGATGGTTGGTAATTTTAATTTTTCTTTATATAAAACTACGCCACAAACTATTCCAAGTAACACGACCAAAATATTCATACTCGCAAAGACAATGGCCGGAGAATCTTTGAGTAAAATATGCGCTTTAACGTATAGGGCAATGTTTGAAAAATTTAGTACACCTAGCATTAGCCCAGCAAAAGTATTTTTAAAATGCCATGCTGAATTTTTTTGAAATATTAAATAAATAATCGATAAAACAAAGGCCGTTATAAAAATTAGATTTAAAGTCAAAGTAAACTGTAGGCCTAAGCTACTCGTATATTTTAACAAGATATCTACAGCGGCATATCCAAACCAGACACTCATCAAAGCAAAAATTGCTTTTTTTGATTGAGATCTGGAAGACTCGTTGAAATGACCCAATAAAATTAAGAGAACAGCAAAAATTCCCAAACCTATCCCTAATAATTTAAGAGAATTAAACTGCTCTTGGAAAAAGAAATAAGCCGCTAATAAAGAAAGTACCACGGACAGCCGCTGAGCAATTTCGGTTTTGACAATACCTGCGTACTCTAAAGATTTAGCAAGGCACAAAAAAATACTCGGTAGAATGACGCCTAAAGCCACTATTAGCCACCAAGGTGTATGTTGTATAGAAATATGCTGAATATCTGGCTTAAACCACAGATAACATAGCAAGCTGGCACTTGCGTAATTCCATGCAATCATTTGCATGGGTTGATATCCCTTTTTCTTTAAATTTTTAAGTAGTACAGAAACCAGAACACTGCACAATGCTGCAGCAAATATTAATACCATTTGCAAAGAACCTATTAATTTAAATTTTAAGAAACAGAGATGGACCGCAGGTAGCTTTAATATGCTTTTTTATATTTTTAAAGCCATAAAAAAACCAGTCATCACTGACTGGTTTTTTTCAAGCTAATCAATTAACGATTGTTTTCGTCATCTTGACCATCTTCAAATTTAGAATCGTTATCAAAACCGCCTTGATGTCCGCCGAAGCCGCCTTGACCACCGAAGCCGCCTTGACCACCGAAGCCACCTTGACCACCGAAGCCACCTTGACCACCGAAGCCGCCTTGACCACCGAAGCCACCTTGACCACCGAAGCCGCCTTGACCACCGAAGCCAGCACCTTGAGCACCACCAAAGCCAGCGCCTTGACCACCGAAGCCACCTTGACTACCACCCTGAGCTGGGAAACCTGCACCTTGTGCACCTGCTGGACGTGGGTTACGAGCTGGAACAACTGTAGAAATTGCGTGTTTGTAAACCATTTGACTTACAGTATTTTTTAATAAAACAACATATTGGTCAAAAGATTCAATATGACCTTGTAATTTAATACCGTTAACAAGGAAAATAGAAACTGGGATGCGTTCTTTACGGAGAGAATTTAAGAACGGATCTTGTAAAGTTTGACCTTTAGACATTTTTAACTCCAAAAAAAAATTTTTAAATCAGCGCAAAAAAACTATCTTTATTTTTCAACTAAAAATTATAAAAAGACAGTGTGCAAATTTTGCTTTATCCATAAGAGTTTCGCAAGTCTTCTTTCGCCTGCTTTATCGTCAAGTAAGTTTTAAAATCGTGTATTTCTTGCAAAGAACGTAACCACGTATATTGACGTTTGGCAAGTTGTCGTGTTGCAAATAAGGCTTTATCCTCCATTTCCTGCTTTTTTTTGAGACTCATATCACTTTTTAATAGAAATTCTAGAGCTTGTCGATAACCAACAGAACGCATAGAGGGTAAATTTTCATCTAAATCGTATTTTTCAATTAGAGACTCGACTTCACTCAAAAAACCGATATCCCACATTTTGCTTAATCTTTGCTCAATGCGTTGATGTAATTCTAACCGATCTGGAAGTAAAGCGTAGTTATGAAATGTGTATCGATATGGTACATTTTTTGGTTGTTCTGCCTGCAATTTGGTAATTGGTTGACCTGTAATACGGTAAACTTCCAACGCCCGAATAATTCTTTGTTTATCAGAAACCTTAAACTTCACTCCAGCCGCCGGATCTACTGCCACCAGCTCATCATAAACAGCTTGCCACCCTTCATTTGCTGCTTTTTCTTCAATTGCTGCGCGAACATTTGCATCTGCACTTGGCAAGTTACTTGATAATCCTTCTAAGAGAGCTTTGAAATACAGCATGGTTCCTCCTACCAAAATAGGAGTTTTGCCACGTGAATGCATCTCATCAATTAAAGCACAAGCATCTTCAACAAACTGAGCAGCCGAATAGACCTCAAGTGGAGTAATAATATCAATTAAATGATGTGGATATAGCTCCTGCTCTTCACGTGTTGGCTTAGCCGTACCAATATCCATATCTTTATATACAAGTGCAGAATCAACTGAAATTAATTCAAAATTTCCACGTTCATAGAGTTCACATGCCAAAGCGGTTTTTCCGCTTGCAGTCGGTCCCATTAAATTGATGACGGGCAATTGGTTTGACATGTAAAACTACTCTCCTCGAGCAAATAATTTATCTAGTTGAGATAATGGAAATGCACGCCAAGTTGGGCGACCATGGTTACATTGGCTCGCAAATTCGGTTTGTTCCATTTGGCGAAGTAAAGCATTCATTTCTGAGAGACTAAGTTGTCGATGAGCACGTACTGCACCATGACACGCCATACCAGCTAACAGTTCATCACGCTTTTGCAATAAACCTTGTGCTTCATCATTTGGATCTAAGTCATTGAGAAGTTCGGGAATAAGATTTTCAAAATCCGCTTTTTGCAAAATAGCCGGCACACCACGCACAATGACTTGCTCATCGCCATATAAATCAATCTCTAACCCTAAGCGTTCAAGCTGAGGTTTTAAATCCTCAACACGAACAGCTTGCATACGACTAATTGAGATCACTTTAGGGATAAGCAACTGTTGAGATGTCCAAAACTCAGGCTTATCCCAAGCATTTTTCATTTGTTGCAGCAAAATACGCTCATGTGCTGCATGCATATCAACAATAATCAAGCCTTCAGTATTTTGCGCCAAAATATAAATTCCATGAAGCTGGGCAATTGCGATACCTAGTGGAAATTCATCTACCTTAGCGACAGGCTCAATACTTTCATCAACTGAAAAATTAGCAGGTTGATCACGTAATGGTGCCAAGTAAGTCTTTAATGCATTATTTAACTGCGCAGAACCATTATATTTTGGAGTTTGTTCCGCATAATGAACAGCTTGGGGACGACTATTATTAAAATCAGTTAAAAGCTCAGTAGAAGGCTGATAACCATTTGGTTTGTCTACTGCTGTATCAGCGGCTTGCGCTGTACGGTGCAATGTAAATTGTTCTTGGTATTTAGGCTGAGGTTGTACCGAAAGATTTTGAGTATCGTCCACTTTCATGGCTTGTGCTAAATCAGCACTAGCTGTCTGAAATTGTGCTAGCGTTTCTTTAGCATAATGTCTTACAAACTCATGTACTTCACGTTGATTTAGAAAACGAATCTCATGTTTCGTCGGGTGAACGTTAACATCAATATTTTCAGGATCGACTTCTAAGAAAAGTAAATAAGATGAATGCTGATGGCCATGTAAAATACCGTCATATGCCATTCTTAAAGCATGTGAAATGGTTTTATCTTTCACAATCCGGCCATTTACATACACATATTGTAAGTCTGCTTGGGCACGTGCATCTGAAGGATGCCCTAGCCAACCTGACAAACGCATATTAATACTTTCGGCATCGATCCAGTAAGCATTTTGAACAAACTGTTGACCCAATAATTGCTGTACACGCTGAAATCTTAATTCACCGCTATCTGCTATTGGTAAATTAATTCGAATATTATCGTTATGCTCAAGTACAAAACGTATATCAAAATGCGTTAAAGCTAAACGGCGTACAATTTCTTCAATATGCCCAAATTCAGTGGTTGGTTTTTTTAAAAATTTACGGCGAGCGGGCACATTAAAAAACAAGTCCTGAACTCGAATATGGGTGCCCTTTTGTGCAGCAACAGCTTGGACTTGTTGATGATCAAAGGCGGTACCATTCACCTCAACCTGATGACCAATTCCGCTTTCATCTTGGCTACTGGTTAAAGTCAATCGTGAAACTGCTGCAATAGAAGCAAGTGCTTCACCACGGAAACCTAAGCTAACAATGGCATGTAAATCTTCTGCTGTTTTAATTTTACTGGTTGCATGGCGCATCACTGCCAATGGTAAATCATCAGGATGAATCCCATGTCCATTGTCAATAATCTCGATTAATGTTGAGCCGCCTTGTGCAATCCGCACAATTAATTCGGTTGCACCTGCATCAATTGAGTTTTCTAATAATTCTTTTACGACCGATGAAGGACGTTCAATCACCTCACCGGCAGCAATCTGGTTCGCTAACGCGGCGTCTAATGTATGAATACGACGTTGTGTTAGCTTTTCATCAGTCATGAAGCTGTTCCTGCAAAGTCTGGTATAAATGCTCTGTTGGTAAAGTTAAGGTGACGAAACGATTGAGTTCATCATCTGATTTTTGAATATCAATGATGATATCTGCTTCAGGGATTTCGTCTCCACCTTTCGATGGCCACTCAAATAAAAATAGTGCATCCTGAATATCTAGATAATCACGGATTCCCATTAATTCAAGTTCGTACGGGTCATTGAGACGATATAAGTCAAAATGAAAAATTTCTTTATTATTGATTTTATATGGTTCAACCAACGTATACGTCGGACTTTTAACCGAGCCTTTATGCCCTAGAGCTTGCAAAAAATAACGGGTCAATGTCGTTTTACCGGCGCCCAAATCTCCAATCAGATAAATCACGCCAGCTTGAACATGCTGCGCCAATGCCTGAGCTAAACGCTGGGTATCTTTTTCATGATTTAAGACCATTTTCAATGAATACGACATAACACACATAACATGATTCAAAATAATCGATATGATACCATTGCCCTGCTTTAAAGCCTACTTAAGTGCTTAACGTTGGCTTTTTTTACATCACATTTATCAAATATTGACACACTTTTATGTCTAGCCCGATTGAATTTTTCCCACCTATGATTGATGGCGTAAGCGCAAGCCAAGTCTATCTTCCTCCACAAACGACAGCACAAACCATCTATCAATTTCTTTGCGAAAATTTTCCTCATATAAAAGCAACAGAGTGGCAGCAGCGTTTTCAAGATGGGCTTATTTACGCGGCAAATGGCGAAAAATTAACATTAAACAGCTCATATATAGCAAACACACATATTTTTTATTACCGATTCCTTGCTAACGAAGTACATGTTCCCTTTGAGCATCAGATTTTATTTGAAAATGATGATTTGCTTGTTGTAGATAAACCCCATTTTTTAACGATTAGCCCAACAGGGCAATATGTACAAGAAACATTATTAGTCCGACTAAAAAAGCAAACTGGCAATGAGTTTTTAACCCCGATCCACCGATTAGATCGTGAAACTGCCGGTGTCGTTTTATTTTGCAAACGACCGCAGTCACGTGGAATTTACCAACAGTTATTTGCAGATCGTCAAGTCAATAAGATTTACCATGCAATCGCTCCATATAAAGCTGAATTAAAATTTCCTCAGAGTTTAAAACTGTATTTAGATAAAGGTACACCCTTTTATACAATGCAGGTGATTGCACATACAAAAACCAATACCGAAACTAAAATTGAGCTGATTGAACATAATCACTCATGGGCTAAATATTGTTTAACGCCAACCACCGGAAAACAGCATCAACTCCGCGTCCATTTAAATCATTTGGGAATTCCGATTAAAAATGATCCGTTTTATCCAATAGTTCAACATAAAGCCGATGATGATTTTTCTCAGCCCTTACAGCTTCTAGCTAAGCAAATTTCTTTTATAGACCCGCTAACAAAACAGGAAATGGTTTTCAATTCACAGCTTGAATTGACACTGTAATCGCATCGTAATGACAAAAAGATTATTTTTTATGCTGAAAGACATTGAAATTACATTCCGATGGTTTAAAATAAATCCCTAAAAATTAAAAATCATTTGGTTTTGTTATTCATGCGAAAAACAGAAGTTTATCAGGTTCGACTTGACTCCCAAGAGAAAAAACAGGCTTTTGCTGTTTTTAAACAATTGGGGATTACCCCTGCCCAAGCAGTGCGACTGTTCTTTAAACAAGTCGTCTTAACCAAATCTATTCCTTTTGCGATCGAAAACCAGAATATTAATATGGAACAATTATTAAAACTGAGAAAAGCAAAAGCATCTTCATTAAATCAGAACGCTTCAACTTTAAATGAAGATGATGACCATGAAGATTTATTTGAAGAGTTAAATGCACTATTAGGTGAAAGTGACAAAACTTAACGGTGTTGCATTTTTAAACAACTTTTAACGTCAATTCGCTTCTTTTTTAGTTATGCTCTCTTTGTAAAAATATAAACATAAATACAAGGAGCGCCTAATGATTGTAAGACGAGCGACCTATGAAGATCTAAGCCAACTCGCTGTCCTATTTGATGAATACCGTCAATTTTATGGTGCATCTTCTAATCTCGAAGAATCCCATCATTTCTTAAAACAACGTTTTGAGAATAAAGAGAGCGTATTTTTCATCCATATTAAGGACGAAAAAATTACTGGGTTCGTATTGCTTTATTTAGGTTTTTCTTCAGTTGCTTGTTCAACTTACTACATCTTAGATGATGTATATGTTACCCCCCTATTCCGTCGTCAAGGCTCGGCAAAACAGCTCATTGATACAGCGATTTTATTTGCAAAACAAGAAAATGCTTTACGTATTAGCCTAGAAACCCAATCGAATAATCATGAATCTCACCGCCTCTATGAAAAAATGGGGTTTATTAGAGACAGTGAGTTTCAGACATTTCATTGTTTTCTTAAATAATATTTTGAGCGAGTTGTTTTTCCTGCTCCGACAAATATACCCAATCCCCGTCCTCAATTTCAGGTAGAACCAATTGACCAATTTGATGTCGATGTAATTTCTCGACTTTATTGCCTACGGCTGCAATCATTCTTTTGACTTGATGATAAACACCTTGATGAATAGTCATCGTTAATTGATGAGTTTCTAGTAGTGCTACATCTGTGGCAGCAAATACCCCTTTTTCTTGGTGTAAATTAACTCCCTGAATAAGCATTTCAATTTGCTCAGGGGTTACGGGGTCGTAAGTTGTAACGTGATAAACCTTTGGTACATGTTTACGAGGATGAGTTAAAGCTTGTAGATATTTACCATCATCAGTAAGTAAAAGCAGCCCCGTTGTGTCTTGATCCAAGCGTCCAACCGCCTGCACACCACGATGAATCATGGTTTCAGGCAGTAGGCTAAAAACACTTTGATGATGCTGAGGATGATGAGAACACTCGAAACCTTGAGGTTTTCTTAGAGCAATATAAATTTTTTCTCTATATTGATAATTTTGACCAAAAACGGAAAACTCAAAATTTTCTGGGGAGAACTGCTTTTTGAGATCACTCACAACCTCCCCATCAATACTTACTGAACCATTTTTTATTAACTGCTGACAATATTTACGTGAACCAAACCCTTGTGATTGTAAAATTTTTTCCAGCAGCATAAAGCTTTCTCTTTAAAACGAAACCATTATTTTAACGTAATTTTAGTGTTTTATTACCTTCTGCTTTATCATCTTCTCATTTAACTTCAACTTCGAATTATTCTTCAATGACACGATAAATTTTTTCGTTTTGTTCACTTTCAAATAGCAATTCTGTAGTGGGTAAGATCACCTCATTATCTACAATAATATGTTCGATACGCTGACTTAGCTTTAAAGGCTCATTTTCATGTTCAACTAAATTCTTCTTTAATTGAGCTTTCGCATCATGAATTTGATCAAATTGATCTTTGATCTTAATATCTATAATATCCATAAGATTAATCCTGTACTCATGAGTAGTGATTATTTTTATATCACACTCTCTCAAAAGAATACTTTTTAAGTTGTTAATTTATATAACATTGTTTCCAAGCGTAACCACAGATAAAACTCTTTATCATTGAGTCATATACAAGAAAATCTCCACTAAAAAATCTTTGTTTGATCTTTTTCAACCTTAAAAGCTCTCACATTTTGGCTCTCAATTATTATACAATTCAAATTATTTGCTTTTCTTGCCGCTTCTCATGCTTGCCCAATTCGATGTTAATTTAGTTGTTTTATTAGTTTTACTTATCTGCGGTTTACTAAGTCAAAATGCAGCTGTAACCATCGCAGCAGGTATTTTAATCGTCATAAAAATCACGCCATTAAATCAATTTTTTCCTTATATTCAGGCACATGGACTAAACTTAGGCATACTTATTCTAACAATTGGCGTACTCACGCCTATTGCAAGTGGCAAGCTTAGTGGAGAGAGTATTTTAAAATCCTTTATTAGTTTTAAATCTTTGGTCGCTATTGCAATTGGTCTGCTTGTCGCGTGGCTAGGTGGTCGTGGTGTAAAACTTATGTCGAGCCAACCTGATGTTGTGGCAGGCTTACTTATTGGTACGGTTGCAGGTGTGGCGTTACTCCGTGGTGTACCTGTTGGCCCACTGATTGCAGCAGGTCTATTATCTTTATTTATAGGTAAATAAAAGGCACCCGAAGGCACCTTTTAATAAATGCTTAGGCTAAATAAGTACTTTTAACCTGAATAGTAAGAAGTGCGTTTTAAAGAAAACTTTTCTAGCTGCTTTAAGAAACCTTCAAAGTAGCTCTTCTCTTTTTCTTCAGTTCTATAACCTGCATACAAGGTACGTCTTAAACCGGCTGGAGAAACACAATCTAGACGGCGGCTAGTCACCCAACCCTTTTGTTCGTATTCATTGACTACCCAATCTGGCAAAGCAGCAATACCTCGGCCACTCGCAACAAGTTGAATAAGCATTTGCGTTAAGTCTGTTGTTCGGATTTGTTTTGGTTGAATATTTGCAGGTATAAACAGTTTCGACATGATATCTAAACGGTGCTTATCAACCGGGTAAGTAATAAGAACCTCTTCTGCGAGATCCTGAACAGTAATATTTTCAGCACGAACCAATCGATGAGTATTTGATAAAACCAAACGCGATTCATATTCAAAAATCGGGAAGTATTCGATTCCTTTTAGCGCGATCGGATCGGCTGTAATAAGTAAATCAAACTCAGCATTTTGTAAAAGTTCATGTGGGTTCGCTTCGAACCCCGAAGCAAAGTCTAAATCGACGTCTGGATATTGCTGACGGTACTGATTGAGTAAAGGCATTAGCCAGTCAAAACAGCTATGACATTCAGATGAAAAAATAATTCTGCCCGTTTGTCCGTGCACAATACGTGTAATATCACTCTGAGTAATCTGAATTTGCGGCAATACATCATCAGCTAACTTCAGTAGGCGTTGTCCTACATTAGAAAAACTAACAGGGCGACTGCGGCGATTAACCACCTCTACCCCATACCAATGATCTAATTCTTTTAATTGGTGAGAAATAGCTGAGGGCGTTAAGCATAGGTCATTAGCTGCAGCGACCAGTGAACCATGTTCACGTAAAGCAACTAAAGTTTTAAGGTGTCGAATTTCTAACATGGGCACAAGCCTGAATACATAAATTTATCTATAAATTTTTAAGTTATCTCTTGTTTATTACTAAACAGAGTTAACGGAGATAAATCATCACTAATGAATACCATTCATCTTATCACAAAATTAATTAATTTGTCTCAACATAAGTTTTTGTTAATTAGATATGGACTTTACTAACAAATAAAAAATAGACCCATTCAGATCTATTTTTTATAAAATGAGAATATTCTTACTCGGTCACTTGTAAGCTAACAATCGTATAATTTTGATTTTTAGGCTTTAACTTTAAATCCACTGGAGCGGTGACTTCCATTAAATATTCTCCAGCTTTTGGAAATTTAAGTTCAACTTGTCCTTTATCATCAGCTTTAAAATGTAGTACTTGTTTATCAGTTGCTCCTTTTTCTCTTAAATTAATTTCAGCATAAGGTAGGTTCTGGCCTTTTTCACTTATGGTTAGCTGAACTGCTTGGGTAAGTTTAAGCTGGTTAGGATGAACAGAAAAATTAACTTTAACTGGTGTATTTGGAAGTTGAAAATCTGAAACTTTACCTTTTGAAAGATAACTTTGTAATACCCATTCTCTTGTTACTTCCTCTGTTTTAATCTTTTTAGTTTTAAGATCAGCAGGAATTAGATAGTCACGCTCTTTTTTTGGCGGAGCTTTATCTGCTGGTAAATCAAAGAATAAATGCCACTCCTTTTGATCATATACATATTTTAAAGGGTAACTCGCCTGAGTTTGCAGAATATATGTACCGTCTTCCGGTAAAGCAACATCGAAAACAGTTACAGATTTATGTAGAGCTTCAGCATTAATAACTTTAGGCTCTTGTTTAGGGGTAATGACGGTAAGCTTGGCATCTTTTAAAGCGTATTCACTATTTAGTGCTTCTTCAGCATAACCAGCTACTACCGGTACTTGTGTCTGCTCAGTTTTATACGCTAATGGCGCAACATAAGGTTCATGAGCAAGGCTGTAAGTACATACAAAAACAAGTGATGTTACTAATAATCTATTCATTATTTCTGGATCCTTATTAGGAAAATTTAAATTTTTACAGACAAATCATAAGCAAATGTATTATACACAAATAAAAATAATTCTCATTATCATTAATAAATTTAAGTTAAAGATTTTTATATAAAAAGAAAAAGGCCATGTGGCCTCTTTCATTACCTCATTGTTCTTTTACTTTTGGAAAAGCTTGATTAAAGTCAATGAGCTTATAACTTTTTACTAAATCATCTTCACCATAAGTCACTTCATAAGTTGTTTCTTTACCATTAAAGTATGCTTCAGCTGGAGTTCCAAATACTTCCCATAAACCTATTGAGGCAACATCTGCAACCCCATGCCCAAATGCACGACCTACTTTCACCCACTTTGAATAACCTTGCTGGAATGTATAGATTTCAACTCTTGTCCCATCACGGTACTCAGACAATACAGGTGCCCCAAACTCTGCAATAACATAATTACGAGAGCTACCCGGATTTAAAACATTTAAATTTTTTTTACTTGGTTGATTGCCAGCCATAAATACGGCACAACCAGACATAGATAACATAGCCATACCAATAAGGCAGGCAATACATAATTTTCTCACGATTCAACTTCTCTATTTCTTAAATATTTATACAACTTATTGTAATGCCTAAAATATTACGCGCTCATCATATCCAATTTGATAAAAGAATTCGATAAATTATTCAATATAAAGATAAAATATTCCGGTTTTAAATATGCAAACTTCCTCTTGAGATTCTAGTTTTTTATTATTTTGGTCTCTTTTTCCCTTATACTTTCTTTTTTGAGTTTCCTTTTATTAATTTATTATGGCGTCACCCCAATCCCCTTCTTCTTCCCCTCGACATTACTCACTCTTCTTGGCAATTTTTTCTCTCGCAGTAGGCGGTTTCTGTATTGGCACTACAGAATTTGTCGCAATGGGTCTTATTCAGGAAATTGCACACAATTTAAAGATTACAGTACCTGAAGCAGGGCATTTTATTAGTGCTTATGCATTAGGTGTTGTTATTGGTGCCCCTATTATTGCCATTTTGGGTGCCAAAGTGCCTAGAAAGACCCTATTGCTTTGCCTCATGCTGTTTTATGGTATTGCCAATGCATGTACAGCTTTAGCACATACCCCAGAAACCGTTTTAGTCTCTCGTTTTATTGCAGGTTTACCTCATGGCGCATATTTTGGTGTCGGCGCTTTAGTCGCGGCTGAACTAGCAGGCCCTTCACGAAGAGCTTCAGCAGTTGCGCAAATGATGATGGGACTGACTGTTGCTACCGTTATTGGCGTACCCTTAGCAACATGGTTAGGTCAACATTTTGGCTGGAGAGCAGGTTTTGAATTTTCAGCAACGATCGCATTCTTTACTTTAATTGCTGTAGCTTGCTTTGTACCGAATATTCCAGTTCAAGCTACTGCCAGCATAAAAACAGAATTAGCGGGGCTTAAAAATATAAATATGTGGTTAACCCTTGCAGTCGGCGCAATTGGTTTTGGGGGCATGTTCTCGGTATATAGCTATGTCTCACCAATTCTCACTGAATACACCAAAGTTAATATCCAGATTGTTCCTATTGCATTAGCGCTGTGGGGCATCGGGATGGTGATTGGTGGTTTAGCTGCGGGTTGGCTTGCAGATAAAAACCTCAATAAAACTATTGTAGGCGTACTCATCAGCTCAGCGATCGCATTTGTAGTCGCAAGCTTTCTAATGAGTAATATCTATAGCGCAATTGGCTCTTTATTCTTAATTGGCCTAACCGTTATGGGTTTAGGTGGGGCTTTACAGACACGCCTCATGGATGTTGCAGGTGATGCACAAACGCTAGCAGCTTCACTTAACCACTCCGCCTTTAATCTTGCTAATGCATTAGGCGCTTTTTTAGGTGGTTGGGTACTGAGCCATCAGATGGGTTGGATTGCACCAATCTGGGTAGGTTTTGTACTGAGCCTTGGTGGCCTTATTATCTTACTCATTGCATTTGCTGTAGAAAAAGCAACTCAAAAAGCCTGAGTATGATCAGGCTTTCGTTGAATCTCTAATCTGTTAACTTTTCACCACAGTGCGGGCAATAACATTTCTTCTCTCTAACAGCTTCTTTCTCTTCTAATACTTTTTCGCGCATAATTTGAATAATCAGATTATGCGCTTGTTCTTTTGGTAGCCCTACTTTTTGTCGAATACGTTCTATTTCAACTTCATCATGCATGATATCAATACCACGCACTTGAAGTAACTCACGGAACTCTTGTTCAAGGCGCTGATTACGCTGGTTAAGTTCATTGGCCAAACCAGAAGCTAAAATACCAGCCGGTAAAGCAGCAATCCCTACCCCTAGAATTGTAATTAAGGCTCCCAATAATTTTCCTAAGCTGGTCACAGGTGTGACATCACCGTATCCGACTGTAGTTAAAGTCACAACCGCCCACCACATTGCTTTAGGAATAGAGCTAAAAGCTTCCGGTTGTGCTTTATTCTCAACGACATAAATACCAGAGGCAGTCATAATAATCATAATGATTAAAATAAAAATCACTGCCTGAAAAGAACCTTTTTCTCGCTTAATCACACATAGCAATATTTGCAATGAGATGAAATAACGAGTTAATTTTAATAATCGAAGTAACCGTAAAATTCTTAACATACGAAGATCTATTCGTACAAAGAAATTTAGATACGCAGGCAAAATTGCCATGAGGTCAATCAGTGCTTCACCACTTTTCATCCATGCTAAACGTTGCTTCCATGCAGCTTGTGTCGGATCACGCTCGACTATACTCCAGAGCCGTAAGAGATATTCAACACTGAAAATTGCAATTGAAACATTTTCAAAGTAGTCAAACCATATACGGTAGCTGTAATACAGATCATTTACTGTTTCTAGTAATACAGCAACTACATTCCCAATAATTAAGAAAACTAAAAAGTAGTTAATACATCTACTTACTGTCGTTTCGTAATCATGATTATGAAGGTTGTTATAGAAGAACCGACGTACTGTCTTCCATGCTAAAATTCGCATACGGATCCGAACCACGTTATATTGAACATATATTAAGCTCACATACGTAAATTCACCACTATAGCGGCCAATAAAATATTTTATTAATTGTATTAGCTAAACAATCATAAATAATATTTCATATTTACTAATTATATTTTAATGCGCTGCAACATATCTAAACTCATTTTCCTCCCACCATTGCACCTCATATATACCAGCATGGGACTTCAAAATGACATTAATATAATTTTGTAGCAACATAATATGGTGAGTAATATCTAACTTTCTAAAAAGAAATCTTCTTAAAATTGGTGTATTTGGTGAAATGAATATTGCAAAACCATTACTGTATTCTTCATAAACGCTAATACCGATATACATCGTAATCTCAGGTAATGGCACTTCTATTTCCCAGCCCCAACGCTCAGCATTTAACTCAATATTTAAGTGATATCTATTTTTTAATATACTATAAATATATTGTGCAATATCTTCAGTTTTCTGTACTAAAGTATTCCCGTCTTCTGCTGATAAATTTTGATCATATAGCTGATAATCATCAAATTTAAATTCAACAATTGTCTTTAGCATTTTTAAATTCCATATATAAAATACCCATGTTCTTTTTAATTATTTTTAAGTTCATACAAATATTTTAAAACAAAATCTTCTTTAATATCTAGCGTTATATTTATTTTTACATTTTATTAGAATAAAACATGATTAATTTATTATTTTAAGAATTAAAATATGTACCAATTCTCATTAAAATAAAAAGGAGCTGAATAATCAGCTCCTTTTTTGTACTAAATCGACCTATTAAGTCAACTGAGCAGCAGCAATTTTCTTAGTATCTACTTTATCAGCAGCATTTGTATATTCGCCCATTTGGTCGAAATTCAAATATTTGTAGATGTCAGCAGACATACTGTCAATTTGAGCTGCATATTGTTGGTATTCTTCTGGAGTTGGTAATTTACCAAGTACAGCAGCAACAGATGCAAGCTCAGCAGATGCTAAGTAAACGTTAGAACCTTGGCCTAAACGGTTAGGGAAGTTACGTGTAGAAGTCGAAACAACAGTTGTGTTCGGCGCAACACGTGCTTGGTTACCCATACATAATGAACAACCAGGCATTTCTGTACGTGCACCAGCACGGCCATAAGTGTTATAGAAGCCTTCTTCCATTAACTGATGTTCGTCCATACGTGTTGGTGGAGCCAACCATAAACGAGTTGTTAATGAACCGCTTGGTACTTTTTCAAGTAACTGACCAGCAGCACGGAAGTGACCAATGTTAGTCATACAAGAACCGATGAATACTTCATCAATTTTGTCGCCTTGAACGTCAGAAAGAAGTTTTGCATCATCTGGATCGTTCGGGCAGCAAAGGATAGGTTCTTTGATTTCTGACAAGTCAATTTCATACACTTTAGTGTATTCAGCATCAGCATCAGCTTTAAGTAAGCTTGGGTTTGCTAACCATTTTTCCATGTTTTCAACACGGCGAGCCATCGTACGTGCATCACCATAGCCTTGTGAAATCATCCACTTAAGCATTGTGATGTTAGAACGTAAGTACTCAGCAACTTTCTCTTCTGAAAGTGTGATTGCACAACCAGCAGCTGAACGTTCAGCAGAAGCATCAGAAAGTTCGAATGCTTGCTCAACTGTTAAGTCAGTTTCCATTTCTGTTAAGTCGATTTCTAAGATACGACCAGAGAAGATGTTTTTCTTACCTTTTTTCTCAACAGTAAGATCGCCTTCTTTGATTGCATAGTAAGGAATCGCATGCACAAGGTCACGTAAAGTGATACCAGGCTGCATTTTACCTTTGAACTTAACAAGAACTGATTCAGGCATATCAAGTGGCATTACACCAGTTGCAGCAGCAAAAGCTACAAGACCAGAACCTGCTGGGAATGAAATACCAATTGGGAAACGAGTATGCGAGTCACCACCAGTACCTACTGTATCTGGAAGAAGCATACGGTTTAACCAAGAGTGGATAATACCGTCACCTGGACGTAAAGATACACCACCACGGTTCATGATGAAGTCTGGAAGTGTATGTTGCATTTGTACATCAACTGGCTTTGGATAAGCAGCAGTATGACAGAAAGACTGCATTACTAAGTCAGCAGAGAAGCCCAAGCAAGCTAGGTCTTTTAACTCATCACGAGTCATAGGACCAGTTGTATCTTGAGAACCAACTGTAGTCATTTTAGGTTCACAGTAAGTACCTGGACGGATACCTTGGCCTTCTGGAAGACCACATGCGCGACCAACCATCTTCTGAGCTAAAGTGAAACCTTTGCCAGTGTCAGCTGGTTGTACTGGAGTACGGAATAATGTAGATGGAGCTAAACCTAAAGCTTCACGTGCTTTAGCAGTTAAGCCACGACCAATGATCAAGTTAATACGGCCACCAGCACGTACTTCATCTAAAAGTACTGGAGTTTTAAGTTCAGACTCAGCGATTTGTTCACCATTTTTGAACGCAGTGACTTTTGCAGCAGCATGATCGATTTTAAGAGTAACTTCGTCACCCATGTTCATGTTAGAAACATCGATCTCTACTGGTAATGCACCAGCATCTTCCATTGTGTTAAAGAAGATCGGAGCAATTTTACCGCCTAAGCACACACCACCGTCTTTTTTGTTTGGAATGTGAGCGATTTCATCACCAAAGAACCAAAGAACAGAGTTTGTTGCAGATTTACGAGATGAACCTGTACCAACAACGTCACCTACATAAGCGACTTGGTTGCCTTTAGCAATGAGTTCTTTAATTTGGCTTAATGGACCAACTTCACCTGGTTTTTCAGGGTTGATACCATCACGCTCATTTTTCAACATTGCATTTGCATGCAATGGGATGTCTGGACGGCTCCATGCGTCTTGAGCAGGAGACAAGTCATCAGTGTTTGTTTCACCTGTTACTTTGAACACAGTGATTTTGATTTCTTCTGGTACATCTTTACGACTAGTGAACCATTCAGCATCAGCCCAAGATTGTAAAACAGCTTTTGCATTTGCATTGCCAGCTTTAGCTTTATCAGCTACGTCATGGAACGCATCAAATACAAGTAATGTTTTTTTCAAAGCTTCAGCAGCTAAGCTACCTAATTCAGCATCATCCAGAAGCTCAACTAAAGGCGCTACGTTATAGCCACCAAGCATCGTACCTAGTAAATAAACTGCACGTTCTTTAGAAACTAGCGGAGATGTCGCTTCGCCTTTTGCAATCGCTGCCAAGAAAGCTGCTTTTACGTAAGCTGCTTGGTCAACACCTGCAGGAACACGGTTTTCAAGCAAATCAACCAAGAATGCTTCTTCACCTGCCGGTGGGTTTTTTAATAACTCAACAAGTTGAGCAGTTTGAGCATCATCAAGTGGCTTCGGTGGGACTCCGAGTGCGGCACGTTCAGCAACGTGTTGGCGGTAAGCTTCTAGCACGGTGTTCATTCCTCTTTTTTTAAAAAATTACTTGTAAATTCCAGCTTTCACAAAGCTTCACAAGTAATATGGACTACAAAATTTTACTAGAGTTCAAGCCAAAAGTTAATGAGCGCGGGGTGTTTCTCCGTGATGCCCATTATTTTGTAACTAAATACCCGTGTATAAATAATGATCTTAATGATGGATTTATCATGCGGTATTTTAAGTTAAAAGAACACTCCACCTTAGTGGAGTGTTTGACGATGTCTTATACACTTAGAATTTTTTGTAGTTTGGCATTTTGTCATGTGGGGTAACCAAACACTCATCTGTCATTTGTTTTCTAATCTTTTCTTGTAAGGCTTCTGGATTCGTTTTTAATTCTTCTTGTGGAATGGCGTAAACTTTTTCAATAATATTAAAGATGAATTTTTTCGTAATTTCGTCTTCAATTTTATTAGCATGCTCAATAGCTTGAGACTTCTCAATTGCTTGCTGACGGTCAAACAGAATACTTCTTGCTGCATTTCCCACACTTGTACAATAGCCATGCCATTGCTCTTCAGGTGTTAAAGGCTTTTTTTCTGTACAGCCGACTAATAACATGCCCATTAAAACAAATAAAACTTTTTTCATCATTACTCTACACAGACTATGCTGCCCACATCATACTGAATCTGACAGACTTTGCAAAAATTCTACTTATATGTCTTTATTTTTGCCCAACATTCAATAAAAAACCGAGATGTTTTCATCTCGGTTTTTAGTGTTCTTAAAGTGTTTAGAATCGCCAATTGTAGAATAAATCTATTGCTCGTTCTAAAGATTGACTTGCTTCCAAATACAAACGGCGGTTCATTTGATAACGCAACGTCAGTTTATTGACTGGAGTAAACACACCCACACCATAACGAATAAATAAATCAGGTGTAATGTACCCAGTTAAACTTACTTGAGTATCATCTCCTGTACCTTGAGCATCTAATGCAAGACCACTCAAACCAAAAGTACGTCCAATTTGATTCGTTAAAGCACGAGTACCACCCAAGCCCATACTAATACCGGCAGCAGCAATTGTATTGTTCACATCAGATTTAAAGCCTTCTGCATTACTTAAACCACTGGCACCTTCATTAATACGCCCTGTCACGAGTGCATTTAATGCCTCTTGTTCAGAAAGGCCTGCATCATTATAAACTTGAATGTTTGGTGATGAAGCAGTACCAGTGACACGAACCCCAACCATACTACCCTGAACATTTTTATTCGCATCAATATCTAACGTCGGGTTTGCCAATGGGCCATTAAAACGGGCAATTGCACGGTTTAAATCTAGGCTTTGACCATAGGCCTCAATTTTCACTTTTTGACTTACACCAATAGCACCCATTGCTCGCATTGCTGTTTCATAACCGCGTTGGGTTAAATTCAAACGCCCCACTAAAGGAATATTACTGTTAAAGCCTTGGAAGATGACTTGATTGCCAATATTTACCGAGATATCTGCACGGATATCCCACGGTTTTGCCGCACGTAAAATTGCAAGTGGGTCCTGACCTTGGCGAACAATACGAACATCTGAAGATGTGTTAACCACTGGTGCAGTTGTTTCAGGCATTGAAATACGTGCACGAGGAACATCTACTGATCCTTTCAAGCTTAAACGCTTATCAAAAGGATACATATCAAGTGTCAAATTCGGATTTGCAATGGCCGTAATTAATGGAGCTTGACGTACAAGTAAGTTATCACCTTTTAAGTTTAACTGTAGACGCGGTGCATTTTTCCAGTCAAAACTACCTTTAAGTAACCCTACACCTTGTCCACTATTGAATGCACCATCAATTGTTGCCATGTCCTGACGAATAGATGAATACACCTGTACATTGGTTAAATTAACCGGCAGGGAAATCATACTGATCGCCCCGTTTTTCAAACGCATTTCGCCCGTAAACTGTGGCTGGGTCAAAGTACCATTCACTTTGCCAGCTAAGGCTAAGGTACCACTCATTGAACGTACATCTTGAATGAATGGTTTTAACACTTTTAACTGTACATCGTTAAAAGCTACCTCTCCATGCATCGGCATAGATGATTGGTATGGATTAATAATAACATTCGCATATCCGGTACCAATATCAGGTGTTTTTACATCGACACGGAACAATAAGCCTTCTGAAATACTTTTCGCAATTACACTCAGTTCATCATAAGCCAAAGTAGTCGGTGGATCTTGCGGGTCTTCCGCTGCTAAGCCCAGTTCACCTTTTCTTGTCACTAAGCGTGCATCAAGCTTAGGATGCCCACCATTTACCCAAGAAGCTTTAGCATAACCATTAAGTTGACCAGTCATAGCCAAACCTTCCGGCATGAACGCAGCAAAATCGCCTAAATCTAGATTCTGAGTAACAAATGAAATATTGCCTTGCGCTTTACTCACACGCACAGGCTGGTCAAGACACAACTGGCTATTTGTACTTTGCCAGCAATGTTGTCCAACATATAATTCAGAACGTGCCGATGAGAAAACAACTGGTGCATTTTGATTTTGTGCTAGACGAATCCGGCGTGAATCAAAACTTCCTTTTTGAATTTGCCCTAACCAATCATTCTTCGCATTAAATCCACCTGCTAACTGAACATAGAATTTAGAAACATTATTATTTCCTTGCACTTTTAATAAATGTGCTTTTCTTGTTCCTGTTAAATTCACCTCAGCAGACTGGATTTGACGGCTACCACTACGTAAATTGTCTAATTTTGCTGTTAACTGAGTTGGTGTTGTTTCGGAAGTAGGCAATTCACCCTGGATACGAAGTTTTTTAATACTGACTAATGTATTAAATGCAAAATTATCAACTGCAATATTCGCCGTAGCTTTCAAACGCGGTTGAGATTGGACACTCAAGTCTCCATATGCACGCCCACTTAAACCCGGATACAACTCATAAAGCGCAGGTGCATTCAGCTTAATTTTTAAATTCTGTGCATTACCAGTCGCCTGCAACTGGTTTTGCGCATAAACTAAAAATAGATTATTTGCTTCAAATTGCTGAGGTAAAAAGCCTTTTTGGTTCGAATCCATAAGTATGGATAAGTTACCTTTACCTCTGACTGGCTTATTATTCAAATAACCCGCAAGGTTCAATTGTTGAATATCAATACGCTTTAACTTGTCAGACCAGATGCCTTGTGTTTTTACATTTCCTGAAATTTCACCTTTTACACTAGAGGCAAAATATTGAGGTTTAAAGCGTACTAACGAGCTATTAATATCCCAAGCAATACGGTCTTTTAAATTTAATGACCCAGTCGCATAGATTTTCCCAGCAACACCATCATGTTGTAACTGACTAATTCGGATAAATTCTGGGGTGCCTGCAATAGAAAACTTTAATAGTCCATTGGCTTGATTAAGCGCTTTTAAAGATCCGTCATAATTGACCGCAAAGCCTTTAAAACCGCCACCAGCTTTAACATCATTAAATAATAAAGCTGCTGTACTTTTTCCAGCTAGCGCAACCATTTCTTGACCTGCTTGAGCCAAGCGACCTTTTAAATCAATTTTTTCAAGCTGAATAATTTGTTGATTTGGCTTTGCAAAACCGCTGGCTTTAATTGATCCGTTGAGCAAGTTAACTGGCGCCGCTGTATGTATACTTTGTGGATTAAAGTCTTTTGCATTTAATAATGCATTCCATGCCAGCTGACGTTTTTCACTTGGTAATAAGACTTTGGCCTGACCTGTGAGGCTACCCTTTTGAGCCGCAAAACTAAAACTAGGAACATTAAGAATATTATCTTTAACATTCAAAGTTGCTAAATATTGTCCAGCCGGTAATAAGGTCTGTTCATGCTGATATACTTTTGTCGAAACTTTAATATCTTGCTGACCGTCTCGCAAAGTCAAATCAACTTGACCACTATCACTACTTAACCAACCTATATATGGCATAGCACGATCTATATTTGCCCAAGCCACATTCATAAACATAGGTTGTGGCTTCTTATTCTTTTCAGGTGCTTGGTTTAGTTTAAGTTTCCAAGATTCATAGCGGTCAAAGTCTACATTGGCAAATACTTCCGTACCTTTTTCCAAAGAGCCAGTTGAAGAAACGGCTGCATCTAAACTTGGCGGTAAGAAATCCTGAACAACCTGAGGAATAGCTTTGTCTTTAGGATTAACATGATCTAGACGACCTTTGATGTCCCAAGTGACATGATCTTTCCAGTTCACTAATCCTTTAAGATTAACTGCACCCTTCATGACCTGCCCGTTAAAATCAGTAATATTCAACTGATGAACCAGATCAGTATTCATTAAGGCGTTGTACTGGCCTTCAGGTAAATTCTCCCCTTTTAAATCTGTCTCAAGCGCTAAGTTGAGTTGCTTAACATCACCCTGAAATTTAATTACACCGTTTTTAGCAAATAATTTTTGCTCAACCAGTAAAGGCAAGTGATAATTTTTGAGTAACAATGCACCTTGCATAGGCACTTCATGACGAACAGGATGTAAAACAACCCAACCTGTTAATAAATCTGGTGTTGTCGTTGCTACACCGGCTTGCAAGGTATCTAAACTACCCCGCGCTGCCACCTTAATATTTTGGATGTTTAAACTTTTTAAAGAAGGAATTCTTAAATCTGCAGTCGCATTCAGTGGGTATTTGCCGCTAAAGTCCATATTTCCTGTTGCGTTATGAACAGAAAGATACCCCATATCCATACTTGAATTTTCAAATTTCAGTTTTGTCTCTGACCACAAAGCATCATTTAGATGAACGTCATGGAAATTTACGACAGAACCTGAATTTTTAATTTCTAAATGATCAACATCTCCAACATCTACACGAAGCACAAATGGTAATTTAATGGGTTTAAACTCAAATGGCTTATCCGATGGCGGCGCTTTGTTAATAATAACTAGGTTACGGACATCTGCATTGCTCAAATGCACTTCTTTTTCTAATATTAAAGAACGCCACCCTAAACGGACATCAGCTCTATCTAAAGTAACGTCAACTTCTTTTAACTGAACAATAATATTTTTAAGAATAATTCCCCTGAGTAAATTACCCCCCTCATATTCATATTTAATGACTTGCTGAGCTTGTAAAACACGATCTAATAAAAAACGGCTTCCACGGTCAGTCGACATCATAATAATGATGGAAGCAACAAGTAATAAAAGTATGATCAAGATTGTCAGCAAGAAGCTACGCAAAATACGTCGATTCTTAGGAGAGCTAGGTGCCGAAGTGGGCTGCTGTTCTACTTCCGCCATAAAATAAACCTAATAAAATTTTATTTTTAAAGTTGTGGACCAATAAAGAAATGCAAACGAATCGGATGGTTATCATCAGAAATACCAGAAGCCACGTCTAAACGAATTGGTCCAATTGGGGACTTCCAACGAATACCAACACCCACACTATAGGCCGTCGGATTACTAAAACTCTTATCGTAAGCATTACCAAAATCAGAAAAAACAGCTGCTCGCCAACCCTCTTTGAATTGATAGTTATATTCTAAAGAGCCTACCGCTAAAGCCTGTCCACCAATCTTATATCCATTATCTTCTGGTGAAAGACTTTTATAATCAAAACCACGAATTGTCTGGTCACCACCAGTAAAGAATCTTAAATTGTATGGAACTTTATCAAACTCATCGGTAAAAATATAACTAAAATCGGACCGCCCAACAAACTGATGGTCATCATTTTCACCTAAAGAATAAATAAATCTCCAACCCGCAGTTGCAATCGCCATATTGGCATCTGAAAGTAAACTTTCACTACCTAATTCTAATTTATAAGTTTGTTTAAAAGCTTTGGTCGGGTTTAAGCGTGTATTACTTGAAGTTTTAGAGGTCTCATAACTAAATAATAATGCTTCTTGCTCTGATGCAGCAGTTTTAAATGCATCTGGTAGCTCAGAGATATCCACATTCCCCTTTTGAGTTAGGCGGTCGAGACGATAACGTACCCCAATAGTATGTTGCCAGTTTCCGAGTGGTTTTTTAATAACTCGCTCACCCCCTAAAACTGCCGATTCTGTAAGTAAGCTTACATCCGGACCAATATCATCCCTCGTCTCACGCTCGTAACCACCCACAATATTAAAGTAATCATTTAATGGATGTTTATAAGGAATACTATAGCGCCCATCTATAGATTGACGAATTTGGGAAAGCTCCAAGTTTGCGTCAAATGAATGACCGTATTTATTTACAATCGAACGTCTATATTGACTACGTAAACGGGCGCCAGTGTCGGTACCATAACCAATACCTGTTTCCAGACTATTTAGTTTATCGGCATTTAACGTCACTATCACTGGTATACGTTTTTCTTCCCGAGCTTGAGCCTGTAAACGGTCTTGTTCAGACTCTTGTTCTTCATGTTGTACAGTTGCAGCTTTTAAAGATGCAGGTGCGGCTTGTACACTTTCAGTTCCGGCAAATTGTTTTTCATCTACCACATTTTGTGTTACTTCTTTACTTGAGGAAGCCAACTGGCGTGCTTTGGCAAGTTGTTGTTGCTCTAAAGGAAGCAGCTTCGATTCGTCAATATCAACATTCTGCTGATCGACCAACGCTTGTAAATCGGGTGGTAACTCAAGTGGTTTTTCAATTGGGTCGGGTTTAATTGAATCGACCAAGGTATAGTTAAAATAACGTGAGTTAGTCAGGTTATTTGCTAAAACATTTACACGCCAAAAAGCATAGTCATCACCCTCTTTCCACGGTGCCATGCTTTCAAGAATATTCATATTTAAAGGTAATGGTTTTGATGGATCGCTCATGCGAAACTCAACCTTACCAAGCTTATAACGCTCACCCGTCTCATACTTGAGGTTAATATCCGCTTTATTTTCAGGTTGGCTCACTTTTACGTCATGTAAACGCCAATACGCATCAAAATAACCATTATCCGATGCAGCATCGACAATTCGGCTTTTTGTGGTTTCGTAAAGACCATGATTAAAAATATCACCTACATCTTGGTCAGGAACTAAACGAATGACCTGAAATTGTGGCTGTTTTGCACCAGCACCAGTAAATTCAATGTTTTGTTCATTAATCCGTACTGGTTCATTTGGCGTTACATTAACGCGTACGCGACTGGCACTTAACTTTTCAAAACGAAACTCGGCATTGTAATAACCTACAGCTTGAGCAGCCTGATTACTTAAGCTCCTAAGTTGCGGTAGCGCTGCATTAAAATCTTCAAATGATTCTTGGGTAAATGTAGATAATTTACCTTTGATATTTTTAGCTAAATCATCTGGCGCACCCGTAACCTCAGCAGTAATACGGGGTATCTGCTCCATTGGAATTACCCGAGGTGGACGGATTTTATTGAATATACGTCTAAAGAAACCTTTTTCTTCGGGTGGCTCTTCAACGGCAGCAGTAAGCTCAGGTAAAGTTTTTCCTGTTTCATTGGCTTCAACCACAATCTTACTATCAGATTGAATCTCATGCATGAGCTGGTCAATATTTACAGGGGCCTGATTAATTTCATGTAATTCTGCTTGTGATGCGTCATTCACCACCATTTCTGGTTGTTTTTGCGTACCATTTTGGAAGTTTTGAGCCTCGTTTTTTGCCTCTTCTGCTACCCGATAAATTTCATTTGCCATATTCTGGTCAACAGGCATAACCGGTAAGTCTTCAAGATTATCAAGCGTAATTGGCTTAAATTCTTCAATCTGATTCGGAAATTGTTCTTGTTGTTGCAATATAGCCAAGCTATCTTGTTGTTGCTGTGCTTGAGTTACAAGAGTAGCGACATCGGTAATTGGAACATCACTTGGGTTATTTGTATTAGTTTGTTGTACCAATGAATCTGTTACCGTCTGGTTTGCTTCTGGTGTAACGGTCTCAGCCGAACTTTGAGCATAACAAGGAGTAACACATAAACTTAATAATAAGCTGCTACAAATAAGTTTAGGTATACTCTGCATTTTTAAGATTAAATGCATAGAGTGAGAAAGAGTTGACTGTTTAAACTTAATTTTAGAAGGCATGAAAAACTCTAAACTTATTTTTTAATAAACGCACCAATATGAGGACAAAACTCACTCAAAACCATTGATTTTTCATTTAATCAAGCGTTAAAAATATCATACATGGTTTTAGATGCAAATTAACACTCCGTCACATTTTTTTATAAAACTCAATGAAGCTTGCACATGATGAAACAAGATGAATCCCTGATGACATCACGTCGGTTTGTACCGATGTTTTTTACCCAGTTTTTTGGCGCATTAAATGACAATGTTTATAAGCAAGCTTTATTGTTAGTCATTACTTATGGTTGGATTCAGCAACAATCTGCACCAGTAAGCACACTCAATAATTTAGCAGCATTGTTGTTTATTTTGCCATATTTCTTTTTTTCAGCAACTGCCGGACAAATTGCTGATAAGTATGAACGCTCACAACTTGTCCGTGGCATAAAAATTTTAGAAATCATTATTATGCTCATCGGTTCTGCCGGTTTTTTATTGGGGCATTTATGGTTGCTTCTTTTAGCCCTATTTTTGATGGGCACACATTCGACTTTCTTTGGTCCTATTAAATATGCCATTTTGCCAGAAATCTTAAAACCACATGAACTCATGTCTGGCAATGCCCTGTTTCAGTCTGGTACATCCATGGCCATCTTATTCGGAATGATCTTGGGTGGTGCCGTAATTGCATCATCAGATGGAAACTTATTGTGGATTAGTATTACTGTAGTAGCGATTGCTTGCATAGGCTATTTATTCAGCCGTTTCATCTTGCCACAAAAAGTTGCCGCACCTGATTTAGATATTGACTGGAACTTTGTTCGTACAAGCTTTCAAACTATCAAATATGCCAAAAGCTTACCGTTAGTGTTTACAATTTTGTTAGGTAACTCATGGTACTGGTTTTATGGAGCGACTTATTTAACCCAAATTCCGCAGTTGACTCAACAAAACCTTCATGCATCGGAAAATGTGGTTAGCCTATTACTCACTTTCTTTTCAGTCGGTATTGGTGTGGGTTCTCTTCTTTGCCGCAAAATTGGTGGTTCAGAAATTAATATTAAAATGGTGCCAATCGGTGCAGTTGGCCTTACTGTTTTTGCGCTCTACCTTGCAGCCAGTCTGGCTTTTGTACCTGAAAGAACTGGAGCATTACTGACTTTAAAAGATGTTTTTACCCAAGGCTGGGCTTACTACCATGTCATGATTGCTGTGACTTTATTGGGTATTAGTGGCGGTTTTTATATAGTTCCTTTGTATGCCATGATGCAGGCTTACTCACCACGCTCACATCGTGCCCGAGTGGTTGCAGCAAATAACATCTTAAATGCCGTTTTTATGGTTTCTTCTGCAATTTTCTCAATCTTAATCTTAAGTGTTTTAAAAATTGATATTAAAATACTATTTATTATTACAGCTGTACTTAGTGCAATCTTTAGTATATGGCTTCTTGCCCGACTAAAACCAATGCTTGCCACAGCACATCTTTCTTTGGAGGACTAATTTATGCGCCACTATACTGGAATTGATCAACTTATTAACTCTTTTGATCAAGCATTACGTAGTCTTGTTCCAGGTGCCACAGCAGCACAGCGCCAAAATCCAGCTGAAACAGTAGAAGCAAAACTTGGTGTAGAAGATGCTCGCCATGTTGCAGGTTTAATGCGTGTTAACCATAGTGGTGAAGTGTGTGCTCAAGCACTTTATCATGGGCAAGCATTGACAGCGAAATTGCCAAATGTACGCCGCGAAATGCAACAGGCAGCGATTGAAGAACAAGATCATTTAGCTTGGTGTGAAGATCGTTTAAAAGAATTAAACAGTCATACAAGTTTGTTAAATCCTATCTGGTATGGCCTTTCATATGGTATGGGCGCTCTTGCGGGTATAGCTGGTGATAAATATAGCTTAGGTTTTGTTGCTGAAACTGAGCGTCAGGTAAGCATGCATTTGCAAGACCATTTAAACCAATTACCTGCTCAAGATGAACGCTCGCGCAAAATTCTAGAGCAAATGAATGAGGATGAGTTGCACCATCGTCATACTGCACTTGAAGCAGGCGGTGTTGAATTACCTTATGCAGTAAAAATCAGTATGACTGCTATTTCAAAGTTAATGACAAAAACTAGTTATTATCTTTAAAAAAACAAAGGATTGACCTCATTCAGATCAATCCTTTTTTAAAATATTATTTTAAGCCGTGATCATATTTGAAACGTTCGATATCTCGAATTGAGTTCCAATAGTTTCTGTTAATACGGTCACGATCAATTTGTAATTCTCTTAAAAGCTTACGATAACGTTCACGCTCTTCTGGCTTTAATTTTTCGTTGTAAGCACTGTCAGAATATTGCTTAAACTTTTCGTCATAACGATCATATTCAGCTTTTGCATTGTAGTAATCGGAAGCTGCTCGATAATAAGGTCTTAAACGATTACGCTGCTCAACTGGGCATACATTAATATTGCCGTTACCCTCTAAAGCGTTATAAAAAATATTTGATGGTTGGCAATAATACCCTAAGCCCTCTTTATACCCACGTTCATATGACTTTTGATCTGGAACAATATTGGCTTTTCCACACGCTTTATAATATTGATCTAAACGTGGCGAAGCCCCCTTTGAACCATCTTTCTCACCCACTAATGACCAATTCGCAGTCTTACATTCTTCTACGCTCATTGCAGCACAACCTGAAAGACTGATTGCTAAAATGGCTAAACCGATATTTTTCATATTAAGAGAACTCAAAAATAAAAATTAAAAAAACGCAAAAAATAAAATTCCAGTACATGTGCTATATAAGCCTTGTTCAATTCAAGATTTATACATAAATGTTTAACTGGATAAGATTTTAAGTTTAAAGCAGTTTGACCATCTCACCAAATTTAAGGATCACAATTCTTAATTATGTTTAATTTTTAAAAGCGAAATCATGAACGATCAGACAACTCTTTGATGGCCCTTATACGTTAATTTTACTTAAAGACTTATCATAAAAGCACCAATTAACTTTTTAATTATTAAAATAAAAATCCAAAATTATTTATAAAAAACCCTTTGTCTTTTTACTCTTTTTTTACGAGATTAACTTCAAAGGCTAAGGTAGGATTTTAGCTAAATAACCACCAAGGTTTTTTATAATGAGTACGCTTATTTACCCAAGTTTAAACTTAAAAGACTCTCACTTTAAAGCATTTAAAATATCAGATGATTTTATTCCACAAACGCAAATTCATACGTTCAACTCAGAGCTTTTTTTAAAAGAAGTTGAAGAATATTTAAGTTTATATCCACACACTCAGCACATTGATATTTGTCTACATGACTTAAACGGGCATATTCGTGGCAAACGTATTGACGTTAAGAGTCTGAAAAATCTATCGAATGGATGTTATTTTCCTCTTTCTGTTTATGCCATGAGCCTTGATGGGAAAGTGATTGAAGAAACAGGTCTGGGAAAATATATTGGTGAACCAGATAGACTTTGCCTGCCCATTTTAGGCAGCTTGCAACCCAGTGCCTTATCCCCAGAATTAAATGCTCAGCTTTACCTATCAATGCAAGAAGAAGATGGTTCTGACTGTCGCTATGAACCACGTAATATATTAAAAAAATTATTAAATCAGTTACATGCTAATAATTATTTCCCTGTCATGGCTGCCGAGCTAGAGTTTTACCTTTTCTCACCTCATCATCAATTCGAGACATGTTCAGAAAACCAATGTTTTGATATAGATGCGCCAAATAACTATCAGCAAGTCCTAGATGAAGTTGAGAAAGCAGCCTTACTACAATCAATTGAAATTACCGCAATTGTTGCGGAATCATCCCCTGGACAATACGAATTAAATCTTCAACACAGCCATGACATTTTAAAACTCTGCGATCAAATTAATGCTTTAAAAAGAATTGTAAAACAAGTCGCAAGAAAGCATGACTTAACCGCTTGTTTCATGGCGAAACCAAACTTGGCAAAGGCTGGTAGTGGCATGCATTTTCATATGAGCATGCTGAATCAATACCATCAAAATATATTTAGCTCAGAAGAAAAAGATGAGCTTTCAGCCAAATTATTGAGCGCGATTAGTGGCCTAATTGAGTTAATGCCTGCATCTATGGCGATTTTAGCGCCTAATATTAATTCTTATAGACGTTTTAAAATTGGTCATCACGTGCCATTAGAAGCTAATTGGGATACTAACAACCGAAATGTTGCAATCCGAATTCCATGCTCAGACGTACAAAATCAACGCTTAGAGTATCGTGTTGCTGGAGCGGACTGTAATCCCTATTTGGTAACAGCGACTATTTTAGCGGGCGCGTCTTATGGCTTATCTCATAAGTTACCACTGCCAAAACCTGCACATCTTTTAAAATTTCCAGACGAGCACATTTTATTAGCTAACAACCAACCAGAGGCCTTAAAAATATTTAAAGGAAGTCTTATTTTAAAAGGGTATTTAGGGGCAGACTTTGTAGAACATTGGTACACGGTTAAACAGGCTGAATATCAAAATATTTACAGTCAAATGACTGAAGCAGAACAACATTGGGATATATAAAATAAAAAGAGCAAAAAAACTATAAACCACTTTGCAAACCCTTAGGGAGAAATACCCTAAGGTTTTTTTACATCTAATTAATGATTTTTCTGTTTAGCTAAAAAACGTAACCCAACACCTGGTTCAGTAGCAATATAACGTGGCTGAATCGCGTTATCCCCCAACTTACTGCGCAATTTACCCACCAAAATACGTAAATAGTGCGTATCTTCCTGATGGGTGGGTCCCCATAGCTCTTTTAAGAGCTGTGGCTGTGTTAAAAGCTGCCCTTGATAGCGCATTAAGAGCGTCAAAAGTTGAAACTCTTTTCGAGTTAAAGTAATTGGCTGTTGCTCGACCCAAACTAAACGTTGCGTAATATCGACTTTAAGATAGCCATCGTCATACACATGAGCTTCTTGCTGAATCGGTTGATTTCTTAGAATGACACGTATGCGTGCCAGAAGCTCTTGCACACTAAAAGGCTTGGTCATGTAATCATTTGCGCCAGCATCGAGCAAAGCAACTTTTTCATATTCATCAGCACGTACAGATAACACAATAACGGGAACATTCGACCAGCTACGTAATTCTTGAAGCACTTCTTTTCCATCTAAATCGGGTAAGCCTAAGTCTAGAATTACCAAATCAGCTCCTTGGGTTGCCAAAGTCTCTAGGCCTTTGTAACCCGTTTCGCAGAGCGTGGTTTTGTATTTTTGAGTTCTTAAAGCAATGTCTAGAAATTTACGGATTTGAGGCTCATCATCAATAATCACAATACGTGTTTCTACAGGTGATGTTTCTGAACTTATCATGAATTTACAACTTATTCTTTTACTGGATGAAGGGGTAATTTGATTTGAATTAAAGTACCTTTATTTTGGCGCCCCGAAAATGCTTCTATTGTACCCATATGAGCACCAATAATCGCTTTTACGATTGTAAGCCCTAAACCTGTACCGAATTTTCCACGGTCTCCACGCTCCATAGTATAAAACATATCGAAAATGCGATGTCTTTCGTCTTCAGGGATTCCTACACCTTTATCTTCAATTTCTATTTTTACTTCATCTTCTGACAAAAGATGAGTACGGATCATGACTGGCTCATCTGGAGTTGAAAAGTTTGCCGCATTTTCTAAAACATTAAAAATAGCTTGCTCTACCAGTGCTGGGTGAACATACAAACTAATCGGTTGCTCAGGTAACTGAACGACCACTTGCGTATCTGGTTTATAACGCTTTAAACGGCGGGTTGCCGAACCAATTAATTCATCCACCCCAATCCAGTCCCTTTTTAAAGTTAGACCTTCGTGTCCCAAACGGGTCATATCAAGCAAGTTTTGAATATAACGGTCTAAGCGCTCACCTTCTAAATGAATTGTTTCAAGCAGATCTTGTTGGTCTTGTTCTGTCATTTCAGCTTTAAAATTGGCAAGTGTGTCTGCTGCGCCAATGATAGAAGCGAGTGGTGAGCGTAAATCATGCGATACCGAAGATAATAAAGCAGAACGTAAGCGCTCTGTTTCACTGGTGACTTTTGCTTGTTCAAGTTCATTCACCAATTGGGTTCGAAGTACTGCTTGCGCAATGTACTCAATTACACTTTCAGTCAATTTCTTTTGCTCAAAATTTAAGGAAACCACTTCATCCTTAAAGTAAATTCCCACAATACCTAAGCTATTTTTTTGTTCTAAAAGAGGTAAAAACCACCAGTTTGACTGACTCAAAGTATCGGTAAAACGCCCACATGGCTGCTTGTGTTTCAAACACCATTCTGCGGCTACTTTTTCTTTATCATTTAGCTCAATATCAGATGAAATTACCTTATCTCGAATAGAAATCCACACTTTAGTTTGAAGTTGTGTTTCTAAAGTCATACGTCCTGTTTGCATGACTTCTTCAAGGTTTACTGCGCTAGAAAGCTTACGTGCTAAGTCTTGCATTACCGTAGTGTAGGCATTCGCAGCTTTTAAAGATAAAACTTGCTGGCGTAACTGAGAAGCCAAACGGCCAGCAATTAAAGCTGCTGCAAAAAAAGCAACAACGGTGACCACCCCTTGGTGTGCTGAAATCTGAAAGGTATAACGCGGGGCAATAAAGAAAAAATTATAGGCCAAAAAACATATTAAGGCTGCCACTACTGCAGCGAGCATTCGGGTTTTCGTTGCAACAATTAAAACAGAAATAATAAAAATGACAGAGAAGTCTTCAATACCAAATAGAACTTCTGCGAAGTGAGCTATAAAAATACTTGCGCATGTAACAGCTAAAACAAAAACACTTTCTTTTAATGATAAAAATGAAGGTTTTTCGAGCTGATTAATCTTTTTAGTGCCCTGTTCTGGGTGCAAAATGGTTAAAGCAATCGAGTTTTCTTGATTTAATAATTGCTGAGCTAAATTTTTCTTAAATAACTTTAACCACCACGGTGAAATACTTTTACCAATCACCAGATTGGAAATACCTCGATCAACGGCGGCATCCATTAACACTGATGCAACTCGCGGCCCATATAAAACTTCAGTTCGACCACCTAGTTGTCGAGCCAACTCAAACGCACGGTCAATCTCGATATATTCTTTTTTATAAGAATTCCCTGAACTCTGCCCAAAGTCCAAACTTCTAGCGACATTCACTACAGTCCAAGTAGCACCATTACGTTCTGCTAAACGGCAGCCTGCCCGTACTAAATATTCAGAAGAGCCTTGCCCATCGATCGCAATCATCAATTCATTTTGCAGCGAGATAGATTTCAAACCCTTTGAGGCATAACTCTCTTTTAAGTCTGAATCGACATGCTCAGCAACGCATTGCATTGCCAGTTCACGTAATGCCGTTAAATTTGAAATGCTAAAAAAGCCTTGTAATGCCAGATTTGCTTGCTCTGGCACATAGACTTTTCCTTGATGGAGCCTTTCAATAAGCTCACTGACGGGTAAATCTATTAAGCGAATGTCTCGAATACGGTCAAATACCCGATCTGGTACCGTTTCATTTACTCGGATTCCCGTAATCTGGTACACCACATCATTTAAGCTTTCTAAATGTTGAATATTTATAGTGGTGAATACATCAATACCTGCGTCTAGCAATTCATTGACGTCTTGCCAACGTCGTTCATGGCGACTATTTGGGACGTTGCGATGAGCCAGTTCATCAACTAAAACGATTTGCGGATGCCTAAGTAAAATAGCATCCAAGTCCATTTCTTCTAAAGTATGCCCCTGATATTGCATTTCCTTTCTAGCAATTTGAGGCAACCCTTCCAAAATTTTTAGAGTTTCAATTCTTCCGTGGGTTTCAACAATACCCACCACAACGTCTGTGCCCTGTTGAAATAGTTCTTTAGCACGGGCGAGCATGGCATAGGTTTTTCCTACACCTGGTGCCGCACCAAGAAAGACCGTTAGTCGACCGGCTTGATATCTATTAACATGATTTAATAAGGCCTCAGCCTGATTTTCGCGATTGCTTTGCACTTGATATCATCCGGTAAACTAACAACTTTATTTTTAAGTTAATGTGTAGATTGTAATTGATCTAAAGCGATATTTAGCTGTAATACATTAACACGAGCTTGCCCTAGTACACCAAACTGAGCTGGTTCAATATGCTTTTGAAGTAACTCTTCTACAACTTTAGGGTCTAAATGACGCGCTTGAGCCACTCGAGCAACCTGTAACTGAGCAGATTCAGGACTAATATGCGGATCAATACCACTACCAGATTTAGTCACCAAATCACTTGGTATAGGTGTATTGCCCGTGTGATCTTGTTTTTTCACAGCAAGAATCTGAGCATCAATTTGTTGCTGTAGCTCAGGATTAGTACGCGCTAAGTTTGTACCTGCCATCGCCATCGGGTCATAAGCGACTGCTGAAGGACGTGGATGAAAATAAGCCTCTCCAACAAATGGCTGAGCAACTAATTTTGACCCTAAAACTTTATGGTCTATTTCAATCAAACTACCATTTGCTTGATTTTTGAATAACACCTGTCCCGCACCTGTAGCGATCGCACTATAAATAGCACCGCAACCCACCAGAGTAAAAATTAATAATCCCAAAGATGCTCTTAAGGTCTGACCCAAATTTGCTTCTGAATTTTGTGCATAAGTTTTCATTTCAAACTCCAGATTACAAACCAAATAATTGAACAATCACTACATCAATCGCTTTGATGGCAATAAATGGTAGAACCACACCACCCACTCCATAAATCAACATATTTCGACGTAGTAACTGAGTTGCAGTTGAAGGTTTAAATTTGACGCCTCGGAGTGCGATTGGAATTAATAGCGGGATAATAATCGCGTTAAAAATTAATGCAGATAAAATCGCGCTGTTTGGACTTGCCAAGTGCATTACATTCAATACTTGCATTTGTGGAATCGCAGCAGCGAACAATGCAGGCAAGATGGCAAAGTATTTAGAGACGTCGTTTGCTAACGAAAATGTTGTTAAAGCACCACGGGTAATCAGCTGTTGTTTCCCAATCTCAATGACAGCGAGTAGTTTGGTTGGATCTGAGTCTAAATCAACCATGTTGCCGGCTTCTTTTGCAGCTTGTGTACCCGAGTTCATGGCTAGACCAATATCAGCTTGTGCTAATGCCGGCGCATCGTTGGTTCCGTCACCGACCATTGCAACTAAACGACCTCGTTGTTGTTCGGTGCGAATACAAGCCAATTTGTCTTCTGGTTTTGCTTCGGCAATATAATCATCTACACCAGCTTCAGCAGCAATCGCGGCCGCAGTTAATGGGTTATCACCTGTAACCATGACAGTTTTAATACCCATTTCTCTTAAACGAGCAAAACGTTCTTTAATACCGTGTTTAATCACATCTGAGAGTTCAATCACACCCAACACATGATGTTGATTAGCGACGACTAGAGGTGTTGCTCCTTTTTTGGCAACTTGTTCAACACGCGCTTTTAATTCTAAATCTTGAGAATAATCCTCATCTACAAATTTCAAGATTGCATCTAATGCACCTTTACGAATTTGGTCACCATTCGGTAAATTCACACCGGAAATTCGAGTCGAAGCACTAAAAGAGATAAATTCGGCTTGCTCAGGTTCTTGCTGTTTTAGCCCTTGCTCTTTTGCTAACTTAACAATCGATTTCCCTTCTGGTGTTGGGTCGGCAAGTGAACTTACCCAAGCAGCAGCTCTCAACTCAGACTCGGTTACCGAAGTTAAAGGATAAAAAGAGGTCGCTTGACGGTCACCATAAGTAATGGTTCCTGTTTTATCGAGTAAAAGCACATCAATGTCACCCGCAACTTCGACAGCTTTCCCCGATTTCGCCAAAACATTGGCCTTGAGTGCACGGTTCATCCCCGCAATACCAATCGCAGGTAACAAGCCACCAATGGTTGTTGGAATTAAGCAGACCAATAACGCCACGAGCACAACTGGATCAAGTTCAATATGCAAATACTTGGCAATAAATGGCAGGCTAATCACGACAATTAAAAACGTGATTGTCATCACCATTAACAAGAAGCCAAGCGCAATCTCATTCGGTGTTTTTTGACGATTTGAACCTTCGACCAAAGCAATCATACGGTCTAAGAAACTTTGACCAGATTCAGCAGTCACTTGCACAACAATACGATCTGTAAGTACTTTGGTTCCACCAATAACACCTGAACGGTCTGTTCCAGCTTCACGTAGCACAGGTGCTGACTCACCTGTAACAGCCGATTCATTAATAGTTGCAAAGCCTTCTACAATCTCACCGTCGGCTGGAACAAGCTCACCTGCATGTACTTCAATAAAATCATTTAAATGAAGTTCGGTCGCTGCAACTTGAGTCGCTTGACGGTCTGTCAAAGAGTTGAGTCTTCGAGCCGTTAAATTTTCTCTTGCTGCACGTAATGAAGATGCCTGCCCACGGCCTCTAGCCTCTGCAACAGCCTCGGCATAGTTAGCAAATAAAATGGTAATAAACAGAATTGCTGTAACCATTAAACCAAATATCAGCGTGGTGTAACCTAAGATTGTACTAATGCCTGTAACCACTGTTCCAAGCCATACAATTGCCATCACAGGGTTTTTAATTGCATGCTGTGGTAGCAGTTTCACAAATGCATTTTTCCAAACTTCAAAATTTGGCACTGCCATGGTTTGTTTATGGCTATTTACATGAGTTTGTGTATTCATTTTCACTCGCCTCCTTAGCCTTTAACCAACAAAAGTTGATCGGCAATAGGCCCAAGGACAAGAACTGGCATAAATTGTAATAAGGTAAGCAACACAACTATCGTAATCAGCGTTAAGGCAAAGGTTGGTGTTTCAACCTGAAGACTACCTGATGTTTCGGGTGCTTTTCTTTTTGCTGCTAAACGTGTGGCAATCATTAATGGCAAAATTAATGTAGGGAAACGTCCTAACAGTAGAGCGATACTACAAGTGACATTCCACCATACAGTGTTGTCTCCAAGACCTTCAAAACCTGAACCATTATCAGCAAACGCAGAAACATATTCATAGAACACTTGGCTAATACCATGTGGTCCTGGATTACTAATTCCAGATATGCCTGGAACGCTGAGGCTTAATGCGGTAAATGCAAGAATAACAAGAGGTTGAATCAAGATAATAATCGCGAGCAACTTAATTTCTGCTGCTTCAATCTTGCGTCCAAACAACTCTGGAGTACGACCTGTCATTAAACCTGCAATAAATACTGCGAGTAACAGATAAATCATAAACTGTTGCAGACCACAGCCCACACCACCCCAAATGGCATTAATCAGCATGTTAATGAGTTCGACTAAACCGGTAAGCGGCGCAGAAGAATCATGCATCATATTGACCGAGCCGTTATTCACCTGTGTAGTGATAGCTGCCCAAACTGCTGATGCAGCTGGTCCAAATCGTTGTTCTTTACCTTCCATTACGGCAAGCTGAGATGCTGTCGATGACATACTCTCAGACCAGACAGCCGCTGCACCTGAAATAATCGACATGAAAAGCATGCTGCCAAACACAAAGTAGGCAAATTTTTTACGCTGAGTAAAATGCCCTACCATAAAAATCACTGTAATTGGAATAAGTAAGATCGCAATCATTTCTAGTAAATTAGAAAGTGGTGTTGGATTTTCTAAAGGCACAGAACTATTTGGACCGTACCAACCACCACCGTTACTACCTAATTGCTTAATCGCCACCATTGGCGCAACTGGCCCTAAAGGAATTTTTTGAGTTTCAACGCTATTGGCTTTATCAATAAGCTGTACTTCTGGCCCGCCTTGGAAAGTTGCTGGCACGCCTTGGCTGTTAAGCAATAATGACCAGACAAAACAGAGTGGAAGCAAAAAGCGAACTGTAGGACGAATTACATCTGCCCAATAATTACCAATTAAAATTTGATCTGGCTGCTCGGCAACATCGGCCGCAATATGACTTGGACGCTGATAAAAGAAAGCTCTTAATGTTGCAACAACCAAAGCCAGCCCCATCATGGGCGTAATGACTTGCAAACCTACAATACCTGTCATTTGCGATAAATAAGATAACTGAGCTTGCCCAGAATAATGCTGTTGATTGGTATTAGTTAAAAATGAAATAACCGTGTGTAACGCTAAATCCCAACTCATATTTGGTGCATGGTTAGGGTTTAATGGTAGCCATGCTTGCGTCATAAAAATAGCAAAAACGGCTACAGCTAAAAAAATACAGCTAACAACAAATGCTAAAGAATATTGTTTCCAGTTCATTTGTTGTTGGGGAGATATACCTAACAAGCGATATACAGGATTTTCAATCCAGCGAAATAATCCATCACCCCACATCGGCTGATTTTTCATCACTTTGGATAGATATTTACCGAGGCACCATGCTAGAAAAATAGCAATAAATAAAACAAGTATAAGTTCTAACATGGCTATTCTCCTCTATACCCCTTGGCTTGATTTGCCAAGCTGGAAATAAGGAGAGATGAAGAAATATCATTTGTTTTAAGTCCGCATAAGACAATGCCAGACTGATGCAAGATGCGCATTTGAGAATTTATAAGCATCTTTATTGTCCTGAAATAACACTAATTTAGTGAATTTCAGTATCGATAAAATGCCCGTAAATTCTCTATTGAAGAAGTCAAAACCCGCGTAAAGTTTGCGTAAAATTTAGTTTGAAAGGCATTAAACTTTAAAATTAACGACTGGATAAAGTGTGCTATCAGCCTTTAAGGTTTCACAATCCCAAAGTTCATATAAAGGAATTTTTACATCGAGTGCTAACGGCAATTTTTTAGAATTAAATTGCATATGGTCCAGATCACTTCCCCATGCAATCAAATCTACATCTAAAGAAATATGATGTGATGGTCGAACACGCCCAGAATCTGACTCAAGTTTCTTTAAAAAAGATTCAATTTGTTCAGATGATAAGGTGCTTTTTAATAGACACGCTGAGTTCCAGTAATCATCTCCAATACCATCTCGGCATGGAATTTGATAAACAGATGAAAACTGCACTTTCCCCAACGTTGCTAATTGCGTATAGGCAAAAGTAAAGTGCTGATCTGCGTCTAAATTACTCGCTAGGGCGAGCGCAAAAATTGTTTCTGGTGCGTTCAAGACGAATTCCTACAGCATTTGCTTCTGCAATGATGGCTGGCTTACGGATGGTTATGGTAATTTTTTCAATTGTTGGAAAGGTTTCAAACAAACATTGCAGAACGAGATGTGCTGCATGCTCGATTAATTCGGGCTTAGCTTTCTGGATGGTTTGAGCCGATAATTCACAAATCTGAGCATAGTTGAGTGTGTCCTCAAGCTTGTCAGACGCTGCAGCTCGGCTCAAATCATTATGGATGGTTAAATCCAACATTAAAGGTTGAATGATTTGTCTTTCCCAGTTGAAACAGCCAATCACTGTCTCAACCTTCAAGCCTTCAATAATAATGGCATCCATAAATTTAAACTGACCTTAGTGCTTTAACAACGAAGCAGGTTCCATATTTTGAACCATTTTCAAACGTTGGTCTGCATAAATATCAGTATAAGGTGCGAGTACGCGCATAAAACGATCGAAATAAAGCATTTGCTTAAATAATAAGGCAAAATCTCGAGGGAATTTAATACCATGACGCTCACCAACAGCCACCATATCCATCATGATGTCATTTAAATCGGCTGGATTAGAAGCCAAAATCTGCTGTGGATCAGCCATTAACACACCATTAAATAAACGCTCTAGATCTTGTGCTAAAACCTGAACGTCAATTTTATTATGGGTCATACCCATTTTGAGCATGTTTTCAGCCATTGCCTGATAATCAGTTTTTTGTAAAGCATCCATAAATGCAATGCATGCTGTCCAAACTTCCGGCTTTAACTGCCCGACAATACCGAAATCAATAAAACCAACACGGCCATCTTCAAGCAGCATTAGATTTCCAGCATGTAAGTCCGCATGGAAGCTCTTACATAACATTAAGCTACCAAACCATGTGTTCATGGCAGTAATGAGTACTTGCGATGGATCTTTAGCATATTGTTTAACCACGCTAAAGTCTGTCAAAGGGACCCCATATAAACGCTGCATGGTCAAAACACGGCGCGTAGAAAACTGATGATAAACTTTAGGTGCAGTAGCAGCTTGATTTTGGGAAATATTTAAATATTCCACAAAGTCATCTAAATTTTGTGCTTCTTCAATGAAATCGACTTCACGCACCATACGGGTTTTAATTTCATCAACAATGTCAGAAAGAGCGGCAAATTTAATTTTAGGTACCGCACGTTCAAGCAATTTAGCAGCCCAATGCACCACATTTAGGTCAGTGTACAAAATGGTTTCAACACCCGGTTTTTGTACTTTAATAACGACATCTTCACCAGTAGTTAGTTTAGCCGCATGAACCTGAGCAATTGAGGCAGAAGCTAGTGGTGTTTCATCGATATAACTAAAAATCTGGCTTAAATCACGCCCTTCAAACTCAGACGCAAGTACACCTTGAATATAGCTAAAAGGTAAAGTTGGGGTCTGGTCTAAACAGCCTTGGAATTCTTCTACATACTCACGTGGGAATAGCGATGGGGTACTCGCGATAAACTGACCAAGCTTAATATATGTTGAGCCAAGCGACTCAAAAGTCTCACGCATGAGTTTGGCATTACTTGGCTTATCAGTTGCATACTTAATACCGGCTTTAGCCGCAACTACTGCGGTTTCACCGATGCGGGCAACTGAGCGCAATCCATCAAATAAAATATTTTTTTTCATATTTCTTTAAAACCAGAATATTCAAATCAAGTGTAGCAAATTTTGTTTTATTTGCTGATTAGCTTGCCTGACAAAGTGGACAATTTATGTCTTTATCAAAACTAACAATACGTTGCGTCATATTTAACCCATCCCAAAGTAACAGTTTTTGTTTTAGCGGCGTTCTGTTTAGTCCTAAATACAATAAAGTGTGATGTGCTTGTAATGACGCAATCATTACAGGTGTAGTCGCAAGCACACCAGATTCCGCACATCGCAGCCCTTCATTGGCATGTTGTTCTTTTGGGAACAAACATTCATAACAAGCTGAATCACCTTCAACCATAAACATTTGCGCCTGAAAACCAATTGCAGAAGCGCTAATTAATGCGACCTGATGCTTTTTACAAGCTGCATTCACTAAATAACGCGTTGTAAAGTTATCACAGCCATCTAAAACGACGTCTTGATGTTCAACTAGTTTATCAATGTTATGTTCGTCTAAACGTTCGTTAAAGTATTCAACACAGATATAAGGGTTAATTTTCTGTAACCGTTTAGCTAAAACTTCAGCTTTATAACGTCCAATATCTTCATGACCAAATGCGATTTGACGTTGTAAATTACTTATCTCAATGGTATCTGCATCAATGAGGGTAATTTTCCCGACTCCTGCTCGTGCAAGTAGTTCCGCGCTACTACAGCCTATTCCGCCAGCACCGACAATCAATACATTGGCCAGTTTAAGTTTTTCCTGAGCTTCAATATCCCATCCATCAAGTAAAATCTGACGGCTATAGAGATGCATTTCTTCATCACTTAACTCTACAAAATCGATATCTTGAAGCTCGGTCACACGTTAATCCTTTCACTTAGAAGCCAAGTGATTTTATGACTAAGTTCGTCATTAGGAAAGCTATAAAATGCAAACAACTTTTTTATTCAGTTAATCCCCTATTACATTACTTCTCACACGCTTTCTGCAACAATAGAGCTATCCCTTTTCTGTATTACTTAGGCTAAATATGTCCCAATCATATATTGCACCAGTAGAGTTAGAAAAAGCTTATCGTTTGTTAAATCATGGTCCAACTGTACTAGTCTCTGCTCAGCATGGTGATGACCGTAACGTGATGGCTGCCGCATGGGCATGTGCCTTAGAGTTTAAACCTGCCAAAGTGACCGTCGTTTTAGATAAAAGTACTAAAACCCGACAGCTGGTTGAGCAAAGTGGTTATTTCACACTACAAGTTCCTTGCTATGCACAGCTCAATATGACCAAGCAACTTGGTACCATTAGCAAATTAGATGACCCACAAAAACTTGAACACTGCGGGGTTGAGCTGTTTTATCAAAAAGATCTGACCAGTCCGCTTGTATCAGGTTGTATCGCATGGCTGGTATGTAAACTTATTCCTGAACCACATAATCAGTCAGCTCATGACCTATTTATTGGTTCTGTTGTAGGTGCATGGGCAGATAGTCGCGTTTTTAGAGATGGGCATTGGCATTTTCAGGATGCACCAAAAGAACTTCGTAGCCTGCACTATATTGCTGGTGGAACATTTTATTTAATTGGTGAGGAAGTGAAAGCCGATCTTTAATATAAAGAATAAAGGGAAATTCTAAATATTTCCCTTTGTTCAAATTAGCTTGCGTAGGCTTGCTGCATTTTTGCAATTTCTTGCTGCTTCAACAGTCCTCTTTGAATTTTTCCGCTCGTGGTTTTCGGTAGACTGTCCACAAACTCAATTTCTTTTGGATAAGCATGACGAGATAAACGGTTACGAACATATTGCTGTAACTTATCTTTTAATGTTTCACACGCTTGATAAGCAGGCTTAAGTACCACAAAAGCTTTGACTATTTCGGTTCGTTCCGGATCTGGCTTACCAATTACTGCTGACTCTAATACGGCCTCACACTCTAATAAAGTACTTTCAACATCAAATGGTCCAACTCTATAGCCCGAAGTTGTAATGACATCGTCAGCACGTCCCACAAAATCAATGCCCCCATGTTCGTTTAAAGTGACCGTGTCACCAGTTAAATAATATTTACCAACAAAGGCTTTGCGATTATTGCCACCATAACCTTTAAACCACATCAATGGAGATTGCTCCGAGTCCATTGCCAAAATACCAACACCACCAGTTGGCAATTCTTGATAATTTTGGTCTAACACCGCAAAACGATGTCCAGGAATTGCGAAACCAGCTGAACCTACTTTTAATGGATGCTCAAGCGCATGGTGGTTCGCAATTACCATGCCTAGCTCAGTTTGGCCATATTGATCAAAAATATTGACCTCTAAATCTTGTTTAAACCAGTTCACAACCTCAGGAGTTAATGGCTCACCTGCACTGCTGACTACGCGTAAATGTTGTTTAATTGAAGGGTCAAATTTTTCCTTAAAACCAAAGAACATTCGAAATGCTGTTGGTGATCCTGTTAAATTACTTACTTTATACTTTTTAATTAACTCAATTGCCTGATCTACATTAAATGAACGCTCATCCATAATAATGCCATGACCCAAGCTTAAAGGCCCGGTAATGCCATAATACAAACCATATGCCCAGCCCGGATCTGCCAGATTCCAGAACATATCCTCTTCACGCAAATCAACGGCATGGGTCATATAACCTTTAAATGCCAAAATTGCTTTTAGTGGAACAGGTACAGACTTCGCAAGTCCAGTTGTACCAGAGGTAAACATCATTAAAAAGTCATCATCAAAGCTACGATTTACTGGCTCACATTGCTCAGAATATCGTTGTAAAGATTGCCAAAAATCAAAGTCATGCTCAGATAAAAGACCTGTTTGATGAACAGTTACAATAACCGGAACATTCAAGGTATTCAGTTTAGGGCGCTGTTCATCATTAGTCACAATCAATTTAGTTTGAGCAGTCGTAATTCGGTGATCAATCGATTTTGCTTCAAAGGCAGTAAATAAAGGCTGATAAATAGCGCCTATACGCCATGCTGCCAAAATTGTAATTAATAACTCAGGCGTTCTTGGTAGAAGTCCTGCAATACAATCTCCAGCTTGAATTCCTTGTGCTTTAAAGAAGTTAGCAAGTTTTCCAGAAAGCTCAGCAAGTTGTTCGAAGGTATAGTGCTCTGCCTGCCCGTTTTTTCCTTCCCAGATAAGCGCTGTTTTATTTTTTCCTACATAACGCTCACAGCACTCAACATAAGCATTTATTGCTTGGGGATGCCCAACAAGTTGCTCTTCGATGAGCCTTGTAAGATCAAATTGCTGATAAGCTTCTGCCAAAGTTTTCATGATGCTCACCTTCATTCCGTTTGATGATAGATTTTGTGTAAGGCCACAAAATCTGTCCTGACTGTTATTGTTTTAGCTAAAGCTCGAAGAATATTTCTTCAACTTTTCCATCTATTTCAAACAAAACTAATAGCAAAAATGCATCATTTCAATTACAAGAAACCGCACATGGTGTGCGGCTTCTTGCAGTTTTAAGTTTAAAAACTCAATACCTTATGATCTAAACTTGAGCCACTTCACGAGCAATCACCAAGCGCTGAATATCAGAAGCACCTTCATAAATCTGGCTTACACGAACATCCCGATAAATTCTCTCAACAGGGAAATCACTGACGTATCCATAACCGCCATGAATCTGGATTGCATCCGAACATACTCGCTCAGCCATAGTTGATGCAAAGAGTTTCGCCATTGAGGCCTCTTTTAAACAAGGTAGTCCCGCATCTTTTAAAGTTGCAGCATGCAATACTAGCTGATGCGCCGCTTCAATCTGAGTTGCCATATCGGCTAAGCGAAAACCAACCGCCTGATGCTGAACTAGCTCTACACCGAAGGCTTTACGCTCGTTTGCATATTGCACGGCTGCATCAAAAGCCGCTCTTGCCATACCAACAGACTGAGCGGCAATACCAATACGTCCAGCCGCTAAATTAGATAACGCAATTTTATAACCCTCACCCTCTTGCCCTACCAAATTTTCTAAAGGAATTCGGCAGTCCTCTAACGTAATGGTTGCGGTGTCCGAAGCATGTTGACCCATTTTGTCTTCAATACGAGTCACCAAGTAGCCTTGTGTATTCGTGGGTACAAGAAAACACGAAATCCCTTTTTTGCCAGCTTGTTTATCTGTAACAGCAAATACCAAAGCCACTTGAGCATTTTTACCACTGGTAATAAATTGCTTTACGCCATTGAGAACCCAATGGTCGCCATCTCGCTCGGCTTTACATAAAATCGCGCTCGCATCGGAACCGACATGTGGCTCAGTTAAACAAAAGCATCCTAGCCATTCACCAGAGGCAAATTTTGGCAAATAGGTTTGTTTTTGCTGCTCTGAACCGTATGCCAGTGTAATACCGCAAATCAAAGAGTTTTGTACGCTTACGATTGTCGAAATAGCACCATCGCCTGCGGCAATTTCCTCAATTGCGAGTACCAAAGATACATAATCCATTCCGGCACCGCCCCATTCATCGGGCACAGTCATCCCCATAGCGCCTAGGGCGCCTAAGTCTTTTAATTCCTGAGCCGGAAATTCATGGGTCTTATCGCGATGTGCAGCAGTTGGTTTTAACTGATTTTGCGCATAGTTACGCATCATCTCCTGAACCATACTTTGTTCAGCATTTAGAATCATTTCAACATCCTTATTTTATTATTTTGCTGCCATGCGAATTGCACCATCTAGACGGATGACTTCACCATTTAAGTAAGAGTTTTCAGCAATATGGGCAACCAAACGAGCAAACTCTTCTGGTTTTCCTAAACGAGATGGGTACGGCACCATTTGCCCCAAAGCATCTTGTACATTTTGTGGCATACCCTTAAGCATTGGAGTTTCCATAATTCCCGGTGCAATGGTCATAATACGAATGGCATGTCGTGCTAGCTCACGAGCAATCGGCAAAGTCATCGCCACAATAGCGCCTTTTGATGCAGAATAAGCTGCCTGTCCAATTTGACCGTCAAATGCCGCAACAGAAGCAGTGTTCACAATGATGCCACGGTCTTCTTCCCCTTCTTCAACCGTGTTTTTGCTCATTGCATCTGCTGCAAAACGCAACATGTTAAATGTACCTGTGACATTAATATTTAAAGTCTTTGCAAATAACCCCAAGTCATGAACGCCCTCACGGCCAACTACTTTTGCAGAAGGGCCAATACCGGCACAGTTCACCAAACCATGCAAATAACCATGTTTAACCAACACATCTTTAAAGAACTGCTCAGCAGCTGCTTCATCGGTTACATCAAGTTTTACAAAGTCAGCTTTTGGTCCTAGTTGTTTCGCCTGCTGCTCACCTGCTTCTACATTCATGTCTACTAATGTGACTGAGGCACCCTGCTTTACTAAATATTCAGCCGTTGCAGCTCCTAAACCAGAGCCACCACCTGTAATCACGAAATGTTTTCCTTGAATTTTCATTATGTAATGTCCTATAGAAATGTTCTTTAAGCTTAGTAGTGAGAGTAAAAGTTGTTTTTTTCCGATACAATTTCAAAAAACCTCAAAATGCTTGCAGCTTTTGATCAATCCAAATTTTGAATATGAAATATTTCACTTGAAATACGTAAAAAATGAGTCTTTGTCATGGTTGTCCAATCTTCTTTAAGTAAAGGAACAATTTCGATTGCACTGGTACATGAAGCATTAAGTGCGGCTTATGCTAAAGGGCTCAATACTCAAATTATTTTGAATAAAGCTGGCATTCCTGCTGAATTACTTATGACACCTAAAGCGCGTGTTCCGGTAGCAACGTATGCACAATTATGGATAGAACTTGCCAATGCCATGGATGACGAGTTTTTTGGTATGGATAGCCATCCTATGCGCCGTGGTAGTTATAAATTACTTACAAAACTCGTCAGTACGGCTGAAACTTTAGAAAAAGCGCTCTACGATATTTTGAAGTTTTTTAATTTTGTGCTTGACGATATACGAGGAGAACTCATTCGAGAACAAGAAAAAGCTTATTTGGTGATTCATGATCAAGAACAATCCAAACGTATGTTTACCTACGCAACCTTTTTAATGTTGGTACATGGGCTTATGTGTTGGTTAGTAGATCAACGAATTAGTTTAAACAGTATTGCGGTACGTTGTCCAAAGCCGAACGATATTCAAGATTATTTGGTACGCTTTTGTGAAGATATAGAATTTAATGCCGAGACAAATCAGATTGAATTTGATGCACACTATTTAGATATAAAAATTAAAAAAGATAAAAAAGCGCTTTACGATTTTTTAGAGCAAACTCCACAAAATCTTTTAGTTCGCTTTAAAAATGAAAATGCATTGAGTATTGTTATTCGGCGTCATTTATTAAAACTTCACCCAGCCGAATGGCCTGAACTCAAAGATGTCGCACAGCAGCTCAATATTTCAGAAGCTACCGTTCAACGCCGACTCAAACATGAAGGAGTGAGTTATCAACAAATTAAAAATGAAATTCGCTGTGATATTGCAATTGAACGTTTAAGCAAAAGCAATGATTCAATACAAGATATTAGTGAAGACTTAAATTTCCATGACCCGAGCGCATTTCACCGTGCTTTTAAAAAGTGGACAGGTGTTAGCCCTGGCGCTTATCGGGAAGCAACCCTTAACTCTAGAGCTTAAGTTATTCTTATTTTATTAATAATAATGCTAAAGTGACTCGATCATTTTGGCCATAGTCTTGAATAGTTTTTATCTCACTAAAACCATGCTCAGCAAATACATTTCGCACAGCTTGTCCCTGATCGTAACCATGTTCCAGTGCAATCCAGCCTTGTGGTTTTAACCAGTTTTTGCCTTGGGCAATAATAATTTCAATATCGGCTAACCCATAATGGTCTGCAACCAATGCACGGCGCGGCTCTGTTGCCAAAGCTTGCATGTGTTCATCCTCAGGGTCAATGTACGGCGGATTAGAAACAATTAAATCAAATTGTTGGGGTTCTAGTGCTTCAAACCAAGCGCCACAAGCAAATTTCACATGATGCAAGCCATGTGTTTGTGCATTTTCTTTTGCGACTTCTAAAGTAGGTGCGTAAATATCAGTTGCTGTGACGAACCAGTCTGGACGTTCACTTGCCAATGCAAGCGCAATTGCACCTGTTCCCGTTCCCAAATCCACGATATTTGCATTCTTTGGCAAATTTAGATTTAAAACAGTTTCAACTAAAACCTCAGTATCTGGTCGTGGCACTAAAGTATCCGACGTTACTTTTAAATCGAGCGTCCAAAATGGCTGCGAACCTGTCACATAGGCTAAAGGTTCACCATTTTGGATACGTTCAAGACCAGCCAAGTAATCTTGCTCTTGTTGGGCTGTTAACTCTTGCTCAAGTCTGAACTTTAATTCGAGTGAATTGATTTTTAGAAAATGCTCAAGTAACCAAGCATTTTCCTGTCGTTCATAACTGTCAGGCTCACCACGAATTGCAAGCGCTTGAGCAATATTCATTAGCCGCCATTTTCCTGTGCAAGCATCGCAAGCTGATCTGCCTGATATTCACGATGTAAACTATCGAGCAATTCCGTTAGATCACCTTCCATAATGGCATCTAACTTATATAAAGTTAGGTTAATACGGTGATCCGTCATACGTCCTTGCGGGTAGTTATAAGTACGGATACGTTCAGAGCGGTCACCAGAACCGACCAAATCACGGCGCATTTCAGAAGTTGCTGCATCGGCTGCTGCACGTTTAGCATTTTCTAGACGTGATACTAGCAATGCCATCGCCTTAGCTTTATTTTTATGCTGTGAACGTTCTTCTTGGCACTCAACGACTGTACCGGTTGGAATGTGAGTAATACGGACTGCCGAATCGGTTTTGTTAATGTGCTGACCACCCGCACCTGACGCACGGTAAGTATCAATACGCAAATCTGCCGGGTTAATTTCAACGTTAGTATCAACGTCAATTTCAGGCAAGATTGCTACTGTACAAGCTGACGTATGCACACGACCTTGTGATTCAGTTGCTGGAACACGTTGTACACGATGCGCGCCACTTTCGAACTTTAAGCGGCCATACACACCATCACCATCTACACGGCAAATGACTTCTTTAAAACCACCATGCTCGCCTTCATTTTCAGAAAGGACTTCAATACGCCAACCTTGCGATTCGGCATATTTGCTATACATACGGAATAAATCGCCTGAGAAAATTGCAGCTTCATCACCGCCCGTCCCGGCACGAATTTCTAAATATGCAGCATTAGAGTCATTTGGATCTTTTGGAATCATCAAAATATTAAGCTGGCTTTCTAATTCTTCAAGCAATGCTTTATTTGCTTGAATTTCTTCTTCTGCCATATCTTTAAAGTCAGGGTCCGACTTCATCATTTCAGCAGTTTCAATATCTTTTTCTGCTTGACGGTATTTGCCCCAAACTTCGGTAATTTCAGTTAAATCACTATGTTCACGAGACAGTTTACGGAAACGTTTGTTATCGGAAATCACTTCTGCATCTGCAAGCAATGCAGTAAGTTCTTCATGACGATCACAGAGTTGATCAAGACGTAAACGGAGTGACGCTTTCATAAGAGGAAATATCTCAAAAGTCCAAAAAACTTATCTAGATAAATATAAGAAGATAAGCCAAATCATAAAAATAGCGCATAGTTTACAGTTTATGCCGATTAAATAACATATGTAATCCTTTAAAACGTTAACTTTCCAAATCCATATAATAAAAGAGACTTTATTTATAAAGTCTCTTTAACCTTTATAGTTATTTTAATTTTTCTAATAAAGTTTTACCGACAAGAACAGCCGAAGCTGGATTTTGTCCAGTAATAAGTTCACGATCCACCACTACATTTGGCGACCAAGCTTTCGTATTGCTTTGATATTTTGCTCCAAGTGACTCTAATGCAGTTTGTGGATAGAACTTCATCTCACCACCTTTTAATAAGCTCTTCGCTTGCTCTTCTTCTTGATTGCTAATTACTGTCATCTGATAATTTTTATAAATCCATTCTCCAGTTTTAACTTTTTTACCTTGTTCAAATTGCTTAACGGCTTCCGCAGCATGAGGTAAAGTTGACATCAGGGCTATAGGACCATGACAAACCAAAGCTGTAGGCTTTCCTGCATTATGAAAAGCCGTGAGAACTTTACCAAGCTGTTTATCTTTTAATAGGTCTTGCATAGGCGCATGTCCGCCTGGAATATAAATAGCATCAAATTGATCTATACCAATTTGCTCAATACGCGCCAGACTTACAACAGGAGAATCTTGAGCAGATGTTAATTTTAGATCATGCAATAAATTTGCATATTGCTTTAATGCTTTTTCATCTTGATTAAAGTACCTCACATTATTTGATGACTCATCTAACGTTGGAGCTTTCCCCTTTGGAGTGGCAAATGTTACGGTATGCCCTGCATCTAAAAGCATCTTTGTAGGCTGCATCAACTCATTAAGATAAAAACCCGTTTTAAAAACCTGCTTATTCTTTAGCTCTAACTGTCCTTCATCAGACAATACAACCAATACATGAGCGGCATTTGCACTTAATGCTGCCGAAGCTGCAATCATTGCAAACATTATTTGATTTAACTTCTTCATTATTCGACCTTCATTCCAAGCATTTGCTGGATTTATAACTGGGATGGATATATTCTATTTTTACCCCAGAGGTAGAAAAACAACTCATTTCAAAAATCTTTTTTGCGTTTGAGGACAAAATGTCTCGCCAATTTGATCATCTTGCCGATGTTGAAGTGTTTTTAATTGTGGCCGAAAAGCTTTCTATTAGTGCAGCTGCTATTGATTTATCTACAACGCCTTCGGTCATTAGTAGAACAATTACAAGACTCGAGAAAAAATTAGGTATCCAGTTTTTTAGAAGAACTACTCGCCATTTAAGTCTGACCGAAGCAGGCCAGCTTTACTATGAAAAAATGCAACATGCTTTTCAGTTAATTGACCATGCTGAACGCGTGGTTCATGGTGAACAACTACAAATTTCTGGAAAAATTAAATTAAGTGTACCTACGACTTATGGGCACTATCGTCTACCCCCCTTATTAGAAAAATTTCTTTTGAAATATCCGGACATTCAAATTGAAATTAGTATTTCTAATCGAAACGTTGACTTAATTGCTGAGGGTTTTGATTTAGCCATCCGTCAAGGACAACTTCCTAACAGCACCCTTATTGCTAGACCTTTAGAGCAAGCACCTTTAAAACTTGTTGCCTCACCTGCTTATTTGAAACGCATGGGTATTCCAAAAAATTTGGAAGAATTAAAACATCATCAATGTATTGCCTTTGAATTGCCCAGTAGCGGCAAAATAACCCCATGGTTTTTAAAAATGATAATGAGGAAATTCAATGGATACCAACAAATCGAATTTTAGTAAAAGAGGATATTGTTGGTGTGGTAACTCTTGCTGAAAGCGGGCTAGGTATATGTCAAAGTTACGACTTTATTGTTAATGAAAAAATTCAACAAGGAAAACTACAACCTATACTTACTACATATGCAGGTCATACACGTCCTTTTTCTTTGTTATATGCGCAGCATAAACACATGTCCTCTGCTACCCGAGCTTTAATTGATTTCTTATGTTCAAATGATGACTAGCTAAACTGAATATATGTAAATGGTATTTAATTTTTCTAGGTGAATAGTAAATATTCTATTTTAATAGAAAGCATACAAAGAAGACACTAAACTCCAATAATCGAATGAAGGTTCTCCACATTTAAAGAGAAGTGTTTTGTTACATTTGCCGTAACGAAAGATATTAAGGTCCTGTAACTTGGGACACGGAGTAAATGATGAAATTAAATGCTTTATTATGTAGTGCTGTTTTAGCTACTTCTATGGTAACTGTAGCACATGCTGACAACACAACTCATGTAGCAGCAGCTTCTGCTTTAGGTAGTATCGCTGGTACTGCAATTGGTAAAAGCATGGGTGGTACATCTGGCGCAACAATTGGTGCTGCTTTAGGTGGTGCTGGTGGTGCAGCAGTTGCAAGTGACCGTCGTCACCGTACAGAATCTGCAATTGGCGGTGGTTTAGGTGGCGGTGCAGGTTATACTGTTGGTAAAAGCATGGGTGGTACGAACGGTGGTTACATCGGTGCTGCTTTAGGTGCAGCCGGTGGTTCTGCTTTAGGTAATAAAATTTCTAAAGACCGTGATGCAGATCGTTCTTCTAAATATTGGAAGAAAAAACACCGTCATCATCGTCACTAATTACCGTGATGAAATCGGCTTAAAAACACCTTCGGGTGTTTTTTTATAACCAAAAATTTTGGTTTCTAAGATAGTTGCTCATAGTTTATCCACATATTAATAGAAACAATACAAAGCAGACACAAAACTATCGTATCAGCATGTGCCTTCTTCATAATTTTCTCGAAATTTTTAATTACATTTAGCTCAAGACATAAAGATTGCTCGTTATTGAAAAGAGCATGGAGTTCCACAATGAAAATGAATGTTTGGTTAGCAAGTGCATTAATCGCAACAACATCTATGGTTACAGTTGCTCATGCAGATAATGGTACCCGTGTAGCGGCAACTTCTGCTCTAGGTAGTGTAGTAGGAACAGCAATCGGTAAAAGTATCGGTGGTACATCAGGTGCAACAATTGGTGCAGCTTTAGGTGGTGCTGGTGGTGCTGCTGCAGCAAGCGACCGTCGTAACCGTACAGAAGCGGCTATTGGTGGTGCTTTAGGCGGTGGCGCAGGTTACACCGTTGGTAAAAACATGGGCGGTACAAATGGCGGATATATCGGTGCAGCAGTTGGTGCCGCTGGTGGTTCTGCTCTAGGTCGTAAAGTTGCCCAAGATCGTAACTATGATGACCGTTATGACCGTCGTTATGATCGTGATGACCGTAGATATTATGATGGTGATCGCCGCTATTACAGAGGTGGTAACTACCGTCATGACAACGGTTTACACCGTGGTTGGTACAAACATCGTTAATTTATATATCAATCTAAAAAAGCACCCTAGTGGTGCTTTTTTATTTTAGGAAGAAAGCCATATCGAAAAAAAACGATATACAACAGCTTCTTTATATCGTATTATTTCGATATAACGTTTTCCGAGAATATCGCATGCGATCACTTCAAGATACTAAATTTTCAATTTTGGAGCTTGCCCCTATACGTGATGATAAAACTATTGAGTTTTCATTACGTCATGCACTAGAGCTTGCCCAACATGCAGAAAAGTTAGGTTATGACCGTTTTTGGCTTGCTGAACATCATAATATGGATGGAATTGCGAGTTCGGCAACAGCTGTTTTACTTGGTTTTATCGCGGCTCATACCCAGCGCATTCGCTTAGGTTCAGGCGGGATCATGCTGCCAAACCATGCTCCCTTAGTGGTTGCAGAACAATTCGGTACATTAGCTACTTTATATCCAGACCGTATTGAGTTAGGTTTAGGTCGTGCTCCAGGTACAGATCAGGTCACCATGCGTGCCCTACGCCGTGGGCATCAGGAAACAGAAGATCAGTTCCCGAGAGATGTTGTAGAAATCTTACAATATTTCAAAGCACCTCAAGTGGGCCAAAAGATTATTGCGACACCTGGACAAAATACTCATGTACCTGTCTGGTTGTTAGGTTCAAGCTTATTTAGTGCCCAGTTGGCTGCAAAACTTGGCTTACCCTACTCATTTGCATCACATTTTGCACCACGTATGCTTGGTCAAGCCATTGAACTTTATCGTGAGAATTTTGAGCCTTCTGAATATCTAGATAAACCTTACGTTTCAATGGGTGTTCCAGTTGTCGTTGCTAATACAGATGAAGAAGCACAGTTCTTGGCAACAAGTGCTTATCAACGTGTATTAGGATTAATTCGTGGGGAAAGTCTCAAACTTAAGCCACCAGTTACATCTATGCAGGGATTATGGAACACGGCAGAACAACTTTCTGTTGAAAACTTCTATACGATGGCACAAATCGGTTCAGTTGAAACAGTACGTTCGGGTCTGCAAAAACTTCTGGACACTTATGAAGTCGATGAGTTTATTTTTACTTGTGATGTATACGACACAGCTAAACGCTTAGATAGTTTTACTCAATTAATGCAAGTAAAATCAAGCAATTAACATATCCACGACATCTCATGTTTGAATCTATATCAAGCATGAGATAACCACCTATCTGAAAATACTTTACCCAGACTCCTTGCTTGGTTATTTATATTAAAACGATAAAAAATCATCATAAATGAAAACCAAAAGGACTTTTGGAAAATGAGTATTGACCTTAAAAATAATGTCGCTAAATCAGCTATTTTTCAAAATACAGTTGAGGATTTTGAAGCCTTCACTGGTCAAATTCTGCCATCAAATAAACTTAAAGAATTTGATTTTTCTCATTTAAATGTAGCCATTATTGGAACGGATCAGGAGACCGTAACGCATTTAGAAAAAATCTGCCAACAGGCAAAATTTGTAACGGTATTTCAAATTACGCCTCACTTTATTTTACCTCACAGTCAAATCGGTATACATCGATTAATTACCCATCCACTTATTGCCAAGAACCGGAGGTTATTTAACAATCGTGTTAAAAGCATCTTAGCTCTACGTTTTCTTGAAACCCAAGTAAATGAAACATGGCTTAAACGACTTTTGACGCCCAATACCGCACGGGCAAATAAAACATTTTTTAAATCGGATAGCTACTATACGGCACTGCAAAGACCAAATTGTAAACTACAAACTTGGCCGATTGTAAAAATTACCGATACAGCCATTTATAGTATGGATGGCACTCAACGACCCGTTGATATCATTATCAGAACTACACCTTAAAAATAAAAAAGCATGGTTGATAGACCATGCTTTTTTCACTCATTTCAAATCATATCGAGTTAAATACCCCTGCTCATCATAATGTAAGATGATGCGCTGAGACTTTTGTAATTCTGATAATGATTCGGTACTGACCATAAATTGTGAGGCCAGCAACTCAACAGAGCTATTGGGGGCCTTGCTGCGACGATCATCCCCATGAAATCTAAGCCAGTTATAACTTGCCCATAAAATTAAAATTAGCGCGCTCAGACCTATTAGCAGAAGTAAGTGCAATAAAGTTTTCACTTCTGAAACATGATCTACCCACACATAGTCATAGATGAGGTGCCCTTCAAAAATCCATAAAAATAATGAAACGAGTGGAAAAAGCAGCCACATTAAACAAAACCAACCTATTGTTTGTAAGGTATAGTTTGCAGTTTTATTTTTCACATATTCAGGCTGATCAATATATTCAGGTATATCTAAAACTTCTACGTCGATATTTGTATCATTTTTCATGAGTGATCTCCACGGAAGCCTCGATCAGGGCTTACCCAACGAGCACGTTTTTTGGTGTTAAATATAGTTTTGGGTACTGCAACAACACTGGTAAATAACGTCAGTAACCAGAAAAATAATGGATACCAAATTACCCAAAAATAATTTCTAAAAAGCCGACCACGATCATAACGATGATCTATCCATAAACTTACTAGAAATTGAACAAGACATGTTCCACCTAATATCACGCCATACCACTGCGGCATGAGTGAATTAATTTGAAATTGTTGCGGTAAATCCACAAACAATCCCACAAAAAATAGAATAAAAATCATAATCATCACATATGACCAAATAATGCTGACTAAAGCTTCGAGCATTACCGGCCACATACGGCGCAAGCGGAGTTTGAACATTTTCGGAATATATTCTAATAATACCTCTACCCCACCTTGTGCCCAGCGTAAACGCTGTTTCCAAAGGCCTTTAAAGGTTTCCGGCATATAGATATAACAAAGTGCTTGAGGAATATATTGAATATCCCAATGGTCCATTTGGAGCTTCCAAGAGATATCAATATCTTCCGTAATCTTGTCATCAGACCAAAAGCCCACGCGAACCAAAGCGGTCTTTCTAAAAGCTGCAATTACGCCTGATACTGTAAAAATACGGCCATATGTTCTTTGTGCGCGCTTAATCAAGCCAATAATTGAAGAGAACTCGCCAACTTGTAATTTACCTAAAATACTTGAGCGATTTAAAATTCTAGGATTACCAGTTACAGCACCAATTCTTGGAAAATTTAAAAAAGGCTGCATAAGCCAAAGTACTGCATGAGGATGTAATAAAGCGTCTCCGTCAATACAAACTAGATATTCGTATTTACTTACTAACACTCCCGATCTTAAAGCTACGGCCTTACCTTGGTTTTCTGCCAGGTGCACAACTCTTAATCGGGCATCTTGAGCTGCCAGTTCATCAAGAATTTCTGCAGTGCTGTCACTACTTCCGTCATTTACGGCAATGACTTCAAAATTCGGATATTTTGTTTGTAATGCATAACGAATCGTTTGTCGGACCTGAGCTTCTTCATTAAAGCAAGGAATAATAATACTGCACCCTTCACTTGATGGCTCAGGCAGTTGCTGCTCATGATATTCCCTTTTAAAGAAAAACCAGAGACCTCCTACCATCCATGTCCAAGCCATCAACAACGGATATAAAAAGGCAAAAGCAAATAAAATATCGAGTAATACTTTCATTACTTTTTCCCCTCAGTCGCAAGACCTGCAAAGGGCTGATACATGACCGAACTTGAATTTAAACTAATCGGGTTATATAAATATTCATGAACATTTTTTGAGTTTTCATTGGTATAGCCATCAATACCAAATTTCTGAATACCTATGCGCTGAATATTGAAAAGACCTTGTTTCACTTCTTGCCAGACATTTTGCTGATTATTTTCGGGTAATGATAAAGTCAGCATAATGCGCTGTTTATATTTCGCATCAAGCGTATTTAAAAGTGCTAATACGTGATTAAACTGTTTTTGCTTACCCACTATATTGAACTTAAGATTTACTAAATCATGTTGGGATAACAGCGTTTTTAAAAGCGTTGGTAAATTTTCAATATGTTCAAAATCAGGTGTAAGCAATAAACTAAACTGAGCCTGATTACTCATGTTTAAATAAGGCTTCACAGCCTTTTGAGTAAGCTGGCTCACATATGTGAGCTGTTTTAATTGGTCGGCACAGGCATTTTCTTTTATTGTTGTGCTTTGCATAGCACAGTTTAAAGTGGTTCCAGCATTAAGTTGAATACCACTTAAATTACTATTGAAGCGTGCGATATTCTTCGCTAAGTCTGCCACCAAAAACGGTTTATTTTTTTGAGGATATACAGGCAACTCTAAAATAACCGACTGTCCGGCACGAGTTTGTGCCTGCCATAAAGTTCGGTTCAAAATATCTTGCTGAACGCTTAGTTGAGTTGTTGGGAAATAAGCAATGTCATACTGCCCATCGCCATCTTGATCATCTAAAGGTTTCAATATCAATGTGTTATTTTTTAAGCTATAAAGCTTGGATAACAATAACCCTAGTTTCTCATCTGACTGAGTATTAGTTGAAGCAGTTAATTGTTTTAAGTCCATACTCACAAAGTGGCGAGGTTGCTTAAATAAATCTAATTCTTCAAAGTTGAGAATATTGATCATACCCTCTGTTAACTGCTCAGCTGTAGGATTATTAGTGACTAAACTACGTTTAAAAGTCGAGTCACTCACCCTATTCATTCCATCACGTCCTAAACTGAAAGAAAAAATAAAGCCTGCTTCTTGAGACAATTTTTCTAATTGCTCATTCACAGCACCATAAGGCCAAATAATTGCTTTAGGTTCAACACCCACTTCTTTCTTTAAAACGGCGTATGATTTTTTTAAGTCCTGCAAAATACGTTGTTGATATTCTGCATCCGTTTCATAACGCTTTTGTGATTTTAAATACGCGTAAGAAGTCGCAGCAGGCTGTTCATTCCCTTGGGGGTTAGCCAATACTCCATGATGCAAATCATCACTATGACTTGCAAACTCGGCTAAGCCCGAAGCTTGCATTTCTCGCACTTGCTTCCAATTGACTAGGTTTTCTTGCCCATAAGCTTCATAACCAGCTTGTGTATTCCCATTTAGCCAACTGGTCGGAAGTGCAAATACTGCCGGAATCTGATATTGCTTAAGTAATGGAAATACACGGTTATAACTACTTAAAGCGCCATCATCAAAAGTTAACAAGATAGAGTTATGAGGTAATTCCTTACCTTGTTTACGCGCTTCTTCAATATCTTTTAAGCGAATTGGTTTCCAGTCAGATTGACTTAACCAGTCAAAGAACTGTGCTAAATTTTTCGTTTGGATTGCATAAATATCCTGATCACCTTCTTTTAAGACATCATCTCTCACATCATGAAAGGTTAAAGAAACCGTATGATTTTTTGGTAAATCTTTTTCTATCTGGGCATATGCAAATTGCAGAGGCAACAATGTTGAGACCAAGGCACAGCCCAACATTTTCGACAATAAATTATTCATTAAAAACGCCCTTCAAATCCAAAAATACCGTAGGTATGTTGTTCATCATGTCCATCGTAAGGATGGTATTGCCAACCAATTCCATAATTGAGCTGCCATGTCCGGGATAGCTGCCATTGATGTTGATATTGCAAAGAGTAAGTGGGTTTAGCAGAGTAATCGGCCTGTTTATAAAGGCCTACACCCGCTTCAAAATGCTGCTTAAATGAACGCTCATATTCACGCCAAGTCACCCGGTCATGACTTAAGTTCAACTCAGCGCTGGAATGTGAACTTGGACTAAAATAAGCTGTTTGATCTTGGCTGTTAGTACCGTAGAAACCTCGAACAGTACCATAAGTAATATGATGAGGTGCGTCGAATAGCCTTTCACGCCAAAATGTTGAAAATTCTTGTTGTTTGTTACCATCACTAATATCAGTTAAACCGTAACTCGCGCCAATCTGGCGAGATTCATCTTTTTGCCATGTGACAGCAGCTCGGTAAGATTGACCATCTTCCCCTGCATCAAGGGCTTGTAAAGGAATGTCAGCCTGACTGTTATATTGCAATTGATACTGCCAGTGGTCGTTTAGCCATTGGGACCAATCAAGACGGACTCCTGCTTGTCCACCATCCGTACTTTGCGACACAATTGCCGACAACGCCTTACGGTTCGCCTGCCATTCTGCTCCGACCCCATAACGCTGGTCATGCACATCGCCAAAACGGTACTCACCATAACGATCTTGATGCCAAGCGAATAAACGATAATTATCATTAATCCAAGGGCTATTAAGACGCGTTTCCATTTCACGGTCTTTTAAACCATTCTGCCCACTTACAGTATCGCGACCGTCGGCCTTACTTTGCCCCCAAGTGGTTGAGTGTGAAATAGTGACTCTATTACGATCTTCTAATTCTTTTCGACTTTTAATGACCCCACTATCATCAGGGTAATATTGCACTAAGTTTTGAGTCGTTTTTCGCCATGTCGGAATATCACCTAAAGCTTGAGCATTTTGCATTTCATTAATGCGGGTGTCTTTAGCAATCGGATCTATACCATTTAACCGGGAAATTGTTTTTTTTGCCTCTAGCGGTTTTTCTCTCCAACGTTCTACACGCGCAAGATTATTAATCAGGCTCTCATTCGCAGGCGCCTGCTCTACTTTTTTTTGAAAATGCTTTTCAGCTTGATCCAGATGATTAGCGTAGGCTAAATGCATTCCTTGTAAAGCAATATAATCATCACGATCAGGATGGCTGATTTTATCTACCCCCTTAGCCTGACTATATTTATAAGTTGGAATAAGCCGATCAACCTCAGCGAGAAGTTGTTCAGCTTCCTTATATTTTTCTTGTTCAATATAAGAATAATACAGTCCCGTATAAACGGTCATATCCGGATAATTCTTTTCGGTTAAAAGCGTTTTATAAGCAAACTCGGCCTGTTTCGGTTTTTGCTCCGCCAAATAACTATCCGCAATTGCATGACGTACATATGCCGGTAATTTTTCGAGTGGAATATTCAACTGGATGAAACTCTCTATAACCGCTTTTGAACGCCCTCTAAAATCTAATCCATATAAATAATCGTAATAAAACCGTAAGTAATTAGGATCGGAAGGATTCATTTGCTGATGCATTTTTTGTCCTTGCTCCAGCACTTTATCTAATTCAGCAAAGCTTTCAGCATCGGCTAGTCCTTCACGATTTAAATATTTATATCGAGCAATTGCATTGTTGATATGTTGAGAAAACTCACTAACTTGTAAAGTCTGCAACATTTGCACTGTTTGTTCAGTTTTTTCGCTCGCTTGCAGCAATTGCTGTGCCTTTTTATATGAGCCAATAGCAATTAGATCGTAAACATATTCTTGTAAAACGGATGAAGATTTTGGTTGTTGTTGATAAGCATGCTCAACTGTAGCTAAAGCATCTACGGGTAAATTTATTAAACGATAAGCATATGCAACCCGTACCAACTGATCAGCAGTTAAACCTTTAATATCGATCTTCGACAACTGATCTTTAGCATTCGCTACATCTTGAGCTTCAGCATACAAAACCGATAATAAAATACGCCCATCAACTGACTTTTGAATATTGAACTTTTTTGACCAGTCAATTGCAGTTTTAAAATGTTTAAAATCACGGAAATTTTGAATTAAAGGTAACTTTGCATATTCTGGAAAGTCTACATAATTAATATTTACTAAAAACCGTGAAAAATTCGTAAGATCCCTTTTTTCACTTGACATAATAAACAGATAATCAGCAAGCAGCTTTTGATCATGCGGGTATTTATTTAGCAATTGATCTAGTTGAGATACAGCTTGTTGAGTTTGTCCTGCTCTATAATTTTGAATAGCTTGCTCACGCAATACATCAACCTGAGCAGCGTATAAATGAATTGGCAAGAGATAGACCAATGAAAAAACACATTTCTTTAGCATTTTGAGAATCGAATAGACCCATATCGAGATGGGAAAGTATAGTTAAAAATGTGACATACATCACAATAATCAAATAACTAGCAACTTTAATCACAAATGATAAATATGGAGAAAAAAAGTATTTGTTTTTTTAAAAGCCACCTAAAAACAAACATTTATAAAAATATAGATTATTCTTTTATATACATTTCTTTTCAAAATTATTCTTTTTGAATATATTTAATTTGCACAAAACACACTTAACATTAACCAATCAAAAACATTTTTATATAAATGGTTTTATATTTAAAACTTTTATTCTTAATTTGTTTTATATTTAAAACCATTCAATTTAATCATATTAATAAAGTTTAAATTGAATGGTTAAAATAAATAATTGACTTAATTAACCAATACGACGTTTTAAACCTGTCATTTGTAAAATACGAGTAGAAATTTCTTCAATCGACATTTCGGTAACATTTAAGTATTTAATTCCCTCAGAAATATAAATACCTTCAATAGCTCGCAACTCCATCTGACACTGGCTAAAACTTGCGTATCGGCTATTCGCTTTACGTTCACTTCGAATCGCAACCAAGCGCTCGGCATCAATCATTAAACCAAATAATTTACTGCGGTGCTCTCTTAAGACTGCCGGTAAACGATTATCGTCTAAATCTTCTTCGGTTAAAGGATAGTTAGCAACACGGATACCAAATTGCAAAGATAGATAAATAGAAGTCGGTGTTTTACCGGAACGAGACACGCCAATTAAAATTAAATCAGCTTTGTCATAATGGCGGGTACGTGCTCCATCATCATTATCAAGTGCAAAATGGACAGCATCAATCCGGGCCTTGTAATACTCCGAATCGGTCACGGCATGGGTCTGTCCGACTAAAGTTGTAGGCGGGGTTCCAAGCTCCTGTTCCAGCTTACTAATTAACCCTTCAAACACATCCAGATTAACCGCTTTAGCCGTATTAATAATTTCTCGCACATGCGGATCGACCAAAGTATCAAATACTAATGGCAGGCAACCATCTCTGGTCTGACACTTGTTAATCTCGACCACCACTGCCATTGCGGCCTCTTCAGTGGTGATATAAGGCATGATGTGAATATCAAAATCTACGTTAGGAAATTGAGCTAATAACGAATGTCCAAGGGTCTCGGCAGTAATCGCAGTTCCATCAGAAATAAAAAAAACACTCCGCTTAAATTGTTTACTTTCTGACATTAAAATTCTCCTTAAACATTTGTCTTAGTGCTATATAATCTTTATAGTAAACTGATCTTACATGACTGTCGCTTAGTAAAATTCTCAACTAAGCACTTTATTTTTTAATTTCATGCCAAGATAGACATTAATACTGCAAAAGTGGAGTGAAAACTTTGGAAGCGCGCGTAATCGGTCTAGAAAAATTAGGGAAACACGATGTCGAACTCGTAGGTGGGAAAAACTCATCTTTGGGTGAAATGATCAGCCATTTATCAAATGCTGGTGTATCGGTACCTGGTGGTTTTGCAACAACTGCTGATGCCTATCGTGAGTTCTTAGACCAAAGCGGTCTTAACGCTCGAATTCAAGCAGAACTTGCAGAGCTTAACGTTGACGATGTAAATGCCTTAGCAGAAACTGGCGCTAAAATTCGTCAATGGATTGTAGAGACTCCACTTACACCTGGCTTAGAACAAGAAATTCGTGAAGCATTTGCTGCACTTTCAAATGGTAACCCAGATATTGCTGTTGCTGTTCGTTCGTCTGCTACTGCAGAAGACTTACCGGATGCATCTTTCGCCGGTCAGCAAGAAACTTTCTTGAATATTCGCGGTATTGATAACGTATTAATTGCTGTAAAAGAAGTATTTGCATCATTATTTAATGACCGTGCTATTGCATATCGCGTTCACCAAGGTTTTGAACACAGTCTAGTTGCGCTTTCTGCTGGTGTTCAACGTATGGTTCGCTCTGAAACTGGCGCTGCAGGCGTAATGTTTACCCTTGATACTGAGTCTGGCTTCCGTGATGTTGTATTTATTACTGCATCTTACGGTTTAGGTGAAATGGTTGTACAAGGTGCCGTTAACCCGGATGAATTCTATCTTTCTAAACCATTATTAAATGCAGGTAAACACGCGGTATTACGCCGTAACCTTGGTTCTAAGCACCAGAAAATGATTTATGGTGAAGAAGGTTCAGCGGGTAAATCTGTTGTAGTTGTAGACGTTGAAAAACAAGAACGTCAACAATTCGCATTAAATGACCACGAGTTACAAGAGTTAGCGAAACAAGCGCTTATTATCGAAAAGCACTATGGCGCTCCAATGGATATCGAGTGGGCAAAAGATGGTGACGATGGTCAAATCTATATCGTTCAAGCTCGTCCTGAAACTGTAAAGAGCCGTCAAAATGTCGGCACAATGGAACGCTACCTACTCAAGCAAAAAGGTACTGTACTTTGTGAAGGTCGTTCAATCGGTCAACGTATTGGTTCTGGTAAAGTCCGTATTGTTAACTCAATTAAAGAAATGGACAAAGTACAAGACGGTGACGTACTTGTATCAGACATGACTGACCCAGATTGGGAACCAGTAATGAAACGTGCTGCTGCCATCATTACTAACCGTGGTGGCCGTACTTGTCACGCTGCAATTATTGCCCGTGAACTTGGCGTACCAGCAATCGTAGGTTGTGGTAACGCAACTGAAGTATTGACTGACGGTCAAGAAGTTACTGTTTCTTGTGCTGAAGGCGACACTGGTTTCATCTACGAAGGCGCGTTAGATTTTGAAGTTCAACGTAACTCTATCGAATCTATGCCTAAACTTTCATTCAAAATCATGATGAACGTAGGTAACCCTGACCGTGCCTTTGACTTTGCTCAAATTCCAAACGAAGGTATTGGACTTGCTCGTCTAGAGTTCATTATTAACCGTATGATCGGTGTTCACCCTAAAGCTCTTCTGAACATTGAAAGCTTGCCTCGCGAAACTCGTGCTGCGGTAATGACCCGTACAGCTGGTTATGCATCACCTGTAGAATTCTATGTTGAAAAACTAGTTGAAGGTATTGCTACACTTGCAGCAGCATTTGCTGATAAACCAGTTATTGTTCGTATGTCTGACTTTAAGTCAAATGAATATGCGAATCTTATTGGCGGTAAGTTATACGAGCCAGAAGAAGAAAACCCAATGCTTGGCTTCCGTGGCGCAAGCCGTTATGTTTCGGACAATTTCCGTGACTGTTTCGAACTTGAATGCCGCGCACTTAAAAAAGTTCGTGATGAAATGGGTTTAACTAACATCCAAATCATGATCCCATTCGTACGTACAGTGTCTGAAGCGAAACGCGTTATTGAGTTATTAGCTCAAAATGGCTTGAAGCGTGGTGAGAATGGCTTAAAAGTCATCATGATGTGTGAATTACCAACTAATGCATTGTTAGCTGAACAATTCCTTGAACACTTCGATGGCTTCTCTATCGGTTCTAACGACTTAACTCAGTTAACACTTGGTCTTGACCGTGACTCTGGTATTGTTTCTCACTTGTTCGATGAGCGTGATGCTGCTGTAAAAGCTCTCCTTTCTATGGCAATTCATGCTTGTCGTAAAGCTGGTAAATATGTCGGTATCTGTGGTCAAGGACCATCAGACCACCCTGACCTTGCAAAATGGTTAATGGAGCAAGGCATTGAATCAGTATCTCTTAACCCTGACTCTGTTTTAGACACATGGTTCTTCCTTGCTGAAGAAAAAATCAAGCAAATCTAATTTGTTATAAAAAAAGACCCATCCGTGGGTCTTTTTTCATCTTTAGAATAGAGAATTTTTACTTATGCAAATTTACTTGGCACGTAATAATCAACAAGCTGGGCCTTATACCTTAGAACAACTAAATCAAATGTTGGCAAGTCAACAAGTTTTGCTTACTGATTTAGCTTGGCATGAAGGCATGACAGAATGGAAAGCTTTAGGAGAATTAACCCAAGGTAAACTTGTATATCAACCTACTGGTTATTCTGCTTTTTCAGCAAATACAAATACGCCTTATAATGAGACCATTCAGCACATTCGTGTAGAAACTAAAACACACGAGCTTGCTTCAATTTCGTCTCGTGCTCTTGCAAAAATTATTGACTTATTACTTTGGCTACCTATTGCAGCTATTCCGTCTTTTTTCTTTAATGAAGCTCAATATAAACAACTTTTTGAGTTACAAAAACAGATGCAATCTGCAGAAGTTGCATCAACTAAAGCAGCTGAACTTCAACAGCAGCTTTTTACCCTTATTCCTATAGAAGCTTGGCATACAATGCTACTTTATGTCGTCATAATGCTCGCTATTCAAGCATTTTTATTGACCAAGTTTGGGCAAAGTATTGGTAAAAAAATTGTCGGAATTAGAATTGTCGATGCCGAAACCAATGGTAAAGTTAATTTAACGCGTATCTTCCTTCTAAGAAGTGTCGTTTTCATTATATTAAACTTACTATTTATGCCTATTAGTACAATTATTGACTATGCTTTTGCATTAGGACAAAAGCGACAAGCTCTACATGACAAAATTGCAAGAACAAAAGTGATCAAATGATAGTAAATGACTCATTCATTTAATGTCTAAAAAAAAGGAGGCACCTCGCCTCCTTTTTTTCCATAGAGAGTTGATATTTAAATAAAAGCTCTGTTGAAATTAGATACCCTACAAAAAAAATCGGGTTTTAAAACAATTATTTCAGACGACTTTATGTGTAGCTTAGTTTGTCGATATGAGGCATAATGCCCTACAACGTAGCGGTGTCACATCATTGAGAAGTCTAATTTTTAAGACTAGCGTTCTCAATCATGCGACACTTTAATCGCTATCCCATATTTAATTAGGGAATGGGACTCTTCACCGAGGTTGTAAAATGAGACAAACGATTTTAGCTGTATTGTCTTTATCAACGCTTGCCGCACTTTTGACTGGGTGTGGTGGTGATATGGTACTTCTAAACTCTAAAGGTCCAGTTGGTCAAGGTCAAAGTGACCTTATGATGACTGCGATCTATTTAATGTTACTTGTGGTGATTCCTTCAATCATCATGGCATTATGGTTTGGTTGGAAATATCGTGCGTCAAATAAAGATGCAGACTATAAACCTACATGGGCACACTCAACTGCAATTGAAGTTGTAGTATGGGGTATTCCTGTCATTATTATTGGTATTTTAGCTTGGTTAACTTGGTGGGGTTCCCACAAGTATGACCCATACCGTCCTTTAGAATCAGATAAAGCACCTTTAACTATTCAGGTTATTGCTGAACAGTTCAAGTGGATTTTTATTTATCCTGAACAAAACATTGCGACTGTTAACGAAGTACGTTTCCCAGAGAAAACTCCGTTAAGTTTCAAAATCACTTCTAACTTCACGATGAACTCATTCTTCATTCCACAGTTAGGCGGTCAGATTTATGCAATGGCAGGTATGCAAACTCACCTTCATTTGTTAGCAAATGAAACTGGTGTATATCGTGGTTTCTCTTCTAACTACTCAGGCTATGGTTTCTCTCAAATGCGTTTCAAAGCGCATAGCGTTACAGAGCAACAATTCAACGAATGGGTAGCGGCTGTTAAAGCAGGTAATGGTACAACCATTAACCCAGAAGCAGTTCAAAAAACTACGCTTGACCAAGCTGAATTGGCAACCTTACGTGATGGCGATCGTTCTAAGCACCAAATCGAGCATTTAGTAAATCGTGCTAAAGCTGCTGGTGACCAAGAAGCGCTTGCTAAAGCAGAAGCGATGAAACCGTTCCCGACTAAGCCACACCCTGTGACTTATTACTCTTCAGTTGAACCAAAATTGTTTGAAACAATTATCAACCACTATATGAGTAACTATCATGGTGCTGACCACTCTGCTGCACATACAACAGCAGAAACTCATGTTGCAGCTGAACACGCTGCTCAAGGGGAATAAGACATGGATATGATTTTTGGTAAATTGGGTTGGGACTCTATCCCGACAGAGCCAATCGTACTTGTCACCATGGTCTTTATGGCACTTGGTGCAATTGCTGTGCTTGGCGGTATCACCTATTTCAAAAAATGGGGATATTTGTGGAAAGAATGGTTTACAACTGTAGACCATAAAAAGATTGGTATCATGTATATCATCGTATCTGTTGTCATGCTTTTGCGTGGTTTCGCCGATGCGATCATGATGCGTTTACAACTTTTCCTCGCTAAAGGCGGTGGTGAAGGTTATTTACATCCTGACCATTACGACCAGATCTTCACCGCACACGGTGTAATCATGATCTTCTTCGTAGCAATGGGTCTAGTTGTAGGTATGATGAACATCTCTGTACCTTTACAGATCGGTGCTCGTGACGTTGCTTTCCCATTATTAAACTCTTTAAGCTTCTGGTTATTCGCTGGTGCTGCTGGTTTAATGATGCTTTCACTTGTATTAGGTGAATTTGCTGCGACTGGTTGGATGGCTTACCCTCCTCTGTCTGGTATTCAATATTCTCCTGGTGTAGGTGTTGACTACTATATCTGGGCACTTCAGGTTTCTGGTCTAGGTACGCTTTTATCTGGTGTTAACTTCTTCGTTACCATCATCAAAATGCGTGCGCCTGGCATGAAATTGATGGATATGCCTATTTTCACGTGGACTTCACTTTGTACGGCTGTATTAATCATTGCATCTTTCCCTGTATTAACAGGTACTCTTGCGATGCTTACATTAGACCGTTACTTCGGTTTCCATTTCTTCACAAATGAGCTTGGCGGTAGCCCAATGCTTTATGTGAACTTGATCTGGACATGGGGTCACCCTGAAGTATATATCTTGGTACTACCAGCATTTGGTTTATACTCAGAAATCGTTGCAACCTTCTCTCGTAAAGCGTTGTTCGGTTACAAGTCTATGGTATATGCAACAATTGCAATTACTGTATTAGCATTTGTTGTATGGCTTCACCACTTCTTCACCATGGGTGCTGGTGCGAACGTTAACGCGTTCTTCGGTATCATGACCATGGTTATTGCGATTCCTACTGGTGTGAAAATCTTCTCTTGGTTATTCACCATGTATAAAGGTCGCATCACCTTTACTACTCCAATGTTATGGACGCTTGGCTTCCTTGTAACATTCGGTATCGGTGGTTTAACTGGTGTACTTATGGCTGTTCCGCCTGCGGACTTCCTTGTACACAACTCATTATTCTTGATCGCTCACTTCCATAACGTAATTATCGGTGGTGTGGTGTTTGGTATGTTTGCCGGCATCATTTACTACTGGCCAAAAATGTTTGGTTGGAAGCTCAATGAAGCATGGGGTAAAGCTGCATTCTGGTTCTGGTTCTTCGGTTTCTATTTTGCATTCATGCCACTTTATATCCTTGGTTTCATGGGTATGACTCGTCGTTTGAATACATATGACAACCCTGAATGGGACCCATACCTTGCGATTGCATTATTCGGTGCTGTTCTTGTTGCGATTGGTATTGCATGTTTCTTAATGCAAATCATCGTTGGTTTCTTACAACGTCACCAAAACATGGACTACACAGGCGATCCATGGGATGCTCGTACACTTGAATGGGCTACTTCTTCCCCTGCTCCATTCTATAACTTTGCTCATGAACCAGATGCAAGCGGTATTGACCGTTTCTGGACTGACAAAGAAAACGGTGTAGCATACGCACGTAATACTAAATATGAAGACATCCACATGCCGACTGATCGTGCTGCTGGTTTTGTCATTGCAATGTTCATTACTCTTCTTGGCTTTGCACTCATCTGGCATATTTGGTGGCTCGTAGTTGTTTCATTCGTTGCAGCTGTTGTTAGCTTGATCGTAAGCTCATTCACTAAGAATGTTGATTACTATGTTCCAGCTGCAGAAGTTGAGCGTATTGAAAACGAACGCTATGCTTTACTTGAAAAACACTTGAAGAAGGACTAAGGAAATGGCTGAAGTACTTCATCACGACAACCACGGCCATGATGGTCATCATGAACATGATGATACTGACTTAACGGTCTTTGGTTTCTGGACATACTTGATGAGTGACTTGATTCTTTTCGGATCACTCTTCATTGCGTTCGCTGTATTAAGCAGTCATGTTCCACCAGGAACTCCAAGTGCATATGACCTGTTCCATGAATCATTAGGCTACGTGTTAACTGAAACATTTGCCTTATTGATTTCATCGGTGACTTTCGGTTTTGCGGTACTTGCATCTTATAAAAAGAATGTAAATCAAGTGATCACTTGGTTATTTATTACATTCCTTTTTGGTGCAACCTTCATCGGGATGGAACTCTATGAATTCCATCACCTTGTAGAAGAAGGTCATGGTCCAACTCACAGTGCTTTCTTATCATCGTTCTTTACTTTGGTAGGTACGCACGGTATCCACGTAACTTCTGGTTTAGTGTGGATGTTGGTATTGATGTATCAAATCAAAACTAAAGGTTTGACTTTACCGAATACACGTCGTCTTGCTTGCTTAAGCTTGTTCTGGCACTTCCTTGACATCGTTTGGATCTGTGTATTCAGCGTCGTTTACTTACTGGGAGTTCTCTAATGAGTAGTCATGAGCATAATGCTGCTGGTGCGTCACACGGTAACTTTAAGCAATACACTGTTGGCTTTATTCTTTCTGTCATCCTTACCATCATCCCATTCGGGATGGTGATGGCAGGTGGTTTCAGCCGCGGTCTTTTGGTTACAGTGATTGCAATCACTGCCGTTGCTCAGGTTCTTGTACAACTTGTGTACTTCTTACACATGAATACATCATCTGAACAACGTTGGAATATGATTGCATTTATCTACACAATCCTATGTATCGCTGTACTTTTAATCGGTTCTGTGTGGATTATGAATTACCTTCACTACAATATGATGATCTAAACTGATTGTCATGTTGAAAAAGTATTTATTCCTGACTAAACCAGGAATTCTCTTCGGTAATTTCATTACCACCTTGGGCGGCTTCTTCTTAGCCGCCCAAGGCTCTATAGACATCTTATTATTATTGCTCACTCTCATTGGAACAACATTAGTTGTTGCTTCAGGTTGTGTGGTTAATAATGTTATAGATCAAGATATTGATACAAAGATGCAGCGCACTCAAAACCGTGCACTCGTTAAAAAAACCATCTCTCCTACTGTTGCGCTTGTATATGCTTTCGTACTCGGAGTAATGGGTTTTAGCATTTTGTGGTTTGGTGTAAATGGCTACGCATTTTTGTTTGCAATGATTGGTTTTATTGTCTATGTCGGTTTTTATAGTTTGTGGACTAAACGTACCTCAATCCATCAAACCGTCATTGGTAGTATCTCCGGAGCGAGCCCTCCTGTTATTGGTTATACAGCAGTAACTCATCAATTTGATGTGGCAGCCTTGCTTTTGTTTTTAGCATACGCTTTATGGCAAATGCCTCACTCTTGGGCAATTGCAATTTATCGTTTTGATGATTACAAAAATGCGGGAATTCCTATCTTGCCTGTAGCACGTTCCATTTATCGCACGAAAATTGAATGTGTAATCTATATCCTGTTGTTTGCAGCTGTTTTGAATGGGTTATATTGTTTTGGCTATACCAATGTATTTTTCTTGATTACCTTTAATGCTTTGACCGCATACTGGTTTTATTTATCAATTATTGGATTTAAAGCCGAAAACGACCAACTTTGGGCTAAACGCTTTTTCCTTTACTCAGTAATCTTAATTACTTTGCTAAGTTTAAGTTTTAGCTTTACCTATCAATCCGCTGCTCCAAATCTTCCTCTCTTTTAATTAAGGGAGGATTTCCTCCTCTCTCAAATAACTTTTATATTTCTCATCAAAAGATTTGTTTTTAGTCTAATTTTTACCTATAATTCAGCCTTCGCATTTTTTGCGACGTAGCTATTTATATTTTTAGCTATGACTCCTTGCTTCTAATTTTATTAGGGGCTGTTTAAACCGTAAGGAGCTGACAATGCGTCATTACGAAATCGTACTTTTGGTACACCCAGACCAAAGCGATCAAGTTGTAGGTATGGTTGAACGCTATATCTCTCAGATCAAAGAAGCTGATGGTCAAATTCACCGTTTAGAAGATTGGGGCCGTCGTCAATTGGCTTACCCAATTAACAAAATTCACAAAGCGCACTACATTCTTATGAATGTTGAATGTGGTCAATCTACGCTTGATGAGTTAGAAGAATTATTCCGTTATAACGACGCGATCATTCGTAACCTTATCATCCGTCGTGAACACGCAATCACTGAAGAGTCATTGCTTGCTAAGAGTGCTGAAGAAAAGCGTGCGCGTAAAGCTCAACGTGAAGAAGCACAGCAAGTTGCTCAAGAAGCTGAATAAGGAGAACATCAATGGCACGTTTTTACCGTCGTCGCAAGTTCTGCCGCTTTACAGCTGAGAATGTTGCGTACATCGACTACAAAGATATCGATACTTTAAAACAGTACATCACTGAAAACGGCAAGATTGTTCCTAGCCGTATCACTGGTACTAAAGCTCGTTATCAACGTCAATTAGCGCTTGCTATCAAACAAGCTCGCTACTTGTCTTTGATTCCGTACACTGACAACCATAAGTGAGGTGATCTGTGGACGTTATCTTATTACAACGCATTAAGAACCTTGGTAAATTAGGCGATAAAGTATCAGTTAAAGCTGGTTACGGCCGTAACTTCCTTATCCCTCAAGGTAAAGCAGTTGCAGCTACTGAAGCTAACACTGCTGCTTTCGAAGCTCGTCGTGCTGAACTTGAGAAGCAAGAAGCTGAAGTATTAGCTGCTGCTCAAGCACGTGCTGAACAATTGAACGAAGTTAACATCGTTATCACTGCTAAAGCTGGTGACGAAGGTAAACTCTTCGGTTCTATCGGTACTCGTGACATCGCTGACGCGTTAACGAATGCTGGTCTTACAGTTGACCGTGCAGAAGTTCGTTTACCAAACGGTGCGCTTCGTCACACTGGTGAATTCAACATCGCAATTCAATTGCACCATGATGTTGTTGCAGAAGTTCTCGTTACTATCGTATCTGAGTAATTTCTCATCAAAAAAAGAGCATGCTTACGCATGCTCTTTTTTTATCTCTTAAATTTAAGCAATAAAATTAGATATATTAATTCCTGATCAGTTCTTCAGTTTAATTGGTTTTTTAATTAGGTAGTTTATTTAGTTTTGTTTTAAGATAGTTCTCGGCTTAAAACCCTTTTTGTGTACACATTTTATCATCAGGTCTAATTATGTCTCAGGCGAATGCCACTTCTTTAACCCTTTCATCTCCAATAGAAAATAAGACGAGTGAATCAGGCCAACTTAAAGAGTTTCGCACTCCCCCACACAATTTAGCCATTGAGCAAGCTGTACTTGCTGCGCTGATGACCGTTGCTGAATCTTTTGAACAAGTCAGTGACTTACTCAAAGAAAATGATTTTTATGCCACTCGTCATAAATATATTTATCGTGCAATTGAAAAATTAGCACAGGAAAACTCACCGTATGATGCGGTTTTGGTCAACGACTGGCTTTTAAAACAAAATTTACTCGATGCGATTGGCGGTGAAGAATATTTGATGCAGCTTATGGCTGACTCACCTTCGAGTTTCTATAATCTTGAAACTTATGCGACTAAAATTAAAGAATTTTCTACACTACGCAGTATGATTAAGGTAAGTACTGAAATTTTACAAAATGCTTACGACACAAAAGGTCGAGGTGTAAGTGAAATTTTAGATTTAGCCGAAACGAGTATTTTCTCTTTAGCAGAACAACATAACAACAATAAAAAAGATTCTGGACCTAAAGCAATTAGTTCTGTAACTGCCGATGTAATTAGTAAACTTGATGAACTTTCAAAATTAGACGGAAATATTACTGGTTTAACGACTGGCTTCTTAGAGCTCGATAATAAAACTTCTGGTATGCAACCGGGTGATTTGATTATTGTCGCAGCACGTCCATCTATGGGGAAAACTACTTTCGCCATGAACTTGGTTGAAAGTGTTTTGCAATACAATAAACTCCCAGCTCTCGTCTTCTCTATGGAGATGCCTGCAGACTCTATTGCGATGCGTCTAATTTCAGCTATGGGTAAAGTGCATCAAGGGCATCTACGTTCAGGTAATTTGGATGCTGATGAATGGACTAAAGTAACGGGTACCATTCTGCAACTTCAACAAATGCATTTGTATATTGATGATTCCTCTGCTCTACCACCTACTGAAGTTCGTGCCCGAGCTAGACGTATCGCAAAAATGCATGATGGTAAAATCGGCTGTATCATGGTCGACTATTTACAGTTGATGAAAGTTCCGGGCATGGGTGACAACCGTGTTGGTGAGATCTCGGAAATTTCACGTAGCTTAAAAGCTTTAGCTAAAGAAATGAACTGTCCTGTGATTGCACTATCTCAGCTTAACCGAAGTCTGGAAAACCGACCGAATAAACGCCCAGTAATGTCTGACTTACGTGAATCTGGTGCGATTGAACAGGATGCCGACTTAATCATGTTTATTTACCGTGATGAAGTCTATAACAAAGAATCGAAAGAAGCAGGCACCGCAGAAATTATCATCGGTAAACAGCGTAATGGTCCAATTGGTACTGTTCGCCTTGCCTTTGAAGGCCAATATACTCGTTTTAGTAATCTCTCTCCTGAGTATTACAGCCAATATGATGATGAAGAATAAACTCTATCTCTAGCCCAAAGGAGTAAATGAGGGTGCGTCAAGCAACAGTTTATATTGATCGCCAAGCGCTTCAATATAATTTAAACCGTGTCAAACAACTCGCAGCAAATTCAAAAATCGTAAGCATGGTAAAGGCCAATGCATACGGACATGGAGTCAAAGACTGTTTAGCAGCCTTAAATGCCTCAGATGCCTTTGGTGTCGCCTGCCTACAAGAAGGATTAGAAATCCGTGAACTTGGTTTCGAGCAACCAGTTACTTTAATTGAAGGGGTATTTTCTGAAGATGAAATGCCCATCGCAATTGAACAAAAATTTGAATGCGTCATTCACCATCAACAACAGTTTGAATGGTTAATTAAACACAAACAAGCATATATTGCCCAAGGCTTAAAAGTATGGGTTAAATTAAATAGCGGTATGAACCGTTTAGGTTTTAAAAACCCAGAAATTATTGAAGTGATCAAGACACTAAAGTCTGAAGGTTTTACATGTGTACTTGCTATGCATTTTGCAAATGCAGATGTAGATCATCCTTTAAATGAACAACAAAAACAGCAATTTTTGCATGTTAAAGAAACTTGCGATCCAATTTTAGCATCATGCTGTAATTCAGCTGCCATCTTTAAATGGCCAGAACTAAATTTTGACTATGTACGTCCTGGTATTATGCTCTACGGCGCTTCACCTTTTGCAGATAAAACAGTGCATGATCTTGATTTGAAACCTGTCATGACTTTTACTGCAGAAATAATAGCGTTAAACCATATTGAAGCTGGTGAACACGTGGGTTATGGCTCTACTTTTTGTGCTCAACAGGCTATGAATATCGCCATTGTTTCTATTGGCTATGGTGATGGCTATCCAAGAGCTTATGTTAAGCAAAATTTTGTCTCTATTGATAGCAAACTTTGCCCAGTTGTGGGCCGTGTAAGTATGGATATGATTGCGATTGATGTCACAAATACTCAAGTAAAACTTGGCACCCAAGTTGAACTTTGGGGAAATCACCGTCTAGTTGATGATGTGGCTGAAGCAAATGGCACAATCGGTTATGAATTACTTTGCCGTCTAAGTTCTCGCCCAGTCCGTCAGGGTACTTAAAGTTCACTAAATAAAAAATCCAAGCACTGCTTGGATTTTTTTGAATAAATTTTAGCGCCAATAATCATCTGTAGGTTTTGGCATTTCCTGTAAACCACGGCGTAACGTATCTGACCATTGACGACTAATTTGTGAAAAATATGGATCGTCTTCAGTAATTCGCTTACCCATAGGAATCACAAAACTATCTTTACTATAAACTAATGCATCTAACGGCAAACCAACAGAGACATTAGAACGCAATGTAGAATCAAATGAAATTAGACTACAACGAAGAGCATCATCTAATGGCATCGCATAATATAAAGCTCGATCTAAAATAGGTTTGCCATATTTACTTTCGCCAATTTGAAAGTAAGGCGTATCTGTGGTGGCACAAATAAAATTACCTTGCGGATAAACATTATAAAGCTGCATATCTCCGCCTTTGATTTGCCCCCCCACTAAAATACTACAGGCATAATTCATTTGTTCTTGGGTATCTGAACTGATATCTTCTAAAACGCTTTTCAAGGTTTTACCGACTAGGTCAGCCACTTCAAACATAGTATTAATGCTATATAAATTAGGTTCTTGTTGCAAAATAAGCGCATTTTGCAAATGCCCGATAACCGCTTGTGTAGTTGCTAAATTGCCTGCTGTTTGCAAGGCAATAAACCGCTCTCCCGTTACTCCAAAAGTATGCAGTTTACGGAACACAGAAATATGATCGACCCCGGCATTGGTTCGAGTGTCACTTATAAACACCAACCCCTGTTCCAATCTCAGCGCACAACAATAGGTCATTTCGTTCTCTTTACATTCAACAAGCCAGCACTTGAACCACAGACATCATATTTTCAGTACCACCTTTTTCTCGCACTCCCCTAATGGGCGCAACATCGAGATAGTCCCGACCAACAGCAAGATAAATATGATGCTTTGGTGTAAACAATTGATTGCTCACATCAAAACAATACCACTGATTATCTAAAAATACCTCCGCCCAAGCGTGACTGGCAAGGTGTGGAGAATTTTGATCAAATAGATAACCAGAGACATAACGTGCTGGTAATTGTAACGCACGGCACATAGCGATTAAAACATGTGCATGATCTTGACACACCCCCTGACCTGCCTGAAAGGCTTGCGTAGCCGTTGTATGAACAGATGTACTATCCGGTTGATATGACATCTTTTGCAGAATATTTTCACTGAGCAAAGCAATATGTTGTCGATCTTTGACAGTTACAATTCTCTGGGCAAAATCCAACATTTCAGCATCATATTTAGTAGCCTCTGTACTTTGGAGAAATAGATTTATTGGTATAGATACATCTACTCCTCCTATTTCTGTATTTAGAAGCTCTACAGTGCCTTGCGCCATAAAGGTAAGGTGCTGATACTCATAACGCTGGCTAGCCGTTATCCAAATATTATTAAAAATATCTCTTTTGAGCGTCTTGTCACCAGGTACACTGATTGCCCAATTCATAACATGTTGATGCAGCGATGTTTGAGGCATCATCTTGATATACTGAATACTGTTTTTAGCAGTTTCAGTGTAGTTATAATGCGTTTGATGATTAACCATCAATTTCATAATTATGCCTCGAACATATATTCCAACTGCTGGGTAAAATTATAATAAGCTTCCCAATTTGGATGATCTTTTAATAATTGCCATGGTTGAGTTAATTTATTCCACCCTAAGTCATTCAGCTGTTGAAGTAATTGTTCTAATTCCTGCAAGAGCTGTGTAAGGTCTTGCTGAAAACGTAGTTGTATATCAAATAATTCTATCTTTTGTCCTAAATGCAGAAATAACGCTATATCTTCATGTTCAGCATCAAGTATTTGATTACATTTCGCTAAAGCCTGCTTTAATGAGTCAGGATGAGCTTGAATTGCCTTAATCGCATGATTTAATTCTGCATAGGCATTTGAAGATAATATTCCTCTTAACTCTTGAATATTATCTTTAGCAATAGCGAACTGATTCAGTAACGAATATGTTTGTTTCGTATCCAACATATAGCAATTCAGTAATTCTGCTTGATCAATGACTAGCCCAAATGCTGCTGCAAATTGGGCTGCTTTAGCATCATCTGTAAATGGCAAATGTGATACAGCAAATTGAATTCGCATTAAATAACGACCCAACCAATAAATGTGGTGCGCACTCGAATTGAGTAAAACCATAAATTTCCTCTTTAACCAACCATTAAGAATGTAGCGTTTCAACGACCCATGTATCTTTAATACCTCCTCCTTGTGAGGAGTTAACGACTAAAGAACCTGCCTGCATGGCTACTCGTGTTAAACCTCCGGGCACAATTTCGGTCCGATAAGGAGAACTGAGTACAAACGGGCGTAGGTCGATGTGGCGCTCAGCCACCCCTGCTGTAGTTAAAGTCGGTGCAACCGATAAAGCCAATGTTGGCTGGGCAATATATTCATGCGGTGTAGCAAGCAGTTTTTGTCTGAATTCATCAATTTCACATGAGCTTGCTTTAGGACCAATTAACATGCCATATCCACCCGATCCTTGAGCTTCTTTAATGACCAATTGATCTAAATGAGCCAGTACATAGTCCAAATGTTCTTTCTCACGGCACTGGTAAGTAGGTACATTCTTTAAAATGGGTGTTTCACCCAAATAATATTGGATCATCTGATCAACATATGGATAAATCGATTTATCGTCAGCTACCCCAGTACCTGGTGCATTGGCAATCACTACATTTTTTTGTAAATAAGCAGACATTAAACCTGCCACACCTAAAGCACTATCAGGTCTAAATGCAAGTGGGTCTAAAAAATCATCATCTAAACGGCGATAAATCACATCAACCTTTTGACGGCCACGAATCGTTTTTACAAATACTTGATCATTTTCTACAAATAAATCTCGATTGGTGACCAGTGGCACATCCATTTCACGTGCTAAAAAAGCGTGTTCATAATAAGCACTGTTAAAACGTCCTGGCGTTAAGACCACAATAAAAGGCTGATCAACCTCAGAGTTTTCTTGAAGTATTTCTTTTAATAAACTTGGATAGTGTTCAATACCTTGCAGATTGTTAGCAGCGCAGAGCTCAGGCATGAGTTGCTGACTAATATTCCTGCATTCAATCATATAAGATACGCCCGATGGTGTTCTTAAATTATCTTCAAGTACAAAAAACTCGCCTTCACTATCACGAATAATATCTATTCCGCTAATTTGAGAATAAATTTTGCCTTTGAGCGTGTGTTTAAGTATATGGGGCTGAAAAGCCTCATGACAAATAATCTGACTTTCCGGAATTAATTGCTCTTTTAAAATATGTTGACCATGATAGATGTCATCTAAAAAATAATTAAGCGCTTTAACTCGCTGTGCGCAGCCAGCTGCGATTTTTTCCCACTGTTTTTTTTCAATAACCCTTGGAATGAGATCAAAAGGTATCGTTCTCTCCACTCCCTCCTTATCACCGTATACGTTAAATGTAATGCCGTGATAGAGGAAATGTTGCTTAGCCTCCGCATTTAATTGTTTCAACTCATCCAAAGTACGAATGCTCAGCCATTGTTCAATTTTTTTAGAGGCCACACCGTTAGACGTTGCATCATCCAACATCTCATTAAAAAACTGCGATTTTAGTTGTTCAAATAGGTTCGACTGTACGGAAAGATTTTCTATAAACGAAGTTTGGTTAAGTAATGCGTTGGTCGCCTGTTCCTGTAAAAAATAATCAATATCGGCTTGTAGGTCTTTCTCTTGTTCTGACATAGCAACCTCGTCTTATCATTTATCTATATTTCATTTTTAAATAAGCAATTTCAGTGCCACTTATATATCTATAATGCTTATTGAGTATCATTGTTATAACTTTCTTCTAAATTTTAGCATTGATTGTAAAAGCTGCTATAAACCGAATCTGACAAACTTGCTAAATCTGTAAAGTTTTTTTATTGTGTTGACACCAAAGCAATTGGATATAGATGTATTACGCTTATGTCTGTAACAGAAAAAGAAACTTCAAATAGTTTATATCGCCAATGGCAGATTCTATCTCGCCTTCCTACCGGTAAATGGATCGGAACTCGAGAATTGCAAGAAATGCTTGAGCGTGAAGGTATTGAAATCAGTTTAAGGACAATTCAGCGTGATTTAAACCAAATTGCTCAGCGTTTTCCAATTGAAAGTAATAAAGCTGTACCTCAAGGCTGGCGTTGGCAATCAGATGCACCAATTCAAAGCTTACCGCATATGACAAGCTCTCAAGCTGTAACTTTTATGATGGTTGAGGAACATCTCAAACATTTACTTCCACCCAGTCTACTTGATGAGATGGGGCCTTGGTTCGATTTGGCAAAACGTAGTCTGTCTACACAAAATAATGTGAGACAGTGGATTAATCGTGTCCGTATTGTGCCAGCAAGCCAACCTCTTATTCCACCTGTAGTGGACCGTGCTGCTCAGCAGGCAATTTATGAGGGTCTACTACAAGACAAACAGATTGAGTGTGTCTATCGGGCCCGTGTAAATCAAGGCGAAGATAAAACTTATATTTTAAATCCTCTTGCTTTGGTCCAAAAAGGTGCTGTGATTTACTTAATTTGTACTCGCCATGATAAAACTGAAGTACAAACATTTGCCTTGCACCGATTCAAATCCGCTAAAGTTTTAGAAAGTCGGGCTTTACACCCTGTCAATTTCGATATTGACCATTATATTGACTCAGGAGCTTTAGGTTTCAGAGTAGATTACAACCAACCCACTGAATCTATTCAGCTTACTTTAACCATGACCGAGCAAACTGCTAAAACTTTTTATGAAAGTCAGTTAAGTAAAGATCAGACCATTACCCCAATTGAAGAAAATATTGTCGAAGTTACGGCGACCGTTCCATTTACATCTCAACTCGTATGGTGGTTACGGAGTTTTGGTAAAAAACTGCTTCATATTGAGCCAGTCCAAGTACACAATGCTGTGCGAGAAATTGAGCCTGATAGCAAATAATCAGTAGATATAAAAAAGAGAACCATATGGTTCTCTTTAAATTTTGAGTTGTAATTTTCTTAATTTTATATTGGCATTTATACTTTTATTTATTTTCAGATCAATATGTTTACCCCCACCAAAACTGATCTGCTTCTTCTTTTGCGCTATGTTGAACATGAGCATTGGCATGCCATTTCATATCCATTGTAGCGAATTGATTTCATTGTCATGTTTAAAGCCCTCTTGTTTGAACGTGAATTTAATATAACTTTCGTTTTAAAACTTGTGAAATAAGAAAAAAAGGATGCAAAATCTCTTTTGATGCTTAGGAAAATTCCATATATTTTTTGATCAGAAAATAAAAAAGCCCAGTCTTAACCGGGCTTTTTTACACGCTTAAATAATTAAGCCGTTTTTTTCGTCATATTATTTTTACGAATCGTGATCATTACAAGCTGAACAGCAGCTGGGGTAACACCAGGAATACGGCTCGCTTGAGCTAATGTTTCTGGACGAACTGTTTTCAACTTCTGAGTAATTTCGCGAGATAAACCTGAAACGACGTCATAATCAAAATCAGCAGGAATTTTAGTTTCTTCAAGACGTTTTAATTGAGCTACATCTTCATGCTGACGGTTAATATAACCTTCATATTTAACAGCAATTTCAATTTGCTCGCCGACCTGTTGTGAAACTTCAGAACCAGTAAGTTCCGCAATTTGGCCAAAATTAATATTAGGACGTTTAAGCAAGTCAATCGCACTACATTCTTTACTTAAGTCAGCACCTGTCATTTCAACAAACTTTTTACCCATTGGGTTGTTAGGTGCCGCCCATAAATGTTGTAAACGAGATGTTTCGCGCTCAACTGCTTCCATTTTTTCGCAATAAGCCGCCCAACGAACATCATCAACCAAACCAAGCTCACGACCAATAGTTGTTAAACGTTGATCGGCATTATCTTCACGTAACATCAAACGATATTCCGCACGTGAAGTGAACATACGGTATGGCTCTTTCGTACCTAAAGTAATCAAGTCGTCAACCAATACACCCATATAAGCTTGGTCACGTTTAGGTGTCCATTCTTCTTGTTCCCATGCACGGCGTGCAGCATTCAAGCCTGCAAGTAAACCTTGGGCACCAGCTTCTTCATAACCGGTAGTACCATTAATTTGCCCTGCAAAATACAAGCAGTTAATTGCTTTGGTTTCTAGGGTAAATTTCAAAGCTTGCGGGTTGAAATAGTCATATTCGATTGCATAACCCGGACGTAAGATATGGGCATTTTCCATACCGCGAATCGAGCGCACAAGTTCAAACTGAACATCAAATGGTAATGAAGTCGAAATACCATTTGGATAAAGCTCATGTGTATCAAGGCCTTCTGGCTCTAAGAATACCTGATGCGAATCTTTATCAGAGAAACGATGAATCTTATCTTCAATTGAAGGACAGTAACGTGGACCTACCCCTTCAATAACACCGGTATACATTGGTGAACGGTCTAAGCCACCACGAATAATGTCATGAGTTTTTTCGTTAGTATGCGTGATATAGCAGTTCACTTGTTCTGGGTGCATAGACACATCACCCATGAACGACATTACCGGAGACGGGAAGTCGCCTGGTTGTGGTGTCATAACTGAAAAATCAACTGAACGTGCATCAATACGTGGAGGTGTACCTGTTTTTAAACGCCCTACCGGTAATTTCAACTCACGAAGACGCTGAGCAAGAGCAATAGAAGGAGGATCACCAGCACGACCGCCGCTTGATTTCTCTAAACCAACGTGAATAACACCGCCCAAGAATGTACCAGTAGTTAACACAACAGTTTTTGCATCAAAGCGGATACCCATTTGGGTCACAACACCCTTAACTGTATCGCCTTTAACAATCAGGTCATCAGCCGCCTGTTGGAAAATATCAAGATTTGCTTGGTTTTCTAAGGTCTCACGAATCGCAGCTTTATAGCGAACACGGTCAGCCTGAGCACGCGTTGCACGTACTGCTGCACCTTTACGCGAGTTTAAAATACGGAATTGAATACCGCCTTTATCGGCAGCTAAAGCCATTGCACCGCCAAGCGCATCAATTTCACGAACTAAGTGCGACTTACCAATGCCACCAATTGCTGGGTTACAGCTCATCTGCCCCAAAGTCTCAATGTTATGGGTCAAAAGCAAAGTCTGTCGTCCCATACGCGCAGCAGCAAGCGCCGCTTCCGTACCTGCGTGACCGCCACCGATAACGATAACATCATAAACTTTAGGATAGTGCATGAGTACAAAAACACCAGAAAAAAAAGACGGAACATTATAGCAAAATTATCTGCTTATAGATGTACATAATTACAAAATTGTCGTGACATGATTTACGGTAAGCCACATGTTTTGACATTTTGTTTCATGAATTCAATACAAAGTGAATGTTTTTAAAACTTTTTCATTTTAGAATAAAAAACGTACAGCACTTCTATGACTTTAAAATTAACGCAACTAGAAGGAACACAAAATGAAAACGACCATGTTGAAAATCTTAACAGCATCTCTAATTTGTTTTTCAGGCGTAACTTTTACACACGCTGCTGACACGAGCAAAGCCGAAACTCAAAAACAAATTCGAGTATGTGCAAAAAAACAGCAAGGTGAATGGGTTTCTTACAATCACAATGGTGTAACCTTTAATGGTACTTGCCAGCCGAACGAAAATGGCAAATTACAATTCAAGGCCCCTGCTCCTTAATACAGTTTTGACTTAAGATATAGAGAAATCGTTTTATATTCTCCTATATCACATCATCATTTTCAAAAAGCGGTCCATTAAAGATGGGCCGTTTTCTTTTTTAAACTACTCTAGTCAGCTACAATATGCCTTTAAATAAAATTTTAGGTCCTTTTTCGTGAAGTGGTTACAAATACACATTACCGTTGATCAAGAACAAGTTGAATTCACAGAAACACTTTTAATGTCTCTAGGTGCGGTAAGCGTAACTTTGGATGATGCCGAAGATCAGGCTTTACTGGAACCATTACCAGGTGAAACACCACTCTGGAACAAAGTCATTGTTACTGGTATTTACCAACAAGACGAACAAGACCCAATTGATGTTGATACTTTAGAAGCTTTCTTAAAAGCACAACTTCCAGATGTGCCAATGCGTCATGAAGAACTTGAAGATCAAGTTTGGGAACGCGCATGGATGGATTATTATGAACCAATTCAGATTGGGGAAAAATTCTGGATTGTTCCTGAATGGTTAGAGCCACCAGAAGCAGATGCTACAAATATTAAGCTTGATCCAGGCCTTGCTTTTGGTACAGGTAATCATGCAAGTACTTTCTTATGCTTACAATGGTTAGGTAAAACTGATGTTAAAGATAAGATCGTGATTGATTATGGTTGTGGCTCAGGCATTTTAGGTGTTGCAGCTTTATTATTAGGCGCTAAGAAAGTCTATGCGACGGACATCGACCCACAAGCAGTTTTAGCAACTAAACAAAATGCAGAACTCAATGGTGTATTAGACCGTTTATATGTAGGTCTTCCTGAAGAGTTTGATCAAGAATTCAAACCTCAACAAGCAGATGTTTTAGTCGCAAATATTTTAGCGGGTCCTTTAATGGCACTTGCGCCAGAGTTCGCAAAATTACTTAAATCTGATGGTGATTTCGCACTTGCTGGTGTAATCGAAGAGCAAGTTGTTGATGTTTCAGGTGTTTATTCTGAATTTTTTGATATATTAGATGTCGAAAAGCGCGAAGAAAACTGGTGCCGCATTTCAGGAAAACGTAAAACAACAAATTGAGATGTTTTAACTCATGAATGAAAAACAAACCCGCTGCCCTAAGTGTCTAACAGTTTATAAAGTTTCTCTTACTCAGTTAACTGTTGCTCAGGGTATGGTTTGTTGCCCTAAATGTAATTTAAATTTTAATGCTCTGACTAATTTAGTAAATGTTGAGCAGCCGGAAACGGTAAACTCATCTGCTTTAGCTCATGGCTCTATGCAAACACGATATATGACCCATTCTCATGTGTTAGATATCTTTGATCAAAAGGTTGAAAACTCTAATATTGATCTTTTGACTTATTTGAATAATTTAAATTACTTCCATAATGAACCTATTAATGCTCTTCCTAATCTTAATTTGGCTGAGCAAGCAACCTCCTCTCCTGAGCAAGATAACGGTAAAAAGCATAGCTGGTTGTACTATACGCTTTGGAGTTCTGCAAATCTGATTCTGATTTTGGTTTTTACTTTTCAGATTCTTTGGTTTAACCCTAAACTCATGCAACAAAGCCCTGCGATTAGCCATGCATTTAATTATGTTTGTCAAATATTGCATTGCAACAAGTCAGCTGAACAATATCAACTTCTTTATATAGAAAAGGTAAAGCTACGTAAAATTGGTACAGAGCATACTCAACTTTCAGGTGTTCTTATAAATCAGAATAATAAAAGTATTGAGTTGCCCAACCTAAAACTCAGCTTTGGCAAAGAAACCGATCAAGAAGAAATCATTTTTACCCCTCAACAATACTTGGTCGAAAACTTACGGGGTATTCAACGCATTCCGACCAATACACCTTTTAGATTCCAAGTTGAACTAAATAAAAGCAAAAAAAGCCTAGTAAATTATCGATTAGAAATTGTCCACCCCTAATTTGTAAAAAAAGTGAAAAAAAATTAAAAAAAAATGCAGTTAATTTGCTCACTTTTTCCTAGACAATGGTATGATACGCGCCACGAAAGCTTTGACTCATATACTCCTCGCTCTCAATTCAAAAAATATACTGTTAAGCATGTGTGCTTTTCTACATTAAGCGCATAGCCTAACTTTTTTTGTTTTTGAGGGGGCTGTAACAAATATTTAATTATTGTTACGCTTATTTTTTACTCAATACGAAGAAATATGGCAAGCTAATTGTTCTTATGTTTTAGAGTCACTGTTTTAGGATCTAAAACAGGACTCCGTATTTTTAGACCACATTTATATACTACTTTACCCAAGCTAGTATTTGATTTTCGGATTAACTCGCATGAATAGCAAATCTCCTATTTTTACTGCACAATCTGATGTTGCTCTTCGCATCCACGTGGATCGCGCAGTTCGCCATTATTTTGCACAATTGCAAGGTGAGCAACCATCTCAGGTATATGACATGGTGCTAGCAGAAATGGAGAAACCTCTTTTATCTGTAGTTCTAGAATATACTCGTGGTAACCAAACACGTGCCGCAGAAATTCTTGGACTCAACCGTGGCACTTTACGTAAAAAGTTAAAAGCTCACGGTTTAATGAGTGAATAAATGATAAAATGCTCACGGCTTCGTGGGCATTTTTTTTGTGCTTCTAATTGGTTTTAATCCGTAGACTTGAAATTGTTGACTTGAACATCATGACTATTAAACGTGCTTTGATTTCTGTATCAGACAAAACAGGAATTGTCGAATTTGCTCAAAACCTTGCAGCTTTAGGGGTAGAATTATTATCTACAGGCGGCACATACAAGTTGCTTAAAGATAATAATATTGCTGTTGTTGAAGTATCTGAACATACCGGTTTCCCGGAAATGATGGATGGCCGTGTTAAAACACTACATCCAAAAATTCATGGCGGTATTTTGGCTCGTCGTGGTCTAGACGAAGCTGTTATGCAAGAACACAACATCGATCCAATCGATTTAGTTGTAGTTAACCTTTACCCATTTGCGGCTACAGTAGCTAAACCTAACTGTTCTCTTGCTGATGCTATCGAAAATATCGACATCGGTGGTCCAACAATGGTACGTGCTGCTGCTAAGAACCATGCATCTGTCGGTATTGTGGTAAATGCTTCAGATTACGATACAGTTATTAGCGAATTAAAAGCTTCTGGTTCACTTTCTTACGAAACACGCTTCGATTTAGCGGTTAAAGCATTTGAACATACAGCTCAATATGACGGCATGATTGCTTCTTACTTAGGCGCTCGCGTTGGTAAGGCCGAAGGTGAAGCAGATTTATTCCCTCGTACGTTCAATACCCAATTAAACAAAGCACAAGATTTACGTTACGGTGAAAATCCACACCAATCTGCTGCTTTCTATGTTGAAGCAAATGCAAAAGAAGCTTCTGTTTCTACTGCAAAACAATTACAAGGCAAGGAATTGTCTTATAACAACATTGCTGATACTGATGCTGCCCTTGAGTGCGTGAAATCATTTGCAAAACCAGCTTGTGTCATCGTAAAACATGCTAACCCTTGTGGTGTTGCCGTTTCTTTAGACGGTATTAAAGCTGCTTATGATTTAGCTTACGCAACAGATCCAGAATCTGCTTTCGGCGGTATTATTGCATTTAACCGTGAGTTAGATGTTGCTACTGCTCAAGCAATTGTAGATCGCCAATTCGTTGAAGTAATTATTGCTCCAAGTATTGCTGATGGTGTACTTGAAGTTACTGGCGCGAAGAAAAATGTTCGTGTTTTAGTATGTGGTGAATTACCTGCAATTGATGCACGTGCTCCACAACTTGACTATAAACGCGTTAACGGCGGCTTACTTGTTCAAGACCAAGACTTGGGCATGATCACCAAAGATGATCTTAAAGTTGTGACTAAACGTGCACCAACAGAACAAGAAATTGATGACCTTATTTTCGCATGGAAAGTTGCGAAATACGTAAAATCAAACGCTATTGTTTATGCCAAAAACCGTCAAACTATTGGTGTAGGTGCAGGCCAAATGAGCCGTGTTAACTCAGCACGTATCGCAGCAATTAAAGCTGAGCATGCTGGTCTGGTTGTTGAAGGCGCAGTTATGGCATCTGATGCATTCTTCCCGTTCCGTGACGGTATTGATAATGCAGCAAAAGCTGGCATTAAATGCATTATTCAACCGGGTGGTTCTATGCGTGATGAAGAAGTTATTGCAGCTGCTGATGAAGCTGGCATTGCAATGGTCTTCACTGGTATGCGCCATTTCCGCCACTAATTTAAATTTAGTCCTCCCTAACCCTCCTTTTATTCAGGAGGGTTTTCCACAATAATGGAACTATCTCTCCACCTTGAGAAATAGAGGGGGATGAAAAAGGATTAAAGTTAAGGAACAAATTAAAAATGAATATTTTAGTTTTAGGTAGTGGTGGTCGTGAGCATGCTTTAGCATGGAAAATCGCGCAAGATGCCAAAGTTACTCAAGTTTTCGTTGCGCCTGGTAACGCAGGAACTGCAACAGAACCAAAATGCGTTAACGTTCAGCTCGATATTTTAGACAACCCGGCAATTATTGCTTTTGCTAAAGAAAATAATGTTGAACTGATTGTTGTTGGCCCAGAAGCGCCATTAGTAAATGGTGTTGTTGATGCTGCGCGTGAAGCAGGCGTAAAAATTTGGGGACCTACTCAATATGCAGCACAGCTTGAAGGTTCAAAAGCATTTGCTAAGCACTTTTTAAAACGCCACAACATTCCAACTGCTTTTTATGAAGTATTTACGGAAGTTGATGCAGCAAAAGCTTATGTTGAAAAAAATGGCGCACCAATTGTAATTAAAGCTGACGGTCTTGCGGCTGGTAAAGGCGTTATCGTTGCAATGACCAATGAAGAAGCTTTTGCAGCAATTGATGACATGCTTGCAGGCAACAAATTTGGTGATGCAGGCTCACGTGTTGTAATTGAACAGTTCCTTGCTGGTGAAGAAGCTTCTTTCATTTGTATGATTGACGGTAAAAACATTTTACCAATGGCAACTTCACAAGATCACAAACGTATTTTTGAAGGTGACCAAGGTCCTAACACAGGTGGTATGGGTGCCTACTCTCCTGCTCCAGTTGTGACTCCAGACGTTTTTGAGCGTGTAATGAATGAAATTATGCGCCCAACTGTTGATGGTATGGCTGCTGATGGACATGTTTATACTGGCTTCTTATATGCTGGTTTAATGATTGATGAACAAGGTCAACCACGCGTAATTGAGTTTAACTGCCGTTTCGGTGATCCGGAAACTCAACCTATCATGATGCGTTTGAAGTCATCTCTTGTTGATTTGGTTGAAGCAGGTATCGCAGGTAACTTACCAAGCGAAGCAGAATGGGATGAGCGTAAGTCAATCGGTATTGTACTTGCAGCAGAAGGTTACCCAGACAGCGTGCGTAAAGGTGACGTTATCTCAGGTATCGGTCAATCACCAGAAGATACTAAAATCTTCCATGCAGGCACTGCTACTCGTGAAGACGGCCATATCGTTACTTCTGGCGGACGTGTACTTTGCGTGACTGCTCTAGGTGACAGCGTTCTTGAAGCACAAATCAATGCTTTAGAAGTATGTGGGCAAGTAACCTTCACAGGTATGCAATACCGCAGTGACATCGGTTACCGTGCTATTGCACGTGAAAAAGCTGAATAAAAATTTAAATAGTAAAAAAGCTCTCTTATGAGGGCTTTTTTATTTTGCTTATTCACTTATCACAAATATTCATATTAATCTTAATTTTTATTCAATTCTGATTAATAAGATCGAAACATGTCCACTATATTGAATATGTTTTTATTGTTATGATTGGTTAAACCGTTGGAACTTTCAACATCACCAATTTTCCCAGCTGAGAGCCAACCCGAATGGTTGGGATCTCTCATAATCAGGACTTTTTTTACATGAAAAAGCTGATCAGTCTTTTTTTAAGCGTGTCTGTAGTATTACTTGCAGCTTGCGGCAAACAGCAAAATGAACCACAAAATGGCAAAGACTCTGCTCAGTTACAAACTGTAGTCATTGCTTCAACTGGTTCTGACGCTGATATTTGGCGCTATATTGCAACTTTACCGGAAACTAAAGCTGCCGGTCTTAAACTTGAGGTGAAAAACTTCACTGATTATGTTGCAATGAATACAGCTACTGCAAACAAAGAAGTTGACCTAAATGCATTCCAATCTTATGCCTACCTTGTTGCATTTAATGCTTCAAATAAAGATAAGATTGCTCCTGTTGCTACAACTTATCTTGAACCAATGGGTATTTACTCGAGTAAATACAAAAAAGTTGATGAGTTCCCTCAAGGTGCAAGCATTGCTATTCCTAATGATGCAGCGAACGAAGCACGTGCATTGTTATTATTACAAAGCGCAGGTCTAATCAAGCTTAAAGCTGACTTTGATCCAGCGAAAGGCACTCCAAGCGATATTACTGACAACAGCAAGAAAATTGACATTAAACCAATTCAAATGGCAACTGCTGTTCGTGTAAAAGACGAAGTTGATGCAATTGTTTTAGGTAATACTTTAGCAATGGAAGGTGGTTTAAATGTGCTTAAAGATTCTATCTATTATGAGCCAGTTGACCAAAGTACAAAGCTGAATGTAAATATTCTTGCAACTGCTGAATCACGTAAAAATGACCCTGTTCTTCAGAAAGTTGGTCAGCTTTACCACACCGAAGCTGTTAAAAAATACGTTGAACAACACTTTGGTGGTACAAAAGTTGACGTGAATCAGCCAATCAGCTACCTCACGCAAGCTAAATAGTAATATAATAGCTGCAACGCGAAACAGGCAAAGACTCTTTGCCTGTTTTTTCTTTTTAGCATAGTTTTTGACGACATGATTCAATTTAAAAACATTTCAAAGCACTATCAGCTTAAAGGCCAAACTATACGTGCACTGGACCAAATTAATTTGGAAATTCCTGAAGGCAGTATTTTCGGCATTATCGGCTATAGTGGTGCAGGTAAAAGTACTTTAATCCGCCTGATTAACTTACTTGAACGACCAAATGAAGGTCAGGTTATCATTAATCAAAAGGACTTCACTGCTTTGGATGCGCGTTCATTACGTCAGGAACGTGCAAATATTGGTATGATTTTCCAGCACTTCAATTTGCTTCAAACCAAAACAGTTGCTGAAAATATTGAAATGCCAATGCGTCTGCTAAATTACAGCAAAGCAGAACGTGAAAAGCGTTTAAATGAGTTACTTGAATTCATTGATCTTAAGCATAAAAAAGATGCTTATCCGGATGAATTATCTGGCGGTCAGAAACAACGTGTTGGTATCGCTCGTGCTTTAGCCAACCACCCTAAAATTCTTTTGTGTGATGAGGCCACCTCTGCCCTCGACCCACAAACGACAAAGTCGGTTTTAGAATTATTAAAGAAAATTAACCAAGAGCAAAAAATCACAATCGTCATGGTAACTCATGAAATGGATGTGATTGAGACTGTATGTGACCATGTTGCTGTCATGGAAGCTGGTAAAGTGATTGAGCAAGGCTCAACCATTGATATCTTTAGTAATCCACAACATCCGACAACTAAAAACTTTATACAAACTGTTTTACATCAGCAGTTGCCTGTAAATATTTTAAATCAACTGGAAAACCAGCATCATCACAGCATTTATTGCTTACAGTTCTTAGGGCGTTCAGCACAAGAGCCTGTGATTCAGTCGCTTATTAAACAATTTGATATTAGTTTAAATATCTTATTTGCCAATATGACTGAAATTAACGGCACCGTCATTGGTCAGATGTTTGTACAGCTTTTAGGTGATCCACAGTTGATTCGTCAGGCAATTGAGTTTTTAGAGAAAAATGAAGTGAGTGTAGTTCAATCAGGAGATCAAGTATGAGAGATTTAATCGTACAGTGGTTAACTGAACTTACTCAACCTTTCTGGCACAGTTCACTTTCAATTGACCAGTTTGTAACTGCGTTACAAGAAACCTTCCATATGGTGTTCTTTGCGCTTTTATTTGGTGGTATTTGGGGCTTTATCCAAGGGATTATTCTACTTGTAACCCGCCCAGAAGGCATTTTGCCAAATAAATTCATTTATCATTTACTCAACCCAATTGTAAATGCTTTACGTTCTCTGCCATTTATTATTTTACTTATTGCAGTTATTCCACTGACCAAATTATTGGTAGGAACTTCAATTGGTACATGGGCAGCGATCGTTCCTTTAACAATTTACGTTGGACCATATATGGGACGTCTTATTGAGACTTCCCTGCTTGAAGTAAATGAAGGAATTATCGAATCTGCTCAAGCTATGGGTGCAACACCTTGGCAGATTATTTCGCGCTTTATCTTACCTGAAGCTCGTAGTTCGCTTATTTTGAACTTAACGACTGCTACGATTAGCCTTATTGGTGCAACCGCTATGGCTGGTGCAGTTGGTGCTGGTGGTATTGGTGACTTGGCAATTTCTTATGGCTATCAACGTTTTGATACAAGCGTCGTTATTTTAACGGTTATTGTATTATTACTTTTGGTACAAATCGTTCAAATGCTAGGAAATTGGCTCGCAAAAATGCGCTAATTGAACTCCTAAAAAAGCCCTCTTTTATGAGGGCTTTTTTATTTTAGAGAGTCTAATTTATAGGACATTTTATTAGACAGGTTACTCAAGGTAATTTCTGTTATTATCAAAATTAGCCCGTAGATACTGCTTTTGGATTTAGTTTCAGGATAAAAAAATGCGTTATAGAATTCATTATATTGATGTGCAAAATGCCCTACAAAACTATATCTGGATTTTAGAAGATACTGAGACTCATGAAGCTGTTGCAGTTGATCCAACAGAGGCTGAGTTAGTCACCCACTTTTGCCAAGAACATCAATTAACTTTAAAACAGATTTGGCTTACCCATTGGCATAAAGACCATATCGGCGGTGTTGCTGATTTAACGGCTAACACGCCTATGGCGGTATATGGCCCAAGAGATGAACTAAGTAAAATCCCTGGCATTACTCATCCCTTACAACACGATGATCATCTAAAATTTAATGATTTAAAAGTAGAGATTATTGCAACACCAGGCCATACCTTAGGTCATATTGTATATTTTATTGAAGAGCTTAATGCCCTCTTTTGTGGAGATACCTTATTTGCAATGGGATGCGGGCGACTATTTGAAGGTACAGCAGAACAGATGTACCACTCACTAAATCGTCTTGCTGCACTACCCACTGCAACCAAAGTGTATTGCACACATGAATATACACTTTCTAATGCGGAATTTGCCTTGAGTGTAGAGCCTGAAAACCACGCACTGCAAGAACGTGCTGAACAAGTCCGTATGCTTCGTCAAGAAGGTAAAATTACCCTGCCAAGTAGTATTGAACTTGAACTAGCAACAAATCCCTTTTTACGTGCTGAAAGTGTAGATGAGTTCGCTCACTTACGTAGCTTGAAAGACAATTTTTAAGATTATAAGCTTTCAACCAAGATACAGTTTAATTTTAAGAACTGTATCTTTTTGAATAAAGCATGTTGCATGAAATTATTTTTTACATTTATTGATTTTAGATTAATTTAAATTGATTAAATTTTAATCCAATATCATTATTTTAAAATCTATACAAAAAACAAAAACTTAAAATTTATAAACATTCAGATTAATTACATAAAAACTTAATAAATTTATAAAATGAAGGATATTGCTTTATCTATTTTACTTTTTTTACAAGATGCAAAATAAAACAAAGTTTTCCCCCTTTAAAAAATTCGAGTAAATCCCTATTAATAAATAAGGTGTAAGACACGGATAGAAGGAGTTCTCACGTGAAAAAGGTTGTTAAAGCGAAAAATTTAATTGCGTTCCGTATTTGGTTAGAAAAATTAGGGTATTCGGTTAAAAACCTTGCTGATGGAAAAGGTTTTACTTTCAGTTTTAAAAAAGAATATGGCTTAGTGACCTGTGATTTGGCAGGTAATGCTTTAGCAATGCAGTTAGGTGAAGAATTTGAGGATCATTTAAAAGCATAAGCCTAGGCTATTTTGTATACTATTTATAGTATAGGTAACTCAAAAGTTCTGCTTTTTAAAAAGTAGTTCTATACGAGAATTTGTGAAATTTTTATAGTGGCTTTCCTTAATAACTATTAATGAGTAGATAGTTTTTAAATTATATTTTTTGATTATTAAATAATAAAACCTGTAGCACAGCACCTCTCCCGATTTGCCAGTTGCTACAGGTTTTTTATTTCGAATTAAAAAATTAAATAATTAATTCGTTTTCGATTTGCGTAATGCTTTGTCTAGTACGTCCTTGTCCAGAGCTTTGTCCCAACGGGCAACCACAATGGTTGCACATGCATTACCAATTAAATTGGTTAATGCACGACACTCCGACATAAAACGGTCAATACCTAAAATAAGCGCCATACCTGCCACTGGTACAGCAGGTACTACCGATAAAGTAGCTGCGAGTGTAATAAAGCCTGCGCCCGTTACCCCTGCCGCACCTTTAGAACTCACCATTGCCACTAAAAGCAATGCAACCTGCTCACCAATTGATAAATCAACATTACATGCTTGTGCAATAAATAAAGCCGCCATAGTCATATAGATGTTAGTTCCATCAAGGTTAAATGAGTAACCTGTCGGAATGACTAGACCTACTACAGATTTTTCACAACCTGCTTTTTGCATTTTATCCATTAAAGATGGTAAAGCAGCTTCAGAAGAACTTGTACCTAAAACTAACCAGAGTTCGTCTTTGATGTAACGAATTAAATCAATAATTGAAAAGCCATTGTAGCGTGCTACAGCCCCTAAAATGATTAATACGAACAGCACTGCCGTGATATAGAAGGTCATAATCAATAGTAATAAATTACCGATTGATTCAATTCCATACGCACCGATAGTAAATGCCATAGCACCAAAAGCTCCAATTGGTGCAAGTTTCATTAACATACCAACCAAATAGAAAACCGGAGCCGTGAGGTTATTTAAAAAATCAGTAATTGGACGTGCACGGTCACCCAAGGCAGCTAAAGAAATACCAAATAGGACTGCCACAAATAGAACCTGCAAAATTTCACCACCAGCAAGCGGACTCACTAATGTTTGCGGGATAATATTCATGAAAAAGTCAGTGATATTTGTAGCATGAGCCTTTTCAACGTAACTATTTACTTTATCGTTGACTAAGGTTGCCGGGTCAATATTTAAGCCTTTACCAGGTTGAATGATATTAGCCACAATCATACCAACCACAAGCGCAAGGCTAGAGAAAGTAAGGAAATATAGCATTGCCTTACCTGTCACTCGCCCAACTCGACTCATGTTCGTCATGCTGGCAATACCGGTAACCACTGTCAAAAAGATTACGGGAGCAATAATCATTTTGACGATTTTGATGAATGCATCACCAAGCGGTTTTAAGCTCTCGCCAAGTTCTGGGTAAAAATGACCAATTAAAATGCCCAAAATAATTGCAAAGATGACCTGTACATACAAAATTTGATGAAACTTTTGTTTTTTCTGTACCGTTTCTTGGTCAAGGGTATTGAAATCCATTATCTAAATACCTTTTCGATGGGGATAAAAAAATAAAATATAAAGCGTGCACCACAAGCTGCTTTAAATGAAGTGGAGCCATTGTAAAGAATAAAAAACACCCTGTGTCATAAATTTAAAAAATGTAAAATTTAAAAACCATGCATATTTTTGTATAGAAAATATTTATCTCAATAAGTTTCATAAAACTCAAAGTCTTTAAAAATTTACATAAATGCATGTTTATAAAATAATTTAATTAATTACATCATGCATTATCTATGTTTATTTTTGATTTTTAAATGAGCAGAACAAGTATTTCAAAAATAAATGATTAACTCATCCTCATATCAATCTTAAATTATGAGAATTTACTTTTTAAATAATAAGAAAGATTGATATATATTTATTTAATAAAAACAAGGGACTAGTCTTTTTATAGATTTTATCTACTTATTTTTTATAAAAAGACGGTTTAAAAGGTCATATACATACTCAAGACTAAGATCATGATTGGTAAATAAAATTCGAAATAACATAGGTGCAATTACTGCCTCGATGATTTCCTGATTAGGTATAGTAAGCTCATTACGTAATTTTGCCCTGTTTTGAATAATATCGAGTTGCTGGATAATTAAAGTCTCACATTTACGGGCATTAGAATCCGAGTTTGATGTATAGAGTACATCTCGCAATAAGTCTTGCCCAACCTCTGAAGCATATTCTTCAAAATATTGCTCAACCCATGCTGTAATATCTTGTTGGAACGAGCCTAAATCTTTGGGTTCCATATCAGGTTTGAGTTCATTTAAAGCTACATCTGAAAATAATTGATTGATGTCACCCCAGCGACGGTAAATGGTTGAAGGTGTAACCCCTGCCTGCACTGCAATCATAGGAATAGTAATTTGGCTTTGCTCAAAATCTTTTTGTAGTTCTTTTACAGCTTGATGCACCGCAGTTTGTATTCTTTCGCTGCGTCCACCAGGGCGTAATCCAGTAACAACTTTTGCCATTTATAAACTCTGTAAAGGGATCAAAAAAATTTATAAATATTTATAACTATATACAAAATACACTAAAGCTAAGGATTTGCTTTAGTGGAAAAATAATGTATAAAAGCTAAATATTTGCTTTTATGTTATTCATCTTATATGAACAATTCAAGTTCAAAACGGTCAAGAGCTGTTTTTCAGTTAGATGCGGCAAGTGCTTTGACACTTAATACCATCACGCTCATGACATTCATGGCCGCATCTAGTGCGCCGACACCACTCTACCGCCTATACCAACAGCTTTGGCAATTTTCACCGGTTACATTGACTTTGATTTTCGCCACCTATGCTTTTACGCTGCTTGGCTCATTACTCATTATTGGTTCTTTGTCTGACTATATTGGACGCCGCCCAGTCATTATTGCAGCTATTTCTCTGCAAATTATTTCAATGAGCTTTTTCTTATTTGCTTCAGATGTTTCGATGTTATTCATTGCACGAGGCTTACAAGGAATCGCAACAGGGCTTGCTGTTTCAGCTATAGGCGCAGCAATTTTAGATTTTAGTAAGCTTCATGGTTCACTAATTAATAGTATTGCACCAATGATAGGTATGGCTGTTGGGATTTTTCTGACTTGTTCTATTTTGCAATTCTCTGCCCACCCCTTACAGCTTGTTTTTGAGTTCTTATGTTTTCTTCTTATTTGTGAACTCATTTTAAGTTTTCTTACTCCAGAAACCGCACAAAGAAGATCCGGTGCACTTGCTTCATTAAAACCCAATATGGCTATTCCCCCACAGACAAAAAGCGCTTTATTGAGTATTAGCCCGATTAACATTGCACTTTGGATGGTCAGTGGTTTCTTTCTATCGCTTATGCCATCTTTACTGGCAAAAATTTTCCACACGTCATCGGCATGGCTAAACGGGATTATGTTTATGGCGCTCGCCCTTTCCGGTGCGGTAGGTATATTAACGCTTAGGAAGTCGACAAATTTCCGTATTTTATTAACCGGTACGCTCTCGATTGCTATTGGTGCCATTGTCTTATTCATCGCCATTAACCTAACCAATGCAGTAGTTCTATTTTTAGGTTCTATTATTACTGGAGTTGGTTTTGGTACGGCGTTTATGGGGGCTATTCGTAGTGTAATGCCATTGGCACTTCCCGAAGAACGTGCGGGTCTTATGGCTGCTTTTTTTGTTGAAAGTTATTTGGCTTTTAGTATTCCTGCAATTTTAGCTGGCTATTTTGTAGGTAAAATTGGGCTGATGAGTACGGCAAATAGTTATATTAGTTTTATTATCTTATTGTCACTGGTCGCCCTTCTAATGATTATTAAAAATTTTAAAAATAAATAAGCCATAAAAAATAGCCTCACTAGAGGCTATTTTTTAATAGATGCTCTTTAAGTTCTATTAAAAAGTATCTGCTACATACATACGTACCATCTCGCCTTCCTCATCCTTTACCAACGTTAAAAACCGCCAACCACATTTTTCATAAAACTCGGTATGGTCTGTTATTAAATAAAGTGTTTGGATGCCCTGATTACTCAAGTCTTCACGTACAAAATCTAAAATGTGTTTTGCAATGTTTTGGTTTCGATAGTTCTCTTCTACAAATAAAGCACATAAGTTTGGTGTTAAATCTTTACGCTCATGGAAGTCATTATCAATGACTCCTGATCCAGCAATTAAATGCTTATCTTTATTTAAAACAATGTACCACTGTGGAATAGCATGCTTTTGATCAATGGAAATCTGAATACTCTCAAGATATGCTTCCACAGGAATTTGCCATTTTTCAGAAAACCACTGTGCAGCCATTTCTTTGTATTGAGGGTAATCAGATAACCGTAATATTTGCATAAAATAAACCTATTTTGTCCAACCTTTTTAAGGTTGAGTCACTGAACTACGAATGGATTGCTGGGTTGGACTCTCATAAGTTGTTTCAGCAACTGGTGAAACACGCCATATTGTATTACCAACATCATCTGCGACTAATACTGCACCCGAAAAATCAATTGCCACCCCGACAGGACGCCCATACGCTTTGCCTTTTTCACTTAAAAACCCTGTCAAAATATCTTGCGGTGGACCAGAGGGCTGACCACTTCTAAATGGCACAAAAATGACTTTATATCCACTATGTGGTTTACGGTTCCAAGAACCATGCTGTCCAATAAATGCTCCGCCTCTAAATTGTGGCATGAGTTCGGCTGTATAAAATGCAAGACCTAACGAAGCAGTGTGGTTACCTAGAGCATAGTCTGGTTTAATTGCACGAGCCACCATATCAGGATTTTGTGGTTTGACTCGTACATCTACGTGTTGACCATAGTAACTATAAGGCCAGCCATAAAAAGCCCCATCTTGTACCGACGTCATATAGTCGGGTACTAAATCACTACCAATTTCATCGCGCTCATTTACAACTGTCCAAAGTTTGCCACTTTGAGGCTGCCAAGCCATACCATTTGGATTACGCAGTCCTGTTGCAAATGGACGTGACTGACCACTTGCAATATCAAACTCCATAATTTGTGCACGGCCTTTTTCTTGATCTAGACCATTTTCGGCCACATTACTATTGGAGCCAACGGTAATGTAGAGCTTTGTACCTTCACGATTGGCAATAACATTTTTGGTCCAATGGTGGTTTAGAGGCCCACCCGGTAAGTCCAATACTTTAGTACCGGTTGAAGTAATATGGGTTTCACCTTCTTGGTAAGGAAAACGCATGAGTGAATCCGTATTGGCAACGTATAAATGATTTCCTACCAGTGCCATACCAAACGGTGAGTTTAGGTTTTTAAGGAATACCGTTTTTTGGTCAGCTATACCATCGCCATTCGTATCACGTAGTAAACTAATTCGGTTTGCACTTGGATGAGATGACCCTGCCCGTCTCATTACGAAGGTCATAATCTTGCCTTTAATCCCTTTGCTGTCTTCAGGTTTAGGTGGAGCATCCGTTTCAGCCACCAGCACATCACCATTTGGTAATACATAGAGCCAACGTGGGTGCTCAAGTCCTTTAGCAAATGCTTTTACTTTTAAACCTTCCGCCGGAGTCGGCATCACACCACTTGGCCAACCTTGTGCCGGTGCTATATTTACGGTCGGAAATAAGCTTGTTTTCGGTTCAGGCAACTTTGGTTCCGGACCATAACTCTCGTTAATCGGATATTGAGAGGAAGAAGCACAGCCTGTAACTAAAACAGTAGTGCCCAAAATCGGCAGTAAAAAACGTGTAAGCATCTTTTATCTCCATTTATTATTTTTTCGCAATAAACACAGGGTAATGCTTTAGAAGAGAGACTTATAGTTGATTTATTTAACTGTACTGAGCATTACAGTCTATATTTTTAAAATTTTAATACATAACTGGGTGTTTTCTAGAGGTTTAGCTTACCCTAATGCTTAGCCATAAATTAATACCTGACATTTAGTTTAATTACCAAAAGTATTTATGTTGGCTGATAATACTTATTAGGTAATTTGGTCTATCGTGCCTATTTTTTAATTAAAAATTCCTTTACCCTGACTTACTTTAATTATTTTTAACTTTCACTGTAGCTCAGGTGCTCAATTAAGTTCATTTATTTCTTATGTCAAAAAATTTAGCAACCTTGATTGGTTTAAGTGCCATCCTAATGTGGGCCTCTATGGTAGGCTTCGTAAAACATATTACGACTGCAATCGGTCCAGATGTTGGCATTACGCTGATCTATTCCTTAAGTGCTTTACTCCTGCTCATTATTTTTAGGGTGCCAAATTTTAAATTAATTTCTAAAAAATACTTAATTTTAGGGGCAATTTTATTTATTGCTTATGAGCTTTGCTTTTCATTTGCACTTGCCTATTCAAAGACGGCGCAACAAGCGATTGAAGTAAGTATTGTGAACTACCTTTGGCCAAGCCTGACTGTTTTAGCTTTTGTTATTTTTAGAGAGTTAAAATTTAATGTGTTTATTATTTTAGGATTACTCATTTCAATTTCCGGTATCATTTTTATTCAGACCGGGAACGGAGATTTTAGTTTAGGTCGTGTTGTCGATAATTTTCATAGTAATCCTTTAAGTTATATTTTGGCCTTTATAGGTGCCATTATTTGGGCTTTTTACTGTGTGTTGACCAAGAAAATGGGTAAAGGACAAAACCCTATTTCTATTTTCTTTCTTGGTGTTGCCCTAACCTTATGGCTAAAATTGCTCTTTAGCGGCCAAGTGAATTTACCTTCACTCGATTTAAATACAATTTTATCTTTAATCGTTGCTTCTGCTGCAATTGGTCTCGGTTATGCAGCATGGAATATTGGCATTATTCATGGCAACATTACCATGCTGGTGGTTGCTTCTTATTTTACCCCAATCATTTCATCTTTACTTGCCATGCTGGTTTTACAGACAGAGTTATCAATCAGTTTTTGGCAAGGTACAGCCATGGTCACGGCGGGTTCACTTATCTGCTGGCTTTCAACAAATTGGGCTGTGATACGTTCCTATTTCAGAATAAATTAAAAGCTGATGAGTATTTATACCGAACTAGCAGCAATAGAACGGGCTGCCGTTTTTTGCTCTAATGCAAAATTTACAGCTTCTTTCGCATGAATGGTGGTGGTATCAAATAGAGGCACAGAAAATTTGATATCACCAATCAACATACAAATTTCGGTACACCCCAAAATAATCCCCTCGGCACCCTGCTCAATCAACTCTTCAACAATGGTCATATACTTGTTTTGCGAATCGGGGTTGATCACACCTAAACAAAGCTCGTCATAGATAATGCTATGTACTATTTTCCGATTTGCATCATTTGGAATAATCACCTCAATTCCATGATCTTGTAATCTGGCTTTATAGAAGTCTTGCTCCATGGTGAAAGCTGTCCCCAACAGTGCAACTTTTCGGATATTTTGACTTAAAATTTCTTTTGCTGTGGCATCAGCAATATGTATAAATGGAACCGTAATGGCATCTTCAATTTGAGGTGCTACCTTATGCATGGTATTAGTACAGACTAAAATACAGTCTGCCCCTGCTTTTTCTAAATTTTGTGCTTGCTCAGCTAAGTAGGCTCCAGCTTCTTGCCATAAACCTTTCGATTGTAAGGCTGCTATTTCTTCAAAATCGACACTATTAATAATGACCTTAGCTGAGTGCAATTTTCCTAATTTACGATGAACCATTTTATTGATTTGTTGATAATAAAGCGCTGTAGATTCCCAACTCATTCCGCCTAATAAGCCGATTGTTTTCATTATTGAATCCTTCTATTTATGCAAAACTTATCTATATCTCTTATGGGTAAAGCGCAGCTAGAATAAAATTGCTTTCTTTATTGAATTATTATTCATCTTATAAGCTATAATTTTTTAAACTATTTAATAAGAACTCTATGTTAGAAACAGACCGCTTAATCTTAAAACCATTTGTTCAAGAAAATTTATCTACAGTCATTGAGATGTTACAAGACAAAGATTTTATGGCTTTTTCACCTTATGGTGACTTAACAACTGAAGCTGCAAAGACTCGTTTTTTAGAAATTTTGGAGCACTATAAAAATCATAATTTTGGCAAGATGACTATCGTTTTAAAAGATACCCATAAAATTATTGGTTATTGTGGTTTTGAAACTTGTGAGGTTGATAGCAAGACAGAAGCTGAACTAGGTTTTAGACTTATTAAAACTGAGCGAAATAAAGGTTATATTGTTGAAGCTTCACTTAAGTTACTAGAAGACATGCAAAGTCGAAACTTTAAGCATGTGATCGCTTTTTCAGAAAAAGATAATTTACCTGCCCACAACCTATTAAATAAACTTGGTTTTGAAAAAACAAATTCATCTAGTTACATGAATATGGATGTTATCTTTTTCAAAAAAGACCTGTCATTTCTTCGATAAAAATAACGTATTACCTTAAAAAACTTTAAGTGAATGAAGATCTATTGGTTTCAAGAAAACCACTATTAAACCCAAATCATAAAACATAAGAATTCACGCAAAATTCACGACCAGCTCTTTAATTTAATCTTATAAAGTTGGCTCGGATATAGACATGAAAATTATAACTACAGCCCTAGGGCTGATTACCTTGGCAGGTTTAACGGCGTGTAAAAGTGTGCCTAGCTACTCAGGTGACTATGGCAAAGCTGAACAAAAAATTACTGGTATAGAATTAGATGACCAACAGGCGCTAGATGTGGGCAATCGTTTTGTCGCTGCATTTAATACGCTCGGTACTCCTTCTTTTGTTAATAATGCTAGCAATCTTTACGCTGATCAGCTCTATATCAACGATACACTCTCGCAGTTCTCTCAAAAGAAAGATCTGATTAAGCATTTTGAAGGCATGAATGCCCGAGTGAATAATGTCACGGTAAAACTCATTAGTGCAACTCATCACCAAGATACAGCCTACATTCATTGGTACATGACCTATGACTTTAAAATGCTAGGTCGTTCAAAAACAATGGCTTCTTATGGAATTAGTCAAATTAAGATTAATGACCAACAAAAAATTATTTTCCAGCAAGATTATTGGGATCCAGCGAATGGCCTCTACCGTTCTTTACCCATATTTGGAGGAGTATATAAATGGATATTGCCGTTCAAAAAAGTCGAATCTTGATATTTCTAGGAATCTTAATCGTATCTCAAGCCAATGCGGCTGAATTGAGAAAATGCAGTTCAGCACCTTTAATGGTTACGAGTAAAAAGGTGGGAAATGTCAGTTACTTTGCTGAAGATTGCCAAAAAAATTGGCAAAGCCAAAGCATCAAAATGGACTTTAGCTATAACCGCGATATTCCCGAATGGGCATTTAAACGCGCAGCCACGCACTTTTTGAAGAAAAATGTTAGCGGCTTTGATGCTAAATCTCCGCTTAATCATATTAATGAACTATATAGGCCAATTAAGAGTGGAGATCTTTATAGTCTCTATTATCAACATGAAAATCAAAAACTAGAACTGAAATTAAACCAGAAGCTACTCGGTTCTTTGAACAATCCGAATGCAAATCAATATTTTAAAATCTGGTTTGGTAGTGAACCGTTTAATGCTAAATTAAAACAACAATTATTAAATTAATGGCTTAATAAAATCTCATGGGTAATCACTTTATCCTCATGGTTGAGGACCATTTTGAACTTGCAGCAACGGTCTGCGAATTTCTTGAAGTGCATGGTTATGTTGTCGATCATGCACGTAATTTAGAGGCTGCACGCACTTTTCTCAAATCTCAGCATTATCATCTTTTGTTGCTAGATATAAATTTGCCCGATGGCTCGGGTTATGACCTATGCAACTGGCTACGCACCGAACAAGGCGTTGATATTCCTGTTCTTATGCTCACAGCAAGAGATACTTTAGATGACAAACTTAAAGGTTTTACCGCTGGAACAGATGATTATTTGGTAAAACCTTTTGATTTTAATGAACTAGTGATGCGGATTCGTGCATTAATAAAAAGAGCAGCTGGCGAAGTCACTCACCATAAAATTCAAATTCACGACTTAATTCTTGATAGCGCAACTCAAACCGTGGTTCGTGCTGGAAATAATATCGAGTTACCCCCTATTCAATTCAAACTATTAAAAATTTTGATGCGCCAGTCTCCAAAAGTGGTGACCAAGCAAGAACTGATGATGGAATTATGGGGCGACGAAGAGCCTGAAAGTGATGCGTTACGCAGTCATATCTATAACTTAAGAAAAATGGTTGATAAACCTTTTGACCCAAAGCTATTACATACAGTGGCAGGTGTCGGTTTAAAAATTGCTTTGGAAGATTCCGCGACTTAACTTAAATAGACCACAACAATTAAGCCTGTGGTTGGCTCCAAATCGAGTTCAGGATGAGTGGTTAAATAATATTGTCGATCAAACAGCTCCACTCTCCATCCTAGTTGTTTGCAAAGCTTTTGTACCAATTGCAAACCAATGCCATGACCTTTAGCCTTTAAGGAAAGTTGCGAATCGCTGAGCTCTTGCACTTTCACATCGTTAGGTAAAGAAATTCCAATTCCATTATCAGCAATAATCAGGCTGTTTTTTTGTTGAATAATGTCGATTTGTGAGCCTTGAGAATAGTTCAGCGCATTACGTAAAATATTACCTAAAACCATTTGAGTCATAGAAGGATATAACCAACGCGGCTGTTCAGAAACATCAGGTTGAATATTAATCTGTATCCCTTTACCCGCGCTCACCGCTTCTAAACTTTCAACAAGATCTTTTACCGTTTTGGATAATAAATTTTTCTCAGACGGCAAGCTTTTTACCGTATTCCGAGCAATCGCCAGTAAGGTATCGACGAGCAACTGCATATCTTCAATTGTGTTATGAAGACGGACTAAAGATTTATCGTCTCCGAATTTCGCCTGACACAGTTGTACATTACCTTTCAAAATGGTGAGTGGAGTGCGTAACTCATGGCTCACATCTCCAGTAAATTCTCTTTCACGTCGAATAAAATCACTTAAAACCTGATGATATTTTTCTAAAGCTTGTTTGAGATATTCGGCTTCCATATTGCCATTGGTATTAATATCTCTAAAAGGAGATGCCTGAGTGTCTTGATGTGCCCAATCAATATTTTCTAAAGCATTTGCTAAACGCGTAATTGGGGAAAAATAGCGTCTTGCTCTTCGGTTTGACCACCACAAAAAACTATATAGAACAGATAAGCTGAACATGAGTGGAGCAAGACCAAATAACCAGATCAGCTTATTAACATTGCTTTCGCCAAATACCAATAGAACATGTTGACCATTACGCTCACCATAGACCGTCATTCGTTCTTTACCATCAACGAATACTCGGTGCACGCCACTTTCTAAATGCATGCCCCGAAAAGGTTGAGGCGCGACCTGTGTATTCCACCGATATCCATATAAATTTTTGGTATCTGGTAAATCAGCATTTGGGTTACGTTCTATACGTAACCAGTAATGCTCCATTTCCTGTTCTAAAGCGGTTTTAAGTAAAGAACCCTTAATCACCCAAGCACTACAAGCCAACCCGACCACGATCGATAATGCAATCAGACCAATTTGCAACCAGTAATATCGATTGAACATTTGGGCTAATGGATGACTCGCTTTGCCATCATGTCGAGTTTTTATCATATCTTTATCGCCGGGATAGGCTATAGAAATTACTATGATCGCTTTTTAAATAAAAAGTGACCAATGACCCATTCTTGACCTTGCTCAAAACCAAATAACTCAGCACAAGCCATGAAGAAAATACGCCAGCGTTGCCACCAAATATTGGCATCTTTTCCATAGATTTTTTTAAACAGTGGTTTCAGTTCGACTTCTTGGTTATCCATATTATCAAGCCAAGCATTTGCCGTTCTCATATAGTGCTCACCCGACCACTGCCACTGTTGGGCCAACTCTAAATGCTCTTGAAAATGCAAAAAAGTCGAAGTCGACGGCATTAATCCGCCAGTAAAGAAATACTTGGACATCCAATCATAATCTGATTTCACTTCAAAAGGATAATGTAAAAAGCGATGGCAAAAAATATGACACCAAAGTAAGCCGTCTGCCTTTAACCAGCCCTGAATTTTTTCAAAAAGACGTTGGTAATTACGGACGTGTTCAAACATTTCGACCGATACAACACGATCAAACTTGTCTTGGTCTAAGTCGAGTACATTTACATCACAGGTAAGCACTTCAACGTTGGTTAAACCCCTTAACTCTGCTTGCCGAAGAATATGCTTTTTCTGCGTTGCAGAATTTGAAACAGCCGTAATTTGTGAGCGTGGATAGTTTTCTGCCATCCACAAAGTTAAAGAACCCCAACCACAGCCTAACTCTAAAATCTGTTGACCGTTTTTAAGTTGTGCTCTTTCACAATAAAGCTGAAGAGCCAACTCTTCTGCCTCATCTAAAGTTGTGGTTTTAGTAGGGAAATAACATGCACTATATTTGAGTCTTTTTCCAAGCACCGCCTGAAAAAACTCGGTCGGCAATTCATAGTGCTGCTCGTTTGCCTTATCCGTTTCAACCGCGATTTCGCTCTTCTTCAGCATATTAAGCACATCCATGTAGCGCTGTGCCCCTTGTTCAGGGTCATAACGGCCTTCTTGGATTAAGCGCTTTTTACTTAAAGCACGAATTGCAGCTCGAATTGCATGATCTGGAATCACACCACTTTCAACAATTTTTAAAGACTGATGAACAATAAAATCCATATGCGCACCTATTTTTTGGGTTTTCGCGGAATAAACATTGATGTTTTTTGTTGATAATCAAGATAATTTTGACCGCGACTTTTAATTGCTTGTTTTTCACTAAATGGAATACCCGTGACGTAATATAAAAATAGCCACATCAGTAACGGATAAATCCACAATACATATTGGCCTGCCGCTAAACCAATAATTGGGTAGGCAAACCAATGTAACCATTCAAAAAAATAATTGGGGTGACGTGAATAACGCCATAAACCCTGATCCATCGTTTTGCCATGATGATCTGGATTTAATTTAAATCGGTATAACTGCTGATCAGCGAGTTGTTCTCCAATGAAAGCAATTGCCATGATGACAGCAGCAATCACTAAAGCGACTTTATATCCACTACTCCATTCAGTTGCCCCTACATTGAGGAGCATCCACATCGGCAAAAAGAACAAAAGCACTAAAAGTGTTTGGAAGATAAAAAAGAATAAAAAGCCAATATGCTGAAACTTACCCATCGCTTTACGCATGCTCGCGTAACGGCCATCTTCTTTTTGTTCAGATTGATAACGTCTTAACAGGTGCCAAAATAATCTTAAAAACCATAAGCCGCTAAAAATACCGATAAAAAGACGCACTTCAACTGGGGCAACTGAAATGAGTAAAGAAGACACGATAATGTTTACTGCCAGACAGAAACTCCATGCAGCATCTACTATTCCAGCTCGGCCATTTAGAGTGGCAAGTAGCCAGCTCAGCAACATGATCATTAAATCTAGAATCAGTAAATTCCAAAACATGAGCAGTCTCCTTACTTGAGCTGTTTGATTTAGTAACTGGTACTTTCAAACAACAAGTGAACATTGCTTATCACGCCTTCTTTAAAACCGCCTTCGCAATAACATAAATAAAAATCCCACATGCGAATAAAGTTTTCATCGAAACCTAGAGCCAATACTTGTTCCCGCGCTGTTAAAAACCGCGCTCGCCAGTGATGAAGTGTGTGCGCATAACTTAAACCAATATCATTTAAATGCTTTAACCTTAAACCACTTTCAGAAGCAGTTTGAGTTAATACACTTATGCTAGGAATGAAGCTACCCGGGAAAATATAGCGCTTAATATAATCAACTGTATTTAATGCTTTTTTATACCGGAAATCTTCAATGGTAATAGCTTGAATAAATGCCAACCCTTTCGGTTTTAATAGTGCTTTACATTGATCAAAGTATGTCGATAAATATTGCGCACCAACCGCCTCAACCATCTCAATTGAAACCAGCTTATCGAACTTTCCTTCGAGCAAACGGTAGTCTTTGAGTTGAACATCAATTCGATGTGCCAAGCCAGCTTCATTTACACGAGTAACGGCTTCATCATATTGAGCTTGTGAAATGGTAATGGTGGTTACTCTACAGCCATAATGTTGAGCTGCATAAATGGCAAAACCACCCCACCCACTTCCAATTTCAACCAAATGATCTAGTGGTTTTAAATCCAACTTTTTACAAATGATCTCTTTTTTTAAATCAGATGCTTCTTCGAGAGTCATGTTTTCATTTTCAAAAACGGCGCTCGAATACATTAAAGACGGATCTAAAAATAATTTAAAAAAGTCGTTGCTTAAGTCGTAGTGCTCGGCAATATTTTTACGGCTACCACTTATAGAATTCTTTCGATTTTGATACCAAGCTTTAAGAAAAAACTGGCTCGCTTGAGCAATAACATTTTGGTTGATTTGGTCCAATACAGCTCGGTTACGTGCCAAGATCTGAATCAACTCGACAAGGTGCTCGCTGCTCCAGTCACCACGAATGTAGCCTTCTGCTGCTCCCAAAACACCATTTTTTAAAATAAGATCCATCAATAAAGGATTGTGAACTTCAATCACAGCATGTAAGTCTGAAACTTCACCGACCGTCCCATTCCATGCGCCCTGAAAAGTGATCTGTCCATGACGTAGTTTGAGAAGACTCTTAAGCAATAACGGTAGTGAGTCATCTTCACCATAAAAAAATGTTTTTATCATGTCTTATCTACCTTGATCTTTTTAGGATGACGATAAAATGGAACTTTTTTTCGCCACAACTTAAATGCCTCTAAATATATTGAAAACAACATTTTAAAAGGCGCTAAGCTGTTCATAAGAGCATATCGATATTGCTGTGAAGGAAATGTGATGGGCACAAGCTCAAAACGCATAGTGGCATCAAAGACTTGTTTTTGCTCTTCCAAAAGCTGCATGTGAATGACATTCTGCTGATCTGAAAAACTAAATCGCCAACGGTAAGTCAGCTGCATGGGCATGAACGGCGAAACATGAAATGATTTTTCAAAGTTAAAATCGAAACTTTGATAGTCACCTACCTGACCTTGTTGTTTTATACAGTCATGTGTATATACTTTTCGTTCATTCCACGGGGTATTGGTGATTTCACTAAGAATAAAGAGCGGTTTTCCGACTTTATTTAAAACAAAATAAAATACGACCGAATTAAACCGAAAGCCTAAACAACGCGGCAAAGCCAAGACTCGAATTTGCCAGTCTGGCCGAAGATGTAAGTGATTATTTTGCAGTATCGCTTTCTCTACTCTGTCTCTTATAGAACCGTGATACATGTTTAAAAAATCATTTTTAGATAGCTTTAATACATTCCAATGATCCGTCGACCAAAGTGAACAATCGTTTGTAATATCAACTAATTGATCTGGATCGAACCATAAATAATTTAAGGTCGATGTAAACTCATGCGGTTTAGGGCTATAACGCCGATGACGAATAAACGCAGGAGCGATAGCAAGTTTATTTAATAACATTTGAAAGCTCCTTACTTATTCTTATAACGCTAAGAGTTGCTCAACAACACGTGCTGCACTGCGGGCACCGTCTTCATGAAAGCCCCAGCCCCAATATGCTCCACAAAATGAAGTACGATTTTGCCCATTAATTTCGTGCCAACGAGATTGAGCTTTAATCGCTTTTGCATCAAATACAGGATGTCGATATTGCCGCTCAACCAAGATGTCTTCGGCTTTGATTTTCATATTCGGATTTAAAGTAGAAAAAATTTGGGTAGCGCAGGATAAATTCTGCAAATTATTCATCCAGTAGGTAAAACCATAATGTATGTCGGACTCATCGTTTTGAACTTGAGATTTTGGTGTTACATGTACATGCCAGCTTGCCCACTGCAAACGGCTTTTTGGCATAATTGAAAGATCACGATGGACGACCATTCGATTATCTTGATAACCAAATTGGCTTAATATTTCTTGTTCAAGCTCCGACGCATCTTTAATTAAACTTAGGCTATCGTCAGCATGGCTCGCAAAAATCACCCAGTCATATTGGGCTTGCCCTTCAACGGTTTCGATCAAAACTGTTTCTGGTGAACGACTCACAGCTTTTACTTCTGCAAATTTCCACTCAATGGATCGGCATTTTTTTTGAATAGCACGAATATAGCTTGCCGAACCATGTTTAACTGTTTGCCATTGTGGGCGGTCTTTTAACTGCAACATGCGGTGATGCTGAAAAAAGCTCACGACAAATCGATATGGAATTTGGCCTACCTGCTCAACGGGTGCCGACCATAAGGCACCGCACATCGGATAAAGATGTTCATAACGAAACTCATGACTATATTTGTGAAGGTCCAAATAGTCTTCAATCGATAAATTAGGATCGATATCCGCCACATCTATATCTTTATTGTCATCGTAAAAACGTAGCAAATCTGAGAGCATTTGCAGAAATTTTCGGTTTAAAAAGTTCTGCGGACGGGCAAAGAGCGACCATTTTTTTGAAGGGTTATATTGAAGTCCACTGACCAGATTATTCACCGAAAAACTCATATCGCTGCTTTGAGTTTCTACACCTAATTTTTTAAGCATGTCGGTAAATAACGGATAGTTATAGTCATTAAACACAATAAAACCACTATCTACCGCGAATTTAGTGCCTTCTATCTCTAGCTCGTGAGTGTCAGTATGACCACCAAAATAGTTATTTTTTTCATACACAGTGACCTGATGTTGTTCCGACAATCTCCAAGCTGCATAAAGTCCAGATATACCTGAACCAATAATGGCAATTTTCATAACACTTCACCGTTTTCAATTTTTTCTATCGATAAGTCTTTAATCTTTTTATATTGATAAACCTTGTCTGGTACTGGTTTTAACCCCCACACCAAACCAAATAAAGACATCAGTTTAAGCACATAAAAGGTGATATCAATCTGCCACCAATAAAAGCCTTGTCGCACACTGCCTGCGTAAAAGTGATGGTTGTTGTGCCATCCTTCACCCAAGGTAATTAAAGAAAGTAGAAAATTATTACGGCTATCATCTGGGGTATTAAACTCACGTGAGCCATAACGATGAGCGAGTGAATTAATACACAAGGTTGCATGTGTTAATAGAACAGTGGAAATCACAAATCCCCACACTAAAAGTTGTAAGCCATTGGTGCCCAGCTCAGGAAAATGTTGTGCAAGCCACGAACCTAAACCATAAATTGCTAAGGCCGTCAAAATCACAATAGGCAAACTAAATCGATCTAGCCAAATCAGCTCTGGATATTTCAACCAATCTTTAATGACTTTTTTTCGAGTGGCAAAATTTTGCTCATTTAAAAACCAGCCTACATGCGAATACCAAAAACCTGCTTTCGCTGAATGCGGATCCTGATCGGTGTCGGTAAAGTGATGGTGATAACGGTGATGGGCTGCCCACCATAAAGGTCCACGCTGAGCACTCATGGTTCCGATCAGTATAAAAATGAATTGAACAAGACGTGATGTCTGAAAAGTTTTATGCGAAAGATAGCGGTGAAAAAAAGCGGTAATTGCAAACATGCGAAGAAAATAAAAACCCAGCATGAAAACAACCGCGAACCAAGATACGCCCACCCAAAACGCTGCTAAACAAGCGATATGTAATAAAATAAAAGGAATAATTCTTAACCATTGAATTTTCTTTTCAATGACATATTCGCTAGAAGCACCCACTTGCGCATTTTCTGAATCTGACCAGCTATCGATCCAGCGCAGAAAAAATTTAGACATTGATTCTTCCTGATCTAAAGCATTTCTTTTGGTTCTAATTTAGAAAATGCGCAATGAATTTTATGTGAAGTTCACTCGGTTACGAGATAAATATAAGCATCTACGCAACCAGCATTTCACTATTTAGACTGGGTTGTCTTAACGAGTTTGGAAACGTCGTAGCCATAGCTTTTTGCGGTTTGCAGATAAGACTGATATGTCGCCTCATCAAGTTGAGGGCTACGAGAAAGAATCCATAAATATTTATGGCTTGGGCCACCGACTAAAGCAACCTGATAATTTGGGTCAACTCTTAAAACCCAGTAATCGCCTTTTGTAAAAGGAATCCATCTAAGGCCAGAAGGTAAAAAGCTTACCTTCAATTTACTGTTGCCTTCATTTTGCGGATAAGCAACTCCTTCAGATGAGATCATTTCGCCTTTTTTAGTCGTACAGCTATTTAAAACACCAACGGTTTTGTCCGCGTTAATAGAATAGTTTGCAGTTGTATTGGCTACACAATTACGCTGAAAAAACATAGGTAAATGCGCAATTTCATACCACTTACCTGCGTATTTATTAATATCGATAGAATCAACAGCGACAGGTTTAGTATTGGTGTCTGCAAAGGTGCTCAAAGGAAGCATTAAGCTCACCGCTGCAAGGCTACTGCTGATGATGAGTGACTTAAATAATAATTTCATGATTGCCCTCTTCTGTTTATTTCATGTTTTTAAACATACGTCAGAGGGCTGTGAACAAAGTGTGAATTTTAAAAATTAAGCAACATTAATAAGAGTTTAATTGTATTTCTTTGCAGCATCTGCAACTGGAAAATCAAGCTCAAAGCACACACCCTCGACCGTGTTACAAGCCTTATAGCGGCCATGATGCAGATCCATAATTGAAGCAACAATCGATAAGCCTAATCCACCTGTTTGATTCTGATCACTTCGACTTGAATGGCATTGGTAGAATCTTTCAAAAAGATGCTCAAGTTGATGATCTGCGATTGAAATCCCGCCCGTTACCACGGTCAGACTCACCCATTGCCTATGTTCAATCATCTTATGTTTTGTTGCGATATAAATAGTTCGCTTGTCACCACCGTGAACCAACGCATTTAAAATCAGGTTATAAACGGCTCTTTGAAAAAGCTCAGGATCTGCAAATAACTTTTGAGTTTCTAAGTTAAAACTAAAATGACAGTCTTGTTCCTCGGCCTGATATTCAAAAATCTGGCATAGCCCATCTATAACATCTTTGAGGTTTATTTCTTGTTTGTTTACAAGCACCATTTTCTGATCGGCTCTTGCCAAGAAAAGCATGCTATCAATCATGCGTTTTAATCTGTGGTAGTCGTCTAAATGGGACACTAGCAAATCTTCATATTGCTCAACCGAACGTTCGCCAGTTAAAGCAATCTCGGTTTGCCCAATCAGATTATTTAAAGGTGTGCGGAACTCATGTGCGATATCTTCAGAAAAACGGTTGAGCTGGGTATAGCCCTTTTCAATACGCTCAAGCATGTGGTTTATATCTTTTGAAAGCAGATCAACTTCTAAAGGTGAATTTGGGAGGTTTAACCGTTTTTGTAGCTGATTTACGTTAATAGAATGAGTTTGCTTGCGAAGCTGTTGTAGCGACTTTAAACCTAAATGACACACTAAAATGCAAAGCACAAAGATCGCAAACACGCCCCCGACCACATAGATCAAGAGACTTTCTTGAAAAGGTAAAAGAATATTAATGCGTTCCGACCATTGTTTACCTGCAATGAGCAGATAAGGTTCGTTATTAATTTTTATGGTTTTCCACGCAATTCTCGTTGGATATGAGTTGTTAGCTAAATCTTGAAATTGAAGACTGTCGCGCTGTGCAAGCGGAGGTAGTTGAATGTGAAGCGGATTGATATTAATTAAAGTTTTGTCTTTATGAATAAAAAGAAATAAGTTGTCTTGGTTGCCAAGCATGTTTTGATACAGCTTAGGACGCGCAATGATTTGCTCTACATTTTCACTATCTTGGAGCAAAATTTCCAAACGGTTAATTCTGTCTGCTAAAGCTTTATCTTGCTGCTTTAATAAAATCTGGTTAATACCCAAATAGGTCATAAAGCCGACTGAACATAAAATTAAGGCAGAACAAAGCGTGACCAGTAATGTAATACGGACTTCAAGAGAACGCAGAAATTTAAAGTTCATAAGCTAACCGAAATTTTATAGCCCAAGCCACGTATGGTATGAATGAGTTTTAGCTCATATCCCTCATCAATTTTGCTTCGTAAACGGCGTACTGCAACGTCAATAAAGTTAGTATCAGTGTCAAAGTTAATGTTCCAAACTTCTGAACCAATTTGTCTGCGTGTCACAATTTGCTCTTTGTTGAGCAATAGATAACGCAACAAATTAAATTCGGTTTTACTCAGCTCAATTAAGTTGCCACTACGCCAAACTTTATGGCTAACCACATCCATCTTTAAATCACTAATAGATAGCTCATTTTCTTGCAGATATTGCTGTCGTCTTAACAGGCTTTTAATGCGTGCCAACAGTTCAATATAGGAAAAAGGTTTAGCCAAGTAATCATCTGCGCCCAACTCTAACCCTTTAACTCTATCTATGACCTGATCTTTTGCCGTTAAGAAAATCACCGGAATTTTTGAAAACTGACGTAGGACCTGTAATACGCTCCAGCCGTCTATGTCTGGCAACATGACGTCAAGAATAAGCAAGTCATATTGATCTCTCTTTAGCATTTCCAAACCTTGCAGCCCTAAGTGAACACACTCCGCTTGATATCCAGACTCTTTTAATCCTTTGACCAAATAAGTGGCGATCTTGATCTCGTCTTCAATAATAAGGATACGCATTTTGTAGAGACTCATTTGAAAGATGACAACTTTGTAATGTGATTGTCATGCTTGAAATTAAGCAATTTGTTTAAGATTTTCAAAGCGACATAGAGGCAATCATCATGAAAAAATTGAACTGGCTGATGTTAGCAGCCATGCTATTCGGTAATAGTACTTTTGCACAGCCCCCTGCTTTGAATCAAGTTTATTCGTTAGATCTTCAAACTGCCCACCTGCTAGCCGACAGTGCAAAAGAGGCATGCAAAAAATTAAATCAAAACATTGCGGTTGTTGTTGTAGATCGCGGTGGTAATCCATTAACTGCCGAACGGCATGAGTTGGTGGGCCCGCATAACTTAATGGCTGCCGAGAAAAAAGCCTATACCGCGTTATCTACCAAAACATCGACCTTAGTTTTAAGCCAAAATAGTAACCAAAACCCCGATGCAAAAAATTTAACTACCGTAGCAAATTTACTTTTGTTAGGCGGTGGCGTACCTGTTCGTTTTGAGAACCAAGTGATCGGAGCCATTGGGGTTGCAGGTGCTGGCGGCGCACAAAATGACAATCAATGCGCAAGCAAAGCCATTGAAACCGTTTTTCGTTCATAAGGAGTTCATCATGACTAAATCATTTATTGCTTTATCTTCATTATTTATAGCTTCAGCTACATTTGCACAAACTAATCCACTAAGTGTTCATGTGTTAAACCTAGAGACGGGTTTGCCCTCTTCTCAGGTTGAAGTGGTTTTAGAAAAAAATACCAATAACCAGTGGGTTAAACTCAACCAGCAAGTGACCGATTCAAATGGTCGTATTACTGCGCTCTATCCAGAAAATAAAAAAATAGAGCAAGGAGTTTATAAAGTTACCTTTAAAACTGAAGACTGGTTTAAGAAGAACAAACAACAAACTTTTTTTGCCGAGGTTCCAGTAATTTTTAAAGTCGATGGAAGCGTAAATCACTACCATATTCCGTTACTACTTAGCCCTTACGGTTATTCAACCTATAGAGGCAACTAAAATAAAAACCCCCTTTATCTGTTGTACAAATAAAGGGGTTGATTAAAAACGATGCGTTTTACGAACAGACACCATTGCTAATAATCGATTTTTTGTTTGAATCTAACGCCACAATTGAAGAAGAAACCGTATTAATGATTTGACTCATCGCTTCACTTGAAGCATTCACAATACCTTCCATCTTTTTAGTTTTTTGTTCAATTGGCTGCTTAAAAGCAATTCGACAATTGAGCTGAGATCCTGCATTCGTGATGACTTTTGCATTATTTGACTCTAATTGAGTGGGCGGTATTTGACGCTTCACTACCCAAGACACCGCAATATTAATATAGCTTTTATCTACAATATCAAAATGAGAAAAGTCTGTAGAAACTCGATATAAAGGCTGATTGTTTCCAGCTAGCCCACTGCTATAACTGTCAATTGCCCCTAATTTTTGCTGTAAACCCGCCGACAAGGTATCGCGTAATTGCGTACCCATGGTCGATGTCCAGCGTTCATTGTTTAACACCGTAGACTTACCACTACTGTCTTGGAGTACCAAAGGCGCACGGTCCAATCGGTCTGGAATCCCGACGGGTAATACCTCAATCACCTGCACAGTTGATTTTGTAGCCGCAGTAATTTTAGGGGACATCGTATAATAGTTTGGCGTTGGTGAACTCGAACATGCCGTCATGGCAACAGCCGTTAAAAACAGGCCGCTCCCAAGCAGCCATTTGGCTGCTTTAGGATGTTGAAAAGATGGAGTGTTTTTATTTTTCATCATCGGTCTCTGGTGTCTTACCACGAATAATTGATTCGGGATGTTGCTCAATATAGTCTGCCATTAACTGTAATGAAGCAGCCGCACGTGTCATTTGTTGCAATGCTTTACGTACGTCTTGCTGTAACGGCGCATCACTCGACAAAATAGACTCTGACGATCTTACAGTTTTACGAACATCGTCTAAGGTTGCTTGTAAACCAGGTGCAACTTTTCCATCTAACTGTTTAACCAGTTTGTCGGTAGACTCAATGGCTGTGTTCATATTGTTGAGCGTTTTACGTACATCTTGCCCAATCTCAACTAACGGGAATTTAGTTAACTTGTCAGCAATCTGAGAAACTTGTGCTTGTAAGCCACTCAATTCAGTTGGTGTAGTTGGAATCACCACACGGTCATCACTCAAAATTTGTAATGTGGCTGGTTTAGCTTTAGGGAACTTATCTAGGGCAATATAGTTTTGGCCCGTGAGAAGGTTGCCTGTTCTCATTTGAGCACGCCATCCATGTTCAACAAAATCTTTGAAAATATTGCTGTTTGGATTGAGTGCCTGTCCATTCTCAACGCGTGACGGATAGATGACCGCCTCAACACGCATACGAATCTGCTTATAGTTGTTATAAAACTCTGCATTAATCGATTTAACATTACCAATTTCAATGCCCATGAAATCAATTGGCGCGCCAACAGACAGCCCACGTAATGAATGATCAAAGTACATAATCACACCGCGAGGTTGCCCGTCAGGGTCTTTTAATGCCTCAGATTTCGAGTCCCATAGATTAAAGCGACTATGATTTGCCGCTGTAGTAGCACGCGAGCTTTCAGGAATTCCAAAAGCAATACCGCCCGCGACAATGCTTGCCAGCGATTGAGTATCTAAACTAAATCCTGAGGCATTCAAGCTCACATCGATCCCACTCGCCTGCCAAAAACGTGCATCGGTGGTGACAAATTTGTCATACGGCGCACGAATAAAAGTTTGCAGCTCTACAGTTTTACCATCATCAGACAATTTATAGGCCGTAATTTGGCCCACATTAATTCGACGATAATAAATTGGGGAACCGACATCTAAAGACCCCAAGTCATCTGCATTTAAGAAAAATTCTTTGCCCGGCACATCGGAAGTAATCACTGGCGGTATTTCTAAGCCAGTAAATTCGAGTTTTTTCTCTTCTGACTTGCCGCCATCCACTTCAATATATGAACCTGACAATAATGTGTCTATTCCTGAAACCCCACTCGTCCCAATACGTGGTCGCACAACCCAAAACCGTGAATCTTTTGCGGCAAAGTTACTGGCATCTTTACGCAAATCAATTCTGGCAATCACGTGTGAACGGTCTTCTGAAAGATCAATCTGGCGTACTACACCAATATCCACCTGTTTATAACGGACCGTTGTTTTACCTGCGACCAATCCCTCAGCCGTCCTAAAAGACACGTCAATGGTCGGGCCGTGAGACAAGAGCGCTTTTATCGCTAATGAAAGCGCGATTAAAAGAGCAATCAATGGAATGAGCCAAATTAAAAGAGGCTTCCACCGACTTTTCTTTTCTTGGGGTTCTGGCAAATCATTCATGCTATCCAGTTCAACATCCGGATCACGACGATCTGAGTTACCAGGGGTTATTTCATTTTCAGACATACTCATTGTTCTTTTATTGACTGGAATTAATGGAATCATTATTCAACGGCGGGTGTTCTGCCTGAATAATCTTGGTTTTGTTTGAGGCAAAAGTAGAAGGCTTATTTTTATTTTGAGATGCGTAGAAGTTATCCCAAATAAGCCGTGGGTCAAAACTTAACGATGCAAACATGGTTAACACCACAACCGCACCAAAAGCAATCGAACCCGGCCCTGCTAAAATGGTAGCAAGCGATTGGATCTGGATGAGTGCTGTTAAGAGTGCCACCACAAATACGTCAATCATTGACCAACGGCCAATAAACTCGACGACTCGATATAATTTAACGCATTGCTCAGGTAAAAATTTCCATGCTGACGATTGTTGAAGATATACCGCCACCAATAAAAAATACAAAATCAGTAGCTTTAGCATGGGAATAAAAATACTGGCCATGAAAATGACCGCTGAAACCAGATAGTCTCCACTTTGCCAAAAGTAAATGACCCCACTCATGATGGTATCTTGCTGGCTACCTAACAATGAGTCAGTCACCGTCATTGGAAGCACATTGGCTGGAATATAGAGAATAGTCGCAGCTACCACTAAGGCAAAAGTTCGATTTAAACTCGCTGGCTTACGTGAATGCAGAACACTATTACAACGAGTACAACGTAATACCTGATGGCTTTGGTTGAGTCGTCTCTTGTCATTTTGAGCAGAATTTACAACCCCACAGCAGTGACACACAATTAATGAGAGATCTTTGGCTCTTGGGTATTGCTTAAGCATTGACCCTTGCTGCAAGCTTTGTGTTTGGGTCACATTTTTTATCGTTTTCATGGCAGTGACCTATCAATTTCGTTCCATATATCACTCACCTTTATGGAAGTAATATAGACCAACAATACACTTAAAATCGCAAATGCCCATAACGCAATCTCGGGAATCACCAACACCATTCCCATTAACTTCACAAGCGTGACCAAGATTCCAATTAAGAACACCTCAACCATTCCCCACACTCTCATAAAATAAAGTGTACGTAAGGCAAACACTAAAAATGTGGGTCTTTTCTTCAATACACTTACTGTGCCCAACACATAGGAAAGTAATAACAGATAGGAAAGCGGCACAATAAAAGTGGTGATTAAAATAAGAATGCCAACAAAAGCCCGATCATAATGGAACATCACCCAGACCGCACCCAGTAAGGTGGTTTCAGAGATGTTGCCCTGCAATTCAATTTTTACGATAGGAAAGCTATTGGCAATAACAAATACGATCAACGCCGTTAAGATTAAAGCCAACAGTGTCGAAAAAGGTTTGGTGTGCCGATAGAGTTCAGCACCGCAGCATAAGCAATAAGCTCTTTTTCCATAAGCAAGCGGGGTTCTACGATAGACAGTATCGCATTCCTCACAACCTGCTAATTCTTTAAGCTTCATAGTTATACTCTAAGGTTTATCATTTTACTGTGTCACACAAAGCTCTTTTTATTACTAAGATAAATTAAAATATAAATCAATCTAAAAGCTATATCAGACAATGTAAATTACCATGACTACTGTTCAATATATTGTTGAAACTGCTAAATAATCTGTACGTATTCGGTGATCAAATCAAAATAGTTTTATAAAGTCAAAAACTTATGCTCAAATAGCACACTTTTTCACCCAAGTAGCTGAGAGCGTAAAATGACTAGACTCTCACTATTGCTTAACATCTCCCCCGCACGGAAAAATTTATGCTGCTGTACATTACTTCCGGTAAACCCAGAACAGCTCAGCAAAAATCATATTTAATGCAGCATGTGACAGCACAACTCCACCAGGAACTTAATATTCCAGAGCAAGATGTCATGTTTGTGATTGTGCAAAACAGTGCTGAAGATTGGTGCTTTGGTCATGCACAGCGAGCAGATCTTTACTTAAAAATGTTAGCTTCGAAACAGTAATTCCAAGGTTTTAAATCACTATAAGCCACTACTTTCAAGGTAATAAATATTTTTAAATATCAAGCTTAGATAACCAGAAGCTTTTTATTTAAAAATGAACACGGTTCAAGTTTATTTTATGTTTTTATTTAAAATAAGTATTATTATGAAGATTTATTTAAATGTATTCCAAATATATTAAAAATTAATTTATGCGACACAATTATCAAAAAATTAATTTTAAGTAGATTGTTTTTTAATTTATATAAAAATTAGGACCAGCCTAACAATTAAAAATTAACTACTTAAATATCAATAAACTAAAAACTTGTTTTCAAGATTAGATATAAGCAAGACGCTTTAATTTCATAAAATATTCTTTATATTATTGTAAATAAATTTTATCTATGATTAAAAAATTAATAGTTGATTTAAACACTCAGAATTACCACCACCCCTTGGATTACAAGCATTTTAAACTCATTAATTCTTATAATTAAACTTAAGAAAACCACCAAACTTAAAGGTTTGCTTAAGTAATTTTCATATTGTATTTTAAAAATGAAAAATAAATAAATTTATATATTAAAGATAGATCTAATAATAAAAGTGAGATCAAAATGATTGAATGGTTACAAGGTGTTTTAAAGCACAGCCCCGAAATATTATTGTTCTTATCACTCGCAATAGGCTTCTGGATTGGACAATTCCAGTTTGGAAAGTTTCAGTTTGGCGGAGTCGCAGGCTCCTTACTCGTCGCAGTTGTTTTAAGTCTTATTGGCGTACCTGTCGATAACGGCGTTAAAGCAATTTTATTTGCTCTCTTCATTTACGCAGTCGGCTTTGAAAGTGGCCCTCAGTTTTTTAAATCACTGGGTCCACAGTCAATAAAAGAAATTTTATTAGCAGTATTCATGGCAGTGTGTGGTTTAGTCACTGTTTTAGTGATGGCTAAAATTTTTCATCTCGATAAAGGCTTGGCTGCGGGTCTCGCTGCGGGCGGCATGACTCAATCAGCCATTATTGGGACTGCGGGAGATGCAATTTCTAGACTCGATCTCCCACTCGCAGAAATTCAAAGACTTCAAGCAAATGTCGCGATTGGCTATGCGGTCACTTACATTTTTGGTTCATTGGGAGCAATTATTGTCTGTGTGAATATCTTACCTAAATTTATGGGTAAAGAAATTCACGACGATGCTTTAAAAGCTCAGAGTGAGCGGCTAAAAGGTGCTTTTGAATTAGCCCCAGGCCAAGAACTGGCAATACCCGAAATTGTTGGCCGTATTTATAAAGTTAAACAAGCCAATGGCCAAACTATTGCGGAAATTGAAGCAAAAGAGCCGAGTATTACGATTGAACGGTTAAAACGTAAAGATCAGTTTATTGATGTCGCTCCCGAGCTAACTTTACAAACAGACGATGTCATCTTATTGGTTGGTCGCCGTGCCAGTGTGGTTTCAGTTGCCGAGCAAATCGGTAGCGAATTACAGTCATCGCAAGGTATGGAAATGATTATGGATACCAGCGATGTCATCCTAAGAAATTCCAAATATCTCAACCGTACTTTAGGAGATATTAAGGCCAATACGCCTGCGTATTTAAAGCACGGTATTTATGTACTTGCGATTAAGCGTAACGATGAGTCCCAACCTTTAAGTAACGACACCGTTTTACGCCAAGGTGATGTAGTCACCGTCTACGGTACAAAAAGTGACCTCGACCGCTTGGTGAAAGAAGCTGGTAAAGCCCTGCCTGAAAGCTTAAAAACAGACTGGATTTTTCATGGTGCTGGCCTTGTGGTTGGTTTAGTGATTGGTCTTTTTGTGATTCGTCTAGGTGATGTGCCCCTAACACTTGGCGCTGGTGGTGGTGCTTTACTATCAGGTCTTCTGTTCGGTTGGATCCGAAGTCGAAATCAGGTACATGGCAATATGCCTTTAGCGGCTTCACAGCTTCTTAAAGATTTAGGACTTGCAGGCTTCGTTGCAGCCGTCGGTTTACAATCAGGTTTACAGGCTATTCAAACCATTAAAGAAAGTGGTCTTTCACTCTTTATGATTGGCGTTGTGGTAACACTGGTTCCTCTCCTACTTTCCATGCTCTTTGCTCGTTATGTTCTACGTTATAACAACGTTGCAGTGATGGCTGGTGCATTATCAGGTTCACGCAGTGCAAACCCTGCATTTGGGGCAATCTTAGACAAAGCAGGCAACTCGATTCCGACTGTTCCATTTGCAATTACCTATGCCCTAGCAAATGTGTTCTTAACCTTACTCGGACCACTGATTGTAGGCTTGGCCTGATTTTCTACATTGAATTAGAAATTTTATTCATCTCACTATAATTAAGGAGACGCCCCATGGGGAAAGTCGATTATTCTAAATACGCAAAACTCAGTCCATTTGAACTTAAAGATAATTTAATCGCATTAGCTCAAAGCAAAACTGACCGAATGATGTTAAATGCTGGGCGTGGTAATCCGAACTTTCTTGCCACTATCCCACGTAGAGCGTTCTTTCAACTGGGTTTGTTTTCTGCGACCGAATCCGAATTTTCATTTTCCTATATGCCTGAAGGTTTAGGTGGCTTCCCGCGCCCCGTTGGTCTCCAGTCACGTTTTGATAACTTCATTTTGGAAAACCGTGACAAACCCGGCGTCGTCTTTTTAGGCAAAGCCGTGTCTTATGTACGCGACCAGTTAGGTTTAGACCCAGATCTTTTTCTGCTTGAAATGGTTGAAGGAATTTTAGGCTGTAACTATCCAGTTCCAGATCGTATGCTCAGAGTAAGTGAAACGATTATTAAAGAGTATGTCTTACGAGAAATGGGCGTACAAGGCATGCAAAAAAGAGATTTAGATTTGTTTGCTGTTGAAGGCGGAACAGCTGCAATGGCCTATATTTTTAACTCATTAAAAGAAAATAAAATTATTAAAAACGGCGACCGTATTGCCATTGGTAGCCCTATTTTCACGCCATATCTGGAAATTCCAAAACTTAATGACTACCAGCTTGAAGAAGTACTTATTGAGGCAGACCCTAAACTCGGCTGGCAATATCCAGAGTCAGAACTTAGAAAGTTAGAAGATCCGTCTATTAAAGCGTTCTTCTTAGTGAACCCTAGTAATCCGCCATCAGTGAAAATGAGTGATGAAGGCCTTGCGATTTTGGCAGATATTGTTAAAAAACGCCCCGACCTGATCATTTTGACAGATGACGTTTATGGTACTTTTGCCGATAACTTCAAATCACTATTTGCGATCTGTCCTGACAACACGATCTTGGTTTATTCATTTTCTAAATACTTTGGTGCGACTGGTTGGCGACTTGGTGTCATTGCACTTTCAAATAACAATGTGCTTGATAAACAAATTGCGAACTTATCGAAAAAAGAGAAGAAAGAGCTGGAAGACCGCTATTCATCTTTAACCACCGACCCAGCAAGCATTAAGTTTATTGACCGCTTAGTTGCCGATAGCCGAAATGTTGCTTTGAACCATACCGCTGGTCTGTCTACCCCACAGCAAGTTCAAATGGTTTTATTTGCGCTATTTAATATGATGGACTCACGCCAAAGCTATAAAAAAGCAGTCAAATCTGTTGTTCGTGAACGTGATGCAGCACTTTATAGACAGCTTGGTGTCGATGTCCCAACAGATCCAAATGCTGTGGACTACTACACCCTAGTCAACCTCGAAAACACTTCACGAACTCTCTATGGAGATGAGTTTGCCGATTGGGTCATGAAAAATAAAAACCCAACCGAGCTATTATTTAGAGTAGCTGATGAAACAGGTGTGGTTTTATTACCCGGTTCTGGCTTCGGTGTGCAGCACCCTTCTGCTCGTGCATCTTTAGCTAACCTTAATGAATATCAATATGCCGCAATTGGTGAATCTTTACGACGCTTTGCAGATGAAGCTTATGCCGAATACACAAAAACGAAAAAGATAAAATAAAATTATAACTAAGGTGAGGCTTTAACAACCTCACCTTTTATTTTTATATCTTAATTCCTTATTCCTACTTTTTTTACTGCAAAAATATTCCAATGCAACTTCACACCCAGTACGCCTAATAAAATTAAACCTGCACCTAAAACTTGAGTACTCGTCAACACATGATCAAAGAAGAAATAATCAATCACTATGGTCGATATTGGATAAATAAAAGATAAGATCGCAATATTATTTAAAGGTATTTTCTTAATCGCCGAATACATTAAATAGTAGAGAAATGCAGTATGCAAAACTCCCAATCCGACCACAAACAGCCATTGTTGACCGATCGGCGGGTTTTCAAAAACCGAAATAAACGGAGCCATGACAATCGCCCCGCTCAGAGTTTGTATAAATACAATTAATAAAGGCGGTGTATTACTTAATTTTTTAGTGATTAATACCGATATTGAATAAAGTGTTGTGGCAATAAGAACCAGCCCCAAGCCGACTAACTCATTAGAGTTCACCGAAGCACTGCCTAAGCCTATAATCACGATTAGCCCTATAAAAGCAACGATGGTCCATAGCACATCATTTTTATTGAGCTTTTCATGAAAGACCAAAGCCCCTAAAAATAAAATGACAAACGGATTCACGTGATAAACAATCGTCGCTAAAGAAATAGAAGTCTTAGGAAAAGCAGCAAACAGTAGAACCCAGTTAAAAATAATTAGAAGGCCCGAAGTCACCATTAAAAACAGTTCTTTTTTACCGAAGTATACTTTTTTAAAATGACCATAGTAGTAACAAATCGGTATTAAACACAGTGCTGAAATAAGGCAACGGAAAAATACAATATTAACGGGTGATTGACCCGACTTAATCACAAATAGACCAATACTACCTGAAAGCAGCATAGCTATGACCATTTCAAGCGTGCCGACTTTTCTTTTTAAATGATGATCATCCACGAATTTCTCCAAAAATTTATATTGTTAAGTCTTCATCTATTTTTATTTCAGATTTTATAAACTCACTCTTTCTTAGTATTTCGTGAGTTTTCAGTCTAAATAACTTGTCCTTTTTAAAATCTAGAACAATAAAATAAAAGATAAATCATGTTAATTTTTAATTAAGAAATCATTATTTCAAAATAAAAAGATAGTTAATTCATTCTAAAATAGTGAATCTTTAGCTAAATAAATTTTGTTAACCCTCACTAAAAAATAATCTAACAACTTGGTTTGTTCTTCGACTCTGTCTGAAGTCAAAAGTCCTAAAATTGTCCCATCTATCATAACTATAAAAATTTCCGCTTCGGCATATGAAACGGCTTTTTTAGTTTCCATAAGCAGGCAGAAAATTTCATTTTTAATCCATCGTCTATAACGTATCGCCGTTTGGTAAGCTGTAGGATAACTCGTTTTAATTTCAAAAATTGCTTTAAACAACAGATAATAAGCGCTCTTTAAATTGGCATGTAAGTGATAGATTTGCCTGAGTTTATGGGCGAAAGTTGAATAGTGAGTCGTTTCTATCTCCACTCTTACTTTTTCCATTAATGTGTCTTTTTGAAGTAGAAGGCACATTTCAATCAGACGTTCTTTTGAATGAAAATAGTTATAAAAAGTAGCTTTGGAAATTTTAGTTTCGCTAATAATTCGGTCTACCCCAACCTTATGAAACCCATATTGTTTAAATAAATCTGATGCTATGTGGAGCACGTGTAATGCTCTAAATGAAGTGCCTAAATTTTTCATATATACCGCTTAAAATAATTTTTTGTTGTATATAAAAGAGATAAAAATGCCGTCACTCTTAAAATGAGTGCTAAATACAGGCATGCGAAAACCGCACAAAATGGTGTGCTCGCTTATCTCGGGTTTATTGTTGCTATGATTTTGAGTCGTAACGATACTTAAGGCGTAGAAAACCTACGGTCTATTGAGCCGTTTTAATGACTATTTAGGCGGTATAAATAGAGAGAATTTGGCAAAGGCCATTAAATAAGAAGAAATAGTACGCATAGAAAACTCCTCATGTCTAAAGAAGTTCTACCGAATCACTGTCAAATGATTATGGTGGCAGAACGAGAGAAGGTTGACAGACTGGTTAGACGCCAGCACACCCGAAGGTGTCCCTCTCCCGTCCTACCGCTACGGGAGGAGACGAGAAGCTTACACACAGAACTATTCCTCAGAAGAAATAACTCTGATGCGGTCTAAATCAGCCTGTCAAAGCCGGCTGGCAATGTAGGCCAGCAGGCAAAGGATAGTGCTCTGCCCTATTACAGTCAAGCACACAAAATGACATTTGTTTTAAATTAGATCATTAAAAAGTAAGGATAAATAATTAAAATTTATTGTTAAATTGGAGTGTATAAAATACTTATCAACGTTACATAGGTAGATATCGGTTTCTTGGGTAGAGATGAATTGGCCCCGATTTCTACAGCACGTGTAACTGAAGAACAGATTCAACAATTTTTTGATTATTTAGAGTCAATCCCTGAAGCAACGAAGTTTGATTAATGAAAACCTGATATAAGGCAAGTTCAGTTTTTGTATATGAAAAGTAAAAAAACTTGGCCTTTTAAGCTCAAAAAATAGCGCTTAACTTTTATGCTAATCTCATGTCTTTTATCAATTTTTATATAATTTTTTTACCCCATGATTCAGTTTTACCACTAAGTAAACTTATGTAACTTTATCCATACAATTTCTCCACAATTTAAAACTCTAACATAAACAAATAATTAGTTCTCTTTTGCTATCTTGTTGATCATTAAGAGAACACCTCTTAATTCCCTTTTCTTGAGTAACTTATCGTTATTCTGTCTCTTTATTCTGCAATTTTTTAATTCAGTATTTAAAACCGTATATTTTCACTTTAAATACTGAGATTCAATTCTTAGGCTAGATATGCGCACATCTGAAAAACAAGTAAAACCTATTGAGATTGATGATATCAATATCATCGAGAACGAAAAAACCAAAAAAGCGATTACTGCAGCTGCATTAGGTAATGCAATTGAATGGTTTGATTTCGGAGTTTATGGTTATGTGGCATACGTTCTCGGTAAAGTATTTTTCCCAGATGCTTCACCAAGCGTGCAAATGATTGCCGCGCTTGCTACATTTTCAGTACCTTTTATTTTCCGTCCATTAGGTGGTCTTTTCTTTGGACATTTAGGTGACAAATACGGACGTCAAAAAGTTCTGGCCATTACTGTCATTATTATGTCCATCAGTACCTTTGGTATTGGCCTTATTCCATCTTATGAAACAATCGGTTTATGGGCACCTATTCTTTTACTCATCGTAAAAATTGTACAAGGCTTCTCCATTGGTGGTGAATACTCAGGTGCTGCGATTTTTGTAGCTGAATATTCTCCAGACCGAAAACGTGGCTTTATGGGAAGCTGGCTTGATTTTGGATCGATAGCCGGCTTTGTACTTGGGGCTGCAACTGTCGCCTTGATCACACACGCCGTGGGTGAGGCACGTTTTGCCGAGTGGGGTTGGCGTATTCCATTCTTTCTCGCTCTACCACTGGGCATAATCGGTTTATATTTACGAAACCGCCTTGAAGAAACCCCTGTATATCAACAGCATTCAGAGCAACAAGCACAAAAAAGCAAACCTCAAAAATTTAGTTTCAAAGAAATTTTTGTTAAACATAAGCGTAGTTTATTGGTGTGCATTGGCCTCGTAATCAGCACTAACGTTACTTACTACATGTTGCTAACTTATTTACCAAGCTATTTTTCGCATAACTTAGGCTATTCAGAAGCACATGGTGCACTTATTATCATTGCGGTTATGGTTGGCATGTTATTTGTACAACCTGTGATTGGTTATTTGAGTGATAAGTTCGGACGTCGCCCATTTATTTTTATTGGAAGCTTTTCTCTTATTTTCTTGTCCTATCCTGCCTTTGTATTACTTAACTCTGGAGTAAATTATCAAATTTTTATAGGCTTACTTATTCTTGCTTTATCTCTCAATATGTCTATCGGAGTGATGGCATCAACTTTACCTGCCCTATTTCCAACTGAAATCCGTTATAGCGCTTTAGGTATTGCCTTTAATTTCTCAGTGGTTATTGCTGGTTTAACCCCAACTCTTACCGCAACTCTAGTTGAAACTACCCATAATCTGATGGTTCCAGCCTATTACTTGATGATTTGCGGGGTGGTAGGTATTGCTACTGCAATGTATTTAAAGGAAACAGCCAATAAGCCTTTAATTGGGGGCGTGCCTATTGCTCACAATATAGAGGAAGCACAAGAGTTACTTGAAGAGTTTCATGAAACTATTGAACAGAAAATTGAAAATATTGATCAGAAAATTCAGGAGCTTCAACAAAAACGTCAAAAACTTGCTGATAAACACCCTGATATAGCATGAGTAAAGCAACGTTTTTTATAAGAGTAGCGACTTAAATGTCGCTATTCTTTTAATATATTTTTCATTCAATTTGATAGTAAAGAAATAATTAACTTAGTAAATCTATTGGAATAATATTTAATAAATAAAAAAGCCAATTCTTTCGAATTAGCTTAATTACAGCAGACCAGCTTTAGTTGAAAATTGCTTCTTGGTTTTATTGTTCGCAACAATCTTCATTCGTTTTTGTTATAGGTCTAACTTAGCTTTCCATTGTGACAATTCAATTAAAAAAACACCTCAGCCTATCCCAAAACAAACTTAATACATATATAAGTGATTTTAGAGAACTCCATCACAATTTTGATGGATGCTTATGATAAACAACTACACAGTAAAAGGTTTAAATCTATTATGCTTGAGTTATCTAATTGTTAAGTATGTATGATGGAACAGCAAACTTTATTACAAGAACTGAACGCACTCATTGAATACTATTCAAAAAGAACCGATTGCCCGCCTAGTCGAATACGCATGGCTATAGAGCTTATGCAAAACTCATGCAGTGCCCGCCTTTTGCCGATGAAGTAATAAACTCGGCGCTCGATCCAAATAAGCGGAAATATAAAAAGATAAAAATTAAAATTACCAAAGATGATGATCAGTTAGAAATTGAATAGTTTGGTTAAAGATAAAAGCCCATGAACTGAGCTTTTATCTTCTATATAAAACAGCTTTTAAAACTCGATCTGTACCGTGACCGTATCTTGATAAGTTCCCGCTGGTATCGTGTCTGCGTTTTCATCCACAATTTTTGTAGTAAACACATAGTTCTGCTGAGTTACCCCGTTATGTACCCCCGGGTTAATTGTTGCATTTAAACTCGACCAACGCTCGTTACCGCTTCCCCATCGGTCATTCGATGAATTCTTGAAAATATCATATTTTAAAAATGTATTTCCCGTTTGTGACTTCATGGCTCGCTGGTTGCCATTTTGCGGGGAAAGTCCATTATTTAAACTGACATAATATGGTGTATTTACAGAGCAACGTATTCCCATAGAAGATTGAACAGGCTCAAGCTTGGAAGCAAATGCTGCCGTACCAAAGTTTACGTCTTGAGTTAAAATTCGGCAGTCTGGCAGTACAGTAATTGAGAGTGAACCAAGCGAGTCTGCCCCACTTCCCCAGTTAAAACCAATACCTAATACCCCACGTTTAAACCCAGGGCTCTCAAAGAAGGCACCGATTCCCACAATCGCAACTGCGGGCACAGAATAGAACCATTTTACTTTTAACGGTGAGTCGGCTCGATAAACACCCGGCGATACACTTTGCCCAGCCGGAAGCCGTATGTAGAAAGGTAAATTGCCATCAGGCCCGCTAAAAAGATTGACCAGCGTAAAGCTACTCATGTCTTTTTCTTGGCCTAAACTAATGATTTCATTGTTACTGTCTAAAATAATGGCGTTAAGTTTTTCTCCGGTCTGAGCATTGGTAAATGAATTCGACATTTGCTCGACCCGATATTTTAGGTAGGTCATGTTTGCTAAAGCCAAGCTAAAACCCGTACACGACAAACCTGAATTAAACTGTGATGAGTTTTCACCGTTTTCCATTAAGTAAATAGACGGGACCGAAATAGAGGATGTACCTGAAGCGCTCACGCTACATGCAGCATGAGCCAAATTTCCTGTCAACATCAGTCCAGAGAATATACATAAATGTCTGAGTAATTTTTTTGTTTTTATATTCATGGTAAAGATACCTCGTGACAAGTAACAGGTTTAACCACCACAATCTGCTGCTTGGCTTGTTCTACATCTACAGAAAAATCTGCTTTACAAATACTTTGATCCGAACGCTGAACCGTTACGGTGTTATTCGGTTTTAAATTTTCTAAATAGACAATGCCATCCATTCCCACATAAGAAGACTCTTGATCAGCTCTATGTACTACAGACCCTACCGGCATAGGTTTGCCATCTGCTTGAGTCAAATAGACATTGGCAGAAATAGACTGATGAACAGGGAACTTAATCACAACGCCCGAACCGCGTTTAGCCGCTATCCGTTGTTCAACTTGTGTGATTGTAAAGTTTGAAGGTAAGTCGATTGGGTCGACGCTGTATTTACCCGAATAATAAGGTGTTACCGATGGCACAAAAATATGGCCTTTTTTATTACTGCGGCCAATTAAACTGTTTTCGTATCGAACCAAAACATCTGGTACTTGGTTGGTATCAATCAAGGCAAAAGATTCACCTAATCGGTTTGAAGCAAATAAATCACCTGCCATATAAATTAGGGAACCGGATAGGCCAAACCAGTAATTATAGTCATGGTTTCCAGACAGACCAAAGTCAGTATTAATATAACTGTTGCGGTAATTGACGCGTGCCTGATTTAAATCTTCACTATTTTCATTAAAGCGTCGGGTTAAATCGACACCAAAACCACCTTCAGACGGAACAGAGCGGTTGAAGTTAAGGTAGCCAGTATCGCCCTGCTTATTAAATGCATAACCTGAGTTAACAGTCGCGTTTCGCTGAAACAGGGGTATCGAAAGCTGAAATGCAGCACTCCATTCTTTTTCAATGAAATCACGGTTGGCACTTAATGAAACAGTCACGCCATTCATATAAGTCGGTAAAACAGGCGCCCAAGATAAGTTTAAGAAGCGATTTTTAAAGTCATTCGCCTTGGTATTGATATAACCGACGCCAAAAGTTCCTGAGTTTTTAGTGGCAAAGTAAGTATTGGCCGTTAGGCTTTTATTGCTATTAACTGAAATTAAATTGCTATATTGCAGCCGTGAAAGGTCGGTATATTCATCATCACGTTGGTTATGGTTAATGCTAAAACCAAACCGATTACGGTTATAGCTATATCCAACTGTATATTGATTACCTTCCAAGTCTTTCGTTCGATCTTCAGACATAGATTTGTCGGCTTTACTTTGGGTAAAAGAGGCACTCAGCACACCTAAATTTGCAAGCTTGAGTACAGACCCAGCACCCAATAACTGTAAATCTGAAGAAAGTTCGGTGCGTCCTTCTACAGTCAGCCAGTCATTTACCCCATAACGGGCATCAGCTGCACTTGCAAATTTTCCATAAGAAAAATTCTTAAGTCCGTAGTCTTCACGGATTTTCCCTAAAGACAATGAGTAATCAAATAAGCCGGGCTTGAGCAAAGTATTAGAAATATAAAATGGGACCGATGTTGTGACCTGGCGCCCGACTGCATCAGTCGTGACCACAACAGCTTCCCCTTTACCGTTAATAAAAGGAACATTATTTAAAATAAACGGTCCAGACTGTACTTCTGTTGAGCTGGTTTTTTGCCCATTAATAATTAAGTCGACTGTACTTGGCAACGCGGCTTGCCCAATAAATTGTGGCAATGGATAGGTAATTAAATCCGGTCGGGTTGAATAGTTTCTCTGTACCTGAAAACCGCCTAGTCGAACAGAACTTCCCCACGTCGTTTTACTACCGGTAATAATGTCACCCAGTAAAAAAGATGTAGCATTCTTTTGGTTATCAAACTGCCAAGATGTGTCATAACGACGATAGCCGTCATTATCTACAGACTCGGCGTTACCTTCATTTTTGTATTGGTTTTTGACATAGACACCAGAGTTTTTAATGACCCCTAACGGAGAGAAAAAACGCTGCTCAGTAAATAAACTACTGGTTGAACCGCCTTGATAGGGTCTATATGTATAAAAATCATAGTTATTGAGCAGCCCTATACCAGACTGAGCGACTTCCGGCTTATACCATGAGTCTTTACCCAAAACTTGAGTGGGCATCCAAGCGGGCGGAAAATTGAGCTTAAAGTATTGGTTCGAAGATTGATATTCATAACTTACATCTTTTAATTTATCTAAAGATATCCAATCACTCGCGTCACCACTAAACCCCAAGGTTAAAACATCTTGATTAGATAAAGATGTGTCAGTGTTTGTTAATAACTCTTGAGGGATCTTAATTTCTAATTCATCAATCAGCTTCTTTTTTTGTATGAAGTACTCATCATTTTTCACAATCACTGGCACAACTTGCTGGACCGAATATTGGTTCACAACCAAATCTAGGTACAGTTTAAAAAGTTGATTAATTTCATTAATGTCTCTTGGTGGTGGAGGCAAATCGCCTGCGAACACAGTATTTGGAATATTTAAACATCCACCCGACAATAAAATCAGCAAAATACTTTTGCATAAATTATTATGCCGAAGGATCATGATGGATCCTCCATTTTGGTGATTTCGATCAATTCTTGTTTAATACCAGAACTGTCTACACCATAAATTTTAGATGTTTTTGACAACTCATGTGCCGTTGACTGATCAATAGCAAACTTTACAGTGCTATTTGATAAAACATAGCCAAAAGCAGCCTTTCCTAAAGAGATATCATTACCTGTTTTTGAAGTTTTCAGTGCCGAAAGACGCGCAAACTTCTGACCATTATTTTTAAGATATAGCTCAGACTGGCCTTGTTGATTGTTGCGAACTGACCACTGTAAAACCGGTTTTGCTAAAGCATTTTTTGCATTAAGTTTTTGACTTTCTTCGGTTAATCCACTGCCAATTCCTTTCCCATAAGCAAACAATGGAATTGAGTAACGCATTTGGAAACTTACTTTAGAAGCATCTTGCTCATTGCCATCAGAAAGTCGAATCGGTAACTCATCTACAATCAGACGATATGACTGCTCTTTCCCATCTGGCAAATTGGCGCTTTTGGTTAAGCGAAGCATATGCTTCTCGCCTGCTTTAATTTTGGCTACAGGCGGGCTTGGTATAATTTCTGATTGCTCACTATAGTTATCTTTTAAGCCATCTTGATTCCATTTAAATACCCGAATTTGCACCATCGCATCGGTCTTACCCGTATTTTGAAGCCAAACCGCAGTTGCCTTTTCATTGGGTTCAATTTTTGGATAAATCGGCCAAATTAGAAAAGTTGCTTGTGCCATCACAGGTGTAACAAGTGATAATGTACTTGCAAATAAAAAAGATTTTAAAATGCCATTTTTAATAAATGCAGAATTGTTCATACAAATCACCATGTAATCATTATTGAAACAGTATCTTTATAAATTCCGGCCGCATGGGGTTCATTATTATTTTCTAAATCAACGACACCATATATTTCAAAATTTGCCAGACGGTTTGTAGGTGTTGTAGCAGGCAATAAATATTTATTACCTACAATATATTCATTGGATAAATTGCTAGAGTTATACAGTTTGTAAGATAAATAATTAGTGGATGAACCATTCTTCATACGTCTTGTATTATTTTGAAGGTTTTCACCACCATCTATAGAAATACTTACAGGTAAACTTTCCGTACAACGGATATTCCAAGAACCTTTGCTATTAATAATATTAGTCACTACTTTATTTTTTGATAAAGCAGAGTATTTACCAAAATCCATGTTTTGCTCAATATTATCTATTGAACACCCATTTTCAATTTTAGCTTGTACTTTAAAACTTGAATTGAGCTGAGGATCTGCTGCATATATAAATTGACTAACAGATAGCAAAAATATTGCTTTAAAATATAAGTATTTCATTTTTCTTAAAACTCAATCGTAATTGGTACTATATCTTTATATTCACCCTTAGATATACGACTACCATCATGGGTTGCTTGACCAAAAATATCGATATTCTTTTTATTATTCATATCATTAAGAATAAAAGCTTCATTTGCTTTAATGACTTGTTTATTTAAACCATAGAGCAAGTTATAAGCAATAAAATCTCTACCATTACTTAAAGCATGATAATAATTTTGTGAAAATGAAGCTGGAATATTACTATCATTATTTCCTGCTCCAAATATTATTTTTACAGTTGAAATACCAGCACACTCGATCTGAAAACCTGAATTACCATTATTAACTAAACTAGCTTCTAAAACCCCTTTAAAAGATGTGGTAGCTTCACCAAAAGCTATAGTTCCAAAATTTAAATTTGCTGCATTATTTTCTACAACATTATTATTAATAGAACAAGAAGGCAATAATTCAATTTGACTAGTTAATTTAGCTCCAATTTCACCCGCATTTACTAAAGAAATTAAAAAATAAGAAATTATAAATGCCGAACCACGATTGAATATCATCTTCCCTCCATTTAAAACAGGTCTACTCATATTTGAGCAAACCTGCTACTCAATTAATTATTTCTTTTTTATATTTAGAAATTTACAGTGACTAATAGAGTATCTTTATAATCGCCTTGCGCTTTTGGTGTACCTGTATTTGGAGCAATTGCACCGAAAATTGGTACGGCAGTAGCTTGGCCACTTACTGTAGTGAACTGTTGTGGTTGGTTTACAACATAAAGGTTTGTACGTGCAGCATCGCGATAAACGTTATATGCAACTACATCAGCAGAAGCAGTATTTTTTAAAGTACGGTCTGTACGTTCACCACCGTCAATTGCGACTGTAAAATCAACAGGATCTGTTCCGTCACAAGTCACAGAAATATTGCCACCTGTTGCTGCTGAAGCAACTTCAGCAGTTAACACGTTGTTCCAAGTACCGGAAGTTTTACCAAAATCTAAAGTACCAAACTTGTTCATATTTCCTTCAGTTTGACTACCACCTACAGTACAGCCTGTTGAGATATTTAATTTAACGTCAACCTGTCCAGTAACAGCTGCTTGAGTATTTACCGCATAACCAGCAACTATTAATGCTGCAAGAAGTGATTTCTGAATGTTTTTCATATTCATAACCTACATATATAATGATTAGATTTGTAGAACAAAATGAATCAAACTCGACAAATAAAATATGGCTAATCTGTTTTATATATAAAACAAACTACCTTTTACTATTGTGTGATTCTCTTCACAATTTAATAACAATTATTTAACTTGTATACACATATTACAAAAAGACTATGTTGAGTTATTTAAAATCAATTTTTTTGATCTTACAAAAACTCCCAATTAAATACCCACCCCTACTTTATTAAAATGGCTAAAAATTAGAAAAAGAAATTATCTTTTTAACGATCATATTTTTTAAATAATTATTCAAATACAATTATTTATACACACAACAATAACAAGTATTATTTGTTTTTATTAAAATAGGTAACATGACCTATTTTAACCCTACCTAAAGAAATAAAAATAAGTCATTTGACCCATTTTTTAACCATTAATTAGGTCGAATGACCTAGATTAAAAAAATATAGGTCGTTCGACCTAATTTTAGTTTAATAGAATTTAAATATTTTATTTATATTTTTTTAATTTCATGGTTTAGAATGCCTTTTTTTAAATAGTACTTACAGGCTGGATAATGATCAAAATTGATACCTTTGATACTATGCAAATAAAGAAGTCCTTTACCACTCTAAAAGGGCAAGAAAGAATAAAGCAGATCTTAAGAAATGCTGAAATAGTTTTTCTTACTAAAGGTTATTCCGGATTTAGTATGAGAGGAGTTGCAACTCAATCAAATATTAGTTTAAGTACTTTGCAACATTATTTTCAAAATAAAGATATTTTATTAAAAGCTTTACTTAATAAATTAATTTGTGACTATATACAGCGTATTGAAATTTTAATTAATTTGAATGCAAATGAACCACCTTTAATTCGGTTTATGAATATTATCACTAATATAATTTATGAAATAGAGCAACCGATCATTACAAATGCATTTAAAGAGTTTTTCTCTATTTCAGATCACTTACCCTATGTATATGAAGCTTTGTCAATCATACAAAAGTATAATCTCGAACTTATCTATAAAATCATCCTCCCCATTCATAATAAAATATCTTCAGAAGAATATAAAGAAAGAGCCATTATTATAATCACTCAACTTAATGGATATTTAGTTCAACATTCGAACAAAAATACAGATGAAAGTTATAAAGAATTTTTAAGAAGTATACTGTTAAAAAATATATTAAGATTAGTCAGTGAACCATAAATTTTAAAACATAGGAGCCAGTTCTCCTATGTTTTTAATATATGGTGGTGTTGTACTCAATTATTATATTACTGAGCGAAAGCTTTAATTTCACTTCGAATCAAAATATGTCGAGATGGAAAGTAAAAGCGATAAGCCAATTCGTAAGAGTCAAATAGAGCTAACTGAGATTGATGAGTTGCCCAATAATAAGCTGTCATTCCCTTTTCTTTCCTCACATTTAAATAGTAAGGAACAGCAAAGTTGTTCGAAACAATCATAAAACTCATAGTATTTGATCTAGCTATTTAGTGGTTTTGGACAAAGTCAGCTTTAATTGAATCTAGCGAACGTAATATGGGCGCCAACATAGACTCCGCAATTCGCATGGCTTCTGACTCAGACTTGTGTTGAATAGCTTGAACAAGTTCACTATGTATTTGCTGGTTTGGGTCAGGTAAATTTTTATTAGTCACTAGCTCTAAGGTGTATTGATAGCTTGAGTTTAAGAAATACTCATAAGTTGCCTGTAAAGCTTTATTATGAGTCGCCTTGGCAATTGCCAAATGTAGTTTCTTATCACTTAACATGAAGTTAGCAACATCTTGTTGATTTGTTGCTGCTCTATGTTCTAAACACGCTATAACATCGCGCATATCTTCAGGCGTGCTATGTCTAGCAGCTAATTTAGCAATTTCGATTTCTAATAAACATCTTACTTCTACGTGTTCATATAAATCAGAATGATGAATTGAATTAATCACAATTGAAAAGTCATTTTTCGTGCGTACAAAAGTACCCAGCCCCTGTTTGACTTCTAAAACACCTAAATATTCTAAAATTTTAATTGCTTCACGAATGGTGTTTCGGCCCACACCCAAACCTTGAACAAGCTCAGGTTCAGTCGGAATTTTCTCATCTACTTTCCAAATGTCATTTTTAATATTCTGACGTATGACATGAATCACTTCATCGACCAGTGATCTTTTTTGAATTTGCTCAATCATTAAAATTGGTACTAGTAAGCTTAAACATACGGTGATACTATCATCCCATGTTTAATTGTTCAATTTCTCTTTCATGCATTTTTAAAGGTTGAGCTCATGGAATTAAGTCAGACAATTTCAAATCTTATTTTTGAAATTCAAAAGCTTACTCAAGCAGTCGAAAAAATTTCTAAAACCCAAGAAATTTCTGTAGATGTCTTAGATGAGGCAATCGCCTTTAGATGGGAAAGAGAAAATAATAAAGGTTCGCTCGTCGCGATCCGCAAACCTCAACTCATTTCTTTTAATCATCTTTGCAATATCGACAGCCAACTCACCAAAGTAAAACTAAATACTGAAGCCTTTGCAAAAGGCTTGTTGGCAAATAATGTACTCATGACAGGCTCACGTGGTACAGGCAAGTCGTCTATTGTAAAAGCCTGTTTAAATGAATATCACCACTTAGGCCTTCGGGTGATTGAACTTGAAAAAAAGTATTTAGAAGATTTGCCTAAGATTATTAACTTACTGCAAGACCGTACTGAGCGTTTTATCATCTTTTGTGATGACTTGGCTTTTGAAGCGGGCGACTCAAGTTACGCAACTTTAAAAACTGTATTAGATGGTTCACTAGCCTCTAGTTCAGACAATACACTCATTTATGCGACATCAAATCGAAAGCATATGGTGGCCGAATACAATAAAGATAATACCGAGTTAAATGTCGGGGAAAATGGCGAATTACGCCCAGGCGATAGCATTGAACAAAAGATTTCTTTAGCAGACAGATTTGGTTTACAAATTAATTTCTATGGCTTTAGCCAACAAGAGTATTTAAAAACAGTTCAATACTGGCTAAATGAATACAAATGGCAACAACGTGAAACTTGGGAAACGATTCAGTTAAAAGCTATTCAATATGCAACTCAGCAAGGCAACCGCTCAGGAAGAATTGCCAATCAATTTGCCAAAATGATTGTGGGCCAAGAAATGCTAAGTGCAGCAGATTTAACGGTTTAAGTTGTTGGCTATAACATGCCCCATAAAAAAAGCCCTTACGGGCTTTTTTTAATTAAGCAATAAATTTCAACATAAGCTGAATCACAGTTGCATTAATCAAGTCGACAAAGAATGCACCACAAAGCGGAACAATTAAGAATGCTTTATGCGATGGGCCATACATATTGGTAATCGCCTGCATATTTGCAACGGCGGTTGGTGTAGCCCCCATACCGAAACCACAGTGACCTGCTGCCAATACTGCCGCATCGTAATTTTTCCCCATTACACGGAAAGTCACAAATGCTGCGTATAAAGCCATCGTCAGTGTTTGAGCACCTAAAATAACCACAAGTGGACCTGCTAAGTCAGCAAGTTGCCAAAGCTTTAATGAAAGCAATGCCATTGCTAAATAAAGAGATAAAGACGCATTACCAAAAACGTCAATCGCGCGGTCAAAAATATCAACCTTCAACACACTTTCTAAAATATTTCTTAAGATTACACCGCCACCAAGCGCCCAAACGAAAGTTGGTAACTCAAACCAAGTTCCCTTACTAAAGCCAGTCATAAATTCAGCAAATGCTAAACATGCTGCAAACATCCCAAGCGTAGTAATTGCATTGTCGGCAGTAATTAAACGAACTTGATGCGGGTTTTCAAACGGTGCAAGATCATCTGAATTTTGTTCAACATGCGTGTCACGCTGCTGAATCTCAGCATTGGTTTTTGCTTGAGCAAGGCTATAACGATTAATGAGCAATTTGGCTAAAGGACCACCAATGACACCACCAATAATCAAGCCAAACGTAGCACTTGCCATACCTAACGCTAAAGCACCCTGAATACCATGCTGGCTTTCTAAAATTTCACCCCAAGCACCTGCTGTACCATGACCACCGGTTAAAGTAATTGAACCTGCAATCAAACCAATAAGTGGGTCTAGACCCAATAAGGTTGCAAGGCTCATGCCGACAGCATTTTGAACAACAATAAATGAGGCTACACAAATTAAGAAGATGACTAAAGCAGTACCACCCTCTTTAAGCTTCATAAAATTGGCACTTAAACCAATTGAAGCAAAGAACACGAGCATAAAGCTGGTTTGTAATTCACTGCTAAAAACAATACTGTATCCCCAGAAAGTGTGGACAAGTAAAGAAACTACCGCAGCGACCAAACCGCCTGCTACTGGTTCAGGGATATTATAACGTTTTAAAAAATCAATCCGATTGACAAGAAAGCGACCCAACAATAGAACGATGACCGCCGAAATTAGTGTATAAAAACCATTAAAAACAAATTCCATATATACTACTTTCTGATTACATTCCTAACGGATTGTAAAATAATTATATTTTATTTTTTAATATGTAAAAAAAACACAAATAAACTTTACAAAATTACCCTACCAATAAATTTTTACTATTCTTAAGAATAGCTTAAATTTTTAAATATTTTATACAAAATCATACCCTATAATTTAATTTATCAATTATTTCAAAATCTTATGTAAAGAAATCATTAATTTAGTATAACTTCACTTTGATCTCTTAAACAGAAAATCCTGTCTTTTAGGTCACTGAACTCATCTTTTATTCCCTTTAATATCCGCAAAAGACCAGCTCGTTATTTGCTCTGGGCAACATCTTTATAGGTTTTATATTCAATGAGTTTATTGCTTAAAGTTCGACAGAATGTTCCACAGGTAAAGTCGATTAAAACATCTCTTAAAAAGCGTGCTGGTCAGAAAATACCTCACATGCTCTCCAATGCATCAGATCTGTTTTTTAGAGGGTCGGAAATTGCCCTGTCAGGAAAAACACCTTTTGATGTAATTTATAAGCATGAAATTATAAGCCTTCGCCATTATAGAAATGAGACAGAAGCATCAGCCAAACACCGTGTGCCGTTAGTGATTGTTCCGCCTTTAGCTGTGAACATGCTCATTTACGATTTGTTCCCTACCCGCAGTCTCATACGTTATTTTTTAGATCAAGGCTTCGAAGTTTATTTAATAGACTGGGGTGTACCTACTCGCAATCAAGCCAAATACAATTTTGGCACCTACGTAAAAGTCTTTATGCCTGAAATGTTAAAGCAGGTCCGTATACATAGTGGACAACAACAGCTTTCATTACATGGCTGGAGCTTAGGTGGCGCACTTTCACTTTGCTATACCGCGTTATTTAAAGATAAAAATATTAAGAATCTAATGATTCTTGCTTCCCCGATCGACACACATAAAGCAGGTTATATGGGTAAGCTCTATGGAAGTCTAACTAAACCTGCACAGTGGGTGCGTAAGCATACGCCTTTTCGTATTCGCCAACATGTACCAAGTGAAGTGTTTCATATTCATGGATGGCAAAACACACTCGGTTTTAAATTAACGGATCCCATTGGCAATTTAAAAACCTATTGGCAACTTCTTAAAAATCTGGATAACCGAGAATTTATTGTTGACCACGCTACCTCTAGTTCATTTATCGACAATATGCTGGCCTATCCGGGTGGCGTTATGCGCGACATTATTTTACGTTTCTGGATTGATAATGAACTCTCAACAGGTGTAATCAAATTTGGGGAACTTACAGCTTATTTAAAAGATATTGATTGTTCAGTGTTGGCTGTAGGTGGCGATACAGACATTATTGTGACCGCCGATGCTGTTAAGCCCCTTATGGATTTAATTAGTAGCCAAGATAAAACGTTCAAAACTGTACCCGGAGGCCATATGGGCGTAGTGTCCGGTAGCCAAGCTCCGACCTCTGTTTGGCCTGAAATGAGTAATTGGCTGGCTACACGTTCAGATTAATCAATTCAAACGTTAATGAAAAACCAGCCTATTAAACCTTAGGCTGGTTTTAATACACACTAAATTTTTAAAGTTTTTGCACAAATCTTCTAGAACTAATTTTATCTCTTTTATACTGTTTCAGGGGCTAAAATTAAAAGTTTATAGGTCAGTGCTTATGAGTAGTAACTGGGTGGATATTTCAAAAGATACCAATACGGGTATCGAAACAATCCGTGCTCATTTTACTGGCCATGCTTATGATCCCCATTGGCATTCAAGTTATTTAATTGGTGTAACTGAATCTGGCATTCAACAATTTCATTGCCGTAAAAAGCAAATCAATAGTCATGCTGGGCAAGTCTTTATGCTTGAGCCAGAAGAAATTCATGATGGACATGCGCCTGCATCTGATGGTTTTACCTACCAAATGCTTTATCTACATCCAGAATGGTTAAAGCAACGCCTTCAAGGTTTGTTTCACAACAGCCCTGATCATTACGAACTAGTGATTGATGCGCCATTAAAATCCGATGATCAACTCGCAATCATTACTTCACAAGCATTTCGACACTTACACTATAAAGAAATGAATATTGTGAAAGACAATAGTCTAGATGTGCTTATTCAATATATTGCCCAAGGTAAATGGTTAAAAAAAGCTTCTCAATCTTCTTGTATTAATGTACCCCAAATCGCCCATCAAATCCGAGATATTCTGCATGATCATTTATTTGAAGATATTGGGTTAGAAGATATATCACGTATGGTGGGACTAGACCGTTACCATATTCACCGTATTTTTAAATCCACTTTTCATTTAGCTCCTCATCAATATCTTATTCAACTGAGACTTACACGAGCACGTGATTTACTCGCTAGAAGTATTTCTCCAGCACAAGTTGCTTCTGACTTATGTTTTTCAGACCAAAGTCATTTAAGTCGTTGGTTTAAACGCTGTTATGGACTAACACCAGCCGCTTACAGAAAAATCTGCACAAATCTTCAAGATTAAAAACCTTAATTATTTCATCTTGTCTCTCCCAATTAACTAAGGTAGACAAGATGGAAAACCTTACTGCATTTTCATTATTTGCAATTGTTGCCTCAATTACTCCAGGCCCGACCAACTTTATAATTTTAAGTTTAAGTAGTCATTATAAAATTTCTAAAACACTTCCCGTTATTTTAGGTTCTTGTATTGGCGCAGCCTTACTTGTATTAGTGGTTGGTATTGGCCTTGGCTCCACTATTCTTGCTTACCCTGTTATTCAAAAAATTATGACATGGAGTGGTTTAATCTGGCTTACCGTTCTAGCTTGGAAATTATATAACTACAATCCTGTTATCTCTTTAGAAAAAAATGAACAATACCCTCCTATTGGTTTTAAAGCTGCTTTTTTAATGCAAGCGATTAATCCTAAAACATGGATGATGGCTTTTGCAGTTATTAGCGTCTATACAAAACAGGGACAAGATATCTTGATAAATGTCTCAATTTTATCCTGCATTTTTTTACTTATAGCATTTCCTTGTCTCTACCTATGGGCCTTAGTAGGCAGACTAAGTACTCGGCTTCTTTCAAAATCAAAACATATAAATATTTTTAATAAAATAATGGCTATTATATTACTAGCCTCGGTCTGGTGGCCCATGTTCTCCATATTTTGATCATCAAAATCTAATCAAAATAGATAAGGAAATCTATTTTTAACAAACATATTTTAAATGTATAACTTCAAATTATTACTTTTTATTATACAAATTATCAAAATTCATATTAATTAACTTTTTAATAATAATATTTTTAATTCATCAAATTTTATTTAAAAATAATGATTGAAAATCCGATGTTACTTTTTGTTATTTATGTAAAGCTCACCACAACAATAATTTCAAATAAACATATGTAAAGTATAAAGTTTTATTCATACAACTTTGTAAAATTAGGTTATTTTTCATACAAATGTAGGCAATGTCTCACAATTATGTAAGCTAAAGCTTACAACATAATTGATTGTTTTTCCTATAATTAATTTCAGTACATATAAGCACTCTTTACTATTAAATAGAAAGCTGAATATTAATAAAGAGATCTGGAGAAAATGATAAAGTCATCTTTATTAATATAAAAAGTCTCAATAATAGAAAAAGAATCTCAAAAAATGAATATGTACTATCTTTCCTCTGGAAACAGAGGAAAGATTACTTTTTAAATCTTCAGATAGGATATAAAGAATGTTTATTGCAAAAAATATATTTGTATATTTACTATCAATGTTAGCTTTATGCTTACTAATTATTCTTTTTAACTATCTAGGAATGAATCAGACACTAAATCTCATCATTTCTTCAGCGCTCTTTGGAATATTTATTACTTGGTACTACAAAGGAAGCGGACTGTGTATTGCCCTTTTTAGCTTTTTTTACTGGGCAATGTTTGTGATTAGTCAAAGTTTAGAAGTGATATGGATGCTGTCGATTTCAGTAATTGTTTATTTAGTCATGACACAAATCGTACCTAAACTCAAACACATCCATATCGGTATCGCATCTAATAGCTAGAACGGGTTTACTCCCCGATTCACCATTCCAACTTTTTTAACCGTATTCATCTTAGTTTGCTCTGCAATTAAGAGTTCATTTAAGAAAAATTTGAGGTTTTGCTGGTTCAGCAAAAGCGGGTTAAAGGTATTTTCTCCCATGTTAAGAAAGAAAGTTTCAATATTTGTATTACGCTGCACGTATTTCATTGACCAACGCTGAAAAGAGTGTTCATCAATGGAGTATGTGCATAACCATTTAATATTATAATGCCTTTGATCTTTTTGAATTTTTTCAAATAATCTTTCAACGACCTCTTGTTCGCCTTCTAGACATTGAAAAAATGCATTATCGGCATAATAAAGCACCCCACAAATCCCGTTTAAATCGTTGAAATCACGAGCTTCTGTCAGAATATCACGTAAATCTTGTAGCAAATCTTCATTTTTTTCATTTCGTTGGCTGGCATAACACAGGCGAACGTTCATAAGACTTCCGTGAAATATAAAATTTCATTATTAATGGAATTTTCAACTTAACATACCTTTATTTAAAATACTTTATATTTCATTATTATAAAAAATTTATAAGCTTGCTTATTTCAATAAAAAAGCCCGAATCTAGTTCGAGCTTTTTATTTAAAATGAAAAATTAGTTAACACGTTCAATTTGTAATACTTCAATTTCAGTCGGTTTAACGCGGTGGGTATCAACCTCACCTACAATACGCACTTTATCTCCAACCTTTAACTGCCAACCATTTGCCAAATCATCATCGACATCAATCACAATTGAACCTGTTTTGTCTTTAAATTCATAATGATCGCCAGCAATATGCTTAACGATAGTACCAGTTAAGGTTACCCCTGTTTCATCAGCTAAAGTTTTAGCTTTTGAAACAGTGACTACATTTTTTGCTGCTTGATTAAGTAAAGCGGGATCTGTTCTTGCAAATGCTGCACTACTAGTTAATAAAACAAGTCCAGCGAGTGTGGTAAATAATATTTTTTTCATGAATGTTCTCCTCGTTATTTTATCTATAGCTATCTAAACAATTTATGAAAACCGTGAGTTTTAGCTTTTGTGATTTTTTGTGTCATCGTGTCAGATATACAGCACTATTGTTGAGAAGGTCTTTGCGTTGGCCTAGATGTTTGTATGGTCATAATGAAAAAAAACCACATCGGGTGATGTGGCAAAAAGGTATAGCTCAATGAACACTAAAACACTATGTATAACAGAGGATCTGAGTTTAGAATATATTTTAATTATTAAAATAATCTTAAGAAAATAAGTTTAATTAAAGATTTTCTAAAAATTTTGATAAGCCTTCCGGCGCTCTTCCTTCGAGTCGACTACTGGTAGTTACCCGAACTAAATTGCTCCATGTAATATTACAGCACTGCCTTATCAGTTTTTGAATGAGTGAAACATCTTCATGGCAAGGAACAGGTTCAAAACCGCCTACTTGCATATAAGCAGCAGCACTAAAACTTAAATTTGCGCCATGAATATGGTGATGATCCATACAATCCTGATAATGCGATAAATATTTTTTTTGTTTCATAACCGATAAACGGCTAAGGTCATCTAAAGTAACAATGCCACAAATTGCATCTGTAGGTTGATGCAAAATCTGGCAGCGTAACCAGTCAGGGCTGACCACACTATCAGCATCTGTACAAGCCAGCCAAGTTGCGCCGTTTTGAATAAGTTGGCGGATACCTAAGTCCCGTGCCTTTCCGACACATGCATAATTACATTCAATCCAGCTTACTCCGTAGCGCTGTACAATTGAGCGCGACTGATCCGTACAACTATCAAGTACAACCATAACCTCGACTTGTTCATCCGGTACTTTTTCAATCGCCTCCTGAATTGATTGCAAACAGGCGGGCAAATGTTGCTCTTCATTATGCGCTGGAACTACAACACCTATTTTCATCGTAATTGTTCTCGCTGAGCTATTGATGAAGGATTAACCGTCCAAACATCGACCATAAAGTCCGGATCGTTCAGACTTAAATAGTGATGAAATGGAAAAGATTGTTGAAAGCTTTGATGGACTTTTTGGGCATTCAATTCAAAATCCTGAATATCATGTCGCCAATGGCAACACAAAATTTCCCCTTCCGGGTTTAAGGCCTGCTTTAACTGTTCAATAAACTCACCTAACTCATCGAATGTGAGGTAGTACGCCACTTCGCTAATTACAATCAGGTCAAATTTTTGTTCATAAAAATCTTCAGGTATTTTTCTATTTTCAACAGTCACATGTTCAAATGCTTCTAACCGTTGGGATGCGAGCTGAACGGCTTGCTTCGACACATCAATACATAACAGACGAGCAGCGCGCTGAGCCAGATAAACACTTAAATGCCCATTTGAACAGCCAATTTCTAAAACTCTTTCGTAGTGTGGTCGCGTTAATAATGCAAGGCAGATTTGTCTTTTACGGGCTTCATACCAGTGATAGTCATAGCCCCACGGGTCATTATTACTACGATACAACTCTTCAAAATACACACGAGAATGAATCACTCAGATATACCTCATAAGGCATTAAAAGACGGCTAATCGCACTTGAGGATAAAACGGCGGAATTTCCTGTGCTCTCATCGGCTTCAAGTTGTGTTTTAAATTGCATAACCGCCTGATGTTTTTTAATTAACTGGTTTTCAGTTAAGGCATAAGCTTTTGCTTTGGACCAGTTAATTCGCGTGTCAAAAGGCTCTGCCCAATGCCATGCCCAGATCAATACATGCAAACATAGTAAGTCCCGAGCTTCGGCAAAAGCTTGTACTGTTTTCCCGACAGCCTCATGATCTGGATGGCCATCAAATGCATAGCTACAAATTAAAATATCTTCGGGCTGAACTATTTGGCTAAGCGCCTGATTCAATTGATCCGTCTGTAAATGAATTTGACCATCCATTAGATTTAAACCAATCCGTTCAGAAAAAGCTGAAATACCTAAAGTATTTAAAGCAGCCAGTGTTTCTTGCGGACGTAAATCGTTCAATTGGTCAGGAGTATATTTCACTGAATGAGGATGGCTTTGTGTTCCATTACTGACTGCCAAAATGACAATATGACAGTTTTGCTCAACTAGCTGCTGCATTAAACCACCACAACCCAGCACTTCGTCATCAGGATGCGGAGCAACAATCACCACTCTTTTAGACTGAAACAACTTTAAATTCAGCCGATCTAAAGGATTCTTTTTAAATGCCTCAAGCCACATGAATTCGGGTGTACCTTCACCTGAAATCATACGGTCCTCTACTAAGGGATGCTTCAAAGTTCCCATAAGCTTTTCTCCAGTAAACAGAGCTCAGCAATAGACTCATAATCAAAAGCCGCATGGCTCTGTCGGATAAATACTGGTAAATCAGCGATGAGCTGTGAAAATGTAGGCTCTTCACAATAAGGACGCGCGCCTAAAGCTTTAGCAACGAGTTGAATAACACTCTGGCAGCATTGTTCTGTTTGGGCACGTAATATACGGATTTCACGCTCATGGCTGAGCGCAGGCTCATCATCAATGAGCTTGGCAATATATTGAAAATACTGTTTGGTTACAGAGAGCTGTTGAGCCAACTCCCCTAAATACATTTTTTTAAATGCGTTTGGGTTAAGGGTGCAACTTTTATGTAAGAAGCTAACCAAGCGTACCGCCGCACCATACCAACAAGCCGCGACACCGGCTGCACCATGCCAAAATCCGGGACGTTCCAAATACCGATTTGGCTGACCTATAACCGTAACGGGAGTATTGTCAAAATGTACTTGGGCTGTTTGGGTTCCTTGCATGCCGACTGCTTGCCAGTGACTTAGGTCAACATGAACCGAAGGATGAGCCAATTCAACAATACAAAGCTGTGCTTGGCCTTGTTTATCCTTATAGCTCATTAAGGCTTTTTGAATAAACTCAGCACCTGAGCACCAAGTTTTTATACCACTACAATGATTGTTCTCTACTTGTATGGGTGCTGGTCCACCCTCTGCTGCCCATACGGCCCAAGTCTGATCATCTATTTCATCTTGATAGTCAAGCTCATTTAAAATACTTAAGGCATCACAATGTGATTCAAATAATTTAGCGAGACTTAAATCATACCCTGCAATTTGAGCAAACAATTGCCATCGCTGATAGGTATGACCTGAAGCTGGATAAGGCAAACTTTTAGATAAACTTACCAATTGGTAGAGTAAATCTTGGCGGAGCTGACTTTTGTTTTCGGCCTGAGCATGTTCAAATTCATTCAACATACTCAAGATTGTCATATTTATAGATATTTTAATATTCATTACAAATAATTATTCAAAAGTATTCACTTAAACATATCGAAATAATTCTGTTTAATTAAAGATATAAAATGTAATAAAAAGATATTTTCTATAACTTTATTCAATGAATATTTCTTTTTATTTCATTGTTACCTAAATATATCGCTTAAGTGAAATTATAAAATAATCATGTAAGGTTTATTAAAAATTAAGGATTTCTGCTGTTTTATCCAGTAATTTAGTTTCTACCGTTTTTCTATTTCCAAAGAAGAGGTCAAAGATGAATACTTTAAATATTAATGATATTAAAAAACATGCAGACGTTATTGCTTCTTGTGGCACCAAAGTAGGAACTGTCGATCATCTTGAAGGTGAAAATCAGTTAAAACTCACCAAAGATGAAAATGATCAACATCATCTTATCCCTACTTCTTGGATTGGGGAGGTAAAAGAAGATCAAGTCATTTTAAATAAAAACTCAGAAGAAGTTAAAGAAAACTGGCAAGCGATTTAAACATCTGTGCTTAGTTAGCTTTTAACTCTTTATATTATTATAAAAACCCAACTACAATTAAAATAAAATAATTAGAATTAAAAAAGTAAAAAGCTCCCTTTTATTAAGGAGCTTTTTATTTGTATCATTAAAAATTAATTTAATATTTATAAATTACTCTGATTGATCGCAACCGAACGGGTTGCTTTACGCTTTCGGGTCACAAACAAACCGCAAACCACCACACCTAAGGTTACACCTAAAGATAGAGTCGTTTCATAACTATAGGCTGGTGAGAAGAACATATAAGCCAATACACTTAAAATAATGATAATCACAAACCAAGTCAGCCATGGGAATAACCACATTTTAAATGGAATTTCCGCTCCAGCCGCTTCTAGCTTATGTCTTAAACGTAGTTGTGAAAACGCAATAACCAAGTACACGAGTAAAGCAATTGACCCTGTGCTTGAGAGCAATAAGCCAAAGACTTTTCCAGGAAATACATAGTTTATAACACAGCATACTAAACCAATAAAAGTTGAGGAAAACACCGCAATTGCCGGTACACCGGCATAGTTCACTTTAGTGACTGCCTGCGGTGCTTCATTGCGTGTTCCCAAACGAAATAACATACGAGAAGAGGTATAAATTGCCGCATTCATACAGCTCGCAACGGCGATAAACACGACCGTATCAATGATGAGTTTAGTGCCTGGTACGTTTAAGCTCATTAAAACGTATTGGAATGTCCCGTACTTTTGTAAGTCCGGTGAACGCCAATCGACAAGTGAAACCGCAATAAACATTGAGACCACGAAAAAAAGAATAATACGGTACAACACCAAATTGGTGGCACGTCTAATTTTCTGTTTAGGGTTAGATGACTCTGCTGCGGCAATCGAGACAATTTCCACACCAAAGAATGAAAATGCCGTAATTAAAATGGCAGATAAAATTCCCCCCATACCGTGCGGCATAAAACCAGCGTTGTTGTATAAATTAGCAACACCACTGACATTTTTAGCTAAAGGCCAAATACCTGAAATTGCCAAAATACCAATAATAATGAAACCAATAATGGCTACCACTTTGACCAAAGAAAACCAGAACTCAAACTCACCAAAACTTTTGGTACTAAAAAAGTTAGCTAAGCTTAAGAACACAATAAAGCAAAATGCATAGATAGAAACCGAAACGCTCGGAAACCACGAATGTAAAATTTCAGCACCTGCAATGGCTTCTACCGGAATCGCAAGTACCCAAAACCACCAATATAACCAACCTATTGTAAAGCCTGCCCATGGGCCAATTGCTTTACGGGCATAGGTAGAAAATGAACCAGTGTCTGGTTCTAAAACGGCCATTTCACCTAACATACGCATAACCAGAAATACCATAATGCTGGTAATCAGGTACGCAAGAATCACCGCTGGGCCGGCCTTGGCAATTGCAGAAGATGAACCAACAAATAAACCAGCACCAATAACACCGCCAATACTAATCATTGTGATATGGCGATTTGAAAGTCCTTCGCCTAATTTTTTTGTTCTATCATTATTCATATTTCATTCCTTAAAAATATATCCATAAAAACAATCTATTACATGTTCAAAATCCTATGTTATGAAAAAGGGAAAACCTAATGTTTTCCCCTTGTTGCAATAATTAATTTAAAGTTGGCATTGAGAACTGTTTTGCTTCACGGACTTGAGCCGAAGGCCAGCGCTGTGTAATGGTTTTACGGCGTGTGTAGAAACGGACACCATCTGGACCATACGCATGTAAATCACCAAACAACGAACGCTTCCAACCACCAAAACTATGGTAAGCCACAGGAACTGGTAAAGGCACATTAATACCCACCATACCGACTTGAATGTGACTGCTAAAATAGCGTGCTGCTTCACCGTCACGAGTATAGATACAAGTACCGTTACCATATTCATGGTCATTAATGAGTTGCATCGCTTCTTGCATGGTATTTACACGCATAACTTGCAACACAGGACCAAAAATTTCTTGTTGGTAGCTGGTCATGTTTGGTGTGACTTGATCAATTAAAGTTGGTCCAACAAAGAAACCTTTTTCATAGCCTGCCGGTTTTGCATCGCGGCCATCGACCACAATTTTTGCGCCTTGCTGTTCTGCACTTTGAATATAAGCCTGCACTTTGTCTTTATGCGCTTGGGTAATAAGCGGACCAAAGTCGTTGCTTGCATCTGCATAGTGGCCGAACTTCAATTTTTTCATTTCTTGAGTCAGCTTATCAATCACAACATCGGCAACTTCATCTCCAATGGCAACTGCAACCGAAAGTGCCATACAGCGTTCACCGGAAGAGCCAAAAGCTGCACCTAACAATGAAGTCACTACGTTATCAATATCGGCATCAGGCATAATGATCGCATGATTTTTTGCACCGCCTAATGCTTGGCAACGTTTACCTGTTGAGGTTGCGGTACGGTAAATATATTCAGCAATTGGTGTTGAACCCACAAAGCTGACTGCCTGAATACAAGGATGATGCAATAAGGCATCTACCGCCTCTTTGTCACCATTGACCACATTAAACACGCCGTCAGGTAAACCTGCCTGTTTTAAAAGTTCAGCAAGGAATAAAACCACAGAAGGCGCTTTTTCAGAAGGTTTTAAAATAAAGCAGTTACCGCAGACTAATGCCATGGGGAACATCCATAAAGCGACCATGGCCGGGAAGTTAAATGGTGTAATTCCAGCAACAACACCTAGCGGTTGGAACTCACTCCATGAGTCGATATCTGGTCCGACATTTTTTGAAAACTCCCCTTTTAAAAGCTCTGGTGCGCCGCAAGCATATTCAACATTTTCAATACCACGTTGCAGTTCGCCTTGAGCATCATGAGAAATTTTACCGTGCTCTTGCCCAATCAAAGCGCAAATCTTTTCGGCATTTTGCTCTAATAATTGTTTGAACTTAAACATGACACGTGCACGTTTAATGACCGGTGTATCTCGCCATGCAGGAAATGCTTGTTCGGCCGCCTGAACTGCTTCATTTACCGTTTGTGCATCTGCAATTTCGACTTCTTTACTAATTTCACCCGTCGCAGGATTGTAAACTGGCTGTTTTCTTGCCGTTTTAGATACAATTCTTCCTTGAATGAAATGCCCTAGCACTTTTTTGGCTTGTTCACTATGCGTACTATTTTCAGTTGAAACTTCGTCATAGCTAAAATCTTCTAGACCATTTGTCATTGTTGTTACTCCTTACTACAATTAGTTTTCAAATCAAACTGCATTTTTCATTTAGATTTTGAAGATGGGTCTGTTGACATTACAGACCCCGATAAAATGCCTAATAAACTTTAATTCACTTGATAAAGTGCATCGCCCACAGCATTCATTAAGCGGTCAATATCTGCTTCTGTACTATTAAACATTGGACCGAACTGAAGCGTGTCGCCACCAAAGCGAACATAGAAACCTTCTTTCCAGAGTTTCATACCAAGCTCAAAGCCTCGGATGGTGGCATCACCATCACGCGGAGCTAACTGCAAAGCACCAATCAAGCCACAGTTGCGAATGTCTAAAATGTGCGGTGCGCCTTTTAAGCCATGCAGCACCTTTTCAAAACTTGGTGCTAACGCCGCAGATTGCGCTAATAAGTTTTTCTTTTCTAGAACTTCAAGCGCAGCTAAAGCCGCCGCGCAAGCAACCGGATGTGCCGAATAGGTATAGCCGTGGGTAAATTCAATGGCATGCTCTGGTAAGTCTTGCTGCATAAAGGCAGAGTAAATTTCATGGCTTGCCACCACTCCACCTAAAGGAATAGCACCATTGGTCACCTGTTTCGCAAAATTCAAAATATCTGGCGTAACCCCAAAATATTCTGCCGCCGTCCACGTTCCTAAACGCCCAAAACCTGTAATCACCTCATCAAAAATTAACAAGATGTCATGCTGATCACAGATTTCTCTTAAACGTTGTAAATAGCCTGTTGGCGGCACAATACAACCCGCAGAACCAGAAATAGGCTCCACAATGACGGCTGCAATATTTGAAGCATCGTGTAGCTCAATTAACTTAAGCATTTCATTGGCAAGTTCTACCCCGCCTGTTTCTGCACAGCCTTTGATAAAAGTTAAATCAGGTTGCAAAGTATGAGGTAAATGGTCTACATCCATCAGTTGTCCAAACATTTTACGGTTGCCGCCAATCCCACCTAAACTTGTCCCTGCAACGTTCACACCATGATAGCCACGGGCACGACCAATCAATTTGGTTTTACTTGGTTTACCTTTAATGCGCCAATAGGCACGTGCCATTTTTATAGACGTATCCGCCGACTCTGAACCTGAATTGGTAAAGAAAACGTGTTGTAGTCTTTCAGGCATATGCTGAACAATTTTATCTGCCAACTTAAAAGACAATGGATGACCAAACTGGAACGCTGGTGAGTAGTCGAGCTGACCTAACTGAGCGCTCACCGCTTGTTGAATTTCGGGCAAGGTATGGCCTGCACCACACGTCCATAAGCCTGAAAGTGAATCGAATATTTCACGGCCAGAATCATCAATCAGATAAGACCCTTTGGCACCCACAATCATACGTGGGTCTTTAGCAAAGTTTCGGTTTGCTGAAAAAGGCATCCAGTGTGCCTGATAATTTATATACATATTATTATTGGTTTGAACCGCTTCCAAAGTATGTTCAGAGTCGCTGAATTTATCCGTATCAAACATAACCATTCCTGTTTATTTTCAAATTATGGTTTGAGTGTACATAGCGAGATAAGTTTGATAAATTCAAATTATCTTGAGTTTAGATTTAAAAAAACAAAACTAAATGAAACCTAAAAAATTAAATCAAGTTACTGATTTTGATATAAAACTTCTCAAAATATTTAAAACGGTTTGCGACTGTCACAGCTTTACATCTGCAGAAAGTATTTTAGGTATTAGCCGCTCTGCAATTAGTTTGCATATGAGTGATTTAGAAAATCGTCTGGGCATTCGGCTATGCCAACGTGGCCGTGCCGGCTTTGCCCTGACCGATGAAGGACGGGAAATTTTAGAATATATTGAAGTGCTGACAGCAGCCATTGAAGACTTCCGTTCTAAAGTCAATCAAATGCATAACCGTCTTAAGGGTGAATTTAATATCGGCATTATTAACAACCTTGTGACTATGCCTAGAGGTTATATCACCAACACCTTGACACAACTTGCCGAGGAACATGCCGAGGTTATTATTAATATCAGTATGAGCACCCTTTCAGATATTGAATGCCGTGTACTTGATAACCGTTTGCACGCAGGTGTTATCCCCCTTGTTACGCCTTTGTCTGGTTTAGACTATTTCGATTTATATAGTGAAAGTTCATTTTTATATTGCGGCAAAAATCATCCTTTATTTAACCAATGTAGCAACATTCATTTAAATGAATTAAAAAAATGGCAAGCCATTCTTCCTAATTATGCGATTACCTCGGAAGCAGCCAAGTTGCATCAGCTTTTAGATTGTAAAGCGACCGCAAGTGACCGCGAAGGTATTGCCTTTCTCATTTTAACCGGAAAATTTTTAGGCTTTTTACCCGACCACTATGCAAAAAAATGGGTTGAAGACGGTGTTATGCAGCCTGTTTTAAAAGATAAAATGCACTACAGCACCCCTATATGCTTAATTACTCATAAGGGTAAAAATCACAATAATATTTTAAAAACCTTTATGGAAATGCTTGAGAAGCGAATAGCTAACAATTAAAGGTAGGTACTGATATTGAAATAAAAAGCTCCACAAAAGGAGCTTTTAAAGTTAATTGATCTTTAAAATACTCAATAAAAAGTAATCTAATACTTTATTTCCTTCATGCGCATCGTTCTTGTCTAAACACTGAATAATTGTGCCCTCCACCATATATAAAAATAGTTTGGCATCGGTAAAAGATACATCGGTTTTAAGCAATCTAAGCTGACTATAAATTTCATTTTTTAGCCATATTCTATAGCGCACGGCGGTTTGATAAGCGTTGGGATAGCTATTTTTAATCTCGAAAATGGCTTTAAATAATAAGTAATACGGCCCTTCTACATCGGTATGTAAGTCATAAAGCTTTTTAAGTTTATCTATTGCGGGAGGGCTTAAGTCATACTCGACCATTGCGACCACTTGCTCTTGGAGCTTTTCTTTTTGCACCACAAGGCAAATTTCAATAAGCCGTTCTTTAGAATGAAAATAATTATAAAAAGTCGCTTTTGTAATCTCTGATTCTTTCACTATTCTGTCGACGCCAATAAGGTGAAATCCACGGTGATGAAACAGATCAATTGCTTTATTTACAACGTATAAGGCACGTGTTGGGAGAACTAAATTTCGCATAATTTTACCGTTATAAATTCTTGTTGTTTGTAAATGAGATACTTTTTTGGGAGAAAAAAAGGCACAGCAAAGCCATAAAGACTGTGCTTGGCACATCTCACATTTTGTGGTTACTAAGTTTTAAATAAAAATGACTTTGAGCGTGAAAACCTTAGGGTAATCAAGCTGCTTTAAATTTTTAAGCTGTGTCGTTATAGCTTTTGGCTTCGAGAGCCAAGAAACAATGGATGTGCAAAGCCAACTCCTTTTTATTGGGAGTTCTGCCAGACATTAAAATTATGGTGGCAGAACGAAGGGGGTTCGCAGACTGGCTTCAAGACCCAGCACACCCGAAGGTGTCCCCCTCCGTTCCACCATAGAGGGGGCGCGAGGGTATACACACTAAAAGAAGAATCTTTTAATGCTCTTGAAGTACGGTCTGCGACAACCGACTGGCAATGTAGGCCAGCACGCAAAGGATAATAGTCACTCTATTTATCGTCAAGCACAAAAAGTGACAACTGTTTTAAAATAAAACAGACAAAGTATTTGATAAATCAGTGGGTTTTTTGAGGTGAGCTGATATGAGTGACCTATAAAAAATAGGAGGTTAATCCCTCCTATTTTTTTATGCATTTTTATTTACAGGTAAATACTGCTTGACCTGAATAACGTTCGCCTTTTGCAGAAAGCTGATTTGTATAGCTTGCGATAAGTAGAACTTCTTTATTTAAACCTTGGCCCACTTGCACAAGAAATTGTCCATTTGAATTTATACTTGACGTAGGATCAATCGTTGTTGCGCCAGTAATAATACCTGAATTTGTAGCAAAGTCAGCTTTTTGGCCTGGACTATACGTTGCAGTGTTTGTACTTCTGCCATTCGTTGTTGTAATACTGATTTTAAAAGTAGCTTTTCCATCCGCTAAAAGTTCAAACTCTGCTGTACCAGCAGTAGAGGTTGCTAAATTTGGTAAAGTCGATGATGAACCGTCGCCCCAATTCGTCAGATAAGGTTTAGTAAATGCGCTAACCTCACAGGTCTTTTTACCCACAGAAGTCGCGCCTTGGGTATATGCGTTATAAACGGCATACGTCCAATATAAGTTTTGCGATTTCTGTAAAATGTCTTGGCTTGAAAGCGTTCCATCAGACTTATATTGATTGGCCGTTCCGTATGACCAACGCCCTAACGCAAAATTTTGATTACCTGCAATATCTTTAACTGCTATTTTATCTCCAGTTAACTCATAGTTCTCAAACTTGGTATAGCTTCCATCAGTATTTTGTACTGCTCTATTTGCATCCATTTTACCTAATGTGAAACCATTAAAAGGTATTAGCATCATGCTTGCTGTTGCTGTCGGAACAAATGCTGCAGTCACAGTACCTGAGCTATTACTTCTGTCAGTTTGCTCTTGGCTATTTGACCCCGTATTAGGTGTTTGAGGAGCACTCCAAGAACCACCATCACTACCAGAACCTCCACAAGCAGTTAATGCCAATCCCATTCCAATAGAGACCAATGTTTTATTAACTAAAGTCATCTTTTTTTCCTTTATATTAACTTTTGAAGTATATAAATCTAAATATTTTAATGTTCCCAAAATAAGCATTCACGACTGAGAAAACCAATCGAGCCTACCTATACTAGGTAGTATATTTTATGATATTAAAGAAATATATCGAAAATGATGACTGTTAAATATAAACTCTACTCAAAGTTGAGTAGGCTGCCCTACCTATTTTTTTATCTATAGAAATTTTATTTTTAGAATTTTTCATATCAATTTAAAAATCAGGATAAATAACGAGAAAATTGCTCTTTCACGATAATTGATTCTAATGGTAGATGGACCTCATTAGGATAATTTTTAATTCCATCAATCAAGAAAAATCCTAACTCTAGAGCATATTTTTTCCAGTTTTCCTCTAAATAGCAAAACTCCACGTACTCAAACCAATTCTCTATTATCATGACTAGATCATGTCTAAAATTAATAAAATCATTTAAGGCATTACTTTTATCAGTTATAAATCCTTTAAAATAACAAAATTCAGTTTCATCATTAATATATTTGAAAACTACCTCTTCTAACTCGTTCAGTATCTTACTAGACATTTTATTCACTATTTATATATCCTATTGTTAATAATCAACCATATACTCATAGGCATTAATAGATTATAAAATATGCCTATCTAAAATTGATAGGCATATTTTATAAAGTAATATTTCCTTTATAACTCTTAGTATTTCATGAAAAATCCAACTTCTTTGGCATTCTATCAAGTCTTTGAACAGAACCGTCTAAGGTACTTTCTAATGTAACTTCAATTTCATATTTATGAACGTAATAGTCAATAACTTTATATAGTTCCTCATAACTATCATCTTCTGAAACAGAAATAGACCATACTAATTTGCTAGGATCTCGACTACACACGATGGTATTATATTTAAATTTATTACCTTTCTTTCCTTTTAATATAGCAATATTATTTACATCTTGCCATTTAAGGTTTCTTTTTCTTAAAAACAATGTCCTATAATGCCCACCACTCCCATCAATATAAATAGGAAATATTGAGGACAGTCCTGAAAGCATCATAAAGAACCATCCAACCAAAACCACTAATAAAACAATTGTTTCAAAATTAAAATCAATGATTATATCAGAAAAACCTGTTAGATAGATTTTTCTTAAAACAAAAAACAAACCTACAAAACCAATTACTGAAGCTAAAAATACTCCAATTCTGTCAGAATCTTTATGAACATAAGAAGGTGCCGAGTAATCTAAATCATCCATTCTTCTTTCCTTCTTTATTATTTTGCCTAGGATCAAGTTAAGGCTCCGCTATTTTCCTTGGCGGTTTTTATACTGGTCGTGGTATAAATAAATATTAGACCTCTTGCATAATTGTACAAAATAAAATCAAGTCGATGGTGAAAGCCTTTGTTTTACAAATCCTAGACTGATCATTTTTTTGATTTATCCAAGAGGTATCTTGACCTACCAAGCCAATATATTTATATAATCCTTTTCATTGCATTCTAGCTAAATGTAGTTCAAGTTATCAATCTTTACCTAACAAAGCTCAGGTGTTACCTATACATTTTTGGGAAGTATTCACTTATTTTCTCGTTATCAAATAATCTATCCACATTAAAATCAACTGTATCAGAGACAGCTATTCCATGATGTAATTCTGTTGGGAAATCATTAATTGATGCATAAACCGTTGGCATTAAATATCTAAAATAATCTCCTATCTTCGTTTCTCCATTATAACCCACAGGGTAGTCTTTGCTAGCATTATCGCCCTCAAGACTATGATAAATAAAAAAACCTTTTTTTGAAGGCATATTAATTTCATTTAAATCTTCAGAATTTTGCTTACTTTTCATCCAAAACTCAACATCTTGTCTAGGGTAATTTACCCCATGGATTAAAGATGAATACAAATCTAGGATAGTTTCTCCATTTTTTTCTGCAGGATAACTCGCATACTTTTCTGATTCTTGCCATTTATATTCATTAAGATCATCTAATAAATCTTCAAAGTTAGGTATAACCAACAATGCTTCCGGTAGCCGTCCCCAACAATTATTCACCATTACTGCTATTTTTCCATTTTTATCCATAGCAAACCATGTAAATATTTCACCAAAACCTGGTTCCCAATCACTTCTAGAAATATGCATTATTTTGTTCCTTTCGGCCATGTAACTTGACAATTACTACATGTTTCAATAATTACCTTGTACTTCATGACATTTCGCATCAAAATTCTTCGTTACGTCCATCTGTAAATTAATTTCACTTTGAACTCTATCTTTATCAAAGTTGTTTTGCAGTGCTCCACTATTCTCACGTGCGGTATCTTTGGTTACAAACGTCAATATCTCAGATTTAATTTGTCCGGCAGTCTTACCTGTTAATGCTTGCTGACCTCGTTCATCTTGAATTGTAATGTTTTGGGTTTAATATCACTTTTGGTCACACTATTGGATAACCTTGATTAATTAACTAAGCTCTTGCTTTCGATTTGGATTATTAGCTTCAAATACGCCTTTCCTCATCAAATTCTTTTAGTTTTTCTAGAAAAATTTGCCAAGACTCTGGAACACCTTCAACTATATCTATATATAAATCCCAATCCTCTTTTAATATATTATACAGAACAGGATGCATTTGACGAATATCGTTATATAAGGCAGCCTTAAACTCACATAACTCACATAACTCACATAACTCACATAACTCACATAACTCACATGAATCATTACTAGTTATATCTATTTCATTTTCAAAAAAAACCCTCAGCCCAATATAATTTTCTATCATTGACAAGTAGTGATATTTTCCATCAGTAAAATATATAGAACCTACCATCCCTTTCAATCCAGAGTCTTTCTCAATAAATCTCATTTTACTTACTCCAAGCTGGTTTAAGGGTTGTTCTTCATATCATATGCTTTATATGTATACTGATTATATTGATATGGCAAACCACATATTTTAGTGATTCATGCATAAGAATGGATTCGAATTTTTCCAAGCTGAAAATGGAGTTTGATTGGTTAAAGATGTACCATTAGAGTTTATAGCTTTTCAGTAAAATGAGAATTATGCTTCCACTCAGAGGTGGAAGCTTTTTTTCAACAATCCTATCTATATTAGTTTAGATTTTACCTAATTTTCCATTTTATTTAGCCTTTCTCTCAGATATTAAGTTTTGTAAATTAACTAATGTATTATTAATTATATTTATTTCCTCACTAGTGAGAATAAACTTTTTATCTAAACTTTCTTCTTGCCTATCTAAAGCTAAGGCATAAACTGTTTCAAGTGTAAACCATTCCTCATTAAAAGAATTTTTCCAACTTTCAGGAACGGATTCCAGAGCATTACATAAGGATTTTAAACTTAAAATAAGTTGCTTAATACCAATCTTCTCATTTTTAAATTCGAAGATCATATCTAACATTAGATTATATTGCCTCTCATTATGTTCATTTTGCCACGAATTCATCATCTATACCTTTATTGCCTAATTTGTCCACGAGACACTGTAATAATTTTACCGGTAGTAGTGCTTCTAATAACAGTAATATTATTTACAGGATCTAGATATGCCACAGTTCCGGGAACTTTTCCTTTAACTGGGGTAATTGTCTTTAATGTATTATCAACAACCGAAGACATAATACCATCTGCTTGCATTTCATCTAGTGCATGTCCAGAATAGGTATTACCATTAATTGTGCTAGATGAGTTTGTTCCTCTTGGTACTGAAAGAGGACTCCCTTCTCTACCGATTGGTGTTAATGCATTCTTATCTTCTGAAATATTTGCATTAACTGTCGTTTCAGTTTCTTTCTTATAAGTTTTAGCCTCACTTTTTGCTTTTTGATTAAAATCGTTAAAATTAGAAGATTCCCTTCCAGCTTTACTATTGGCTATATTATCCAATACACGTTGCTTCTCAGCTTCTGTTAAAGCATTAAAGCTACCACCTCCATTTTTAACTTTTTCTACTGAAATTGCCTTCCCGCCATAAAACCCAGCTAATGTACTTACAACCCCATGGAGTGCCATAGCTCTATCATATTCTTTAGCAACTTCTTCAACTGGGCGACCTGATGTTTTTGCAATTCTTTCTATAGCCTGTAAACCAAGTACTTGGTCTTGACTCAAACCTTTCAGTAGCTGGTCTAAATGCTTGGCATCTTGACTGTAAACATCTCTATTTTTTAAGTTATTTGCAATATCAGCATTATAGTCTGCTTGTGTAGACCATGCAGCTTGCAAAGCTCTTTGACAGGCAGATGAAGAAACGTTCCCAAGTTGGCATACGTTCTTTATAAACTCATCACGAGCCTTATCTTTTCTATTTATCTCAGCTAATTCTTTTTTTTCATTAGAACTTAATTCTTCATGTTTAGATTTATAAATTAATGCATTCTTTCTGGCAGCTTCTTTAACGGATAAGAAATTATTCTCAACCGCATTCTGCGCAACTTGCCCACTCTGTACTATAGAACCAATATCACCCGTCGTTGCCCCAACTGCACTACCCGCTAAACCTACAATAGAACTAATTGTAGATTTCTGATCTGCTGTGAGTTCTTTGGCATCTTTTCCATACAGGAAACTCGATAATATTGGTGCCGCTGCCTCTGCTCCTCCTGCTGAAAGTCCCGCAGTCAACGCATTATTACCACCAGCCGCGGCAACTGCTGCGCCAAGGACGGTATGAGCTAAAATATGTGCAGCTTCTTGACCACTCGTTAGTTGACCATTTGCATTATTACTCGCTTGTTCTTTGAAGTATTGACCGATCTTATAACTTACCGCTGGACTTAAGGTTGCAGTTGCTATACCTAGACTTGAACTTGTTGGAGCTGACAAACCTGTTGATATACTGTCTAGTAATACGCCTAGTCTTTGATAATTTTCAACTTTGTCATTATAAGCATTCAATTGGTCTTGCTCTTGTTTACTTAAGCCTAGACCTTGTTTTTGCTTGTCTATAATAGATTGATTTTCTTTTTTCGCATCATCAATCTTCTTATTGATCTCAGCTTTTGCTTCCTGACGGTTCGCATCAAAATTCTTCGTTACGTCCATCTGCAAATTAATTTCACTTTGAACTTTATCTTTATCAAAGTTATTTTGCAGTGCTCCACTATTCTCACGTGCTGTATCTGTAGTTACAGACGTCAATATCTCAGATTTAATCTCTCCAGCAGTTTTACCTGTTAACGCTTGCTGGCCTTGTTCATCTCGAATTGTAATGTTTTGAGTATTAATACCGCTTTTGGTCACACTACTGCCTTTATCGCCGTCTAGACCAAACCCAACAGATTTACTTACTCCTACTGTAGTTGAAGCGTGTTGATCAATTTTGTTTGGTGTCGAAAGTACCGTGCCAGGTTCTTTGTTACCTGCAGTACCACTTTTTCCGGCATTAAAACCACCATCTACAGAAATACCCTTAGCATCATATTCAGTCACGTTTTGAATATTAGAAGACGTTAAAGTACCTGTATCTAGGCTATTTTTCTTCAAGTTCTCAGCAGTCTGTGTCGATGTAATAATCGCACCTTTTAAATCGGTGTTCTTATTCACCTTAATCTGATAGCCATCATCTCCTGCATAAATACCAGCTTGGTCCTGTACTGATGCATAATGGGCTTTGACATCTGACTTGCTAAAGCTACCTGACACTGACGCTCCATAACCTACAGTTGCTTGTCCTGAAACGTTCTGTTGTTTACTCTTATAATCAGCCTTATTTTGTAAGCTTTCTACATTCAAATTATCGGCTTCAATTTGTACACCTTTACCTTGTACCTGACCACCAATAATATTGGTCGCATTACCACTGCTGATCGTGGTTAAACTATCTTTAGAGCCAACATGACTAGTGAGATAACTGGTTTCACTCCCATCACCCTTTCCTTTACCAACATTACCTCCTGCCGTTACACCAAATGCTAATCCATTACTGCCATAACTTACTGCTACACCAGCGTTCCAACCTGCACTTTCATTTTTACTTTCTTCAAGATGATTCTGTTCGGCTGCTTTAATATTGACATTATTGTCTGCAGCCAAGCGTGTGCCTTGTTGCCCCAACACGTCTGAACCAATAATATTAATATTCGATTGATCCCCTGCGCCTGTGGCCACAATAGATGTACGTCCGCCAGCATTAACCTGACTTTGACTCGCAGTGGTACTTTGTGAATGGCTCGTTTCGGTATTTTTCTGCTCACCATAAGTAATACTTACGCTAACATTTGCTGATTGCGCCATCTGAGCAGCACTCGCAACATCTTTTAACTGACTGAGAGACTGCCCAGCTTTATAAGCATCAAAGCCTGCATTGGCTGCTGCCATTGCATTCACACGATCATTCTTGCTTTGACCAACTTGCTTAGCAGATTCCACTACACTTTGTACAGCCGAAACCACTGGAACATTCACCGCAAGTGTTAAGCCTTTCTGTTGCATCTCATGCTTATAGTCACTTGTGCTTTGTTCTTTAGCAGCTTCAATATTGACTTGTTGCGCCAATATATTCACATCGCCTTTCTGTGATGAAACGGTACTTCCCGTTTGCTGATAGGCCTTACCCGCTACAATATTGGTATTACCGTTTAAGCTGCCTACCTGAGAAGCACTATTGGTGAGTTGTTGTTCGGTTTTTAAAGTAGTTTCTTGTTTTTTACCTAAACTAAAACCAATACCACCCGTAGACATAACACCAGAGTTTTTAACAACACTATTAGTTTGACTGTTGTATTGGTTCTGAGCTCCCTCAATATTTGCATTGTCTTTGGCTTGAATCTGCGTCAACTCATCAGAAACAATATTGCTGCCACGGACATTGATATTTCCTGCATCCAATAGCACTTTTTTGCCTTCAACAATGCTACCGACCGCAATATCTGAACTACGATGGCTAAAGTCACTGGTCGTAGAGCTGCTCAGTTTACCTTTCTTACTAAAGCTTGACTGATCTTGTTGATCAAGTTTGTTTCGGCCCTCTTCAATCTGTAGCTGTTCTTTCGCCTGTAACGCAGTTAAGCCTTCTGAACTACTAATTTGTGAACCATGAATCTGAATATTATTGCCTTGTAAGCTTAAATCACCTTGGCTCTTAATCTGACTGCCAACTTCGACTTGTCGTGTATCTAAATGATAAGCTTTTGAGCTACCCACCACATTGTTAGTCACTTCCGTATTCAGGCTACCGACTTTAAGGTCACCGCCCGTACGAATAATACTTCGTCCACCGCTATTATTCTGGATATTTGCAGCCAATATACGAGTGTCACCACCAACGTTCATCACCAAGGTTGGCTGATCACTCAACGCTTGCTGTTGTGCTGAACCGATATAAAGACCAGCAATACGATCTATTCCTGTCCAGCTATAGTTACTTTGGCCTAATGCATTTTGGCTGCTCTGTGTGGTTGACTGAATATTCAGGTTACCTTTTACCTGCAAATTCATGGCTTGATCGGCCTGAATCATACCACCAATATTATTTAAATCTTTTTCAGTACTAATGCTAACTACACCACCACGGATGTTTCCAGCAAGGTTGTTTAAATTTTGGCTATTAATTTGAACAACTTGTCGTCCAGCAATTGTTCCCGCATTGGTCAAATCTTTACTTAAATTGAGCTGAATACTATCGGCACTAATTAAAGTTCCATCGCCTTTTAAGTCACCTACACGCGCTTTAACATAAACTTGCGGGACTAAAGCTTTGGTTTTTGTACCATCTAGTAGGGTAGTTTCTTTTTCTACCAACCAAACAATATCGCTGCTTAATTGCGCCATTTGTTCTGGAGTGAGTGCAATACCAGGGCGTAAGTTGTACTGTTTTGCATAGCTCAGCCCATTATTCATGAGCGCTTTATATTGCTCCTCATCAGAACCATATCCTTGTAAGAAACGGTAACCAGTCAGTTGAGCAACTTGGTCCTGTACCATACGTTGTTCATAGTAACCATCACCCAATCTTTTTTGTTGAAGTGCTGGGTCAAGTCCCAATGCATTCAACATATAATCTGAAGATAACCAGTTGCGATAGTTACTAAACGCTGGATCTGTTTCAACAAGGTAGTTAGCACGGCTGTCTGGATTTTTACTATACAACGCATTATTTGGGACTTTAACGTTAGCGTTGTTGGTACGAATCTCGAAACCACTACCATCAATCTGTGTTGTTTGCCCCTGAACAGAGGCAGCCTTAGTATCAGTGTTTTGAATTTGATCGACTGCGCTACTACTCATAGCTTTATGATCGGTAGTGTTTGCCCCAACTACTCGTTCAAGCTGTGCCTGACCTGTTTTAATTTCATTTGATTGAATACGGTCTGTTTGAGCAGTCGTTTGTTGAACAGTTTCTGTTTGATTAACTTGTGTATTTTGCTGACCAACAATATTGGAGTCATGGTTTTGACTAAGCGCCTGTTCAGTCAAATTGTCTTTATTGACTTGCTGGGTTTGGTCTTGCACTTTAACAGGCGTTGCACTGGTTGGATTTTCATAGATAAATAAATCCACCCCTTTGGTAACATCTGCTGGGTTATAAGCTTGTTCAGCAGAAGCCCATACTCTATCGTGCCCCTTGCCCCCATAACTTCCATAACTCGGTGTTACCGTTCCTTCTTCATGCGTAATTTTAGGACCTTTGGCATCGACATTGTGAATTGCGTTTGCATCTCCGATCAGCTTTTGACCCACCATAATTTGGCTTTTGTCATTATTAATTGTGCCTGTGAAACTTAAATTACCCCCTGCACTGATCACAGCAGGTGCTGACTCATCAGCTACAGTCGTTGTCGTAGTTTGGGTACTTTTCACATTTTCATAATGGTCAGTACTGTAGAGCTGTCCGTTATAAACGACATAGCCTTTAAACATGTTGCCGGCTGAGCTATCGTCATAGTTATTTACAATGAAGAAATAACCATCAGGACGACTTAAATAATCCTGCATCGTTGCGTTGTCATAGGAAGTCACAAGTTGTTGTGCAGGCTTTAATTTAGTAAATAAATCTGGATTCTGGCTATAGATTTCCTGAGTAATTAAGGACTGAGGACCAGGGTTATACCATCCGGCACGCGAATCTGAAATATACATATTCCAGTAATCCAGTTGCTCTGTGGTCTGCTGTTGTTTGGTTGTAAAAAAGACATTCTGGTTATTAACAATATCAGCATTCAAGTCGATATTGCCATTGGCATTAATTACAGAACTTCGGTTATTGACTTGCTGAGCAGTTCCTTGAGCATGCCACTGTGAGTCAAGCGAACCTCCTATACGCAAGTCTCCCATGGCAATAATTTGCGAACCACTTTGATGATTTAGATTATTTTCCAGATTATTTAAAACCTGTACGCCCAGATCCAGATCACCTCTTGAGGCAATGACTGGCGCTAAACCCTTGAGGCTTTGGTTATTTAAAGTATTCGCCTGAATTGCAATATGGTCACCATAAATACGTCCGGCAATATTATTGAGTTGGCCTGCCTTAACATATGTATTTGAACCATTAATGAGTCCATAATTATTGAGCACGCCTACAGATTCAAGTTGAGTTTGCTGGCTTTCCAAACTGCCATCTACAGCATTTTCAATTGTATTTGCTGAAATAGATAACTGTCCGTTGCTTTTGATTGCACCATGATTGGTAACTTTTCCCTTAGAGCTAAGGTTTAAATTTCCCTGTGCCTGCAACTGACCTTGAGCATCTTGTACATAATCATCATTGAGCTGAAGATTTAACTGTCCCTGACTTAAGACCTTACCGTCGCCTGTTAAACCTTTGGCCAGAATATTTAAACCTGCAGTTGATGAGCCTTCTTCACCTGCAATAATAGTCCCTTGCTGATTGTTTACGATTAGACGGTTATTATCTTGCTGACCTTGTATTGTTAATTGATCAAGACTACTAATTAAGCCTTTGGTGTTATTTAAATTATCTAAAATATTTAAATTAAGTTGCTGCTCAGCAGAGATTCGTCCAGCACTATTATTTAAAGTACTAGCAGCTATTTCTATTTGCCCTGCCTGAATACCTTGGTTCTGGTCATTGTTTGAATTATCAATATTTTGACTAATAATTTTGACTTGCTTTGCTGCACTAATGAAGCCCTGCTGACTATTATCGAGTTGGCTTCCGCTCATCAGGCCTGTATTTAGACTAATGTTCTGATTAGCACTGATTTTGCCTTTCTGATTATTAATCGTACCTGCTTGTCCAACACTATCGATCAGTAAGTCTCGTCCACTGGCTAACAAGCCCGCATTACTGTTATTCACCTTAGGCGCTTGAATGGTTAATCCATTGCCAGCAATGACCTGACCTTGTTCATTATTTAATTCTGATGTTTGTAAAACGACTTGTCCTAAAGATTGAATACCTTGGGCCAACTCTGGCAAGGTAGCATTTAGATAGGTTTGTCTGTTATCAATCAGTTGCACGGCGTTTATACCAAGATCACCCTGTGCAGTGATTAAACCTTGCTGATTGTTCAGACCATTGGTACTAATCTGTAATGTATTACCGCTATTAATCTGCCCATTTTGGTTATTCAGGTTCTGCTGGTGAGTATCAATCTGAATTTTGCTTTGATCACCTTTAGTACTACTAATCAAACCTTGTAGGCTATTATCAAGCCCCTGTACATCGAGGTTAATCGCTTGATTCGCCTGAATCTTACCACTCTGATTATTGAGTGCTTGCTGAGTCGTCTGGATATTTACGCCCGCATCTACCGACCCAATTTGACCCGCTTGGTTATTCAAGGCAGCACTTTGAATCATTAATTGTTGCTGTGCTGCAATTAATCCCGCTTGGTTACTTAAGGTGTTTTGGCTATTAAGCTGAGCATTTTTTGCAGCAAGAATTTGTCCCTGATCATTCAAAATGTCTTGTGCATTTACATTGAGATCACCACTAGAACGAATATTTCCAGACTGGTTATCGAGTCGTGATGTCGTGTTGAGATTAAGACCTGCTGCGCCTGCGGTCACAATACTACCCGCATTGTTTTTTAACGCATCAGCCTGAATTTCAAGATTATGATTTGTCTGAATCTTGCCATTACTATTATTTAGAAGGTTTTTAACAATTAATTGGTTAACAATATTGTCTTGTGTTCCAGCCTCAACAATTTGACCCGCTTGATTGCTAAGCTGCTGTGTATTGATGTTAAAGCCATTGAAGCTAAGTAGCGTTCCAGCGTCATTGTTTAACTCAGAACTATTCGTTTGCAAACTACCAGCAGTTTTGATATTGCCCTGATTATTATTGAGCGTATTAGCTATAGCGAGTATAAGTTGGCTGCCTGCTGTACCAGATTGGATAAGACCATTCTGGTTATTTAAATTATTAGCATTTATTTGTAGTTTTTGGCCTAGACTGTCAATTTGCCCATTTTGATTGCTTAAATCACCCGTTAACAAAATTTGAGTATCATCTAAACCTGTTTGCTGGATATGTCCTGACTGGTTATTTAAATCTTTTGCATTAATCTGAACTTTATTCGCCTTTAAATTGGCTTGTTGGGTATCTAGCGTATCTGGAGTAACGATATTAAGTTGCTGAGCTGCCTGAATCGTACTTTGTTGAGCACTCAATTGACCAGATTTACTGTTGAGCGAAATATTTTTTGCTTGAACAAGGCTTTGGTTTAAGACATGACTCGCTGCCTGACTATTTAAATCACCGCCCGCGATGAGTTGCCCCTGCGCATTTATAGCGCCTGTAGCATCAATGTTAAGATTACCCTGATTTGCTAATGAACCATCTGATGTTAAACCAGCAATAATACTCCCTGCAGAAGTCTGGGTCAGTGTAGCCGTCTGTATATTTAAATTATTTTGAGCAGCTAACTGTCCAGCATTTTTAAGATTTTGAGCGACTTTCAGTTGCTGATTTTGACCAGCATAAATCAGACCACTATTGTCCAATAGCCCAGTCTGAACATCTATATTTTGTGCTGCCTGAATAATACCAGCTGACTTAGCTTGCTCGACACGACCATTAATCAACTGATTATTAATATTGAGTGATACATCACCAGTTTTAGCAGCAATCACCCCTGAACTATTATCTAAGTTTGATGCAGATAACTTGATATCCTTCGCTTGTATCTGCCCAGACTGGTTATTAATTAACTGATCTGTTTTAAGCTCAAGCGCATTAGAACTAATTATATTTCCTTGTTGGTTGCTTATTCCTTTTCCAGTTTTCAATGAAAGTTGGCCTTCACTCACAATGTTACCCAGATCATTCTGAATATCGTTTTGGCTGACAATATTTAACTGTACTGGTTGTGAGGTTGCTTCATTTTGAGTGACTAAGATATTCCCACTTTGGTTACTAAGTGAATCTGTTTGAATGTCTAAGCTATGGTTACTTTGTAATACACTTCCTTGATGTTGGTAGTCACCATTTACACGAATTGAACTTTGTCCATTTGCGGCACTAAACAGCATTTCACCATTACGGTCAGTCAATTGGTTGGCTTGAATATTGGCTTGAGTAGCAGACACTTTTGATTGGTCTAATAGTGCTTGATCGGTCGTAAGCTTAAGTGCACCATTAGTTCTCAATTCAGCCTTTTGAGCATGGATATTTTGTATATCCATATTTAAGCCAGCTTGTCCCGAATGCAAAATCACACCAGAGTCACTATTGAGTCCCTGTGCTTTAATATTTAACTGATTTGCATTTGTGAGAATACGGCCTTGCTGGTTATTAATAATTCCCTGAACTGTTAAATTCAGGTCATCTGTCGCAGTGTGCTGAATCAAACCTTGTTGGTTATTAATATCTTTCCCAATGTTCAGATTCAATTTTTTAGCAAGAATTTGACCACTTTGGTTAATTAAACTTTGTTGATTTTGTACTGCATTTAATTGAATAGAATCAGCCTGTAACACACCAGACTGATTATTTATATCTCCATCACGAGCTGTAATATTTATATTTTGAGCTGCTGCCGTTCCTTGCGATAAATCTACATTTGCCCCATCTAAATCAATATTACGGCTTGCCAGTAGTTTTCCGTGATGCTCAAGTGCCTGCTCTGTTTTAATATTTAAATCCGCTTGAGCATTTTGATCTTGCTCACCTTGAGCATTGATACCGACCGCAATAACACTTTTTTCATCACTAACAAGACGCTGACTCACCAAATCAATATTACCGTAGGCTGAAAGAACACCTCCTTGCTGTGTCATAACACCTGTATTATTGATTTTTAACTGTTGATCAGCACGAATATAACCCTGATTGACAAGTTGCTGGCTGTCAATTTGCAGGTTTTCATGACTAGATAACGTACCGTTGACTGCATTATTTAAAGATCCAGTTTGAATTTTTAAACTTTGGTCAGCATAAATCGTTCCTGAACCATTACTTAAAGCCTGATCGTTGTTTTGAATCGTAATATTTTTTGCAGAAATTTCACCTTGGTCGTTATCTAAACCAAAAAGCGAACTATCCAAGTTATTATTAGTGACTATTTTTCCTTTCTGGTTATTCAAATGACCTGAAAGATTAAGTTTTAATAATTGTTCAGCCTCCAGATCACCCCCACTGTTATTTAGGCCCAATCCCTGTAAATAAAGTTCAGACGAACTCGCGATCTGCCCAGCTTGATTTAGAATGTTTCCGCTCGAGATCATACTAATATTATTCAAGGCATTAATTTTACCGCCCTGATTATCAATCGACTGGCTATTTACATCTAAAGAAGTGAGTGATTGCAGTAATCCTTGCTGGTTACTAAAACTTGAGGTTTGGATATCAGCACTTTTAACAGTAAGCTCACCTTGGTTGTTATTAAAGCTATTCCCTTTAATATGAATAGCACCCAAATTCAGTTGACCGCCTTGGTTATCTAGACCATTTTGGCTATCTAAATCTACACCACCATTGGCAATGATCGCCCCTTGGTCATTATTTAGTTGTTCCTGAACATGGATATAACCTTGGTCATAAGTTTTTGGGGTCGTATCTATTGGAGTGGCAACTTCTAAACTTCCGCCATCTTTGGATGGATCAGTTGGAACTGTCGGAACACTACCACCTGTCGATCCACCCGTACCGCCACCTGTCGTATTCTTGGCAATTCCGATTTTACCACCAAGGTTTGTCATTGAACCCGACTTTAAATCAAGTCCTTGCAGACCTGTTTGTTCGATAGAACCACTATTTTTTAGACTACCCGCATCAATAACAACGCGAGCAGCATTCAATGTGCCACTATTACTTAAACTATTCTGTTGATTAAGTTGTAACTCATCTGCACTACTGATTAAACCAGAGTTATCTAGACTTTGACTCTCAATAGAAATTTGTGAAGTTGCGCTACTTACATTACCCGTATTTTGAATATTTTGAGCTTTCAGCTGTACCTGATCTTTATTCGCGATCAAGTTACCATTATTGATCAAATCACCATTTGCATTTAGCGTAAGCGTACTTTGAGTACTATTTATCGTACCTGCGTTACGTACACCTAGTCCCTGCTCTGTTCCCACCAAAAAGATTTTACCGGCATACATTCCACCTAGCTGGCCTACATCTAAGGCAAAGTTTGGTTGAGGTGTAGATGTAGAGTCTTTAATTGCTTTAATTTGAGGAACTATTTGATCTTTGACTTGAATATCATTTTGCCCAAGGACCGTATTGAGTTCATTTGCATACAAGCCTGCATTGACTTTTAAGGCACGTGCATAAATATCGGTATATGGTGTTAAGCTTCCATTTAAGCCTTTACCTTCAATCGTAACCTGACCTTCACGGACACGGAATGATTCAAGATAACCTTGATTCATTACCGCTTGTCCGGTTGTTAAAGTAAAACGGTCTGCGTTAATCACACCACAGCCATCACAGATCAAACCAGATGGATTCGCAATCACAACTTGTGCTTGTTTTCCAGCAACCTCGATATAGCCTTTGAGTTGACTTGGGTTACTGCTATTGACCTCGTTCAAAATAACTTTGGCTTCACCTGTTGCAAGCCATGGGTTGCCTTGTACCCATCCACCAATCTGGGTTTGAGTGTTATTACGTGAGTTATTTAAAATGGCACCTTCTTGACCAACATCAAACTGCGTATAGGTATTCCGCGAAACACCACCTGCACTTGGTGTCTGAATATTGATTTGAGTTGTTCCATTAGCACTATTTAAAATAGTTGGCTGCTGTGATGTCGGAGCACCTTTGTCTGCAATAATCTGGGTTTCAGCCACACTGCTCATTGGTAAACTAATCACCAATGCTCCCAAACAGCCAATTACTGCAAAGTTAAGTGGATTTAGTTTTTTATAATGAATAAGTCTTACAGAAGACGTTACCGAATCTATTTCCATCATTCCCTGACTTTGCCCGGCTTGCTTAGTTTTACTTTTTACAATCTCGGCAACAGCAATAAACATACCGCGAGCATGACTAAAAATAATACGATAACGGTTCTTATTCATTTTAAAATCTCACTAAATCTTTTTTTAATACAGTTAATTGAGTTCTAGAACTTAAACTAATAGGTCCAGTTCACGCTAAACCCAGTCGTGTAATCATCCGTCTCGAAGTGATCTGGCTTTTTCAACGGTGCTCCGACAAAAGCGTCATAATTCAAATGTAGCGGTGCAATTTGTCCACGCAATCCAATAACTGCACCTAACAAACTGGTACCTGGTAAAGGGTTTGGATAATGCGCGGTTTTCCCCCCCACCTCTCCATAATCAATACCTGCATACCACGAATGTGATTTATTCATGATTGAGCCACTCAGTTCATTGCGAACTAAAAAACCATTATCTGCCAATAAAGTTTGTTCACCGTCAAAACCCCTTACGGTATAACGGTTTCCAATCGAGAATCGGTCTTGCGGTGTCAAAGGCTTATTACTGTGTTGGGTACGCCATTCTGCAAGATATTGAAGGTTCTGTTGCCCCACTTTAAAAGGAACTTGTAAACTGGCATTGGCCTGCAAAATGCCTACATGTGTATAAGCCTCACCAAAGCTTTCTTCTGGTGCTCTCATTGCATTAAGCCAGCCTGTACCACGCTTATAAGTCACATTACCGCTTAATGTTGCATTAGAAAAATATTCAGTATGATCAAGAGTTGCTTTCCAGCCTGCAGTTTTACGGCGCTGTACCTCAACTTCTACATCATTAATATAATTTTGTGATTCACGGTACCACCCACCAAAACCTACAGCAGTTTTACGGTGTGCATCTCGATAAATAATTCGAGATAAGTCTGCATTAATGAGTTCGCTTTTACCGCTATATTGATAAGTTTCACTACTTCCAGCAACTGTTTGCAGATAGTTAGAACGACTATAACTGGTTGAAAACAACCAATAATCAAATGGAATGGTATAACTTGCATAAAAGCCATCTGTACCATGTTTACCAGAACCATTGCTACCTAAATCATGGTTATAACTGATATAAAATAAATCATTTAAAGTTAACACATGGTCAAGTGACAAGGTCGCTGTACCTTGGTATTTTCCAGTAGCATCAGAACCTGAATCATCAATCCCCACATGTAAGCGATAAGGTTTAGCTTGTTGCCATGCAAGAATCACATCACTATAACCCGGTTCATTTTTTTGTTCTGCTGGCTGAATTTTAAAATCAGCCTCAACCGTAGGTACACGTTTAAAGTTTTCTAAGCCTTGCTCCATATCACGAATATTTAAAAGCGCTCCCGACTTCATCGGTAAAGCATTCCATAAATGTGCTCGTTTAGAGGTACCATCGGCAAACTTAATCTGATCAACTCGGCCAGGAATAACACGAACCCGAACTGTGCCAGATGCAATATTTTGCTGAGGTAGTAACACTCGTGTTGTGACATAACCATCTGCAATAATTTTATTTTGGACAAGATCAAGTGCCTGATTAAGACCATTTACACCTAAACAACGTCCAATAATATTGTTCTTACCAGTTGTAACCACATTAAAGCTAGAAATGAATTGATGAGCTAAATCACCTTCTAAAAGTATTTTTTTAATTTCAAAGCAAGGTGTTTCACTATTAGAGTGTAAATATTGTAATTGCTGAGCTGAAATTTTATTTTGTTCTTGCCCTAAATTCACACTTACGTTCGGCTGAATCTGTTTTTCTAATGCAGTATCTCGCTGCTGTTGCCGAATGGTCTGATCAGCCTGAATTCTCTGTCGAATTGGATCATCCGAGTCCGCAGCAAAACTTAGGCCCCCCGTTAGTGATAAGCAGATGAATAAGACACTTTTATTAAATTTGTTATAGTTCAACATATAAAATTAAACCGTGATTAATATCAACTTAATTTTATTTTAACAAAACCTTAACAAAGTGGAAGCATTTTTTATACAGATTTGTCTGTATGTAAAATAAATCTTATTTTCTTAAATCTTACTTTTATAAGATATTAGTTTTAAATCACAATTTATTTATAAAAATCAGCTAGACATAAAAAAAGCTCCCGTAACAGGAGCTTTTTTAGAATCTTGGCAGAGGATCAAGGACTCGAACCTTGACGAACGGTTTTGGAGACCGTCATGCTACCATTACATCAATCCTCTATAGATAATTAAACCATTCAGATTTAATCATAAAAAAAGCAAGATCATCGTCTTGCTTCTTTCTATGGTGGGGGCGAAGAGACTCGAACTCTTACACCTTGCGGCGCTGGAACCTAAATCCAGTGCGTCTACCAATTTCGCCACGCCCCCATCTGGGACATTTATTTAAAATAAATGTGGCAGAGGATCAAGGACTCGAACCTTGACGAACGGTTTTGGAGACCGTCATGCTACCATTACACCAATCCTCTTCCGAGATCTAGATGTCTTAACATCTATATCAAACTTTAAGACTTAACTTAAAGTGGTGGGGGCGAAGAGACTCGAACTCTTACACCTTGCGGCGCTGGAACCTAAATCCAGTGCGTCTACCAATTTCGCCACGCCCCCGATGGCTGTGTATATTAGCGATAAGATCTAACAGTGACAAGTGTTTTTTTTTCAAAAAAAACTGACCGAGTAATTTGTATACAGTTACTAGATCAATGATTTTTATCAGGTTGAGAGCATTTTTAAGCAATTTATCGCTTCATGTACATTTGAAAACCGGTTTTGCTGCTGTTTTTGTAACAAGCCTGAAAGTAGTGGCAAGAAAACTTGGAACGAACTTGGTAATACCACATTTAATTTTTGACAGTGCAATACCGCCCACTCATGGTAACTATTTGCTTGTAAACGAGTTTGCGTTAACCATTCATACAATACGATTCCCAATGCATATAAATCACTTTGAACGGTTTTATTGGCACCATGAAATAGCTCTGGCGCCATATACCGTGGTGTAGCATCAGTTATTGGATCAGGGCTTGAAATAAGCCGTGTTTTTTCAAAGTCAATTAAATAAAGCTCTTGCTTAAACTTTCGAAAATGTTCTTTTTTAATATCACCATGAATCCATCCTAACTCATGAAGCTCTGCTAATTTAACAAGTGCCAGATAGATTTTCTCATTTATATTTTTTAAATTTTGCTTTTGATCTAAATCATTAAACCAATAATCTGTATCCGGTAAAACTAATACTTTTCCTTGAAATTGTAGTCGTTGGGAAATAGTTCTGCCCTCAATAATTTTAAATGGCAAAAGCCAATTCGTTTTTTTATATGTAATATCTTCATAAAATTGCAATTCATGCAAAAAATCTTGCTCACTTTGAGCATGTACATTTGGCAAATGAAATTTTAACCAGTAGGAATCAGCATCTATAGTACATGTCCATAGATGCCGTCCTAAAGCATCACTTCTAGGCTTTGTCACACATTTTAGGTTTTCTATATGAGAAGCAAAATCATGCTTCAGCATAATAAGACTCTGGCTGTTGTTTCTTTTCTTCAAAACGTAAAACTTCTAAACAGTGCTGAATCGTTTTACCAATACGCGCGTGCGTTTCAATAGAAGAGATTTTAGGCCAAGTCGCGCGCTCGCCTTCTCGCTGTAAACGTTTAAACAAATGTGGGCGTGGGTTTTGTAGCGTATAGGCATAATGTTTTAAGCTATATTTAGCAATAATATTAACATCACCATAATAGCGCTGCCCTACTACGCCATATCCATGATCGAGCAGTCTTCTTACGGGTGAAATCGCGCCTAATCTTTGACGTGTAAAGTCCATCAGCCCCATTGAAAGTACTTTACCTTGGCGTCTTAAAATTCGTTCAGGCCAACTTAAAACGTCTTTACGGAAACGACGCGCATCATCTTGCATAAACGGTACAACATGTGGATTCACTTGACTAGCTATGGTGTAGTTTAAATTATAAAGTCTTGCCATTCTTTCTTGTGGGAAATCGCTACGTACACTACCGTCTACCCATTTAGTATTTGCCATATATGGAGTATGTTCACCATCATAACGCTTACTGGTTAAACGCACAGGTGGAAATAAAACTGGCACAGCACAAGAAGCCAATACCGCACTCCAAACCAAAACATTTGGGGTCATAATCGCATTCATAATTCGAGGGTTTTCAGTTGCATCGTACGGCGCAACAGCAACATTAATATTCAAACCTGATTTTTTGAATGCTTCTTCAAAAGTAAGATCGCCTAAATTTTCAATTAAGAATTTTTTTAAATAGTGAACATCGGCAATCCCACCATTCCCTTTTATAAGTTCACGAAGTTTTCTAAAGTGAAAAGCATCACTAAAAAATTGCTCACCATTTAGCAAGTTTTGGATATCTTCACTGGCAGAAATTCCCAACATACCCGTCATAATGGCACCCGCACTTGAACCAGACAGGACTTTAGGCATTAAATCTTGTTCAATTAAAGCTTTACATACACCAGTATGGAAAAGACCTAAGGTTGCTCCCCCCGAAAACATAAGAGCAGGTTGTCCATATGCTTTTTCACAGTTTTCAAAGAATTCGATTTTTTCTTTTCTTTGGAATGTAATACATTCACTAGATGCAATGTAAGCTAAGCTTTGACTGACTTCTTCAATATAATCTTCAATTAATTTTTTTGTGCCTACATGTGTGGCAGCAAACAACATAGGGTGGCCAATATTTGCAATATCGTAGGTCAACCCTTCTTTTAAAAGATAAATCAAATCTAAAGTGCGATGTTGCTGACGATATCTTTTCAGTAAAGTGTAACGATAAGAAATGAGCTCGGCATCGAAGTAAGGCGAACTATTATCAAACTTCCACTCTTGTGCCCCAGTTTCTTCATCCAGTTTTAATGCAAAAGACTTCCACTCTTCATAAGATTCAGCCATGTCTAACTGACGTTGTAATTTTTTGATACGGTAAGCCTGATGCGGATTCATATCACTTCGTATTTTTTCAAACATATTTCGTCCTCATCTTCACAGATGATTTTACTGAATAGACATGACAACACTATGCTCGGTCTGAACATTTCAATCAATTGCAAAACCGATAAACTGCATGAGTTGTATCTTTTTTGTCAGCTTGCAAATTTCGGTGTTAGTATCCTAGTAAATTACTGTTTAACATGATTGATTAACCATGGCTACCATTGATTTACCCGACAATTTAGTTCAAACCTTATCACTTGTATTAAATCAGTTACAGCAGGTCTTACCTGAACCGAAACAAGAGACCGATTTTACTGCCCCTGCTTTTAGATGGGAAAACCAGCAGCTTAAAGCCATTTATACACCTAAAAATATTTATCTTGATGACTTAAAAGGCATCGAAAGACAAAAAGAAAAGATCATTCAAAATACTTTGCAGTTTTTAAATGGCTTACCGGCAAATGATGTACTTTTAACGGGTTCACGTGGTACGGGTAAATCCTCTATTGTTCGTGCTTTACTCACGGAGTATGCACCTCAAGGATTACGTTTGATTGAAATTGAACGTGATGATTTAGCAGACTTACCGAAGATTCAAAAAATTATTCAAAACCGACCTGAAAAATACATCGTCTATTGTGATGATCTAGCATTTAATGCTGAAGATGAAAATTACCGTAGTTTAAAAAGCGTATTAGATGGTTCCTTACAGTCGGGTTCAACAAATTTTATTATTTATGCGACCAGTAACCGTCGTCACTTATTACCTGAGTTCATGCATGAAAACACCCCTGTAACCAAAGTAGATGTGCCTCAATATACTGAGCTTCATCCGCAAGAAGCGATTGAAGAAAAGATCTCTTTGTCTGACCGTTTTGGTTTGTGGTTATCTTTTTATCCAATGGATCAAAACTTATATTTAGAAATCGTAGAGCATTATCTAGATAAAGCAAACATGCATTTTAATGATGAAGTTCGTGCTGAAAGCTTGCGTTGGTGCCAAATGCGGGGTCAGCGCTCTGGTCGAGCTGCTTATCAGTTTTCTAAGCATTGGATTGGTTTAAACGCCTTAAAAGATTTGTCTAACAATTAAATAAAATGTCCCGCAAAGCCTTAGCTTTGGCCTATAAACCGCTTAGCTTTGGCAGTTGTTTTTCATAACCTAAAACAAAGATAGCCCTTCTTTAGGTTTATATATGAAAAAACAATTGCCAAAAATTTCTACAACAAGTAAAGCGCTTGCTAAAAGTTTATTACTTGCACAAGGCGTTTTAGACCAAGCAAAAAAATATTCAACTCTTCCTTTTACTCAAACTCATATCATCCGTCCACGAATTGACGAAAAATATTATAGCTGGACACACTACGGTATCTTTTTCCCACTTTTACCAGAGCCGCATCGTTACTTAAATATTATGATTTTAATCGGTACACCAGGTGCACTTGCTTTTGATCATGATGACATCATCACTGGTAACCCGAGAAAAACCGCTACTTTCTTTTCAAGCACAGCTGCTCTGGAACAAGCTTTACTGAAGGCCTATATCATTCCTAAAAATACAAAAATTAATAAAGATGGGACCTTAATAGAACTAGGTCAGGAAATTTTAATTCAAGGAAAATTTCCACACATCCATATTAATGGACATTATGATGGGTTTGATTTCGACTTTGATATCGATATCACTTCACATGTTTCATGGTTTATAAAAACACCAATCTATGATCATTTTAGTTTATTGGCAAAGTTTAAAGGCTTTTTAAACTATCAAGCAAAACGCATTGAAACCCAAGGACTTTGTACTTACGAATATGCACGAGCAGTGGGTCCTCACTCCATTACAAATAAACTTATTCCTGATGCATATAAACTGCCACTTGATTTTTTTACTTATCAAATTATCAATTTAAACGAGGCCACTCAACTTCTTCTTACCAAAGCCGATATTGCAGGACAAACAGCTACATACACCTTACATATTAGATATCTGGACCAGCCAGCTGAAATTTACACAGATGTAAGCTTTGATATTATTTCGCATCAAGTTGATGACTTCGTTTCACCTAGTGGGCAAAAAATGCGACTTCCAAAATATTTTTCATGGATCGCTCGAAATGATGCAAAGCAAATTATCTTAAACATTCAGGCAGAAATTGACTGCCCATTCCGCTATGGTCATGGGCGAGGTTATGCAAGTAGCTATATATTTACTGGTCATTATTTTGGCAATGAAGTTCAAGGCCGTGGATACATCGAATATATTGATATCGAAAATCCACAAGCCTTTGACGATGAATAATTTTACTCAGGAATAGTAAGTTCAGTCATTGGCCATCTTGGTGTGGTCGTTACAGCTAAACCATCATGCTGACCTGCTTTTAAACGCTGATAACCTGCAAATGCAATCATTGCACCATTATCAGTACATAAAGCAGGTTCTGCATAGTAAACCTGAGCTTTAATTCTCGCCAATGAAGTTTCCAACTGTTCACGTAATCGTAAATTTGCACTTACCCCACCAGCAATTACTAAACGTTTAAGACCAGTTTGCTTTAAAGCTTTTACAGATTTTTTTACTAAGGTATCTACAATGGCTTCTTGGAATGAAGCAGCAATATCAGCATCACGGTTTTCGCCGTTCAATTTTTTCAACTGAACAGAAACTGCCGTCTTTAAACCACTAAAAGAAAAGTCTAAGCCCTGATGAAGCATTGGGCGTGGAAATTCAAATGCTAAAGGATCACCAGATAACGCCAACTTAGCAATATTTGGTCCACCTGGATACGGCAGATTCATCATTTTTGCGACTTTGTCGAAAGCTTCACCCGCCGCATCATCAATTGACTCCCCTAATAGCTCATATTGACCAATACCATGAGCTGCCATCAATTGTGTATGACCACCTGAAACAAGCAATGCAACAAATGGAAACTCAGGCGGTTGGCTTGAAAGCAAAGGAGCTAACATATGGCCTTCCATGTGGTGAACACCAATTGCCGGTTTATTAAGTGAAAATGCTAAAGTTCTTCCAAACAAGGCTCCAGTCATTAACGCTCCCATTAAACCCGGGCCACGTGTATATGCGACTGCATCAATTTCCTGTTTCTTAACACCACTTTGTTCAAGCAGCTGATTCATTAAAGGAATAAGCTTACGAACATGGTCACGAGAAGCTAACTCTGGAACCACACCACCATATTCGGCATGAAGTTTTATCTGGCTATAAAGAACCTGTCCCCGTAAGCCGAGTTCGCTATCATAAAGTGCCAACCCTGTTTCATCACAAGAAGTTTCCAAGCCTAAAACAATCATCAAAACTGCCTTTTATATGAGTCAAAATATTGCAATCGCTATTATAGACTTGTGATATGAGTTGTAAATGAGTAAAATACTGACCTTCACTTGTGATCTGGCGCAATGGTGTGCCTGATCTTATCCATAATCTAGAGGATTTTACATGCCACAAGTTAAGTTGAAAGAAGGCGAACCAGTTGACGTAGCTATCCGTCGTTTCAAACGTTCATGCGAAAAAGCTGGTGTTTTAGCTGACGTTCGTAAACGCGAATTCTACGAAAAACCAACTCAAGAACGTAAGCGCAAAAAAGCTGCTGCAGTTAAACGCTACCAAAAGAAATTGGCTCGCGAATCTGTACGTACTACTCGCCTTTACTAATTAATTTGTGATTGACTGCTAACATTATGACTACTTTAAAAAACCAAATTACTGATGCATTAAAAACTTCTATGCGTGCCAAAGATATGGCAACAGTGACGGTTTTGCGTAGTCTACAAGCAGCAATTAAGCAAATCGAAGTCGATGAGCGCATAGAGCTTGACGACGCTCAGGTTCTTGCGGTCATTGAAAAGCAAATTAAACAACGTAAAGAATCGATCAAAGCCTTCGAAGGTGCTGGTCGTGATGATTTAGCTAGTAAAGAACAAGCCGAAGCTGAGGTTTTATCTCAGTTTCTACCAGAAGCTATGACTGAGGAAGAGCTTGATTCTCTCATTGAGCAAACGATTGCTGCTCAAGAAGCAACTAGCATGAAAGATATGGGTAAGGTGATGAATTCTCTACGTCCGATCATAGCCGGGCGTGCCGATCCTGCTCAAGTTTCAGCAAAAATTAAAGCTAAATTAGCTTAATCCCCTCTCTTCTTATATATCCTTAAATTAAACTTTCTCGTAAGTTTAAGTATATTTATGCCTGTGAAAATTCCAAAGTCATCCTAGACCTTAAATTTTCATTCGTCGCTCATCTTGCATTTGCTTTAATCGACTATCTATTCTGGCTGACATGGCCTGATTACCTTTTGCAAGACGTTGTGCATGCAACATCGATTTAATTGCATCCTCTTCACTACCAGACCAGTACTGTGCTTCAGCACGATAGCGCAATACATTCACAGCTCTTAATGGTGAATTTTTATCTAAATTGGCGGCTTGTTGTAATAATTGCCAACCTTGAATATCTCGGGCATTTTTATTAATAAAACGCTGCACCAAAGTTTGCACTTGAGCATACTTACCTTGACGTAATAAAACCTCAGCCAATTTGTAGCTAAAAGCTTTATTTTCAGGCATTGTCATTTGCAAGGGAGCAATCGAATTATAAGCCTGATCAAGTTTATTCTGGCCTAAATAAATATCTGTTTGAATTAAGGCAACTAATGGCTTACCGCTTGATTTCGCCTGCTCCAACGTTGCTTGGGCTTGAGTATAATCCCCTTGTTTAAGGTAGAAAGCCGACAAAGCCAATAAGCCTGCCAGATTTTTTTGCGATGCCAGACTTTGCAACTGATTTTCAGTAGCTTCTCCAGCAACCACCATGGTATACCATTTTAAAATTTCAAAATCGACATCATATATTCGACTTTTAACTTTGGGCATCTGGTTTGCTCTCAAGCGAGCCTCACTCATACGTTCAGATGTAAGAGGGTGAGTCAGCCAAAAATCTGGTAAAAAACTTACTCGGCTCGTCGCTCTATGCATCGTTTCAAAATAATCCGCCATGCTTTGCGGATTGTAACCAGCGGCATACATATATTGCATACCAATTCGGTCTGCTTCACGCTCTTGATTACGACTATAAGTGAGCTGTTTATCAAGAAGCGCTGCTTGTGTACCCAACATAACAGCGGCACCAGCGTCTCCACCAGCCTGAGCAGCTAAAGCCACCCCTGCCAACAAACCAGCCAAGCTTAAAAGGGTTTGTCCTTTAAAAGCTTCTTCCGAACGACTAAAGTGCCTTTGCGAAACGTGAGCAATTTCATGGGCCATTACCCCCGCAATTTCATCAATATTTCGTGCCGATGAGATAAGGCCAGTATTTAATGCAAATAACCCACCTGGAACAGCAAATGCGTTAATTTGAGGGTCTTTAATTACAACCAGGGCAATCGGCTGCCCCAGTTGAGTTTCACTTAAAATATTAGAGAAAACTTGAAAAAACTGATCTTCTAGCCATACATCCTGTATAACCGGCATTTGCTTATGAACTTCACGGAAAACTTTTTCGCCAATAAATTTTTCTTTCTGTTGATCGAGCAGCCCTATTCCACTTCCAATATTTGGAATTTCAACCTGTCCAGAAGCTGGCTTGGGGTCAAAAGGATTAGCGTAAGAGGCATTTGTTATCAAAGCCAAACTTAAAATAACTGGCAAAAATTTCAAAAGTTCTTCTCTTATTAAAAATTAAAATAACAAAAAAGCCCATCAATATCATGCTTCAGTTATTTTGCATCATATCAACAGGCTTTCACTATAACATTGAAAATAGACTATATTTGCAATGAAGTGTTATTCATCCTTTACACAAAATTAGGATTCACTAAATATCTAGGCGTCTTGCCTTCAAGTGCTTCCACCAAGTTTTTATAAGCTAAATTTGCCATTTTCTTACGTGTTTCAGCTGTAGCAGAACCTACGTGAGGCAAAGTGACAACATTCGGCAAAGTGAAAAGTGCAGATTCTTGCAGAGGTTCTTTCTCATAGACATCTAAACCAGCAGCAAAAATAACTTCATTTTGCAATGCTTCAATTAGGGCTTGCTCATCGACAACTGAGCCACGCGCAATATTAATAAATATGGCATGCTTTTGCATAAGCTCAAATTGAGCCTTGCCCATTAAAGCTTTAGATTCCGCATTTAAGTCAACAGCCGTCACTACAAAATCAGATTGTTGTAATAATTCTTCCAACCCCAGATATTGAGCTTTTAAAGGTTCCGCTAACTCAGGTTTCTCGCGACGATTATGGTAAACAATATTCATGTTAAATCCATAAAAGCCACGACGTGCAATTGCAGCACCAATATTACCAAGCCCAATAATACCTAATGTTTTTCCAAAAACATCGAGACCAAACTGCTGTGGCCCAACTGTTCTTTTCCACTCACCTTGTTTAGTCCAGTGATCTAGAAAAGGAACTTTTCTGGCTGCACTTAATAACAAAGTAAAAGCAAGATCTGCTGTCGTTTCAGTTAGAACATGAGGTGTGTTTGCTAACCAGATTTTTTTCTGATTTAAATAACCAACATCATAATTGTCATAACCTACAGTCACAGAAGAAATAATTTTTAATTTTTGGGCAGGAGAAAGATTACTTTCATTGAGCAAACGACCAGCCCCAATCATGCCATCAGCATCTACTACTTCTTGTCGTATCTGTTCATTAATATCACCCAGTTTAGGGTTCAATACGACAACATAGTAATCCTGCTGTAACCGTGACAAAATTTCCTCATCAATTTGGCTAAAAACCACAACCTTTTTCATGTAAATCCCTACTACTCATTGTTATCTTGCATAAGTTGCCACAATCTTTTCTTAAGAAGAGGCTTATCTAACATTTCTTTTAAACTAGCTAAATGAATAATATTTGCATGTTGAATATAGGTAGATTTACCCAAACATAAAATCTTTTTCTCTGCTGCTACAGCATCTAAGAAACCTTGAATATAAGAACCTACCCCTCGTTGATCTTGATAGGCTGCCAGAGGGAATGGCCATCTTAATTCAGAATATCGTCCTACCTTCGCCTTTTGTATATTTGCCCAAAGTTGTTTTTCTTCTGTTTCCAAAGCCGTTACATCAACAAAAATTACACATTTTTCAAGACAATAAGCCTGTAACTCAAATGGAGTAATTGTCTCTTGCTCAATGACTTTAGGTTTTTCTACAAGTATCTCTGGCTGCGAGACTTCTGCAACTACTATTGGTGGCTCTTCCACCACTTTAGGAATTTCAAACACCTGTGGCTGAGTGTTCTTTTGCTCAAAAGCAGGAACATCTATGGTAGGTACGGTAATTGACTCATGAGGTTCAACAACCTGATCTCGCCACAAAGTATGGGCATTATTTTTTTGGCACACTTGTGTTCTAGGAATCCATACGTCTATTCCTAAAGTTGCCAGTATATTTCTTTGCTGCCCAATCATGTCTAAATCAGTACCTCTAATCTACACACATTCTAACGGGCTTCTGATTTTTTTTCAGCGTTTTCTTTTAATGATACTCTTTGGAAACTACATATGTTTCTTAAATAATCATAACGCTATTTTTCTTCTGCATTTGCTCTACAATTTCATCAGACTCAAAACCAAATCGCCAATAGAGCAACTCAAGCACATCAAGTTCATCTTGAGTAATAATACGATCACTCCACAAGCACATTTCAGCAATTGCCAATATACTTAAGCGGTCACGCAGCAATAACCCAGCAATATCATTTAAAATTTCTGCCAAGTCTAAAGGTTCATCCGAAATTTCATCATAAATATGCATTTCATCAGGATTAAGCAAAGAACGTAAGATACGTTCGCGAACCTCTAACTGATTCGGACTATTGATTTGTTGCACATGAAGTAATGCATCAATTAAACGAACAATTTGAGGTTTTACCTCTTCAAATGCTGTCGGCAAATGAAGTGGCATCAAGTTTAACTCGTACTTAACACGCTCGAGTAGAAGTGCATCAAGTAATCCAATTTCCCCATCTTCTTGAATAATTAGTGCCAGTTTAGTCAAAAATTGACGAGCAATACTGGCAGGCATATGACCAATATTTTTACATGCATCATGAAATATCTGAATATGAATACGCCCATCAAGATTAAGTAAGGCATCCACAATTGCATGGCTTACTGGCGCATCTTGTGGAATAAATTCTCGATATTGACGAATCATTAAAATAGCAACCATCACCTCACGCGAACCAGTCGCAGTTTGTAATGCACGTTGAATAAGTTCAGGACGCTTTTTATTACGACGGATATCACTGCTTAACGGTTTAATTGCATCATTCAAAGCAAAACTGATTGGAGAAAGACGCAACAAAGGCAAAGGTTGTGGAGATGACCACGGCGTATAAATTTCAGTCTCAGATTCTTCTAGTACATGGAACAAACTAAATAAAGGACGATTTCGAAGTTTCTTTAAATTTTCTAATTGCAAATCTTGCAATAAAGTTGGGTTAAGCTCATAAATACGTTCACGAATACTTGGGTGAATATTCATCCAACTTTGCGGGCTAAGTGAATTCGCAAAACACATATGTGCAATCGATTCAGAATAAGCACTATGAATCTGCGAACCAGAATGGTGAACGTAAATACGCAATAAAGTTTGGGTATTAGTGCTATTTTTTAATAACCGCATCGTTTTTTGGTCATTGCGAAATGTACGACCACTTAATGTTAAATATTTAATAAAACGAGTGATTAAAACACCTAAACTTCCCGCCAACCAAATCACCCCCCCTACGGCTACAAATACAGTCTCGAACTTATGCTTATAACCCGGACTGTAGCGCTTAAACCCTTGTTTGGCGAGCTTACTCCCCCACTGACTAAAAGTAGTCAAACCACTATATAAAATTTTTAGTTTAGTATTTTCTACTGCTTCACCCGATAAAATCTGGTTAAATTCATGACCCAATAAGCCATATAGCTCTAGCTCATCAAGGTTCTGTAAGGCACCCCAAGTTAAAATAATTACAATATCATTCGAGTGAAAACCTGCCGTTAATGCATTAACACCTACTTCATCAGGTAAAACATAAAGTGTTGGAACGTTCAGGGAAAATGTTTGTGCCAGATGTTCTGTAATTTTTAATGCGGCATGTTCTTCTGGTGTACTTTCACCTTTTACCAAACGACGAGCTTTCAACTGCTTGGCAAGTGAATGGCCACCTTTACGCAAAATATAAAGTTCGGTCACCACAGACCAAACCATAATAAAAAGCAAAAGAGCAATAAAATATGGACTTAAAGCATGCCACCAAATCGGCTCGCTATAATCAAAGAAATGAACAAGTAAACCTAAAATTAGATTTAAAATAAAAATAGTTAAAAGCACAGCGACCAAACACATAGTGATGGACCATGCCATATTTTTATTTTCGATTAAATAGTGGCTTACTTCTTTCAATGTAAATAATCCCAATTACATTGTTAAGTTTCATCATAAAAGAAAAAAGCGGGAAATACCCGCTTTTTTCGGCTATTTCTATTCTTCTTTAATACCGGTCAAATCTACTGATGCTGCATCAATATTGACATCAATATAACCATCTTTTTTCTTTTTCGCAGAATCATTACGTTTCTGCTCCAAATTATTCAGATAGTCTGCATCAATTCCACCAGTTACATAGATACCATCAAAAACAGAGCAATCAAACTCGGTTAATGTAGGTACTTTACTTGTACGTACAGCGTTCTTCAAATCTTCCAAATCTTGGAAAATTAAACGATCAGCACCAATAATTTCCTGAATTTCTTCTACACTGCGCTCTGAAGCAATAAGCTCAGTTTTAGCAGGCATATCGATACCATATACATTCGGATACATCACTTTCGGTGCAGCTGAAGCAAAGTATACTTTTTTCGCACCTGAGTCACGCGCCATTTGAATGATCTCATTACACGTTGTACCACGCACAATTGAGTCATCCACTAATAGAACGTTCTTGCCTTTAAACTCTAACTCAACAGGGTTTAATTTCTGACGTACAGATTTTTTACGCTGTTGTTGACCTGGCATAATGAAGGTACGACCGATATAACGGTTTTTCATAAAACCTTCACGGAACTTCACGCCAAGAATATTTGCCAACTCTAAAGCTGAGGTACGGCTTGTATCTGGAATTGGGATAACCACGTCAATATCATGGTCTTCACCCCAGTCACGCAAAATTTTATGCGCTAATTTCTCACCCATTTTTAAGCGAGCTTTATAAACCGAAATACCATCAATAATTGCATCTGGACGAGCAAAATAAACATATTCAAAAATACATGGACGGTATTTTGGATCTGCAGCACATTGCTTTGTAAATAACTCACCATCAGCATTAATGAAAATTGCTTCACCCGGAGCAATATCACGCTCAATTTTAAAGCCAAGCGCCGTAATCGCTACAGATTCAGATGCAATGATATATTCCATCTCGCCTTGCTCAGTTACACGAGAACCGTAAATAAGCGGACGGATACCATTTGGATCACGGAAACCAACTAAGCCGTGACCAGTAATCATTGCCACGACACCATAAGCACCTTGGCAGCGCTCATGTACACGCGAAACGGTATGGAAAATATCTTCCGGCGTAGGATTTAAAGTTCCTATCTTTTGCAACTCATGAGCAAAAACGTTTAAAAGAACTTCTGAATCAGAGTCCGTATTCATGTGACGCAAATCTGTTTTGAACAGGTCATCATGAATTTCTTCTGCATTCGTCAAGTTACCATTATGTGCAAGTGTAATACCGTAAGGTGAGTTCACATAAAATGGTTGAGCTTCCGCGCTGCTCGAAGAACCGGCAGTTGGATAGCGCACATGACCAATACCGTAATTACCAAGTAATGCTCTCATATGACGAGTATGAAAAACATCACGTACCATACCGTTATCCTTACGAAGGAAAAGACGGCCTTCATGGCAGGTTACTATTCCAGCTGCATCTTGCCCACGATGCTGCAACATCGTTAATGCATCAAACAACATTTGGTTCACTGGCGATTTACCGGCTATACCAACAACTCCACACATAGCAACCTCGCAGACAAGCTAGGAATTAATAAAAAGGATTCTTTGTTGAATGGTCAGGTCGAAGCTCTGTTTCCTCCGACTCGTCCATTGGTTTTGGAGAAGTGCGCGTTACACCGCCCCCAGATGTTATCTGATGAAATGCCTCACTTGCTGCATCTTTAGAAAGCTCTGTTGCTAAAGGTGCATAAGGCAATAAAAACTGGATAAATTTGGATTGTTTCCAATGAGGCGAACTTTCTACCCAAGGACCAACACCCTGCATGGTAATAAGAACAACCAATAAACCTTTCAACGAACCAAAAGCACCACCTGCTAAACGATTTAATGGCCCCAACTTCAAACTTTTCAAGAGGCCATTTAAAAATGCAGTGACGATCCAAGTTAAAACGATAATTAAAAGTGCAATAAAAGCGAAAGCCGCGATCTTTTGAACCACCGGATCCTGACTTAAACCTGACATTGACGGAGCTAGAAGAACAGCATATTTTGCACCCATAATTAATGCAAAAATCCATCCTACCAAGTTCGCAAAGGCTTTTATAAATCCTTGTCGCAAACCGTTTAGCCCCCCAATGAGCAAAAGTATCAGAATGATGATATCAATGGTGTTCATGTTCAATTAAGTCATGGCTTCAACACATTGCTTCACAAGCGTTGGTCCCGTATAAATCAGACCACTATAAATTTGTACAAGCGTTGCTCCAGCCTGTTGTTTCGCTGCAGCTTGTTCACCCGACAAAATTCCGCCCACACCAATTAAAGGAATTTGTCCTTTTAATGTTTGAGCAAATAAACGTAAACATTCCGTACTTTTTTCAAATACAGGTGCACCCGACAAACCACCTGACTCATTACCGTAAGGCAGGTTCTCTACCCCTTCTCTCGATAAGGTCGTGTTCGTCACAATAAGACCATCAATTTTAAAATCTAATAATTGTGCCGAAATAAATTCAACATCTTCAGCTGTTAAGTCTGGAGCGACTTTAAGAACTAAAGGTACATAGTGATTATATTGCTCTGCCAACTCAAGTTGACGTGCTTTTAAGGTTTGCAATAATTCAGTTAATGCATCACCACTTTGCAAACTACGCAAATTTTTAGTATTTGGAGACGAAATATTAACCGTAATGTATGAAGCGTAGTTATAAACTTTCTCAAGACAAATCAAATAATCATCAACGGCTTTTTCGACAGGTGTATCAGCATTTTTACCAATATTAATTCCTAAAATGCCTCTAAATTTTGATGCTTTAACATTCTCGATTAGCTTATCAACGCCATCATTATTAAAACCCATGCGGTTAATAATAGCTTTAGCTTCAGGAATACGGAATAAACGTGGTTTTGGGTTACCAGATTGTGGGCGAGGTGTAATTGTACCAATTTCAATGAAACCGAAACCCAACCCAGCTAATGCATCAATATGAGCACCATTTTTATCAAGACCGGCTGCCAACCCTACCGGATTAGGAAATTCGATTCCCATACATGTAGTTGGCTTTGCTTCTACGGTCTGGCGCATCATGCCTAGCTTATGCGCTTTATCAAGCATGGATAATGTTAATTCATGGGCACGCTCTGGTGCTAAACTAAACAACATCGGGCGAGCAAGTGAATATAACATACCAATCACAGTCTACTGATTTTAGGTACGCATATTATAGGCACAGGCAGCACAAAACACCATGCTTGACACAAGCATATTTTGATATGTTATTGAACTGTCGCTGTTAATTTAATCTGACCTTCACTAGAAACCATTTCCATCTTTTGTATACTTAAGCCCATCTGTGCAAGTTGTGTTAAAAAGTTAGCTAAAATTGCATAATTCTGATGTGTTACAACAATTTGTAACTGTTCTCCATTTTGCTGGGAAGACACAGTTAAACCTTGTTGCTGAGCTACTCGTTGTATTTTTCCAGACTTATCTAGTTCAAGCTCATTGGCAGGCTTCATCGTGACTGCATTACTCTGCATCCACACCATCAAATCTTTTAAATCATTTAAACGTTTTTGCTGTTGTTCTGCCAAGGAATGCATTTTCCAAAGTGAATATCCAACAATGACGACTACAACAAAAATAGTAGTAAAGACCACCATAATACGTTCACGGACAGTTAAGCGATCTAAATATTGAACAATTTGTTCAATCCACTGATCAAAGCGGTTTTGCAACTGAGCTAACATTTTCATTATTGTATTTTCACCACCCCAATCGCACCACTACCATCAGCTTGAACATTACCTAACTCAGCTTTAAAACCTTGTTGATTAAGTTGTTGGGTTAAAGCTTGCAAATCATCTGCTGATTTTGCTTTTAATGCCATTGTTAAGATTGAAGCATCATAATTGAGTTGCTGAGCTAAAATCTGTCTTTGCATTAAAATAGGCCCAACCCGGCTTAACAGAGAAAGTGCCTGGGTATCACCTTGCTGGCTCATTCTTAAATGACTTTCGAATTGTCCTTTAATATTTTGTTCAGTCACACGACTAGATGGACCAAACCAATATTTATATTGCTCAATTGCCTGTTCAGCAGTCTGATCTGCCACCTTTTTCAATTTTACCCAACGCAATAAATCATAGCTAAACTGCACGACAATAATTGCTAGAACAACGGCGGCACAAGCTTTCCAATAATTAGAAAAAGTATGTTCTTGCCCTTTTGCTTTTGGCAAAACATTAAAAGGATGCTGCTTAGTTTTATCTAAGGGCTGAAATTGATAAACAAACTCAGAACGTTGCTCTGCGCTTGAGGCAGCTTCTAAGCTCTCTAGTTGCTCTGCTGTTAAACCGCTATATTGATAATGTGTTTCGGCTGACTGGAACTCTAAAAAAAGCCCCAAGTCATCAATAGAATTACCTAACCACTTATTCTCACGCACCAAAAGCTGATGACCAATATTACACAGAATAACTTGCTGAGCTTGTGGTTCAGGTAAAACTAGAAAATCTGGCAACAAAGCCACAAGTTTGGTTGGTAACAAAGCTAAAGAATGTTGCCATGTCTCTACCATCCCCTGAGCAACACCCAAAACAGTTAACTGATCCGCATGAAAATGGTGAAGCACTTTCATGTGATCAATCGGCAAAGTCACAAACTCTTCAAGTAGATATTTAACCCCATCAGCTCCAAGCTGTTTGTAATGGGACTTTGCCATCGTTTGCTGAAGCATTTGAGCATGACGACTCGGAAAAAAGACCGTAGCTTCTTTTCCTTGATGTATTTGCAAGTCTTGTATTAATTGATCGAGACTTGCAGCCTGCAACCAGTTTTCTCCGTTAGACCAATGCCAAACTCCATTGGTTTCAGGCATCCATATGTACAGCATGTGGGCTAAATAACCTTTTTAATTATATTGTGGGTATAAAACTATTTTTTTGTGTTGATAAACCATTTGCAATAACAGCTTGATCATAAATTCTAGCTTCAGCAAGTGCAAATGGATTGAAATTTTCATGAGTAAGTAACTCTGCAATATGCCCTACCACATTCATATGGCAAACAACCACAATCGACTCATAAGGAATTTGAGATAGCCATTCAATCGCTTCTTTTGCATCATCGTCAGGCTTAATTTTGTCGCATAACAACACTGGCACATCTTTAAAATAGGTCTGGATATGCGCCAACGTTTCCTGAGCACGCAGCAAAGGACTAACAACAAAAATATCTGGTTTTACAATATCCTTTAAAAAGGTTGCCGTTTGCTCAGCCTGTGCATGTCCACGCGCAATAAGGGGACGTTTAATATCATTACCATTTACTGGTGGAGCAGCTTCCCCATGACGAACTAATGTCAGTTGCATAAAATTTCCTTGTAAACAATTCCTGCATTATAACCACAATTTATGACATTTATTCGTCAGACTTCATGATGAGGTAAAACAAACTCGACATCACTACGGTGTCCATTTTTCATAAGAGAAAGTGCAATATTTAATGGTGGAGCGCCTTCAAAAATGACCTCATATAAAGCATTGGTTATTGGCATATATACGTCCAGTTCTTGCGCCTTGCCACGCACCTGAACAATCGTGTTAATACCTTCTGCAGTTTGACCTAATTCTTTACTCGCTTGTTCAAGCGTTTTACCAGAACCTAGCGCATAACCAATTTGATAATTACGGCTTAATGGACTATTACAAGTCGCAAATAAATCACCTACTCCAGATAAACCTAAGAACGTGAGCGGGTTTGCACCTTGTTTTACCGCGAAACGGCTCATTTCAGCCAAAGCACGCGTTAAAATCATACTCTTGGTATTTTCACCAATTTTATATGCTGCTCCAATTCCCATAGCAACGGCATAAATATTCTTAAGGGCACCGCCTAACTCAACTCCATGTACATCATCGCTACCAAAAACACGGAATAACGCACTATGAAGTGCATGCTGTACGGCATAACGGACGAGTTCAGAGTCACTTGCAATTACAGTACCAGAAGGCATACCTGCCATAATTTCTTTAGCAAGATTTGGTCCTGACAATACGCCATACGGCACTTCTGGTAATTCTTCACGAATAATATCACTCATGAAGCTAAATGTTTTAGCTTCAACACCTTTGGTTAAAGACACCACAGCTTGTGCAGTAATATAAGGCGCTATTTGTTTTAAAACGTCACGGAATGAGTGGCTTGGAATTGCAACTAAAATAATATCTCGATCACATACCGCTTGCTCAAGATCAGAAACTGCACGTAATGAAGATTCTAAAGTGAAGTCTGGTAAATAACGTTTATTAATATGGGTTTTATTAATTTCTTCTGCTGTTTCGGCATCACGAATCCAGATCATGGTATCGCAGCCATTACGAGCAGCTAAATTTGCCATGGCTGTACCAAAGCTACCGCCCCCTAAAACGGTAATACGTAATGCCGTTTTTTTATCGACCGCAACAGGTTCCACCAAATCTGTAAACTTAAATTCAGCCATGCTTTATTATCCTATTTCTTACTTTTACAGACGTTAAGCCTGCCAAACTTTTACGAATTCTTTACTATCAATATCTGCACGCGGTGCAATTGCTTTAGCTGCTGTGCCGACATAAATAATACCTGAAATCAAATCATGCGGTTGCAGACCTAAATGCTGTTTTAACCAGTTTGATTCGACAACGGCACCACTACGCCACATGGTCGAGAACCCTTGAGCTTGTAAAGATAACAAAAGATTTTGTACTGCTGCGCCTGTACTCAAAATTTGTTCGAAGTGTGGAACTTTCGGATGATCTTGTAATTGCGTAAGAGCTAAAATAAGTAGCGGAGCTCGAAAAGGATGTTGCTTCACTCGTTCAAGCTGTGCAGGATCAGACTCACCCAAATCGACCAATGCTTTTGCCAGAACTTCACCAAAAGCAGCACGTTGGTCACCTGACACAATTACAAAACGCGTTGGCTTAAGTCTATGATGATCTGGAGCTGTTAAAGCTGCCTGAAAAGCCAACTCTAACTGATCTGTATTTGGGGCTGGCTCAACTAATTGGCCAATAGACTGACGCTGATGAATATTTTGGTGAATTATTTGTATTGCTGAATCCGTCATTAATATTAATCTAACTCAAAAATTCGAAATAGATTAGCATAATCTACCGTTAATCCACCATTGAATCTAGCTTATAAACTTAGTGAATTCATAGTTTGACATTTTTTAATACAAAACATCAAAACTCATACAACGTCTTCAAAATCAATTAGAAAACTTATGTTCAAATAACCCTATCTTTTGGTGATTAACTTAGGTGCATTATGAAAAAAATAATTTTAGCGAGCGCAATGAGCGGTGTTGTTTTATTACTAGGTGCTTGTGCAACCACGCCTAAAAACACTTTAGCGATTCAAAAAGAAAATAATCAGTTTGAAGTGACTGGAATTGGCAAAACCAATTTAATTGCAAAGAATAATGCGGTTACTGCGGCACAAAAAACATGCTCTAAGAGCACAACGCCAGTTATTGTTGATGAAAAAACGTCTTACCATGGGGTTTTAAAAGATGTGGTAAGTGAAAAGACTGGTCAAATGGTAGAAGCTGCTGCGGGTGTCATCGGTACTTTAACGGGTAAAAATGCATCTTTAGCAAAAGATGATGACTATCAAACAACACTTACCTTCTATTGTAAAATAAATTAATCAAAAAAAATCCCAATCAAATGATTGGGATTTTTTATTAGCAATAACCATCTAGTCGGGTTAGAGGCAATTTCTTACCAATTGCTTTTTCAATTTCGGGTAAATAGAAAGCATCATCTTCAGATAAGAAACTAATACTTACCCCTTGTGCCCCTGCACGACCTGTACGACCAATACGATGGACATAATCATCAGACTGCTCAGGTAATGTAAAATTCACTACATGTGATACACCGTCTACATGAATACCACGACCAGCAACATCGGTTGCGATCATGATGTTATGTTTGCCTTGCTTAAACTGCTCCAACATTTTTAAACGTTTATCTTGAGCAATTTCACCAGATAGCATCCCCACTTTGTATCCATCTTTTTTCAAATGGTCGTAAAGACGACGTACCTGATCACGGCGATTGGCAAAGATCATGACTTTATCAATTGGCTCTTCACGTAAAATATCTTGTAAAAGACGATATTTATCCTGTTTAGCCACAACGTAAACACGTTGTTCGACATCATTATTGGTCTTTTGTTCAGGTTCAATTTCAACAGTTACTGGTTCAAATAACCATTGTCTTGCCAAGTTTAAGACATCATAACTAAATGTTGCAGAGAACATTAAGGTTTGTCGTTGTTCCTTACGTGGTGAATAACGCACAATACGTTTTACGGAAGGAATAAAGCCCATATCCAATAAACGGTCAGCTTCATCAATCACTAAAAATTCAATTTGATCGAGCCAAACTTCTTTTTGTTCTACAAAATCAATTAAACGCCCTGGTGTGGCAACCATGATATCGACAAAATTAGCATCAAGTTGCTTCTTCTGCTTATCGAAATCAACGCCACCTAATAGGGTCACTAGGTGTAAATTAGAAAATTTTGTGAGAGATTTTGCATCACTTTCAATCTGCAATGCCAACTCACGAGTAGGTGCTAAGATTAAAGCACGAGGCTCACCACGGAAGCGTTGCTCCTGAACCGGATTATTGAGCAAATCATTAATTACACTAATCAGAAAGGCAGCAGTCTTACCTGTTCCTGTCTGTGCTCGCCCAATTGCATCATGCCCGGCTAATGTATATTTTAAAACCTTTTGCTGAATTGGGGTCATTTGAGTAAACCCTAAAGCATCAATCGCCTTTTTAAGTTGCGGATGTAAATTCAAGGTTTCAAAACCAGATGTCATAAATACGCGCTCTAACAAACAATCTCTCGAATGAGAAGATCATTATAAACAAAAACGCCCCAATTCAAAAATTGGAGCGTCCATGATTCATCAAAAAGATGAATTAGTCTAAAGGCTGAACGTTTTCAGCTTGAAAACCTTTTTGACCTTGTACAACGCTAAATTCTACACGTTGACCGTCACGTAGAGAACGGTGACCGTCACCTACGATTGCACGGAAGTGAACGAATACATCGTCGCCGCCGTTACGTTGAATAAAACCAAAGCCTTTAGTGTCATTAAACCACTTTACTACGCCTTGTTCACGAGCTGTCATAAGTCAATCCTCAGATGATGAAAAAAGGACCTTCCGGTGTTGCAAACAGCAGAGCAAACAAGGTTTTAAAATTTTTATAATCTTAAAGCTTGTAATCATTCTGTAAAACTATCAACAATTTCCGGTTACATCCATTTGTTATAGGGTTATTAAAACAATTTAACTGTGTGGTAATTCCTAAAACGGTTCGAGCTTAACACGGGTTTATGACAATTAATAGAATTTTTTTCATTTATTTCCCCTATTTTTAGCTGTTTTTTTAAACAGCTTATTACAATAATTTTTATCAGTATTGATTAGTTGTTCTTTATATAAAGTTATGTAGTGTTTACAAAAATTTGTTAAAATAATTTTTTTAGTTGTTTTGATGATGAATGAGCACTACTTCTTCCGCTACGACGCCTATTGAAATTAATGCCCTTGGCCAACCTTGTCCAATGCCATTATTAATGTTGAAACGTGAACTTAAAAAATTATCGGGAAAACAACTATTCTTATTAAAATCATCTGACCCGCATAGTGAAATTGATGTAACACGTTATTGCCAATTACATCATTTTACGTGTCAAACCATGCAGATTTCAGAAAGAGAATTTCACTATTTAATTGAAACTCAATAATTCTTTGCTAAACTAAAAGATTAGAAACTGCATAAAATTTTACATTTCTATACCCAATTTTCCTTAATTATGAAGCCGATTCAAATTAAGATGAACTTATTGGTTAATCCATCCTATCCTATAAGGAGAACTCATGAGTGACAGCAGCAATCAATTGATGCCCCTGTCATTGTCTGCGCCCGGTGTAAACCTTGGTGCATATATCAGTACTGTCAATCAGATTCCTATTTTAACGGCTGAGCAAGAAAAAGAGCTTGCTGAGCGTTATTATTATGACCAAGATCTTGATGCCGCAAAAATGCTGGTAATGTCGCATTTACGCTTCGTCGTTCACATTGCGCGCAGCTATGCAGGTTATGGCCTACCTCAAGGTGACCTTATTCAAGAAGGTAACTTAGGCTTAATGAAAGCCGTAAAACGTTTTGACCCAAATATGGGCGTACGTCTTGTATCTTTTGCCGTCCACTGGATTAAGGCAGAAATCCACGAATATGTTATTCGTAACTGGCGTATTGTAAAAATTGCAACAACCAAAGCTCAGCGTAAACTTTTCTTCAATTTACGCAGCTTAAAAAAATCGAGTAAAAAGCTCACATTAGAAGAAGCACAATCTATTGCAAACGACTTAAATGTTACTCCAGAACAAGTTTTGGAAATGGAAGGTCGTTTAACAGCATATGATGCTGCTTTTGAAGCTCAAGGCGATGACGATGATGACACCCCGCACACTGCGCCTGTGTTATATCTTGAAGATAATCGTTATGACCCTGCTCGTTTAGTAGAAAATGAGGATTGGGAAGAACAAAGTACATCTGCTTTGCATGACGCAATGAACCAGCTAGATGACCGTTCACGTAATATTTTGCAGCGCCGTTGGTTAGATGACGATAAATCTACCCTCCATGAGCTTGCTGCTGAATATAATGTTTCTGCCGAACGTATTCGTCAGCTTGAAAAGAATGCGATGGAAAAAATTAAAGTCGCAATGTCTGCAAGCTAAAGAAAATCAAAAAATAAAAGGGCGATAAGCCCTTTTGTTTTATCTGGCTATGTTTAGCCAACCTATTCTATGGTAACGTTGCCTTTCATTATTCAGTTGCGTTTTTTGTTATGTGGATTGCCATTTCAGCCCTTAATCTTGCTTTCGCAGTCATGTTGGGTGCTTTTGGAGCACATGGTCTTAAAGCTCACGCGAGCCCTGAACAACTTGCTTGGTGGCAGACTGCAACCGACTACTTTTTTTATCATGCGCTTGGATTGTTAGCGCTTGGTATTTTAAGCAAGGTTCTTCCTCATTTCCCAATCAAGTTATCTTTCTTGCTTATTCAGATTGGCATTCTGTTCTTTTGTGGTTCGCTTTATATCATGGCATTGGGTTTACCGCGGATATTAGGCGCAATTACGCCAATAGGTGGAGCTTTGATGATTGCTGGATGGCTAATCTTGGCTTGGAATGCTTTCAAATACGCAAAATAATCGGAATGTGATCATGCAAATTTATTTAAATGGCGAATTAACGGACACGCCTAGCCAAAACCTGTTGCAACTCATTCAGGAACTGGCACTTGAAGGAAAACGTTTTGCTGTTGAACACAATCAGCAAATCGTGCCTAAAAGCAAATTAGAGCAAATTACGATTGCTCAACATGACCGTATCGAAATTATTCACGCTGTTGGCGGCGGCTAAGTCGGAGTTATCCATGCAAGACACCCCTCTCATTATTGGTTCACGTTCTTTTCAATCTCGTTTATTGGTAGGAACAGGGAAATATAAAGACTTAAATGAAACGGATTTAGCCATTCAAGCTAGTGGTGCAGAAATCGTAACTGTCGCAATCCGCCGTGTGAATATTGGACAAGATCCAGATCAACCGAATTTACTTTCTGTCATTCCACCAGAGAAATATACAATTTTGCCAAATACCGCAGGTTGTTTTGACGCTGACAGCGCAGTACGCACGTGTATGCTAGCGCGCGAGCTACTGGATGGTCATAACCTAGTAAAACTTGAAGTGTTGGGTGATGAAAAAACTTTATATCCAAATGTAACCGAGACTTTAAAAGCCGCTCGCACTTTGATTGATGATGGTTTTGAGATTATGGTCTATACCTCTGACGATCCAATCATTGCTCAAGAACTTGAAAGTATGGGCTGTGTTGCAATTATGCCTTTAGGTAGTTTGATTGGTTCAGGCTTAGGTATTTTAAACCCGCATACCATTTCAATTATTAAAGAAAATGCCAAAGTACCGGTTTTAGTAGATGCAGGTGTTGGTACAGCAAGTGACGCTGCTATTGCGATGGAACTTGGTTGTGATGGCGTATTGATGAACACAGCGATTGCAGCGGCTCAAAATCCTATTTTGATGGCTTCTGCAATGAAGAAAGCTGTTGAAGCAGGACGTGAAGCATTTTTAGCTGGGCGTATGCCACGCAAACGCATGGCAAATGCAAGTTCACCAGAAACAGGGTATTTCTTTAAATAATTTATTTCTAAGGAATCACTGTTTTTTTTCAGTGGTTCCTCTCTCCTCTCATGTAACCATTTTCACTTTTCAAAAAAGATTAAAAATCTATATCACTTTATTCAATCAACAGATCTAAATTTTACATTTAGCTTAGGCTATTCCAATATTTTCTTTAAATTTTGCTTGGCGTTTAACTCAAAATTCTTTTGGAAATATGCAGTTTGATAAAGCGGCTCAGACTGATAAAAATTCATTAAAACTTCTTTTCGCTTAATTGAATATACTTCTGGATCAACCCAAGAATACTCCTGCTGAATTTGCTGTTCATATTGCATAAAACGTTCAGGTGTTGCTGCCAAAATAGCTAAATCGATATCTAACAAAAATTGCAAATCTGTTTCATCGGTTGGTGCATGCTTTTGAGTCGCAAGAATCCAACGCTTTATTTTCTGCATTGTATCGAGCTGTAAATCTTGAGCCATCAATTGCTCAAATAACTCGGCACTTTTAAGTTCATTATCTAGCGCTTGAGGTTCGTAGACTACATCATGGAACCAGAGAGCCAATGCAACAGCATATGGATCATTTAATTCGGACTGAATCGTCTCAATTAAACTCAAACATTCATATAAATGTTGGACGGTATGGTAGGCTCGCTGCTTTTCACTATAAGCAGCAATAAGTTCATTTAAAATTTTATGCGGTTCAGAAAAATGATAATGCTGATGCAGTTCAAACCAAAAAAGTTCCAGTTTTAATAAGTAAAGCTGCATCAGCATCTATTAACCACGCTTAGGATTATTGTTCATCACGCTTAAACACCAACTCTTTTGCCGATGAGTTATCAGCATCAAAGTAGTAACCTTCAGTATTAAACGCTTTGATGTCCTCAGCTTTATTTAATTGGTTTTCAATAATAAAACGAGCCATTAAACCACGTGCTTTTTTCGCATAGAAACTAATGACTTTATATTTGCCATTTTTCTGGTCAAGGAAAACAGGCTTCACAATTTCAGCCTTAATTTTCTTTTCATTAACAGACTTATAATATTCATCTGAAGCCAAATTTACCAGCAATTCAGATTTAATTGCTGCCAAGTCTTCATTAATCTGATTGGTGATAATATCATCCCAAAATTCATACAAATTGTGACCGCGCGTATTTTTTAATTTAGTACCCATCTCTAAACGATAAGGCATCATTAAATCTAAAGGACGCAATAAACCATATAAACCAGAGAGCATACGCAAATGCTGCTGAGCAAAATCAATATCTTTGTCTTTTAAATGATAAGCATCTAAACCGGTATAAACATCTCCTTTAAATGCATAAATTGCCTGACGAGCATTTGAAAAATCAAATTCTGGCTTCCAGTCTCTAAAACGATCAGCATTAAGTGTGGCAATTTTTTCACTGACACTCATTAAATTCGCAATTTCCGAAGCAGAAAGTTTGCGACAAACATCAATTAATTGTGCTGAGTTTTCTAACAAGCGCGGCTGAGTAAACTCATCTGTAGGTAACGCTGTTTCATAATCTAAAGTTTTTGCAGGAGAAATTAAAGCAAGCATAGACAACCTGAAAAAAATTATTATTAATGCCAACTATAACAGTAGATATTTTTTAATGCTAACTCGTGTTTTCAATGACGACTATCGGTAAAATAGCACTTACGTATTGTTATTTAGCGGTTCTTCTATGTCTGAGCAAATTTTCATCCAGGGTCCAGTAGGTAAAATTGAACTTTTCGTTGACCGTCCTGAAGGTGAAATCAAAGGCTTTGCAGTTGTTTGTCACCCTCACCCATTACAAGGTGGAACCCCTCAACATAAAGTCCCTGCTCTTTTAACCCAAATCTTTAATGAATATGGCTGTATTGTTTACCGTCCTAGTTTCCGTGGTTTAGGCGGCAGTGAAGGTGTTCATGATGAAGGTCATGGAGAAACTGAAGATATTTTAGCTGTGATTGAGCATGTTCGTAAGCTTCATGCAGGTTTGCCATTTTATGCAGGTGGCTTTAGCTTTGGCTCACATGTTTTGGCAAAATGTCATGCGCAGCTTAGCCCTGAATTACAGCCAGTACAGTTAATTTTATGTGGTTTACCAACAGCTACTGTTGTGGGCTTACGTCACTATAAAACTCCTGAAATTCAAGGCGACATTCTACTCATTCATGGTGAGCAAGATGACATCACCTTACTTTCAGATGCAATTGAGTGGGCAAAACCACAAAAGCATCCAATCACGATTTTACCGGGCGCTAACCACTTCTTTACAGGTTATTTAAAACAGCTTCGCCAAATCATTACACGTTTTATTATTATGAAATAAACGGTAACATGATGGGCATAGATTGAGTCTATGCCCATCATGTTATATACCGTGTCATTATTGAAAATTATTCCAACTTAATCCAAAACGTGCTAAATATTTTTTCACTCGGTCGCTACCATGCACCATAATTTTTATAAAATTTTAATAAGTGTCTATAATGTAAAAATTACGCATTTGACTAAAAAATTCCAAGAATATGCTTCATTTTACCTTTTTAGGCACATCATCAGGTGTACCCACGCTTTCACGCAATGTTTCAGGATTAGCTGTTCGTAACAGTAAAAATAAGGACTGGATTTTAGTTGATGCTGGTGAAGGTACACAGCATCGTATTCAGCAAGCTAGACTCTCACTACAAAACTTAATTGCCATTTGTATTACACACGTTCACGGCGATCATTGTTATGGTCTAGTTGGTTTACTGGCAAGTGCAGGCATGAATGCACGCAGCAAACCATTAATCGTGATTGCACCCAAAGAAATTCAACAATGGTTTGAAATCACTGCTCAACTTACAGACTTACATTTGCCTTATTCAATAAAATTTATTGATGTTAATGAAGCAACTCGGCCACAGCAGCTCACCGATGAACTCTTTATTCAAGCACATCCACTAAGTCATCGTGTTCCGAGTTTTGCATTTAGTATTTATATAAAATCCACCCAGAAGAAGATAGATATTCAAGCTTTAACTCAGCTTGGCGTACCTAAAGGCGATATTTGGGGGCATTTAAAACGAGGCTACGATGTTGAGTTTGAGGGGCGAATTTTAAAATCTCAAGACTTTATCAAAATTCAAAATCAGCAGATTCATGCAATTATAGGTGGTGATAATGATCGGCCAGAATTATTAGCCGATGCTTGTAAGGATGCTCAATTACTTATTCATGAAGCAACTTATTTGCAAACAGTCTTAGATAAAGTAGGTAAAGGACCAATGCACAGCTCAGCAAAAATGGTGGCTGAATTTGCTGAGCAGCAATCTCTAGACAATTTAATTCTGACACACTTTAGCCCTAGACATCAGGATAAAACTGGGCAGCAAGCTATTACCGAAGAAGTTCGCCAGTTTTATAAAGGTCATTTTTATTTAGCGAATGATTTTGATGAGTTTACTTTAAGTGAAACAGGACAACTTTTAAAAATCGAGTAAAAATCATATTTGTTGTGAAATCGAATTTACCGAGTTAAATCCAAATTATTTTCACGTAAAGGTCAAAGTTTAAGAAGCTCATAACTGAGCTTCTTATTTCTTAAAAATTACTCTACAGATGCCAAAGCCGTTACCAGTAGCTTCCAGCATTTCTCTACAGTATCAACTTTGACTCGTTCACCCGGTGCATGTGCACCTTGAATATCCGGTCCAAACGAAACCATCTGTAAATGTGGGTAATGTTCAGCAATAATCCCACATTCTAAGCCTGCATGAATTACTTTTAGATTTGGCTCAATATTAAATGCATTTTGATAGGCTTGTTGTAAGCACTTTAGAGCAGCCGAATCTGGATTTGGTGTCCAACCCGACACTAACGGCGTAAGTGTAGAGCCGATATTAAACTGGCTAAAATGTGCCTGAATTTTTTCTGCAAAATCTTGAGCTTCTTGGTTCACCATTGAACGAACCATTAAGACAGCTTTTCCACCTTCTCGATTTAGTCTCACCACCCCAATGTTATTTGAGGTTTCAACTACATCTGGTAGAACCTGACTCATACTTGCAACGCCATAAGGACTTGTTGCCAAAGCTTGCAACCATTCATTTTGCTGTTGTTGAGTAATCACTTCAGTCACTGCAACACCAGTGGATTGAATACTTAATTGCAAGTTGTCATCAATACCCTTTAGCTGTTCTTTCCATGCCGTTTGATATTCAGCAAGTAACTTTTCTAGGCTTGATAACTGATTAGGCGAAATTGCAATAGTTGCCACTGCTTCTCGCGGTAAAGCATTACGGGCCGTACCACCTGTAAACTCAACAAGATGCCCACCTAGAGAGGCTAAATATTGATTTAAAAAGCGAGCCAAAATAACGTTGGCATTGCCACGTCCTAAATGAATATCTACGCCAGAGTGACCACCTTTAAGACCAGCCACCTGAATATTCACAATATTCAAATTTTCAGGGATTGGCTCATAATTAAGCGGCTGCTCTACCTCAACATCAATACTACCAGCACACCCTAAATACAACTCACCCCATTCTTCTGTATCAATATTAAATAGCCATTTTCCTTTTAGCACACCTGTCTCTAAAAGCCGCGCACCACTCATCCCTGCTTCTTCATCGACTGTTAAAAGAACTTCTATTGGGCCATGAGCAATATCATTTGAATCTAAAACAGCTAAGGCCAAAGCTACCCCAATGCCATTATCAGCACCTAAAGTAGTGTCTTTGGCAATTAGCCAGCCCTCCTCAAGAACTGGACGAATCGGGTCTTTAAAGAAGTCATGTACCGTACCAGTATTGGCTTGTGTAACCATATCTAAATGGCCTTGAAGAATAACTCCAGACACATGTTCTTTACCCGGTGTCGCATTTTTAAGGATAATCAAATTTCCTACTTCATCTACATAAGTTTCTAAATTCCGACTTTCGGCCCAGTTTTGTAAAAACTCACGAAGCTGCTGTTCATGCTTTGACGGACGAGGAATAGTACAAAGTGTTTGAAAATGCTGCCAAACGACTTGAGGAGATAATGCTGCAATATCAACTTGTGTCATGAAAACTACACTCTAATTATGTAAATATCTTAATAATTTCAATATACACAAAGCATTAAAGATAGGTAGCAATTTCGGGAAAGATTTTGTATTTTTATATTTAATTTAAAGAAATTGTACGACTTTTCTAAAAAGCCGTACTTCACAAATAAGTCTTAACAATAATATGTTTAGCTTTTCCACTCAAATGCTGAAAAGCTATGATCGGCTTTCAAGCTATTTTCAACAGCCTGTGCAAGCTGACGAATAATACTTTGTGTTTCGATTTTCTCAAACCAGTCTTGTTCTTCATCAGGATTGGCAGAGATTTCACACATTAAATGCCCATCATGGTCTGTTTGCTGGCAAGTAATAGACAATGGTAAAAGGTGATTATCAATACTTACTTCCACCTTTTCATGTTCATGCACAATATGCTGTGCATCAAAACCATAATTCCCCAGTTGTTTAAACAGTAAAGCCGCTACATATTCTTGAGTGATATGGCATTCATTTGGTGGATGATCAAGCACCCCATGTTGTGGGCAACTGGCAATAAATTGTAATTTTTTCATCCTTTGTCCTAACACTTTTATCATTATCTGCACTTAGCATAAGCAATAAACAAACAGCAGCCAAGCCTTTAGCTCGCTGCTGCCGTTGCTATTGTGTTAGCAATTATAAAATGTGTTAGGTAAAAAGTTATTGGCTAACTTCAATCGTTAAGCCTGCACGATTCGCCAACTCAGTAAAAGTTGGGAAACTTGTAGCAACAGTCTCAGTACCGTGAATTGTAATCGGACCAGAAGTACGAAGGCCTGCCATACTAAAACTCATCGCAATACGGTGGTCATGGTGTGATTCAATTTCACCACCAGCAAAAATTGGTGACCAATCACCAGATTTGCCTTTACCTTCGATAATGATGCCATCTTCAGTAGGTGTGCAATCAATGCCCATGATTTTTAAGCCATCTGCCATAACTTGAATACGGTCAGATTCTTTCACGCGAAGCTCTGCTGCACCTGTTAATACTGTTTGGCCTTCAGCACAAGCCGCTGCAATAAATAAGGCTGGGAATTCATCAATTGCTAAAGGTACTTGGTCTTCAGGCATGTGAATGCCTTTAAGCGTGCGTGAACCTTTAATATGAATATCAGCAATAGGCTCTCCACCAGCGATACGCTCATTTTCAACAGTCAGGTCAGCACCCATCTGTTTTAAAATTTCAATTACGCCAGTACGTGTTGGATTAATACCTACCGCTTCAAGTACAACGTCTGCACCTTCAGTAATTGCAGCGCCCACCATGAAGAAAGCAGCAGATGAAATATCAGATGGTACCTGAATATTAGTACCCACTAACTTACCGCCGCCCACAAGGGAAATTTTATTGCCTTCAGTTTTAACATCATAGCCAAATGCACGAAGCATACGCTCTGTATGATCACGTGTTGGTTCCGGCTCAGTTACCGAAGTTTCACCTTCAGCCCATAAACCAGCTAGTAAAATACCCGACTTCACCTGAGCAGATGCCATAGGTAAATCGTATTGAATACCTTTTAATTGCTGACCACCAGTAATGCTTACAGGTGGTGTACCTTTCTCACCTGTTGTTTGGATTTGCGCACCCATTAAACGTAATGGCTTAGCAATACGCTCCATTGGACGTTTAGAGAGCGAAGCATCACCTGTCATAACAGAATCAAACTTTTGTGCAGAAAGCATACCTGAAAGCAAACGCATGCTTGTTCCAGAGTTACCCATATATAAGGCACTCGCTGGTGCTTTTAAGCCATGCATACCCACGCCATGAATGGTCACTTCACCATTTTTAGGGCCTTCAATGCTTACACCCATATCACGGAAAGCTTGTAAAGTTGCTAAAGCATCTTCACCTTCAAGGAAGCCTGTTACATGAGTCGTGCCTTCTGCAATAGCACCAAACATAATGGAGCGATGTGACACAGATTTGTCACCCGGTACGGTAAATTTACCTTTAAAAGCCTTATTTCCCGGTAAGATACTGAATTGCTGTGTCACCTTATTTTTCTCCATTAAAGGTTTTTTGGCTAACATATGATTGAAATGCTGACGTGCTGCCTGAGCATGGCCGAGTAAACCCATTAATGCATGAGAATCTTCGTTTTCAATCAATTTTCTAAGTACGGTAAGTTGTTTCTCGAAGCCATCTACAGCATTTAATATGGCTGTTTTATTGGCAAAGAAAATGTCATGCCACATTTGGGGATCACTGGCAGCAATTCGTGAAAAGTCACGAAAACCACCAGCTGCATAACGGAAAATATCAAGGTTATCTTCACGGTTTGCAAGTTGCTCGACCAGATTAAATGCCATTAAGTGCGGTAAATGACTGGTATGCGCCAAAACCTCATCATGTTTGGCGACATCCATACATATCACTTCAGCTTTAGCAGCTGACCAAAGTTGAATCAATTTCTCAACTGCCCATTCTGCACTTGTTGGCAATGGGGTCAAAATCACTTTGTGATTTGCAAAGAGATCGACCTTACCTGCGTGGACACCCGTGTGTTCACTTCCCGCAATCGGATGCCCAGGAACAAACCCTGTTGGTAAATCTTCACCAAATACAGCTTTTGCTGCATCTACGACATTACCTTTTGTACTTCCCACGTCAGTTACAATTGTGGTTTCTGACAAATAAGGTTTAATTTGCTCAAGCACTTTTTGAGTGGCACGCACTGGCAAGGCTAAAACAACTAAATCTGCCCCTTTCACGGCTTCAACAGGATCGGAAAACCCTTCTTGTATTAAGCCAAGTGATTTTGCATCTTCTAAAGTTTTCTGTGAGCGTGTAGATGCCACTATAGTTGTCGCCAACTTTTCGGCAACAATAACCCGTGCCAAACTCGACCCAATGAGTCCTAAACCAATAAATGCAACTTTTTTAAATGGGGGTTGTGACATAACTTCAACTTTGCTTTTGCTCAACGTTATTTAAACCTTTGAGCAATTTGTTTTTTAAGCATAATGACATGCCCATCTTGATACATGTCATTATTCCAACATGAGTGATTAAAGAACGGCAGCAGGATAAGAACCTAAAATACGAAGCTCTTTTACCATTGGACGAATCTCATTGATTGCCGCAGCCACATTTTCCTGATCGATATGACCTTCTAAATCAATAAAGAATACATATGCCCATTTTTCAGGTAATGCTGGACGGGTCTCAATGCTCGTTAAGCTAATATTATGTTTTGCAAACGGCGCTAAAATTTCTAATAAAGCGCCTGCACGGTCATGCGCTGAAATTAATAATGAAGTTTTGTCATTGCCACTTTGTGGAATTTTTTCACGGCCAATCACTAAGAAGCGAGTGGTATTTTCTGGATTATCTTCAATATTACTATGCAAGATTTCAAGGTTATACATACCTGCTGCAATATCGGACGCAATCGCTGCTGAATGCCATTCATTGCGAATACGGCGTGCAGCTTCTGCATTTGAGTTTAAGGCAACACGCTCAACACCCGGATAATGTGCGTCTAACCATTGGCGACATTGAGCCAAAGTTTGCTGATGCGCATAAATCTGCTTAATACTGTCTTTACGTGTATTTTCAGAAACAAGGAATTGATGATGAATACGCAATTCAACTTCACCAATCACATTTAAATTCGAAGTTTTAAAACAATCTAAAGTATGATTTACGATACCTTCAGATGAGTTTTCAACCGGAACTACACCGTAATGCGCACTACCCGCTTCTACTTCACGGAATACTTCATCAATAGTTGGTAGCGGACGAACAACTGCATCTTTACCAAAATGTTTAAGTACGGCAGATTGAGTAAAAGTACCTTCTGGGCCTAAAAATGCAATACTTTGCGGAGCTTCTAAAGCAAGGCAAGCAGACATAATTTCACGGAACAAACGGGCCATAGTTACGTCAGATAAAGGCCCTTGATTGCGCTCCATAACTTTACGTAAAACTTGTGCTTCACGTTCAGGACGATAAAACAAAGGATTCTCTTCAGAAGCAAATTTAGCTTTCGCAACAGCTTCAGCAAGGCTTGCGCGGCGATTTAATAACTCTTGAATCTGTTGATCTACGCTATCAATATCTTCGCGAATTTGTTCTAAACTAAGAGAAGTCGTTTTGTTTTGATCATCGTTGATCATTGGAAGGCAGCCTCAGCAAAATCATCTTTTAAACGAGAGTATAACAATAGTCGGCTTTGTTTTGTTAGGCAATATGGGTGTATGGGCTTTTTTCATTAATCCGGCTCGAACCTTTGTATAAGATCACTTTATTTGATAATGATTTTCATTTATTATTTGACTTATAACATTTTCTTAACTTTATTATGCTTAAATCTTTTTTCTTTTTATCTTGTAATTTCTTTCTAGGCTCTTTAATAAGTAGTTCCGTTTTGGCTCAAGCCCCTGTAAAAAATCAATCAAAAATCGATTTTCACAACAATCAGGCCCAGTTCCAAATCAAATCTAAAAATACTGGACATGAATACCTTATTCAAATTTATAAACCACCTGTTGCCCCACCCCAACATGGTTATCCGGTACTTTATATATTAGATGGTAATGCAACATTTCCAAGCGCAATGAATATTGCCCAGTCGATTGGATCAGGCTCTGCAAAATTAGGTTTAGATCCGCTCATTATTGTAGCTGTAGGCTATCCTCAGCAAAAAACCTTTGATGTGCAAAAACGCGCTTATGATTACACCCCAAAACCTTCTGCCGAGTTTCAAGCACAAGGTAAATATAAATATGGTGGTGCTGACCAGTTTATTGCTTTTTTAAATAATGAGCTTAAGCCTGAAATCGCTAAACAGTTTCCAATTAATAGCCAACAGCAAAGTCTCTATGGGCATTCTTTTGGAGGGTTGTTTGTGCTTTATCATTTTTTTCAAAAACCTACTGCATTCCAGCGTTACTTTGCTGCAAGTCCTTCTCTCTGGTTTGATCAAGGCATGTTATTTCGAGAATTAGAACAATGGCAAAGTCAAAAGCAAACCGTGTTCCCAATGCTAATGACGACAGTCGGTACACATGAACAAGGTGGGCCACATACCCAGTTTAATCAAAGAATTAATAAAGACGATTTCTTTAAAGTCTTAGAAAATAAGCGTTCAGACCAATTTACTTATTGGCATTTCAATAATCCTGCTGAACAGCATATCACCAATTTGTATGCGAGCTTACCTAAAGCGCTTATGTTTGCTTCATGCCAAAATCTAGAAAGCTGTAAATCTTTATTCGATGAACCATCGCAGAAAACAGCTAAATAATAAAAAAAGCCTACTCAAAGGTAGGCTTTTTTTGAAACTATTATTAAGCTTTGCCGATTAATCCACGTGCTACGATTTCTTTCATAATTTCATTTGTACCGCCGTAAATACGTTGAATACGGGCATCTACAAAGAAGCGTGAAATTGGATATTCAGTCATATAACCATAACCACCAAATAGTTGTAATAGGTTATCCGCCACCTTCATTTGCATATCTGTACTAAAACTTTTCAGTGCTGCAGCCGTCTCAACATCAAGTTTACCTTCTTGATATAAAGCAACATTTCGCTCATAGAAAGCTGTTGTCGCAAGCTCATCAATTTTTGCTTGTGCTAAAACAAAACGAGTATTTTGGAACTGTGAAATAGGTTGACCAAATGCATGACGTTCTTTTACATAAGCGGTTGCCAAATCAATTGCACCACGAATAGCGCCAACCGCTGTCGATGCGATAGCCGTACGTTCGCGCGGTAATTCTTGCATTAAATAAGCAAAACCTTGTCCAGCTTGTCCGAGTAACTGATTTTTAGGAACCTTAACATTGTCAAAAAATAGCTCAGATGTGTCTTGAGAATGCAATCCGATTTTGTCGAGGTTAGTTCCTTTTTTGAAACCTTCTAGGTGAGTATCCACCAATAATAACGATACACCTTTCGCACGCGCTTGCGGATCGGTTTTTACTGCAAGCACTACAAGGTCAGCATGTTGTCCATTTGAAATAAACGTTTTAGAACCATTTAGCAAATAATGGTCATCTTGCAAAATGGCACTGGTACGCATTGACTGTAAGTCTGAACCGGCACCCGGTTCTGTCATACCAATTGCTCCGACTACTTCACCTGTTACCATTTTCGGTAACCAGTATTGTTTTTGTTCTTCGGTCCCAATATGTAAAATATAAGGCGCCGCAATCTCAGAGTGACAAGAAATAGCAGTTGATAATGCGCAAAATCCAGCACGAGCCGATTCTTCAACTAACATTAATGAATAATACGTTGGGACGCCATAACCACCATATTCTTCTGGGACATCCACACATAAAAAACCATTTTCGCCCAGTTGAGACCAAACTGAACGTGGCATAATTCCTTCACGTTCCCATTGGTCATAATGTGGAGCAATATGCTCATTCATAAAACGTTTAAAATTATCACGGAATAATTCTAAATCTGCATCATATGCCAACATAATATTTTCCTTCGGCTTTATTGTTTTATCGAATCTCATTGCTGTGCATGCTAATCATTTTTTACACAACTGTCATGGCTTAGCTGCTCATTTAAACTGTACTTTTCAGTCAGCCAATAAAAAAGGAAGCCAAAGCTTCCTTTTTTATATAGGTAGATTTGAATTAATCTAAACCTTCTGCAACCTGAGGATTTTTCGGAGCCAACATTTTTCTGTCAACTTCATCTGGGTTGTTTAAAGCATCATTGAGCTTATCTTTATCTAAAGCACCCACCCATTTTGCAACTACAATCGTTGCCAAAGAGTTACCAACAAGATTGGTTAAAGCACGTGCTTCTGACATGAAGCGGTCAATACCTAAAATCAATGCCAAACCAGCTACCGGAATATGTCCTACTGCAGATAAAGTTGCTGCCATAACAATAAAGCCAGAGCCTGTTACACCCGCTGCACCTTTAGATGAGATTAGGAGTACCAACAACAAAGTAATTTGATGTTGAATATCAAGCTGTGTATTCGTTGCCTGAGCAATAAAGATTGCAGCCATAGTCAAATAGATTGATGTACCATCAAGGTTAAATGAATAACCTGTTGGAATAACTAAACCAACAACCGATTTTTCACAACCTGCAATTTCAAGTTTACGGAGCATGCGTGGTAAGACCGACTCAGAAGAAGATGTACCAAGTACAATTAATAGTTCTTCACGAATCAGGCGAATCATTTTCAGAATACTGAATCCACTAATGCGGCTGATTGTACCCAAAATTAAGAAAATAAAGAGTAAACACGTAATATAGAAGCAGATAATGAGCTGGCCTAACTGTACCAGTGAACCTACACCATATTTACCGATAGTAAACGCCATTGCCCCAAATGCACCAATTGGCGCAAGCTTCATAATCATGTTCACAATGTTAAAGAACACGTGTGCAATTTGATCAATTAACTTTAAAACTGGGCGTCCTGCATCACCTAACTTATGAAGCGCAAAACCAAATAGTATTGCAAAAAGAAGGACCTGTAAGATTTCACCATTTGCAAATGCACCAACCACCGTATCTGGGATGATATGCATCAAGAAATCAATGGTAGATTGTGACTCACCAGAAGTAACGTATTTTTGGATACCTGAAGTGTCCAGAGTTGCAGGATCAACATTCATTCCTACGCCTGGCTTTGCAATGTTAATCACCACAAGGCCAATCAGAAGCGCGATTGTTGAAACGATCTCGAAGTATAACAACGCAACACCGCCAGTTTTACCAACTGACTTCATGCTTTCCATACCAGCAATACCACTTACTACTGTACAGAAAATAACAGGTGCGATGATCATTTTAATCAAACGAATAAAAGCATCACCTAATGGCTTGAGTTGCTCACCTAAACCTGGAATATGTTGTTCAACACCATTAACAATTTGCGTTGTACTTGGTGAGAAATGCCCTACCAAAATACCCGCAATAATCGCAATAATCACTTGAAAATAAAGTGATTTATAAATCGGTTTTTTAGCCATAACTTTACTTCAATCTATATTTCCAAGTCCGTTGGAAATATCAAAATGAAACGTCTATTCTTTACGAATACACAGCCCTAACCTTTCACATGAACACCGCAAAAGGGAAACGGTTTTTTAGAAACAAAAAACCTTCCTACTACCTCAATGAAAACAAAAAACTGTTTTCTAAAACAGGAGAATACCTGAAGTTTCTAACTACTTTGAGTAGCTAGAAATAACCTCTTACTTTTTCAATAAAAAGCTGAAGATATAGGAGAATCACAGAAAATTATGATATGAGTGCTCAAAAAAGCACATGAAGTTTACTCGAATTAAATAACGATTCGATTAAAATTTTGGCTAATACGCACAAAAAATACTCATGCAGCCTTAAGACTTTAGTATAAGAAACACTTTTGATATTTTTTCATCAGTTTTTTATGTCATATTGATAAGTCCTTGTAGACATTTCATTTTGAGCTGCCTACTCCCCTTATTTTTACTGTTTTGAATTGCCATGAATACTAAACGTAATATCTATAAAGATGCTGAACATCCCTTTGCTCAATATGTCCGTATTTTAGGTAAGGGGAAAACTGGATCTCGCTCACTGAGTTATGAAGAAGCCTATCAGGCTTTTACTATGATTTTAAAAGGCGAAGTTCTTGACGTTCAGTTGGGTGCTTTTTTAATGCTGCTACGTGTTAAAGAAGAATCGATTGATGAACTTGCAGGTTTTGTACAAGCCACAAAAGACCAGCTTCATTTTGCACCTTTAGAAGTTGACTTAGATTGGTCATCTTATGCTGGTAAACGTAAACATTATCCTTGGTTTTTATTAGCGGCTCTTTCCCTTGCTCATCACGGTTATAAAATCGTAATGCATGGCGCTTCCGGGCATACCATAAACCGGGTTTATACCGAACAAGTTTTGGAATATTTAGATTATAAAATTTGTCATTCTGAACAAGAAGTTCGCACCCAATTGGCAGAACAAAATTTCGCTTACCTACCCTTAGAAGTAATTTCACCAGTTTTAAGCGAACTGATTTCTCTAAGAAATGTCATGGGATTGCGTTCACCTATTCATACTTTAGCCCGTTTAATTAATCCTTTTAACGCTAAAGCCACCTTACAAGCCATATTCCATCCTGCTTACAGAACTTCTCATCAGCATAGTGCACTTCGCTTAGGCTATCAAAATAGCGCAGTTATTAAGGGCGAAGGCGGCGAATTTGAACGAAACCCAGACGCGAAAACGCTGATTTGCGGAATTAAAAATGGTGAACTCTATGAGCATGAGTTGCCAAAGCTTACGCCTGAACGTAGCCCAATTGAAGAAGAGTTAGACTTAGCAACCTTTAAAGCTGTCTGGCTTGGGCAACAGCATCATGAATATGGGGAAATGGCCGTAACAGAAACCATGGGTATTGCGTTATATACCATGGGCGTGGTTTCTAATTTCGAGGAAGCGATGCAAAAAGCAAAAGTATTATGGGAAACACGAAATTTAAGCAATCTTAATTCGTAGTTAACAAATGCTATCGTGAAGGTCGACATGGATGTCGACCGTATCACTGCGATACAGGAAGTATCGTCAGTGATACAGAGGATTTTTGGTTACTTTTGATCCTTCAAAAGTAATAAAAGCCTATATGCTATAACTTATGAAAAACATGCTATATAAGGCTGTATGGAATAACCAAAAATAATTTTTCTATCTTATTAAGTTTTAAACAAAACGAATCGGTTTAAATTCAGGCTCATGCTTGTGATGATCATCTTCACAAACCTCACCCTCTTCTTTAGTACCACGGTCAATATAACCACTACGCTGTTCTTCTGGTAAGTTCTTTAACTCCCAAGCAATAACAGCTTGCATACATGTTTCACGCTGTTCTTTCGTTAAAGCAACACCATTTGGCCATTTACCAATTTCTACTGCTGTTTTTAAACGCTCTACAATCTCAGGGTTTAAAACAGATAGCATTTGTTCAATATTCATGATTCATCTCTTTGAAAAGATTCAAAATCTTGGTTCCAACCCAATTTGGTACGACAAGCCATATAGAAATCATAACCAGGTGGGTGTAATAAACTTAATTTAAATGGGTGTTTGCGGATGTGCAAACTATCACCGACATTGAGAGAGACACTATGTTGTCCATCTGCACTTACCATCGGTAATACCCGATTTTCGCGAATGACGATTTTAATTTCACTTTGCCCACCAACTACGATTGGGCGTGAAGATAATGTATGGGGATGCATAGGAACTAATGCAATAGCATCCATACTAGGATGTAAAATTGGACCACCACCTGATAAAGCATAAGCAGTTGAACCGGTTGGTGTCGAAACAATTAAACCATCACTATGCTGGCGATAAACATATTGCCCATCGATATTGAGTTCAAAATCGATCATATGTACCGACTTACCAGAGTGTAGTACGACATCATTTAAAGCAATTGCATCATAAATGACTTCCCCATTAGTACGTACTTCCATTTCAAGCAAGAAACGGCGATCAAGTTGGAAATGACCTTGTAAAACCTGATCAAGCTTAAAAATAGCTTCCGAAGGCTTAATATCGGTTAAAAAACCTAAACGTCCACGGTTAATCCCGATCACAGGCGTATTGTAGCGCACTAAAGCTCTGGCTGCATGAAGCAATGAACCGTCACCACCTACAACAATCACCAGATCAGCGACTTCACCTAATAAGTGACGACTAACGACTTGCGCATGATCATAGGGCACTAATTCGGCAGTTTCCTGATCAAAAATGGGGTTTAGGCCTAAACTTAGCAAATGGTCATGAATTAAACATAGTGTTTCTACAACTGATGATTTATCTGGTCGACCAATTAACCCGACGTTTCTGAAGGACTTATGTGAAATTTGCACGAATGAGTAAGCTCCGCTGCGATTCTACGCTATCATAACATTAACCAGATTAATTTAAAAAAACATAACAACAAGATACTGTAAAATTCAATCTAAGTTTTCCATTTATTCACAGTTTTATCATTGCAAATTGATGACAAGCTATCGCATCATTAACGCATTGTTTAGGGTTTTATCTCATTTATATGAAGTTTGAACGTGGTATCGGTTTCTTCGCGCTAATTTTTTCCATTTTGGTGATTGGTGCTTTTATTGCTCTTAGTATCTATCTGATTCGTTTAGATAATATTATACGTGAAAAATTTGAAGGACAACGCTGGGACATTCCGGCCAAGGTGTTTGCTCGACCTTTGGAAATTTATAATAATGCGCCAATTACTCAAGCAAATTTCACCCAAGAATTAAAATTACTAGGTTACAAAACTTCAAGTAATTATGACAAGTCTGGAACCTATGTTGCTCAAGGCAGCAACATGTATGTCCATACACGTGGTTTCGACTATGGCGACAGCGTAGAGCCTGAACAGGTTTTAGAATTGAGTTTTGCAAACGACCAAGTTGTAGAAGTTCGCAGTACAAAACCTTCATCAACTGGAGTTGTCCGTTTAGAACCTTTATTAATTGGGGGCATTTATCCTCAACATAATGAAGACCGCGTTTTGATTAAGCTTAATAGTGTTCCTAAACCACTTATTGAAGCTTTAATTTCTACAGAAGACCGTAACTTTTATCATCACCACGGTATTTCGATTCGTGGTACAGCACGTGCTTTGGTAAGTAATGTAACTGGAGGACGTCGCCAAGGTGGTTCGACCCTCACCCAACAGTTAGTCAAAAACTTCTATCTAACCCCTGAACGCACACTTAAACGTAAAGTTAATGAAGCATTAATGGCTTTACTTATTGAGTTGCATTACAGCAAAGATGAAATTTTAGAAGCATATTTAAATGAAGTGAATTTAGGCCAAAACGGTAACTATTCAATCAATGGTTATGGATTGGCCTCTCAGTTTTATTTCGGTTTACCACTACGTGAGCTTAATGTTGCACAACAAGCTTATTTAGTCGGTTTGGTTCAAGGTCCATCTTTATATAACCCTTGGAAAAACCCTGAAGGGGCAAAAAATCGCCGCGATACAGTATTAAATAACATGCGTGTCATGGGGTATTTAACTCAAGCAGAGTATGAAACTGAAATTGCGCGTCCTTTAAATGTTCTAAGCAAACCAAGCCTAGGTCCAGCAAAATTCCCTGACTTTTTAGATATTGTGCGTCGTCAATTACGTACCGAATATCAGGAAAGTGATTTAACCAATCAAGGATTACGTATTTTTACGACCTTGGACCCAATTGCTCAAACACAAGTTCAAAATGCCTTTAAAGCTTCTGTAGAGCGCTTAGCTAATAGCAACCCTGCTCGCTTGAAAAACCTGCAAGGGGCTGTACTGATTGCCCATCCTGAAAATGGCGAATTAATTGCAGCTGTCGGGTCAACACAAGACTTTACCGGCTTTAACCGTGCCTTAGATGCAAAACGCCAAGTCGGTTCTTTATTGAAACCTGTCATTTATTTGAGCGCAATTGAATCTGGACGTTATAACTGGGCAAGCCAGATTGAAGACGCTCCAATTAGCGTTCCAGTAGACGGCGGTAAAAGCTGGACACCGAAGAACTATAGCGGCGGTGGACATGGAATTGTGAGTTTAAGTGAAGCCTTAGCAAATTCTTATAACCTTTCTGCTGTGCGCTTAGGTCAAGAGTTCGGGTTATCTACATTTACCAACAACTTAAGAAAATTTGGTGTTGAATCGACAATCCCGGCCTACCCTTCTATTTTCCTTGGTGCAGTTAATATGTCACCAATGGAAGTACTTGGTATTTATGAAAACTTTGCTACAGGCGGTTTCAAATATCCGACTCGTGCAATTCGTTCTGTTGTAGATGCAAATGGACGTTTACTTGATCGTTATGGTCTAAACGTACAACAAACCATTGATCCATCTGTCGGTTATATCATGAACTATGGTTTACAACAGGTCATGTCATCAGGTACAGGACGTGCAGCGTATAACAGCTTATCTCCAGCTTTAAAATTAGCGGGTAAATCAGGTACGACTAACGATACACGTGACTCATGGTTTGCCGGCTATTCAGGTAATCATGTTGCAGTAGTATGGTTAGGTTTAGATGACAATAAAGTAACTGGTTTAACAGGTTCATCTGGTGCATTACCAGTATGGATTAATGTGATGAAACAATTACGCCAGACACCAGTAAACTTACGTCAACCAGACTCTGTACAATGGCAATGGATTGACCGTGCATCGGGTGACTTATCGGCACAGGCTTGTGATGGTGCCATGTATATTCCAATGCTAGCGCATACAGTCCCACATCGTGCTACGCCATGTGGAGCACCGTATTATCAAGTTGATCCAACATATACGCCACAAAGTGATAACACAATTCCTGAGCCTCAGGATGATAATACCGACAGTTATATTCGTGAAAGTGAAAACCAGATGGAACAAGATCTGTCGAATAACACACGAATCATTTCAAGTGGTAGTTATAACAACTAAGCGTTAACAGGAAACAGGATATGTTAAAGAAAGGTGTTTTTTATATTGGTGCTGTACTTATGGTCGGCTGTACAACTTTACCAGATCATTCAGCTCCAAAAGAGAAAACACCTCCTGTTTCTGAAAAGAAGAAGTCCGAGTCCTCATCTGGTGTAAAAATTACACCTTATGATCATCCGGAAATTCAACGTAAAAGCTTACAAGTGATTGTTCCTCAGCAGAAAAAGCCGCAACGCTTTAATGATGATGGAAGCCAGTTACCCGCTTTTAAAACTTTAATGCAAAAAACCGAGCAGGCTTACAAAAACCAGCAATGGTCCGAGGCTGAGCGCTACGCTCTTCAAGCACAGCGTTTAGCGCCACAGGCAGCCGAGACCTATTTATTTCTGGCATTAACTGCAAATCATAAACAGCAATATTCTAACGCTGAGTCTCTTGCAAGACGTGGTTTAAGCTTTGCGCAGAGTCAAGCCATGAAAAAACAACTTTGGTTGGTCATTTTAAAAGCTGGACAACAGCGCAACAACCCAAAAACTGTTCAAGAAGCACAACAAGCATTGAAAGCTTTCTAGCTTTTAATGCTTTATTTGTTATTAAAAATTACGAATACCCGCCAAGCCATATGCACCATGTTGTTGTGCTGTGGCTAAATCATCAGGACTCATGCCTCCCAAAGCAAATACGGGAATTTGGCACTTCTCGATTAAATCAGCAAAACGATCCCATCCTAATGCACTAACGTCCGGATGAGTAGCCGTCACTTTTACAGGACTAACAAAAACGGCATCACAGCCAATTTGCTGAGCATGTTGTAAAGAAACTGCATCGTGACAAGCAGCAATAAACCGTATTCCTACCTCTAAGTCACCTTTATGTAAACTCATGAGCTGAGATTGTTTTAAATGAACAGTCTTGATCTGTTTTTTTAATTCGGAGCTCAATTGCTGCCAAATATCTACATTTATAATTAAATTTGATCGTTGCCCTTCATCTAAGGCCGTTAATTGTTCTACTTCTCGCGGGCCAAATTCATCTTCTATACGCCAATATAATAAAGCATCACTATTCGCTACAGATGTAAGTGTATGGCTAATTTTAATAAAATGAGGCCAATATAATCTTTTAATAATGTCTTTATTAGCTTTCGGGAAGTTTAGGTGAAGTAGCTGTTCACGTGTGTACCATGTCCAAGGCTGATGGATAAGATTTAATAACTCATCAGGTACATAACTATGGAACAAATGAAGGTTGACAATAATGTCATCATATTCATGGTGAATATAATCAAATTGATGCCAATCTTTTAAACCAATACCGACTTCTTCATAAATTTCACGACGGCAGGCTTCTTCAGGCGTTTCACCCTGCTCTACCTTTCCACCAGGAAACTCATGCTTTCCACCTTGATGCTGCTGTTCACCACGCCATCCCACTAATATTTTTCCACGATGAATTAAGATAGCTATTGCGACATCGACAATCGGTTTGGGCATTTTTCTACTCACTAAAATTTTTCACAAGTGTAAGCAAATTTTATCAATTTATAAAATCTTTAAAATCTCATTGACAGATCTATTCGATAATGATTATCATTTAAATCGTTCAAGAATATACCACGGAGCACAACAAATGAACGCACCTTTTAGCTTATTTACACGCACTACAGATTCAGCTCATGCCTTACCAATGCTGCATTCTAACAACCTATTCGCCTTAGGTCGTGAAATTCGAATTATGCATGCTGGCGAGGAATATCGTTTACGCCTTACTCGCAATAACCGTCTCATTTTAACTAAATAAGAACGATCCTCGCGTTTCAATAATATTCGTGGGAAAACAAAAAATGGATAGCATGGGCAACCATGCTATTTTTGTATTTCACGGTTAAAAGGCAATATTACTTCAACTTTTAAGCCACCTTGGCTTGCATGCATAAAATGTAATTCCCCACCATGGAGTTGAATAATTTTTTTAGTAATTGATAACCCTAACCCTGAGCCTTGTTGCTTTGTCCCTAATACACGAAAAAAACGCTGTCCTAAACGCCTTAAGACTTCATCATCCACACCATTCCCAGTATCTTCTATAGAAATCTTCAGCTTTTGCTGGTACTGGCTTAGCTCAACATGAATAGCACCCAAAGCCGGACTATAACGAATAGCGTTATCAAATAGATTTCTAAAAGCAATAAACATGAGCTCTTCATTTGCAAATGTTTTGGTTTCATTTGACAGAATGTTTGTCTCAATTACCATGTGTTTGGCTTGTGCATCAATATTTACTGTATCTATCACTCTAGCTAATACATGATTTAAATCAACGACACTCTTAGAGAGTTCTAATTGCTCTGTTTCATTAGGTTCCAAGCGAGCGAGTAACAATAAATTTTCCAGTATTTTTGTACTTCTTGAAACGTCTTCTTGAATACGCTCAAAATCATGATCAAGCTCTGGAATATGCTGATATTTCCGTTGCAACACCTGAAGACGCATTTGTATGGCTGATAAAGGTGAACGTAATTCATGTGAAGCATCTGCAGTAAAACGCTGTTCAGCAACCAGTGCCCTTTGTAGCCTTGCAAGTAGCTGATTTAAAGCATCAATCACAGGCTGAATTTCTGTAATAACATCTGGTTCTTGAATTGGCTCTAAGTTTGAGGCAGTTTTTTGGGCAATACGTTTAGAGAGTAAATTCAGTGCAGCCAATTGTTGCTCGGTACGCCAACTTACAATAACCCACTGTAGTAACCAGAACAGCACCATAAGGCCACTATATCCAGCAAGTGCTTTCAATACCTCTTCAATACGTGTACTAATGGGCTGAAACACTTCAACTTGTAGCTCTGAATCTTCTTGTTGTGCAGCCAGACTACGCCATAATTGGCCATCAAACCAAAAATATGAAAAACCGTCTGATAAATTACCTTTTTCAAAAAGTTCATGCTGATAGGTATGAGAATGGGTAAGCACCTGACCTGTATCTAATAACTCATATTGAATATCAAATTCATCACTCAGCTCGTCAAACTGCTTCATCGAGTGTTTAGAAAGGTCAGAAACCAGTAAGGTATCTGAAATTTCATCCATGATTTCATCTTGTACTGACATGTTGTGATAAATCGAAAATATGGTGAGTAAACTTAATGCCAGTAGCCCCACCACAATACTGCTCCACATGGTGGTTTTAACCAGTTGTGACTGCAAGGATGAACGATTTGATCTCATTTTAAGTCTCCCATACGGTAGCCTAGCCCCCGTATGGTTTTAATACTGCTGCTTCCGATTTTCTTTCGAAGCTGATAAATAAAAACTTCGATCGCGTTACTCTCGATTTCCTCGCCCCATGCATAAAGTGCTTCTTCTAATTGATCACGGGTAATAATATGCTCAGGATGAACCATAAGTTTACGTAATATTTGAAATTCTTTTGCTGTTAAATCGATAGTCTTACCAGCAGATAATACAACTTTCGCTTGTGTATCAAGTTGCAAATCACCCCACGTTAAAATCGATTGCTGACTCAGAGTTTGTTTACGTAATTGAGCGCGGATGCGAGCCGATAATTCTTCTAGGCTAAATGGTTTAACCAAATAATCATTTGCACCTAAATCAAGCCCTTCTACGCGGTCATGAATACTGTCGCGTGCGGTAATAAAAATCACGGGAACGTTTTTTTGTTTGTGGCGGATGGTTGTTAAAACTTTTTCACCGGTCAGTTGGGGCAAGCCCCGATCAAGCAAAATACAGTCATAATCATGCTGCTCAATTGCTGTAAGGGCATAATCACCACGTTCTACCCAGTCTACTTGATAACCGTCTAATTCTAACCATGATTGAATACTTTCAGCTTGAGAGCGATCATCTTCTGCAAGCAAAATTCTCATCTGTTTTTCCTGTTATATCCTGATTGGATGTTGCCAAGTCTTTATAAAAAAAGCAAAGCCGCATGATTTAAATGCGGCTAAAAGGAATAAATGTAGAAATTAATTTATTAGAACTGGACCTGATCCACATCAATTTCTACACGTTTTAAAGGCTTATAATCTATGTCTACTTCACCAATTAAAGTCACATTTGTATTGGCTGAAACAGGACGTCCTTGCCAAAGCTCATCATCTACATCAATTGTAATGCTACCGCTCTTATCGCGGAATTGATATTTTTCGTCACCTAAAGATTTTACGACCTGACCATGTAATTTTACAGGTGTATTATCTTTTGATGCTAAAGCTTGTTTCACTGTAGTAACTGTCGCTGGAGCAATAGCTGCCTGATTCACAGGTGTATTTGCTACAACCACACCCGCAGTTGCCATACCCGCAGTCATCAAAATTACTTTAAGCATTTTCATAAAATTACCCTCTGTTATTTGGTTTACCCTTGGAATAAAACAATTACATCATCGGTAGATGAGGTGAATCTTAAGAAAAATTTAATTTAATGGAACAACCCGCAGCACCTCTTCCAAGGTGGTCAAACCTTCAATAACTTTGCGAGCTCCTGCAATTCTTAAAGGCTCTACACTTTCTTTTTTAGTTTGGCTTCTTAATTCATTTAATGTCGCATGACTGCTAATAAGATGTTTAAGCTCAAGACTAACTGGCATAAACTCATAAATGCCGATTCGACCTTTATAACCCGTATGCCGGCACTCTTCACAACCTACTGCCCGATAAACTTTTTCTGGCATTTCCATAATGTAGTCAAATGTTAGGTGCTGCCATTCATCTTCATTAATATGAGTTTGTTGTTTGCAGTGCGGGCAAAGCTTACGCACTAAGCGCTGCGCTAATACACCTAAAATAGTCGCGGCTGTTAAAAATGGTTGTACGCCTAAATCGTGTAAACGGGTCAAACTAGACGGCGCATCATTGGTATGTAAAGTTGATAATACTAAATGGCCTGTGAGTGCAGCTTGAATGGCCATATTCGCAGTATCTTGGTCACGAATTTCCCCAATCATAATAATGTCTGGGTCTTGTCGCATAAGCGCACGTACACCATCTGCAAAGCCCAGTTCAATTGCATGATTGACCTGCATTTGGTTAAAACTAGGCTCTAGCATTTCAATCGGATCTTCAATGGTACAGACATTGACCTGCTCGGTTGCAAGCTGTTTTAAAGAAGAATATAACGTTGTAGTTTTACCAGAACCTGTTGGCCCCGTAACCAAAATAATGCCGTGACTATTTTGCGTAATACGCTGCCATTGCTGTAATAAAGACTGGTCGAAACCTAATTGCTGAAAAGAACGTACTAGTACATCTGGATCAAAAATACGCATAACCAGTTTTTCACCAAACGCTGTTGGTAAGGTAGATAGACGTAGTTCGGTTTCTTGTCCTTTCGGCGTACGTGTTTTTAAACGACCATCTTGCGGTTTACGCTTTTCTGCTACATTTAGACGCCCTAAAATTTTAATCCGAGAAATCACGGCGGTCAGAGTATTTGAAGGCATGTTATAAATGGTATGTAAAACACCATCGATACGGAACCGAACTTTGCCATTGTCTTTACGCGGTTCCATGTGAATGTCACTGGCGCTCTGTTCAAATGCAAATTGCAATATCCAGTCTACTAATTTCACAATATGCTGATCATTGGCATCAGGGTTTTGGCTATCGCCAAGTTGTAAAAGCGCTTCTACACCTTTGTTATCACGGTCATGAGCCGCATCTTTTTGAGCTGAGTTTACTGCACGGCTAACTTGATAATATTCTCGTAAATAACGTTGTAATTGCTCCGGGTTGAGAAATACCCGTTCAATTTTTTTGGGTGCTAAACTCTTCTCTAAATTATTTAGCCAGTCTGTTTGAAAAGGCTGGTCTGTTCCTATCACAATCCGGTCCGCATGGACTTCTACAGCTAAAATATGATTACGGATCGCAAACTCTTGCGACATGACTTGAGTTAAAGCACTCACATCTGCCTTTAAAGGATCAATCACAAATAAAGGTAATTGCGCCCGATCTGCAAACCATTGGCACAGACGGTTTAAACTTAAATGTGCTTGTACATGATGTTGGTCTTTTAAATTAAAATGCGCAATCCACTGTAATGGATGCCATTTCAACTGATCTTTTTGCCTATTTGTGGTTTGTACAAGTAACTTATCTCGTTCAGTGATACGGCCTTCTTGTAATAGTTGTTCTAGACACCAATGTGTGTCTATTTCTACATGTATATTCATGTGTTTTCCCCAATATATTTTTATAATATATCAGAGAAGTTTTAGATTTAGCCCGTCTAAAAAAACCAAGTTTAGGTTTTAAATATCTTTGAACTTCAAATAATTAATCCTATTCTCAACTTAGTATTTTTTTGTGTCGTAGATCATATTTATAAAGATGCTTATTGTGATAGTTTGATTAAAAAAGAGACTAGGCTCAATACAAGAAAAAGCATAAACTAAAATGGAATACATGATTTTTAAATGACTGACATCTACATATAACAATAAACCAAAGAGGAAGTATTATGAATCTTCCAATGACAATGTCATTACAAACCGTATCTTTTGAAGAGTTTATTACCACCATTGCGGCTGCATTAGGCTGCGGCTTATTGGTAGGTCTGGAGCGCGAACGAAGTAAGTTAAAACACGAATATAAAACTTTCGCGGGTTTTCGTTCTTTTGCAATTAGTTCCCTACTTGGAGCAATTTGTTTTTTATTTGGTACCGCAATTGGGATTGTAGGCGCTCTACTTATAGGCGCGATCAGTATCGTATCTCTTAAAAATCAGCCAAATGATCCCGGTGTCACTACAGAACTTGCCTTTATTATGACTTACTTCATTGGGGCACTTTGTATCTGGAATATTTCGTTAGCTGCGGGACTCGCCGTCATCATGACGATTATTTTATTAGCAAAACAATCAATGCACGGCATTGCCAGTCAATGGATTACCGAATCAGAGTTGCGCGACGGGATTTTTTTACTTGCTCTACTTCTAATTGCTTTACCCTTAGTTCCCAATAAACCTTTTTGGGGACCCGTTCTAAACCCTCATGTGATTTTAAAGTTACTGACGTTGATTTTATTTGTACAAGCCCTCGCACATATTGCAAAGCGGCTTTTATCCTCTAAAAATGCCTTATTACTTTCTTCTTTAGCCTCGGGTTTTGTTTCAAGTACCGCCACCATCGCGAGTCTAGGCTTAGAAGTACGCTCTGGTCGCGCGAATGCCAAAACAAATGCAGGTGCAGCGTTAATGTCATGTGTTTCCACATTGGTACAAACCTTAATTATTGTCATCGGTATAAGTTTGGCGTGGTTCAAACTCATTATATTTCCAACGCTCATTGCATTGGCTTTTTTAGCGGTATGGGCTTTCATCTTATTACGTAAGGCAGAACCCAGCACAACTTCATCTGAACTCGATACCAGAATGTTCAGCTTAAAAGAAGCGATTATTATTGCTGGGACACTTACGCTCATTCAGGCAGGGGTTTATGGTCTAAGCCTATATTTAGGTAATGCAGGCTTAATCGCAGGGACACTACTTGCCTCTTTGTTCGAAATACATGCCGCTATTGCAGCAGTGATTGTACAAGGTGAACCAAATAACTCTCAGACGTCGTTATTAATCGCGTTCATGGGTGGCTTTGCTGTTCATGCAATTGCCAAGAGCATTAACTCTGCCATTTCTGGTGGACTGCATTATGCCCTTGCTTTCATACCTGCCCAAATTTTGCATATGACAATATTTATTAGCTTGCTCTGGATGAACATACATTGGTTCTAAATAGCTTTATTACACGAGCGATGTGTCTTTCACCATATCAACAACTGTAATGACATTGCCATTAACTTTAAAATGAATATCAAAATTCGAAAATTTCATTTTATAGACTCGTTCAGGGTCTTCTTGATAGGCAGGTCTAGGATCTAATGACAATACTTGTTCTAATTCATCAAGATATTGTGCATTAATTTCTTTATCTTTAAAAAGAGACTGCTTGGTAGACAATGCATTTTCAGACCATAAGACCGATTTTCGTTCTGGTTCAGCCTGCGCATAACCACTTTGAGCATCAACAATTGCATCTGAATATTGAATATAAGGCTTAATATCTAAAATTGGCGTGCCATTTAGTAAATCACTGCCTGTAACGTACACTCTTAATGACTTACCGACTTTTTTAACCTTGTTTAAACGTACTACAGATAAGCCTATAGGCGCTGGACGATACATACTACGTGTTGCAAACACACCAATTTTTTCATTGCCCCCTAGACGTGGTGGGCGAACTTGAGGACGAAACTTAGTTGCAGTCTCCTGATTTTTATTGTCATGAAACTGCCAGATGAGCCAGAGATGACTAAATTGTTCGATTCCCTCAAAAGCTAATAAGTCATTATAAGGTTCTACCATTTCGATATAAGACTCGATATTGACCAAATTAGGCTGCCGTGGAATACCAAATTTTTCTCGAAAAGGTGAGCACATGTGCCCGACTATTGGGAGGGTGACAGAATTCATCATCACTTTTTCTTATAAACACAATTAAATATATTCAGTTTATCGGGAATGAAATTAGATTAGAATAGCAACCTGTTTTCTTTTAATCGTGATCGAGACCTTTAATGGCTGCTTTTAACGTTGAACGCATTACTCATGTGCACCACTGGAATGACACCCTTTTCAGTTTTAAAACTACACGCGACGCTAGCTTACGTTTTAAAAATGGTCAGTTCGTGATGATCGGACTTGAAGTGAATGGCAAACCGTTAATGCGTGCATATTCGATTGCAAGTGCGAACTACGAAGAAGAGTTAGAATTCTTCTCGATTAAAGTACAAGACGGTCCTTTAACTTCGATTTTGCAAAAAGTACAAGTTGGCGACGAAATTTTAGTTTCTAAAAAACCAACAGGTACATTGGTTCATGATGACCTTTTACCTGGTAAAAACTTGTATCTATTATCTTCTGGTACTGGTCTTGCTCCATTCTTGTCAATTATTCGTGACCCAGAAACTTACGAACGCTTTGAAAAAGTAATCGTAGTTCACGGTACACGTTATATTTCTGAATTAGCTTATCAAGACCTAATCTTGAACGAATTACCAAACAATGAGTTCTTTGAAGAATTAGGTATTAAAGACAAACTTGTTTACTACCCTACCGTTACTCGTGAACCTTTCCATACTCAAGGCCGTGTAACAACTGCAATTGAAACTGGTGCTTTATTTGAAAAAATTGGTTTACCACGTTTCAACCGTGAAACTGACCGCGCAATGCTTTGTGGTAGCCCTGCATTCTTGAAAGATGTTGCTGCGTTACTTGACCAACACGGTTTAGTTGAATCACCTCGTATGGGTGAAATGGGCGACTATGTCATTGAACGTGCGTTCGTAGAAAAATAAGATTTTTTCTAATTAAAAACCGAGGCAAAGGCCTCGGTTTTTTATTTCTGTTTTTACAACTTAATCGTACCGTCGATACAAGTAACAGCAGCTCCACCCACTAAAATTTTATCTTGATGTAATTCAAGTTGAAGCTGTCCTTCACGCCCTAAAGCTTGCCCCTGAGAAGAAAGTACCACATCATTTTGCGCAGGCAAAATACCATGGTAACGAATGAAAGATGCCACGCTACCATTACCGCTACCACAAACAGGATCTTCGTTAACTCCATATGCCGGAGCAAATGAACGAACTTCTATGCGCTTTTGCTCATTACTTTCTTCATAAAATCCATAAATTGTAGAGCCTGTTACTTTCATATCTAAACTAAATTGCTTTAAAGCGTTTAGATCAGGCTGACTTGCCAAAACAGCCTCAGCATTAACAGCTTGCAATACAACCCAGCGGGCTCCGACATCTACCAATGCGGCATTCCATTGAGTATTGATTTTACATTTTAAAATCTCGGCCAACTTCTCAGTTTGCAGTGTATCGAGTGGTGTAATTTTAGGTTTAGGTAACTCAAAGGAAATATGATTTGAGTCATTCACGGTCAATGTCACCAAACCAGCAGCGCACTGCTGTACCAGCCGACCTTCTTTCGCTTTAATTAGACCTGCCTCAAGCAAAGCATAGGCTGTACCAATGGTAGGGTGTCCTGCAAACGGCAACTCACTTTGTGGAGTAAAGATTCGAACCTGATAGTCAGCTTGTGAATCAGTGGCTGGCAATACAAATGTGGTTTCAGAAAGATTGGTCCAGTTCGCAATGGCTTGCATCTGCTCAGACGTTAAGGTACTGGCGTCCATAATGACTGCAACAGGATTACCTTTAAATGCTTGTGAAGTAAAAACATCGACTTGTTTAAATGCAACAACAGACATAGACCACTCCTACTGATTTTGTAATTTAAAATATGGCTTTAAATCCTCACCATTTTTTGATCTTACTGTTTTATTTTTAATGGTCACAGTATCAGTTAATATGAAAAATAATAGACACAGTTTTTAAAACTAAATCTCCATTAAAAGCATTAATCTAAATTAATCACAATATTTGAGATAAATATGAGATCACTATAAAGTGTATCCATTGCTTTTGCTTTTTAATAAATTGATATGTACAAATATAAAAAAGTGAGTGATGACCTCACCCTTCAAATTCAGAATGGCAGGCAGCCTATTGGTTCTCGGTTGCCATCAATTCGAGATTGTGCCCAACATTATCAGGTCAGTATTAACACCGTAAAAGAAGCTTATCGCCAGCTTGAAGATCAAGGTTTAATTTCAGTTCGCCCACAGTCTGGCTACTATGTTTGTCATACGCCTTCAAACTTATTAGAACTCGAAGAGCGTTATGTCAGTGAAGAAAAAGTATCTCTTTCGGGAATTAGCTGTTTTCTCGCACAAATTGTTAAAAAGCAGATGGACCCCGACTATGTCAATTTGGCCCTAGCTTGCCCATCTGGTGAAAATTTCTACCCGATTGAACGCTTAAAACGTTTAACTGCTCAGGTTTTACGAACACAGCCGGATATTTTTAAAAGCTATACTTTACCGCCCGGCTCTATACGTTTACGTACTCAAATTGCTAGACGTAGTTTACAGCTTGGTATGTTTCTATCCGCAGATGACATTGTGCTGACTCATGGCACTATGGAGGCTTTAAGTCTCGCGATTATGGCAACCACCCAAGCAGGTGACAGCATAGCGCTTGAGATCCCTACTTTTCATAACTTATATCCACTTCTTCAGAATTTAGGACGAAAAATTGTAGAAGTGCCGACTTCACCGCATACAGGGATGTGTCTAGACGCACTTGAAGAACTCTTAAAATCTCAAAGCGTACAAGCCATATTAACTATTCCAACGGGACATAATCCTCTTGGTTTTAGCATGCCTGAAAACAACCGGCGTCGCTTAGCAGAGCTCGCTAATCAATTCCAAATTCCTGTTATTGAAGATGCGATGTATGCCGAATTACAACTCATCGAGCCTCTTTTGCCAAACATTAAGGCATTTGACCAAAATGGATGGGTTTTGGTCTGTGGCAGCTACACCAAAACTGTGGCACCCGACTATCGAATTGGTTGGCTAGAAGCTGGACGCTTCCGTAATATTGTGCAGCAGCTTAAATTTACAACCACTGTTGCCGAGCCAGCTTTACTCACAGAAACGTTGGGACTTTTTTTAGAAAATGGCGGATATGATCTACATTTACGTCAGCTCAAAAAACGCTATCAACAACAAATTGACACCATCAAATCTTATATTTGTCGTTATTTTCCAGTCGGTACTCGAGTCAGTCGTCCACAAGCGGGATTTATTTTATGGTTAGAGCTACCCGAATCAATTGATACCCTAGAACTGTTTCATCAGGCCATGGATGAAAAAATCTTATGTATGCCGGGAATTTTGTGCTCGGCTGATAAACGTTTTAGTCATTGTTTACGTATTGCAGCTTGTTTTGAGTTAAATCCTAAAATGTTAAATGCTTTGATGCGTTTAGGAGAGTTAGCAAAAAATATGCTGCCTGTACAAAAAGATATAGATCAAATCCCTACTAATTCAGTAGGTTGAATCGAAAATATAGAGTTAATAAAATAAAACCATATATTTTTTATGCCTTTTATTTTATGAAAACCGAACTTCTCTCTCCCGCAGGTTCACTTAAAAACATGCGCTATGCATTTGCCTATGGTGCAGATGCCGTATATGCAGGACAACCACGTTATAGCTTACGTGTACGAAATAATGCTTTTGACCATGAAAATTTAAAAATCGGAATTGATGAAGCCCACGCTTTGGGTAAAAAGTTTTATGTTGTGGTGAATATCCAGCCACATAACAGCAAATTAAAAAACTTTATTCGTGATCTTGAGCCGATTGTGGCTATGCAGCCAGATGCTTTGATTATGTCTGATCCCGGCTTAATTATGATGGTACGTGAGTATTTTCCAGAAATGCAAATTCATCTATCGGTTCAAGCCAACGCTATTAACTGGGCCACTGTTAAATTTTGGAAAGACTACGGACTAAGCCGTGTGATTTTATCTCGTGAATTATCTTTAGAAGAAATAGAAGAAATCCAGCAACATGTGCCAGATATTGAACTCGAAGTTTTTGTACATGGCGCTCTATGCATGGCCTACTCAGGCCGCTGTTTACTTTCTGGATATATGAACAAGCGTGATGCCAACCAAGGTGCTTGTACCAATGCTTGCCGTTGGGACTATAAACTGCATGAAGCCCAAGAAGATTTAAACGGCGATGTAATTCCAGTCACTCAGCTAAATACACCAGAAAAGTCTTGCTGCTCATCAGGACAATCAGAAACAACCTCGGTTCAAACTTTACTCGTACAACGTAATGATGAAGAAATGTTTGCTGCCGAAGAAGATGAACACGGCACCTATTTTATGAACTCTAAAGATTTACGTGCGGTACAACATGTAGATCGTTTAACAAAAATGCGGATCGCTTCACTGAAAATTGAAGGCCGTACTAAATCCTATTTTTATTGTGCCCGTACTGCTCAAATTTATCGAAAAGCCATTGATGATGCATTAGCAGGTAAACCTTTTGACCCAAGCTTAATGACTCAACTCGAAGGGTTAGCAAATCGCGGTTATACCGAAGGCTTTTTAAGACGGCATGTGCATAGCGAATATCAAAACTATGCTGATGGATCATCACATTTCGACTACCAACAATTTTGTGGAGAGGTTGTAGAACGTCACGGTAATTATATTCGGATTGAAGTTAAAAACCGTTTTATGGTGGGTGACTCACTTGAGCTGATGACGCCTCAAGGCAATATCACCTTTAACTTAACCGAAATGCGCGATTTAAAAGGTAACCCAATTACAGATGCTAAAGGTTCGGGGCATTTTGTTGAAATTCCGCTCTCACAAGAGGTTGATATCAGTTATGCCCTACTCATACGTAATTTGCCGCATGCCAAGGAAAGTATTACTGCATCTACATTGGCTTATTCAGCGAGTTAAATATGGCACTTTTAATTACGAGTGACTGCATCAATTGTGATATGTGCTTACCAGAATGCCCCAATACGGCTATTTTTGAAGGGAGCAAAGTTTATGAAATTGATTCATCTCGTTGTACCGAGTGTGTAGGCTTTTACGATGCGCCAACATGTAAGGCTGTTTGCCCAATCGATTGCATAAAACAAGACCCTGCGCATATTGAAAACAAAGAACAATTATTAGAGAAATTTAAAGGCCTGAATTTAATTGGCTCATTCTCTTTTTAAAACCATTTAGAGGATCAAGTTAAAATCGCTGATCCTCTTTTTATGACTATGCTGACCAGCTATTAAATAAACGAAGAAATGGTTTAGAGCATATTGCTAGTGATAAAATCAATTTATCAGTTTAGTTCCATTTACTGGTACTTTTGTACCAAAAAAATTGAACAATCGTTAAAACTGGTCAAACTATACCAACATCTCATGTAGATTGATTAAAACCCTTTCTGGCGCAGCTTCCCATGTCTTATCTTTATTTAGCAATTGCGATTGCTTGTGAAGTTATTGCAACTTCAGCATTAAAAGCATCTCAAGGTTTTACTATTCCAATTCCGTCTATTATTACGGTTGTGGGTTATGCAGTTGCTTTTTATTTATTATCTCTTACGCTCAAAACAATTCCGATCGGGATTGCCTATGCCATTTGGTCAGGCGCAGGTATTATTTTAATTTCTGCAATTGGCTGGATATTTTACAAACAGCATTTAGACTTAGCTGCCTGCATTGGTTTAGCTTTAATGATCGCGGGTATTGTGATTATTAATGTATTTTCTAAAAATACTCATCTATAAAATATAATTAAAAAGCAACCGAGTATGATGAGAATGTTAAAAAAGTTTCACCATACTCGGTATCAATAGCTTATTTTAAACTGCCCGTCAAAAATTGCTTTAAACGCTCACTTTTCGGGTTGTTAAGTACTTCATCAGGATGTCCCTGTTCCTCAATTTTACCTTGATGCAAGAAAATCACCTGATTAGACACATGACGCGCAAAGCCCATTTCATGTGTCACTACAATCATGGTACGTCCTTCTTCAGCCAAGCCCTGCATTACTTTTAGTACTTCACCTACCAACTCTGGATCAAGTGCGCTGGTTGGTTCATCAAATAACATCACTTCCGGTTCCATAGCCAAAGCACGAGCAATCGCTACACGTTGTTGCTGACCACCAGATAAGAATGCCGGATATTTACTTTCAACGCTTTCAGGCAATCCAACTTTACGTAGATACTTGCGTGCACACTCTTCTGCTTCAGCACGTTTTACTCCAAGTACATGGATTGGCCCTTCAATGACATTTTCTAGCACTGTCATATGAGACCATAAATTAAAGTGTTGAAACACCATCATGAGCTGGGTACGCATTTTTTGTAGCTGCTTTGGGTCAACTACTTTTAAATTGCCTTTTTTATCAAAGACTGTGCGTAGTTTTTCACCATTGAGCTTAATCGTGCCATTGCTCGGTTGTTCTAAAAAGTTGATACAACGCAGCAAGGTACTTTTACCTGAACCAGATGAACCAATAATACTAATTACATCACCGGCATTTGCATCAAGTGATATTCCTTTAAGTACTTCATGATCGCCGAATGTTTTGTGTAAATCACGAATCACTAGTTTTGCAACCTGTTCCATTTATGTCTCCTAATGATTCGATGGCTTTAAAAATGCCAACCAACGTTTTTCCAACTTACGAAATATCCAAATCAAAATAAAAGCCAGCACTGCATATAACACTGCAGCAATGCCAAAAGCACTGAAAGTGTCATAGGTTGCGGCATTCACATCACGCGCAATTTTTAAAATGTCGGGAACTGTTGCTGTAAATGCAATGGTTGTCGCGTGCAACATCAAAATGACTTCATTGCCATAAAACGGTAAAGCACGGCGTAACATCGACGGAATGATAATACGTGTGTAGAGTTTCCATTTTGACATACCGAAAGCTTGAGCAGCTTCAATCTCACCATGTGGAATAGAACGAATCGCTCCAGCGAAGATTTCAGTGGTATATGCACCAGTATTGAGCGCGAATGCCAAAATGGTGCAATTTATGCCCTCTCGAAAGAATGCATCGAGAGTTTGATGTTCATGGACATAATCAAAGCTATAAATACCCGAGTAAATAATCAACAGTTGGATGTACAGTGGTGTGCCACGAAAAACATAAGTAAACAACCAAACTGGGCCACGCAACCAGATATTTTCTGATACTCGTGCAAGTGATAAAGGCACAGCAAGCACAAACCCAATACCGATTGAAAGCACTAATAACCAGGCAGTCATCGCGACACCGGTCATTTGTAGGCCATCGGTCCAAAGGTATGCTTTCCAATATTGTTGAAGGATTTCAATCATAATTGCCCCTTCCTCACACCAGCAGAATAATGACGTTCAAGCCACATTAAGATCAGGTTCGATACGGTAGTAATTACCAAATAAATAGCGGCAGCCACGATGCTGAAAAAGAACAGTTGCATAGTACTTCTACCCGCATCTTGCGTAATTTTTACAATGTCAGTCAGGCCAATAATGGAAACCAGCGCGGTCGCCTTAATCAAAACTTGCCAGTTGTTACCAATGCCGGGCAATGCAAAACGCATCATTTGAGGGAATAATACACGGTGAAAAACCTGCCACGGCGTCATCCCATAGGCCATTGCTGCTTCAATTTGTCCCCTTGGAACCGACTGAAATGCACCACGAAAGGTCTCGGTAAAATATGCACCATAAATGAACGCTAAAGTAATCACACCAGCCACAAATGGGTTGATATCAATTTGATCCATTTGCAGTGCTTCAGTAATTTGGTTTAAGCCCAACTGCAAGCTATAAAATAATAACAGCATAATCACTAAGTCAGGCACACTACGGATGAGCGTGGTATAGGCGGTTGCAATATAACGTAAGGCTTTAATATTAGAGAGTTTTGAACTCGCACCAATTAAGCCAATAATGACAGAAAGCAAGAGTGATAACAGCGCAAGCTGTATGGTCATCCATGTTCCGCTAAGAAGGAGTGGCCCGTAGCCAGAAAAAGACATGACTCATCTTCTCCTTAAAAACAATATCTAATATTGATGAGATGAGAATAGATTTAAAAATGTCGGCACTCAGCCGACATTTTTCACATCATTAGTAAATGCTAAAAGAGAAGTATTTTTTCTCGAGTTTTTTATATGTACCATCTGCAATGATTGCAGCGAGTGCCTTGTCAATATTCGCTTTCAAGTCTGCATCTTCTTTACGTAAACCGATAGCCGCACCTACACCCAATGTTTTGACATCAACCACATTGCCGCCGGCAAAAGAGAAGTTTTTACCCTTCGGTTGTTTTAAGAAAGCGCCATCAACCATGATTGCATCTTGTAAAGTTGCATCCAAACGACCAGACATCATGTCTTGGTAAATCAAATCTTGAGTTGGATAAGGGACAACACTTACACCTTTTGGAGCCCAATAGGTTTTAGCGTAAGTTTCTTGAATTGTGCCCTGCTGTACACCGACACGCTTACCTTTTAATGAAGTAGGTGTTGGTAATAACGGTGAACCTTTTTTTGCAACCATACGCGTTGGTGTGTTGTAGATTTTGCTACTAAATAAAATTTGTTTTGCACGTTCATCAGTAACAGTCATTGATGAAAGAATGCCATCAAACTTTTTCGCTTTAAGTGCCGGAATCATCCCGTCAAAAGAGTTTTCAACCCAAACACATTTAGCTTTAAGTTTTGCACAAATAGCATTACCCAAATCAACATCAAAACCAGTTAACTTGCCATCTGGTGTTTTATATTCAAACGGCGCATAAGACGACTCAGTACCAAAACGAATCACCTTCCAATCCTTTGCTTGGACATTCGTCGCAACAGCAGCCAGAACTAAGGTTGTTGAAACGAATATTTTTTTCATAAAGCTTGCCATCTTGAAGCTTCTCCTTAAAACACAAATAAGGTGATAAAAACTTGAGTATTTCGAACTTACTCATCTGCTGAAATAACAGCAATTTCTATACCATAAGTTAAGGATTTATGAAGATGTCTAAGCAATGATCTGTATTGACGGATTAAATGTTGAAAAATCAATCAAATTTTAAGATTAAGTTTTGAGCGTATAAGCTTCAGCAATATTATGCTGCTCGACCAAAGTACGAATTGTATATTCATGACCAGTTTCTTTATCACAGGCAAATTCACATTTCTGGTCGAAAGGTAAAGCTGTACCGCCAAGTAATGGACAGCCTGCAAAAAGTTCAGCGACCCAATCAACAAACACTTTTACTTTAAGCGATAAATGACGATTTTGAAGATAAACTGCTGAAATCGGCATCGGTGCTGGCGTCCACTGAGGCAATACCTCTTTTAACAAACCTGATTCTAAATGGTTGGTGAGCATATAACGTGGGCCTTGAATTATACCAAAACCTTGCAAAGCCAAGTCGATATAAGCATCACCGTCATTTACCGAAACACGTCCACGTACTGACACACTTTTAATTAAATCATCAACCACAAAGTCCCAATCGAAGTTGCGTCCGGTACGGCTTGAAAAGAAGTGAATCGCTTTATGATTTTTTTGCAAATCTTCAATTGAGGTAGGTTCGCCATATTTTTCTAAATAAATCGGTGAAGCAGCAGTTGCACACTGGAAAGTTCCGATACGACGCGCAATTAAGCTGGAATCTTTTAATTCACCCACCCGAATTGCACAATCAACTGCTTCTCCAACCAAGTCTACAGGTCGGTCATTCAGACCAATTACTAAATCAATATCAGGATAGCGTGCATGAAAATCGCGGAGCCTTGGAATTAAAATTAGACGGCCAATGGACACAGGCACATCAATACGAAGCTGACCTCTTGGCCCCCGCTCTGCATCATGAAAAGAAGATTCAATATCGGCAACATCGGCTAAAATACGGGCTGTCCGATCATAATATACGGCGCCATCCGGTGTGAGACTAATTTTTCGTGTTGTCCGATTAAGCAATCGAACTTGTAAATGCTTCTCTAAAGCCTGAATGGTTGTAGTCACAGAAGCACGCGGTAAACCCAAACTATCAGCTGCTAAACTGAAACTATTTGTTTCAACAACTTTGTTGAATACTCTCATGGCATGAAATAGATCCACACGCACACTCCTATTAATGCATTTTCTAGTGCAAACACATCAATTGTTATAAAAATACGAATAGTGTTATCAAATTTAATATATTTATTCGTGATTGACAAACTTTTATGCTCCGTCCATTCCATAAACCCTGTTTCTCCCATACGGACCATAACTAAAAGTCTGAAAACAGGTATCCAAATAACTAGGAGCACCTCATGTCATTTTCCCGCAAACAGTTTGCACTGTCTGCCATCTTTGTCGCTATTTTAGCAACCGGTGGCAGTTTTATGTTGTTACATGAAAATGCCGATGCAAAAGCTGCACCAACCGCTGCCCAACAAGCTGCTACTGTTGATGTAGCCCCAGTAGTAAGCAAAACCATTACCGATTGGCAAGAATATTCCGGTCGTTTAGAAGCAATTGATCAAGTTGATATTCGACCTCAAGTTTCAGGAAAACTCATTGCCGTACATTTCAAAGATGGAAGCCTCGTTAAAAAAGGTGATTTACTTTTCACAATCGACCCTCGTCCTTTTGAAGCAGAACTGAACCGTGCAAAAGCCCAGCTTGCTTCAGCTGAAGCACAGGTAACATATACCGCAAGCAATCTTTCGCGTATTCAACGTCTCATTCAGAGTAATGCTGTTTCTCGCCAAGAACTGGATTTAGCCGAAAATGATGCACGTTCAGCCAATGCTAACCTACAAGCCGCTAGAGCTGCTGTCCAATCTGCACGTTTAAATCTGGAATACACCCGTATTACAGCACCAGTCAGTGGCCGAATTTCACGAGCTGAAGTGACCGTGGGTAATGTCGTCTCTGCAGGTAACGGAGCACAAGTCTTAACAAGTTTAGTATCTGTATCACGCCTATACGCATCTTTCGATGTTGATGAACAAACTTACCTGAAATATATCAGTAATCAGCGCAATTCTTCTCAAGTACCTGTCTATATGGGACTTGCCAATGAAACAGGCTTTACTCGCGAAGGTACAATCAACTCAATCGATAACAACCTGAATACAACCTCAGGTACGATTCGTGTTCGCGCAACTTTTGACAATCCAAACGGCGTTTTATTACCGGGCCTATATGCACGAATTCGTTTAGGTGGAGGCCAACCTCGACCAGCGATTCTGATTAGTCCAACCGCGGTTGGTGTCGACCAAGATAAACGTTTTGTCGTAGTAGTTGATGCGAAAAATCAAACTGCTTATCGCGAAGTAAAACTCGGTGCCCAACAAGATGGCTTGCAAATCGTAAATAGCGGATTACAAGCGGGTGATCGTATTGTAGTGAATGGTTTACAGCGAATTCGTCCGGGTGACCCTGTTACACCGCATCTCGTTCCTATGCCAAATTCACAAATCACTGCTAACGCTACTCCTCAACCTCAGCCAACAGATAAAACATCAACTCCGGCAAAAGGTTAATCACATATGAATATTTCTAAGTTTTTTATTGATCGGCCGATCTTTGCTGGTGTGCTATCAGTCTTGATTTTACTCGCTGGTCTCCTTTCGGTATTTCAGTTACCGATTTCTGAATATCCGGAGGTTGTTCCACCATCTGTGGTGGTACGTGCCCAATATCCGGGTGCAAACCCAAAAGTGATTGCTGAAACGGTTGCTTCTCCGCTCGAAGAGTCAATCAACGGCGTCGAAGACATGCTGTATATGCAATCTCAAGCAAACAGCGACGGTAACCTAACCATTACGGTGAACTTTAAGCTCGGTATCGACCCAGATAAAGCCCAACAATTGGTTCAAAACCGTGTGTCTCAGGCCATGCCCCGTTTACCTGAAGATGTACAGCGCTTAGGTGTAACCACACTAAAAAGCTCACCTACTCTAACTATGGTGGTACATCTGACCTCCCCAGATAATCGCTATGACATGACCTACTTACGTAACTATGCGGTGCTCAACGTGAAAGACCGTTTAGCGCGTTTACAAGGGGTTGGTGAAGTCGGATTATTTGGTTCTGGTGACTACGCGATGCGTGTATGGCTTGACCCGCAAAAAGTAGCACAGCGTAACCTTACAGCCACTGAAATTGTGAATGCAATCCGTGAACAAAACATTCAGGTTGCAGCGGGTACAATCGGTGCATCACCAAGTAATTCACCTTTACAGCTTTCGGTCAATGCTCAAGGTCGTTTAACCACTGAGCAAGAATTTGCCGATATCATTTTAAAAACTGCTCCCGACGGTGCAGTCACCCGATTGGGTGATGTTGCACGTGTTGAACTCGCAGCTTCACAATATGGCTTACGTTCATTACTCGATAATAAACAAGCTGTCGCAATTCCAATTTTCCAAGCTCCGGGTGCGAATGCTTTACAAGTTTCCGATCAAGTGCGTAGCACGATGAAGGAGCTTTCAAAAGATTTCCCATCTTCAATTAAATACGACATTGTTTATGACCCGACTCAATTCGTACGTGCCAGTATTAAAGCGGTCGTTCATACCCTACTTGAAGCAATTGCACTGGTTGTTGTGGTCGTTATTTTATTCTTGCAAACATGGCGTGCCTCAATCATTCCATTGCTTGCCGTACCGGTTTCAATTATTGGTACATTCGCGCTCATGCTCGCTTTTGGTTACTCAATCAATGCGCTATCACTGTTCGGAATGGTACTTGCCATCGGTATTGTGGTCGATGACGCGATTGTGGTCGTCGAAAATGTCGAGAGGAATATTGAAGCAGGCTTAAACCCAAGGGAGGCGACTTACCGTGCCATGCGAGAAGTCAGTGGACCGATTATAGCCATTGCTTTAACACTCGTTGCAGTATTCGTACCTCTTGCCTTTATGACAGGCTTAACAGGGCAATTCTATAAACAATTTGCCATGACCATTGCCATTTCAACGGTTATTTCGGCATTTAACTCGCTTACCCTATCTCCTGCTTTGGCAGCGCTGTTACTGAAAGGACATGATGCTAAACCGGATGCCTTAACACGTATTATGAATCGTGTATTCGGTCGTTTCTTTGCACTGTTTAACCGTGTGTTTTCACGTGCTTCAGACCGTTATAGTCAAGGCGTCAGCCGTGTCATTTCCCATAAAGCTTCGGCAATGGGTGTCTATGCAGCACTCTTAGGTTTAACCGTTGGTATTTCCTATATTGTTCCAGGTGGTTTCGTTCCTGCGCAGGACAAACAATATTTAATTAGCTTTGCGCAGCTACCAAACGGCGCATCATTAGATCGTACCGAAGCGGTCATTCGTAAAATGAGTGACACTGCACTTAAACAACCTGGTGTAGAAAGTGCAGTTGCCTTTCCTGGCCTATCAATTAACGGTTTCACCAATAGCTCAAGTGCCGGTATTGTCTTTGTGACTTTAAAGCCATTTGATGAACGTAAGGCAAAAGACTTATCTGCAAATGCAATTGCAGGTGCGCTCAACCAGAAATATTCAGCTATTCAAGATGCCTATATCGCGGTTTTCCCACCGCCACCAGTGATGGGCTTAGGCACGATGGGCGGCTTTAAACTCCAACTTGAAGACCGAGGTGCCTTAGGCTATTCAGCCTTGAACGATGCTGCTCAAAACTTTATGAAAGCAGCACAATCAGCCCCTGAACTGGGACCAATGTTCTCAAGTTATCAAATTAACGTACCTCAACTAAATGTAGATCTGGACCGTGTAAAAGCTAAACAGCAAGGCGTTGCTGTCACAGATGTTTTCAACACTATGCAGATTTATTTAGGTTCTCAGTACGTTAACGACTTTAACCGTTTTGGACGTGTTTATCAGGTCCGTGCACAAGCCGATGCGCCTTTCCGTGCTAACCCTGAAGATATTTTGCAGCTTAAAACCCGTAATAGTGCCGGACAAATGGTGCCATTATCTTCATTGGTAAATGTCACTCAAACCTATGGTCCTGAAATGGTCATTCGTTATAACGGTTACACATCAGCAGATATTAACGGCGGACCTGCACCGGGCTATTCATCTAGCCAAGCTGAAGCTGCGGTTGAACGTATTGCTGCACAAACTCTGCCGCGTGGTATCAAGTTTGAATGGACAGATTTAACTTATCAAAAAATCTTGGCCGGTAATGCAGGACTTTGGGTATTCCCAATTAGCGTATTACTCGTGTTCTTGGTTTTAGCTGCTCAGTATGAAAGCTTAACCCTACCATTAGCAGTTATCTTAATTGTACCGATGGGAATCTTAGCGGCTCTGACAGGTGTCTGGCTGACTGCTGGAGATAACAACATCTTTACCCAAATCGGTCTAATGGTACTGGTCGGGCTAGCCTGTAAAAATGCCATTTTGATTGTCGAATTTGCGCGGGAACTTGAAATGCAAGGTGCGACTGCCTTTAAAGCAGCCGTTGAAGCAAGTCGTCTACGTTTACGCCCAATTTTAATGACCTCTATTGCATTTATTATGGGTGTCGTACCACTGGTGACTTCAACTGGCGCAGGTTCTGAAATGCGACATGCGATGGGTGTTGCCGTATTCTTCGGCATGATCGGTGTAACATTCTTTGGTTTATTCCTCACCCCGGCCTTTTACGTTCTGATTCGTACCCTCAACAGCAAACATAAACTACATTCTGCGGCAGTTCATGAAGCGCCGTTAGCTAGCCCACACGATCATTAAGGAGGGCATTTGGTGATTACATCAAAACAAAACTGGTTGTTGTCCTCACTCATGGGAAGCCTGCTCCTTGCAGGCTGCTCATTAGCCCCAGAATATCAACCTGCAAAAGTTATAGTGCCAGTCAAATTCAAAGAATCTGATCCAAAAATTGAAGATAATAACTGGAAGATTGCCCAACCTGCCGATCAACAAACTCGTGGTGAATGGTGGCGCATTTACAATGATGCTCAACTGAATGAACTTGAACAGCAAGCTATCGCAGGCAATCAGAACCTTAAAGCGGTGGCAGCCAATATTCAGGCTTCACGTGCACTACGTTCGGCAGCTCAAGCTGAGCGCTTACCAAGTATTGATGCCGGATTTGGGCCAACCCGCCAAAAGCCGTCTCCGGCTTCACTCGGTTTAGATGACAATGCACATACTTCGGCTCACACCTTATGGAGCGCTCAAGCCAATGTTTCATATGAGCTCGATTTATTTGGTCGTGTAGCAAGTAGTGTCAATGCAGCAACAGCAGATCTACAGCAACAAGAGGCTTTATATCAGTCGGCACTTTTAGCTCTACAAGCAGATGTTGCTCAAGGCTATTTTCTGATACGTCAACTTGATACCGAGCAAGCAATTTATAACCGAACAATCAAATTACTAGGTGAAACACGAGATTTAATGCAGCTTCGTTTTAAAAACGGACTGGTCAGTGAATTAGATGTTTCTCGTGCACAAACCGAACTTGCTACCGCACAAACCACTGCCCTAAATATTGCTCGTAACAGAGCCAGTGCAGAACATGCGCTTGCAGTCTTATTAGGAAAACCACCAGCGGACTTTAACTTGCCAGTTCAAACTTTAACTGCAAATAGTATCCGTCTCCCTACTGGTTTGCCATCAACTTTACTTGAAAGAAGACCCGACATTGCGGCTGCAGAGCGTGCAATGGCAGCAGATAATGCACGTATTGGAATTGCTCGTGCAGCATTTTTCCCAAAACTCAGTCTTACAGGAGCTTTAGGTTATGAATCTTCAAGTTTAAGCGAGTTGGGTAAATGGTCGAGTCGGACTTTTTTACTAGGACCTGTCGCCGGTACTATTTTGTCGTTACCTTTATTTGATGGTGGACAACGTAAAGCAGGCGTTGCTCAAGCACGAGCAGCTTATGAAGAAAGCGTTGCGAATTATCGGCAAACTGTACTAAACGCATTTCGCGAAGTTGAAAATGGTTTATCTGATCAAAGAATTCTCGATCAGCAAATTCAAGCTCAAAACCAAGCACTCTCCTCTTCTCGTCATGCCAATCAACTTTCTCATTTACGTTATCGAGAAGGTGCGATTAGCTATCTTGATGTCATTGATTCTGACCGCACTATTTTGCAACAAGAACAATTAGCAGCTCAGCTGAAAGGTAGCCAAATCATTGCAAGCATCAATTTAATCCGTGCTTTAGGGGGCGGTTGGAGTAGTTAATAAAAAAGCGCCTTACGGCGCTTTTTTTATATATACAAATTATTTTGCATATACAGGGAATTTTGCACAAACAGCTTCAACTTTTGCTTTTACATCAGCAATAACTTTTTCGTCACCTTTGCTGTCGATCACGTCAGCGATCCAACCAGCAAGTTCACGAACTTCAGCTTCACCAAAACCACGAGTTGTTACTGCCGGAGTACCGATACGAATACCAGAAGTCACAAATGGAGAACGTGGGTCATTTGGAACTGAGTTTTTGTTCACAGTAATGTGAGCAGCACCTAACCAAGCATCTGCATCTTTACCAGTTACGTCTTGTTTGATTAAAGATAACAAGAATAAGTGGTTGTCTGTACCACCAGAAACAACATCATAACCACGTGCGATGAATACTTCAGCCATCGCTTGAGCATTTTTCACAACTTGTTGTTGGTAAGTTTTAAAGTCATCAGACATTGCTTCTTTGAAGCAGATTGCTTTAGCAGCAATCGCATGCATTAATGGACCACCTTGGTTACCAGGGAATACAGCTGATTGAAGTTTTTTCTCAATTTCTTCATTCGCTTTCGCAAGGATTAAACCAGAACGTGGACCACGAAGTGTTTTGTGAGTCGTCGTTGTTGTTACGTCAGCAATTTGAACTGGGTTTGGATATACACCAGCAGCAACAAGACCAGCAACGTGAGCCATATCAACAAAAAGGTAAGCGCCAACTTTGTCCGCGATGTCACGGAAACGTTGCCAATCTACAACACGGCTATAAGCAGAGAAACCAGCAACGATCATACGTGGCTTGTGTTCTAACGCTAAACGTTCAACTTCTTCGTAATCGATCTCGCCAGTTTCAGCATTTAGTCCATACTGAACAGCGTTGTACGTTTTACCAGAGAAGCTTACTTTTGCACCATGAGTCAAGTGACCACCGTGAGCCAAGCTCATACCCAAAACTGTGTCGCCTGGGTTAAGAAGTGCTAAATACACAGCAGAGTTAGCTTGTGAACCAGCATGTGGTTGAACGTTTGCGTAATCAGCACCAAAAAGTTCTTTAGCACGGTCAATCGCCATTTGTTCAATAACATCTACATATTCGCAACCGCCATAATAGCGTTTGCCAGGATAACCTTCTGCGTATTTGTTCGTAAGTTTTGATCCTTGCGCTTCCATCACAGCAGGAGAGCAATAGTTTTCAGATGCAATTAACTCGATATGTGCTTCTTGACGCTCACCTTCAGAAGCAATTGCTTGAGCTAATTCTGGATCAAATTCAGAAATGGAAATATTGGCAAACATTAGCGGGGGTCCTATAAATTAGGGCTTTTAAGCCGTGCTAAGATTGCGGCATATTGTAGCATGAACTTTATAATTAAACAGAATCAAGTTAGCTCAGTTTTAAATAAAAATGGCTCAATTTTTATAAAAAATGAGCCATCAAATCTAAAATAATTTATAAACACTTAAAAAGCTTTTAATTAATAATTTTCCAAAGTTAAATTTAGCTTTTCATATCAATAAAAAAACCTTAAATATCAAATACTCTTATTGAGCTGACAGCAAGTTTTGTACATTTCCAATAATATTATCTACATTACTGCTCATTGCCGCCTCATGATCCCAATTACCCGTTACATAGCTATTAATCTTTGTACCGACGACAGTGGCATTAGATATCAAAATATCAGTAGCTACTTTCGGAACTGTTGTATCTGCTAGCCCCTGATAAATAATAATCGGTGTAGTGACTTTTGCCTGTAAAGGTTGAGAATCTTTATCTAAGAATGTTTTAACTAAAGGTACTGCCATAAAATTAGGTTGTGTACGCGTATATCCATCCAGAGTTCCATTATGCTCTGTAGCATACTTAGTCATACCTGCACCAAAGGCTTGCCCCAATGGCCCTGCACAAATTGTTTCCGCCTGCTGTGCAGTACTTGCTGTTTGTGAAGTAAATACTTGGGAATAATCAAAGCTTGGCTGTGTATTTCGAATGCCGGCTGTCACTAAAGCAGTATATGTATCAAGCTGCGCATACATTGGAATCTTTTTATCCACAGTTGCATTAGCAACAGCCTGTTCACCTGCAATTAAAATAAATCCTAGATTTGAAGCTGGTGCTACCGCTACTGTACCTTTATAGTCTAGCTGCGCACGGCTCGCATATTGTGCAGCGCCCAATGCAGCATGCCCACCTTGCGAATGTCCTACAGTAACCCACTTTTTCGAAGTTAATAAGTTCCGCTGTAATAAATAATTGCGTGTTGCTACTACTGCATCGGTAATTGAATAAGCTTCACTTTTAATATTTAAAAATGGATGTATACCTGGTGTACCTAATCCCTCATAATCTGGTGCAACCACCACATAACCCGCTGCAAGAAGTTTACTAATTAAATCTTTAGTACTGTCTGTTAATGCCGATTTACTCGGTGCACATGCATCTGCAACCCCTGTCGTACCATGTGCCCAAACCACAATTGGCCAACCGCCTGCTGGTGGTGGAGTAGTCGGTGCAAATACTAGACTTGTTGCCTGCACCTCTTGTCCACTTTGACCTAACATTTTATAAGTTAAAATACTACTTTCAGCAGCAACCGCTCCTAAGTTAGTACTTGTATAAGCATCGACCTTAACCACTGGATTTTGAATATTATTGGCTGGAGTACCCGATGGATCAGTAGTTGCTGAACTGTCATCACTACTTCCATCTCCACATCCCGTCAATAGTAAACTTGTGCTAAGAACACTGGTCATGAACAATTTCATTTTCATTCGTATATCTTCCTTAAATTCAATTTTTGTTGTGCTTTAGTTTTTAATGAACATTTTAAATGTCTTACAAACAATTACGCCTAATCTTCATTTTTCGCAAGTGATATTTAATCAAAATGAACAGCGAGATTTTCTACTTTTCAACATAAATTGCATTTGATAGCTCATCTAGCCTTACTCTATGTTTTAAAGTAGATAGCCAACTGTTAAGATTGATGGTTACTTGTAATTGTTTAAAGGTTCAAAAGATGCAAGCCATTATTTTAGATACAGAAACTCATACACTAAATGGTTTGCCTATTGAAATTGCATACGCCCCTATTGAACTTAATGCAGGTAAACTCACTTTAGATAAAAGCAAATTGTTTGATCAGCTTTATCAGGTGGGAGCTCCGATCTCTTATGCTGCAATGGCTGTTCACCATATCTTAGAGTCCGACCTAGAAAATCAGCCTCACTATAAAACCTTTAAATTACCTGATAGCACAACTTATATTATTGGCCATAATATTGATTATGATATTGCCGCAATTGCTCGCTGTGGCGTCGATGTATCTCATATTAAACCGATTTGTACTTTAGCTTTAGCACGTAAAGCTTGGCCAGATGCCGAAGCTCATAATATTTCTGCACTCATTTATATGATTTCCCAAGGTAGCGGTAAAGCTCGAGAAATGCTGAAAGGTGCTCACCGTGCCGACGCTGACATTATTTTAACTGCCAATATTTTGATGCATATTATCTATCATTTAAATATTCAAGATATTGAAGAGCTTTACCAAGTTTCTGAAGAAGCCCGTATTCCGCATACGATTAATTTTGGTAAGCATAAAGGTACGGCAATTGCTGAACTGCCTAAAGATTATATTCAATGGCTTCTACGTCAAGACGAGCTGGATGTCTATCTACGTAAGGCATTAGAAAGCGCATTTTAAATTCCTTAAATAGATGATATTCATAAATTCTTCATCAAATTGTCATTTTTGAGTTTTATCTTTAACCCCATTTATATTTTATTAAGAACAGTACTGTTTGATAGAGAAAAATCAAACAGACTGCTTCATTTTTATATTGGGGAAATACAATGTCTGGTTTTTATCGAACCAATTTGGGAAGAGTTGCGCTTCAACAACGTAATATTACGTTAAATGCAAAACAAAGACGTTTACTTCTATTAATAGACCATGAAGATTTTCAAAGTCTCGATACTGAGTTTAAAAAGCGGATCGCCCCACCAGAACTGATACAACAGCTCATTGACTTAAAACTAATTGCACCTTCTAGTGAAAATTATTCAGAGTTACCTGAACAAATATCTCCCCAAGAGTCATCTATAACAACTAAAGAAATACATCAAAAAAATGTTGACGAGAATAAAAGTAATGATTTAGTTGGAGAAATTCAGGTTCCTCACTCAACGTCTGCGCCTTCTTCAAATATTGAAAATAACCAACCAAGCATTCCAGTTCAACAGCTCTCTTTTGAAGAAATACAACAGTTGATGAAGCAAAGCTTAAGCCAATACTGTGGCCTTATGGCAAAGCCACTTATTCAAAAAATAGAGCAAATAAAAACACTTCAAGAACTTAAAATGTGCCAAATGCAATGGATTACCAGTTTGCAGGAATCACGTATTCCTCCTCATGAGCTAGCACATACGCTCCATTCTATTAATTATTCAATTCAGCTTATTCAGCAACGCATCTAAAATAGAACAAGCTGCTGTTTAATTAAGCATTAAACTCACTTGGTACGTATTTCGTGCTTTACCTACCAGTGTTTTTTTCCTATGATGTGCCCCACACATGTGCGCTCGTAGCTCAGTTGGATAGAGTACAGGTTTCCGAAGCCTGGGGTCGTGGGTTCGATCCCCGCCGAGCGCACCAATTTATATATAATAACTTCATAAATTTATCTCAATTTCATAAAATTCCGACTATTTTACTTGGTTTATTAATCATTATCGCTCAAAATATACCCCTCTTTCATAATGTGAGAATTTCATGACTGATGCTTTGGTTTTAAGAGATTTGTCCAAAACATATCGTAATGGTTTTCAGGCGTTAAAAGGTATTAACCTCACTGTGCCTGAAGGTGAATTTTATGCGTTGTTAGGCCCAAATGGTGCCGGCAAATCAACAACCATTGGTATTATCAGCTCCCTCACGAAAAAAACTTCAGGAACTGTTGAGATTTTTGGACATAATCTCGATACTCATCCATCGTTGGCAAAACAGCAGCTTGGCGTTGTCCCTCAGGAATTTAACTTCGGGCAATTTGAAAAAGCATTCGATATTTTAGTTACCCAGGCTGGTTATTACGGTATTCATAAAAAGATTGCCGAGAAACGAGCGGAACATTATTTAGAAAAACTTGGCTTGTGGGAAAAACGTAATATACAAGCACGTATGCTGTCTGGTGGTATGAAACGCCGACTAATGATCGCCCGTGCCATGATGCATGAACCTAAACTTCTTATTCTAGATGAGCCTACTGCGGGTGTAGATATTGAATTACGCCGTTCTATGTGGGATTTTCTGACCGAAATGAACGAAAACGGTACTTCTATTATTTTAACGACACATTATTTAGAAGAAGCAGAAATGTTGTGTCGTCAAATTGCCATCATTGACCGTGGTGTCATTAAAGAAGATACCAGCATGAAAAATTTCCTAAACCAGCTGAGTGAAGAGTCTTTTATTTTTGATTTAGCAGAACCAATTGCCCCACTCCAGCTCAATATTATTGGTGTGAAGTTCAACTTAATTGATAGTAGTACTTTAGAAGTAACAATGGATAAAGCACATACATTAAATGACTTATTCCAACTTTTAGAGTCACAAGGTATTCGTGTTCGTAGTATGCGTAACAAATCGAATCGCCTTGAAGAGCTATTTGTCAAAATGGTCGAGAAAAATCTTGAAGGAGCGGCAAAATGAACTTTAACCAACTGCAAATTGCTCTCTGGACTTTAGTTCGTAAAGAAGTACGCCGTTTTCTTCGTATTTGGCCACAAACTTTATTACCACCTGCGATTACCATGAGCTTGTATTTTGTCATTTTCGGTAATTTGGTTGGCTCACGTATTGGGCAAATGGGCGGCGTGAGCTACATGCAGTTTATTGTACCTGGCTTAATCATGATGGCTGTTATTACCAACAGTTATGCCAATGTATCATCGAGTTTCTTTAGTGTGAAATTTCAAAAAAGCATTGAAGAGCTGATTATGAGTCCTGTGCCCTTACATATTATCTTATGGGGCTATGTTATTGGTGGTATTTGTCGAGGTGTCTTGGTTGGTGCAATCGTTACCGCGATGAGTATGTTTTTTACTGATCTTTTTATCCATAACTGGTTCGTAACTATATATACAGTATTAATTACATCCGTTTTATTTTCTTTAGGCGGTTTTATTAATGCAGTCTACGCAAAATCATTTGATGATATTTCTATTATTCCAACATTTGTACTTACTCCACTTACCTATTTAGGTGGTGTGTTTTATGCCATTAGTGCACTTGGTCCTTTTTGGCAAAAACTTTCTTTAATTAATCCTATTGTTTATATGGTAAATGCTTTCCGTTTCGGCATTTTAGGTCATAGTGACGTGAACGTTTCGTTCTCTTTAATCATTGTGACATTGTGCTGTGCTGTACTTTACGGAATTGCTTATTATTTACTTGCTCGTGGTTCAGGAATGCGTGAATGAGTGTCGAACAGTCTTTATTGGGTAAAGAAACCCAATATCCAACTAGCTATCAACCCGATGTGTTATTTCCAATTGCACGTGCTCAATCTCGTGAAAAATATGCTCATATCGAAGGTATAACCCAAGGTAAAGATTGGTGGCACGTTTTCGAAATTTCTTGGTTGAATGCTCACGGTATTCCACAGGTTGCTATCGGCAGAATTACACTGCCAGCTTCTTCACCGAATTTGATTGAATCAAAGTCATTAAAACTTTATTTCAATAGTCTTAACTTCACTCAGTTTGACTCTACACAGTCATTCATTGAAACAGTTGAAAAAGATCTATCTGCTGCGGCTGGTGCAAAAGTTGAATTAACCCTATTTCAAGTAGATGATTTAGAGATTTCTAAACCTCAAGGGATCTGTATTGATGATCTTATGCCAGAGCGTTTAGAACAACATCCTGATGCTACTCTCTTAAAACTTGATGAGTCAGGTGAAGAAATCGAAGTTGAACTGTATTCTCATCTTTTGAGAAGTAACTGCCCAGTCACGGGTCAGCCGGATTGGGGGACAGTTTTTATTCGTTTTAAGGGCAAAAAACCTTGTTATCGTAGTCTTTTAGCCTATATTATTTCGTACCGTCAGCATAACGGTTTCCACGAACAATGTGTCGAACAAATCTTTGCCGATATTTGGCAAAATTTGCAACCTGAAAAGCTGATGGTTTATGCAACTTATACTCGCCGCGGTGGACTTGATATCAATCCTTGCCGAGTATCGGATCTTACATGGATGCCAAAACCGATTCGATTGGCACGACAATAAAACGAATAATTTGAGGATACACCATGCCGTTTTTTGGTTTTACCCCTTCTGAAGGCTTATTGAATGATATACAGACTGGAATTGCGAATAAAAATTCTAGTGAACCGTTATATCCACTTCGAGACAAAATCGCTTTACAACTCAATGAAGAAATTATTGAAAATGTACTTACCCAGTTAGTACAACATTTCCCAGCGAGTGAAAAAAGAGATACCGCCGAAAAACTAGCTGGTTATGTCAAATCAACAGTTGCCGTGCTTTTAAAGCAATTACTCAGCAAAGCGCCAAACGATGTGGTTAAACAGTCAGTTGAGTTTTCAGAGAAAAGCTTATTTAAAGATCCGCAAGGCCAATATAAAGTTGGCGTAGCTTTAGATGCTGGCCTAGTTACCAACTTGAAGCATAATTTTGCCGAGCTTCAAGCGGGTAATGATATTAATAAAGCAGCATTAGCAGAACTATATAAACAGTTCGGTGATGCTATGGTGAGACATTTTATGTCTGACTTTAATAAAACATTAGATTTAGGCATGATTAAGCGTAAAGCAGCCGATATTGGCGCTGCTGCTGTAACTAAAGCAGTTCATATTGCGATCGACAAACTCATTCCAAGTTTAAATCGCACTGAACTAAAAGCGATGGCTGAATATCATGATGGACTATTCTTTAACTAATAAAAAATAGTCTATCGGAAACCTGGTGAGAGCCAGGTTTTTTTATTGCAAAATATTGATATACATTGTCATAAATCAAGTTTATGTTAGCATGCGCCAAGCACTGATTGACCTTTAGTTAAAGCCGCATGTCTCCTAGTCCACAATATAAATTTTTACGCCAAGCTCCTCGAGATGGCCTTAGTACTGCCATGCAACCTTCACGCTGGCAGCAGCTTCATATTGACCCTTGGTTATGCCTATTTTTATTCCTAAATGCATTGTTAGGTTTAACGGTACTTTATAGTGCATCTGCACAAGATGTGGGACTCGTCAGTAAACAGGCCATGAGCTTTGGTATCGGCTTTCTGGTCATGATTAGCCTAGCGCAAATTCCACCCAAGGTTTATCAAGCTTTTTCACCTTATTTTTATTTATTTGGCCTGTTTTCCTTAATTGGCGTTATGGTTTTTGGTGAAGTTCGCATGGGTGCTCAACGCTGGATCGATATTCCGGGGTTCGGGAGTGTTCAACCCAGCGAATTTATGAAAATTGGCATGCCAATGATGGTTGCATGGTTTTTAGCTCGTAAACCTCTTCCTCCTAGCTTCTCGCAGGTTATTTTGTCTTTAATGTTAATTGGTGTTCCATTTTTACTTATTGCAGAACAGCCTGACCTAGGAACATCACTATTAGTATTAGCAAGTGGGATTTTTGTACTGTTCTTAAGTGGGCTATCTTGGCGCATGATCGGTGCAGCAGCAGCTTGTGCAGCTATTGTGATTCCAATTGCATGGGAATTCCTTTTACACGACTATCAACGTCAACGGGTATTAACGTTGCTTGACCCAGAAGCGGATGCTTTAGGCACAGGCTGGAACATTATTCAGTCCAAAACAGCAATCGGTTCTGGTGGGTTCTCAGGGAAAGGTTTCCTCGAAGGTACTCAATCACATTTGCACTTCTTACCAGAAGGCCATACTGACTTTATTATTGCTGCTTACTCAGAAGAATTCGGTTTAATTGGTGTACTTATATTAGTAATTCTTTATTCGGCCATTATTTTTAGAACATTTCAAATCGGTTTACAAAGCTTTCACAATTATGGCCGATTAGTGGCTGGCGCGTTTGGTTTGTCTTTTTTTGTTTATGTATTTGTAAACGCAGGAATGGTCAGTGGTATTTTACCTGTAGTGGGTGTTCCCTTACCTTTTATGAGTTATGGCGGTACCGCTATTATTACTTTAATGGCCACTTTTGGTTTAGTCATGTCTATTCATACACATCGATAATCTGGAATTTAAAAAAGATATGTTGTCTCAATTTGTTAATAAAACTTTAAAAGTGCTTGCCTTGTGTACTGGCCTTATTAGCACAAGTCATTTTGCTCAGGCCAATGATTTTGTAACTCATCCTAACTATTTAAATTTTAAACAAAAAGCCATGAGCACTTATGGCTTAAGCGGTGAACAGGTTGACGCCGCTATGAATGGTGCAAAAAATTTACCAAACATTATAAATATTATGACTCGCCCTGGTGAAAGTAAGCCTTGGTACGACTATCGCTCTATGTTTTTAGTCGAAGGTACTATTCAACGTGGTGTCCGCTTTAAAAACCAATATGCCGATGCTCTCAATCGTGCTGAACAACAATTTGGTGTCTCTCAAGCGGTTATTCTAGGCATTTTAGGTGTTGAAACAGGTTATGGAGCCAATAAAGGCTCGTTTATTACTCGTGATGCACTTGCAACGTTAGCTTTTGGCTACCCACGCCGTGCTGAATATTTTGGCGATGAGTTAGCTGCTCTCATTGCATGGACTTACAAAGAAGGTTATCCAACCAATAGTATTGTAGGTTCTTATGCTGGTGCCATTGGCTTCCCGCAGTTTATGCCAAGCAACATTAGTAAGTACGGGGTCGACTTTGATGGTAATGGTCATATCGACCTACGAAACTCTGCAGAAGATGCGATTGGTTCAATCGCAAATTACTTAGCAAAACAAGGCTGGCAACGCGATCAACCTATTGGTTTTATGGCTCGTTACACAGGTTCAAATCCGGAAAGTATCATTGCTAAAGATTTGACCCAGCCCACTCCGTATGGTGTACTAAAAAATCAAGGGATTTCCCCTTTAAATCCGTTAGTCAAAATTGATGACTTAGATATGGTAAATGTTATTCAATTACAAGACTATAACGGTCCAATTTACTATTTAACCTATCCGAACTTTCAAGTAATTACGACTTATAACAAAAGCCGAATGTATGCGACTGCCGTATGGTTGTTAGGTACAGAAGTAGCTAGCCGATAGGCTAGCTTTTTGATGAGTTTATGTAAAAGTCAATAAATATTTTTGTTAAATCGATCACAATACAAACATTTTAAATACCTTGTTACATATTTGGTTATTTTTTAACCTAAAACTGTAAGTTTTTGCCCTTTTTGTAACTATTTCTCGTTAAAGACTAGACACTCTCCGTAAGCGATGAATATTATCCACCCCAATCAAGCAATTGCAAAAGTGAATAATTAGACATGTTCACTTCAATTTTTAGCTCTTTGGCTAAATGAAAAAGTGCATGTTCTCAGGAGTTTATATAAATGCAGTTATCGCTGAAATACATTCTTGCACTGACGGCTAGTTTAAGCATGGCCCCACTGCACGCTGAAATGATGCAATCATCATCATTAAATAGCGATGTAGATGGTCCAAATGCAAATTTAGCTGCTCGTGTGTTGAGTAAAGATACTCAAAACTTTAATTCTCGTTTCTCTAACATTAACAGTCTTTCAATCACTGAACGTTCTGGCGATCAAATCCGTCGTCAAGCTATCGCAGCTAAAATTGAAATCCCTGAAGATGAGCCTTCAGTGATTGAAAAACTTAACACAGTAGCTTCAAATACTGTTCGTAAGTTTAGCCAAACTGGTATGGCATCGTGGTATGGTCGTCAATTCCATGGCCGTAAAACTGCAAGTGGTGAAACATTCGATATGAATGCACTTACTGCTGCTCACCGTAGCTTACCGCTTAACTGTTATATCCGTGTCACCAACAAAGACAATGGCAAAAGCGTAGTGGTAAAAGTAAACGATCGTGGTCCTTTCCATGGTAATCGTGTGCTTGACTTATCATACGGTGCAGCTAAACGCCTTGGTATTACCAATGCTGGTACTGCTAAAGTAAGTATTGAGCGTGTAGACGGTCCTACTTCATAAGCGATTACTCCTCGAGTTCATGAAAAAGCCACAAGTTAAATTGTGGCTTTTTTAATATAAAAAGAGCAAAAAAATCCTATAAAAATTTTGTGCCTAGACTCGTTTTTTCATTACAAAAATGATTATTTTTTAACCCAAAAACACACTTATTTATTCTTTATCGATTTTTGCGCATATTTTTCGATTACAGCCATTTTAAAATAATTCCGCTACCCTAGTACCACTTTAGTCTAAAAAGAGTTGTTTAACGCGTTTTAAGACAAGATGAGTTGAGTATTTTTCTATTATTTTCCCATTCTTCATGAAAATGAGGTTTTTTTGAGGATTCGACTCTCTCAAAATCACAAATAAATAACCTGAAATTTTTGAGCTCATCCTCCCCTTTCTTCAGTGCTGTTTTTCATTTTTGTGCCGCAATGAATAAACTTTAAATTTTAGGCTTACTTGATTTAACAAACATGTCGATATACAACTTGTCTTGTCTCTCTCGGTAACGAGAGGATAAAATATAAACAGAAAAAGAATGACTCAAAATTAGACAAGGAGAACAAGGTCTATGAAATCTATCAGTGAATGGTTTGATGAATATAGTGAAAGTCATCAAAACCCGATAAATAAGAAAATTCACTGGGTATGTGTACCAGCTATTTTATTTTCGATTATTGGAATTATTGCTCACTTTAGTGCCCTACTCACCGCTTTACTCGTAGTACTTACCCTCATTTTTTATGCTCGGCTTGATCTTGTACTTGCAGTAGCAATGGCTGCTCTACTTGTTGTGATGGCATGGCTTATTTATGTTCTGCCAGTAGGTGTAGGATTTTATATTGCTCTTTTTGTGTTTGCCTGGATTGGACAATTTTATGGACATAAAGTTGAAGGCAAAAAACCTTCTTTCTTTAAAGATTTGCAATTTCTCTTGATTGGTCCGGTCTGGTGTATGGATGCTTATCTTGCAAAGATATTACCTCATTGGAAAAGCCGTCAGAAGAAACTGATTGCTCAATAAATTTTTAAGAAGCTGAATCCTAAAAAGATTCAGCTTTAACTTAATGATTTATTAAAAAATTTATAAAATAAAAAAATGCCAGGCTCAGCAGAACGCTCGGTAACACTTTTTTAAAATAGAAAGCTACGACAGTACAAAATATCGTTGCGTATAAGTAAGGATTATCTAAAAATCCTCTTAATTCATTATTTTCAAAAAAAATTACTGGAATACAAATAGCACTTAATAAACAAGGAGCTGAATAATTCAACATTTTATTCATAAGTACTGGTAATTTGACTTTTACGTTTGGTTCCAAAAAATAATAACGATTAAAAAATACGATAGCTGCCAGTCCTAAAATCATAAGCCATGACATTTTATTTTTCTCCCATTTTATTTTCGACTATTACCGCAATAAACATCCCCAATAAACCAGAGATTAGAATGGCTCCTTCTATATGAAAAAATTTAAGCACAAAACCACTGATACAAGTCATTAAAATACCTGCCATTACAGGCTTCCCTTTACACATAGGAACAATCATGGCAACAAAAATAGCAATAATGGAAAAATCCAAATGATAATTTAATAAATTAGGTAGCGCTGTTGCTAATAAAATACCCACTAAACTAAAAACCACCCAAAATAAATAAAAGCAAAGACCTGCTCCGAATAAGTATTGAGGATGTTTTTTCTCATTAGGAACACTTACTGCAAATAATTCGTCGGTAAGCAGAAACCCTAAAGTTAGTCTTTTTGAGAGAGGTAAAATAGAAACGTCATTTCTTAAAGTTAAAGCATAAATAAAATGTTGAGCAGTAAGAAAGAAAATAGTGACATAGATGGTTAATAACGATGCACCTTCCATCACCATGCTTAAACTTACTAATTGCGCAGCGCCAGCAAACACAATTCCTGACATCGCTAGTGCTTTATAAAATGATAAACCCGCATGAATTGCCATTGATCCAGCTAAAATAGCCCATGGTATAACCGAAATAGATAGTGGCAATATATCTATCGCCCCTCGTAAAAAAAGATGCGGTGGTCGGCTTTTAGAAAATCTAATAGATTGATTTAAATGAGTATTCATCCCTAGACATCTATAACAGTTATTATTTATAGATTTTCTGGTATTTAGCTCAGCTTCTCTTGAACAAAATTGCGGTTAGCACTGCAAATAAATTTTAAAGATTAAGACTCGCCACATATTGGGTTGGTGTAACACCCATCGCCTTTTTAAAATGACGATTAAAATGGCTTTGATCAGAAAAACCACATTGCTGTGCAACCATTACAATTTGAACGCCTTGTTTTAATAATTGTCTCGCTTTTTGCAAACGCGCCTGTACTAACCATGCATGAGGCGGTAAACCTACATGTTTTTTAAATTGTCTTAAAAAATGCCATGCACTTAATCCGACCATATCAGCCAATTCCTGCAAAGAAAAATTCTTTTCAGGCATATCAGCTAACAAATCTTTAACTTTTAATACTTTTGAATAAGCTTCTGGTAACTCGCAAAAGGTGTGTCTTGACTTACCATGACGTACCATTAAGCATGCTAATGTTGATAAATACATGGTTTCTTTAAGCAAAAAATTGTCTTTTTGTTCTAATAAATCAAATAATAAACACAGTTGTTGAGATAATCCCAAGTCCTGAATTACAGCTTGCGGAAACCAAGGTGCCCCATGGCCTTGCTCAAAAAAATCTTGGCTTACTTCAGCAAGCATTTCGGGCGTAGGATAGATTGCACGGTAACGCCAGCCCGATTCAACAGCAGATGAGCCTGTGTGAATTTCATCTGCATTAACTAAAATAATGTCACCTTTAGGAGCAACATGCAGTTGACCCGTCCTAAAAAAAGACTGTGCACCCTCTTCAATGACACCAATACAATATCCTTCATGAGTATGCTTTGAAAATTGTGTTTGGTGATAATGTGCTTTTAATAATTCTAAACCGCCCAACTCTCGCAAATGCAAGTAGTCAGCCTGTTCCCGGTGCATATATACATCTCATCTATTTATCTACAAAAAAACATAGCATGTTTTAAAAAGATGCATAGAACAAAATTGCTGTTATGCGGAAATGGATACCCTATTTTCTATTGATAAATACGACCATTATGTTTTAGCCAACCATTTTCATGGCGGTTCTGTGGATCATGATGCGTCCAATGTAATACTCCACCTTTTTCGTTATATTCATATTCCCCGTTAAATTCGACAATATCACCCTTTCTTAAATCTTCAATTTTTGGTGCTAAATCAATATTATGTGCTACTAAAATTGAAAGACCATTTTTTAATACCAAAATAAATTTCTGGTGTCTCGACCCATCATTATCTTCTCTTAAGATTGCTTTTACTCGACCACTACCCTGCACTTGAACGTTACTTTGTCTACGTTCATAAGCAGCCTTTATGGTGTCTACTCCATCATTTGAAAACGTCGTTTCAGTACGCTGATTCGCAGGTATGCTTGATGATGGTGTCGGATTGTTTTTATGCCCAGATAAGTCCAGACCCAAATATGCAGCAATTAATAAAACAATTATGCCGCCAATACCTAGATTCTTTTTATTTGTCATCTTTAGATTCCGTTTTCAACAGAGATAAAAAAAGCCCCATAGGGGGCTTTTTTTGAAGATACGAATTACTTCGCAGCAGCTTGAGCAGCAGCAACTTCTTCAGCAAAGCTAAGTTCAGCTTTTTTCTCGATACCTTCACCAACTTCGAAACGTACGAAGTTAGCAACATTTGTACCAGTCGCTTTTAATACGTCAGCAACTTTTTTCTCGTTGTCGATAACGTACATTTGACGGTCAAGAGCAACTTCGTTTAAGTATTTCTCAACAGAACCAGTTACCATTTTCTCAACGATGTTCGCTGGTTTACCAGATTCTAACGCTTTCGCTTCAGCAATTTCTTTCTCTTTAGCGATAAGGTCAGCTGGAACAGCTTCAGCATTTACTGCTACTGGGTTGAATGCAGCAACGTGCATTGCAATACCTTTACCAGTGTCAGCATCACCAGTATAAGAAACTACAACACCGATTTTTAAACCGTGTTTATAGATAGCCAATTGTTCGCCTTCAACGATTTTCGCACGACGAACTTGGATGTTTTCACCGATTTTTTGAACAAGCGCGATACGAGCTTCTTCAACTGATTGGCCATCAGCCAATTTTAATTCAGCAATTTTAGCAGCATCAGTTTCGCCAGCAGCTAATGCAGCAGCAGCAACTGTGTGTGCAAAGTTAGAGAAGTTTTCGTCTTTAGCAACGAAGTCAGTTTGACAGTTTACTTCAACTAAGATCGCTTTATTACCGTCTTGAACGATAGTGATTGCACCGTCAGCAGCAATGTTGCCAGCTTTTTTAGCAGCTTTAGCTTGACCAGATTTACGAAGGTTATCAATAGCAAGTTCGATGTCACCGTTCGCTTCTGTTAATGCTTTTTTGCATTCCATCATTGCAAGACCAGTACGGTCACGTAATTCTTTTACCATGCTTGCAGTAATTGCAGTCATGTTGATCTCCTAAAATCGGTAGAAAATAAATCTGTTCAACAAAAACGGCCCAAAGAAACTCTGGGCCGTTTGCACTCTCGACGCTTAATTTGCCACCATTACATGTCGCAAAAATGACAAGCCTGCGTCAAAACGCATTAAGCCTCAGAAGCGTCTTTCGCAGCGTCATCGCCTTTTGCTTGAGCGTTCGCTTGAGATTGAGCGTATTCTTTACCAGCAAGAATTGCATCAGCCATAGCTGAAGCATATAAAGTTACTGCACGGATCGCATCGTCGTTACCAGGAATAACGTAATCTACGTTGTCTGGGTTAGAGTTTGTATCAACGATACCGATAACAGGAATACCTAAGTTTTTCGCTTCTTTGATTGCAATCGCTTCGTGATCAACGTCGATTACAAATAATGCGTCAGGTAAACCACCCATGTTTTTAACGCCGCCTAAAGAGCGCTCAAGTTTTTCCATCTCACGAGTACGTTCTAAAGCTTCACGTTTAGTAAGCTTAGCAAAAGTACCGTCTTGAGATTGAGTTTGAAGATCTTTTAAACGGTTGATAGATTGGCGAAGTGTTTTCCAGTTCGTCAACATACCACCTAACCAACGGTGATCTACGTATGGTTGACCAGCGCGTTGAGCTTGTTCACGGATGATGTTAGAAGCAGCACGTTTTGTACCAACGAACAAAACTTTGTTCTTTTTGCTTGCTAATTGGTTAGCGAAGTTCAAAGCATCATTTAACGCAGGAACAGTGTGCTCAAGGTTGATGATGTGAATTTTGTTACGCGCGCCAAAAATGTATTGACGCATTTTTGGGTTCCAGAAACGAGTTTGGTGACCAAAGTGCGCACCTGCTTGAAGAAGGTCGCGCATGCTTACGTTGTAATCTGCCATTTTCTTTACCTTAAAAGTTGGGTTAGGCCTCCATATATCCGCATTCTCCACCTTTTTACGGGCACCCAGAGTAATGTGACGATATATGTGCGGATTTTTACTCCACCTATCAAAATTCTTCGTAAAAGATATTCACGAAAAGCATTTGATAAAATGGGCGGCTATTTATACCATAGACGCTTGTAAATTACCAAAAGTTTTTAGAGATCATGAACAGTACTTATACAGCTCCACGTCGATTAATCAAAACTCCAGATGAAATTGAAAAAATGCGCATTGCAGGACGACTGGCGGCTGAAGTTCTAGATATGATCAAGCCGCATATTAAAGCTGGTGTAAGCACACTCGAGCTTGATACGATTTGTCGTAATCATATTGAAAATGTACAGCACGCTATTCCGGCCTGTGTAGGTTACGGTGGTGCGCCAGGACGCCCTGCTTTTCAACACTCTATCTGTACTTCGGTTAACCATGTTGTATGTCATGGTATTCCTTCTGAAAATAAAATCTTAAAAAACGGCGATATCCTTAACATCGACGTGACCGTCATTAAAGATGGTTATCATGGCGATACCAACATGATGTATATCGTGGGTGGTGAAACTTCTATTCTGGCAAATCGTTTATGTAAAGTAGCTCAAGAAGCGATGTATCGTGGAATGGCAACAGTTAGAGATGGTTCGTATTTAGGCGATATTGGACATGCCATCCAAAAATATGTCGAATCAGAGCGTTTTAGCGTAGTGCGTGAATATTGTGGTCATGGCATTGGTACCGTTTTCCATGATGAACCTCAAGTGTTGCACTATGGCCAAGCTGGTACGGGCATGCGTTTAGAAGCTGGTATGACTTTCACTATTGAACCTATGGTAAATGCGGGTGTTTGGCAAACCAAATTGCTTGGTGACAAATGGACAGTTGTAACCAAAGACCATAAACTTTCAGCTCAATATGAACATACTATTTTAGTCACTAAAACAGGGATTGAAGTATTAACAGCTCGCCCAGAAGAAGATCTTTCACGCTTTAATCAATAATTTAATCAAAATTAATAAAAGGCTGCTTTATGTAGCCTTTTCTTTTTTATTTTGTACTTTTTATTAATAAATATTTCCAAATATAAACAAATATTTCAAAAAAATTACAATTATTAATTTTTAATACACAATTTTTTCAATAAAACGCGTTATGGTGGGCTCAATAAAAATCAGTAAACAAATGCTCGGACATGGAGTCCTTTTATGATGAAAAAGTCATTATTTTGTATGACAGCTGCCTTATTTGCTCTGCCAACAGTCACTTCCGCCGCTTCCCCATATTTTAGTTTAAAAGATGGTGATGGTTTCAAACGTTTTTCAGTCTCAGCTGGTCCTTTATATGTCAAACCAACAGGAAAAGCCCAGCCTTTTAGGATTAACACTTCTGTTAAGGAAAATGAGCAATCTAAGGTCGGAGATATTAAAGTAAAAACTATTCAAGACAATATTTCCGATAGTAATAGTAATGTCGTTCTTGAAGAACTTATTGATGTTATTGGTTTAGGTACTGATACTATTCCCGCATGGTTAAGTGGAACAGCTGAAATTCGCGGTTTGAGTCAATGGGAAGCTGAGAATACGGGCTTAGAAGCAGATGATGTAACTACTCTCGGTCTTATGACAAATTACTTTTTTACGGATAATATTTCATTAGAAGTAAAAGCAGGGATTCCGCCTAAAGTCGATCTACAAGGTAAAGGTAAGATTTATGCACCTTTTTCCGCTACTGCAAAACCTGCTGGTGGAATTCTTGGTTCTATGGAACTTGAAAATAATATTTTTATTACCGATCTTGAAGCACATGGGAGTGCGGCATCAGCTCGAGCTTGGACACCAGCATTTGAATTACAATATCACTTTGGCAAAACTGGCGTAAATAAATTCAGACCTTATGTTGGACTAGGTGTGATGTATGCATATTTCAATGAATTAGAAATAAATCCTGAAATTGAAAATGACTTAGTAAATGCTGGGCATATGATTGTCAATATTAAAGATGGTAAATCGGGTGCTGCTTTAGAAAGAAAAACTAGCTCTGGTGATCCTAAAGTAGATCTTGAGGCATCCGACGCAATTGCACCCGTAGCAACTTTAGGTTTCACCTATGACTTTAATGACAAATGGTATGCTGTTGGTTCTGTGTCTTATGCTCACTTAAAAACGGATACAACTATTACAGTCAATGATGCCAAGTACGGTGAGTTAATTAATGCAAAAGCAGATATCGAAATTAATCCAATATTAGGTTATGCCGGTATTGGTTACCGATTCTAAATCTCAAAAGCACACAAGCTATAAAAGCTTTACTTAAGCTTTTATAGCTTTTTTATCCCACCAAAATTGCTTCTTTTTAAACCAAAATGCCAAAAAAATGAGCATTTTTTAGGATCATATTTACTAAGTTCAACCTTCTTTATTTTTGATTAACACCTCTTCTTTTAATTCCTTTTCTCTAATCATTTTTATGTTAGACAACTAACCTAATAAAATTAAAAACTAAGATTTTCCTTTTAGTAAAAATTATCTTTTGGCACGACCTTTGCTTTATTTATGACATGATGAATCAATGGCGATTCAATGGATAAACCAAGACGGCCAAAGATGTCCGCTCTGATCGGTATGCAAATAGACAATTCATTTTGTCGTGCAAATTAAAATTTCGTTCAGTTCAGGGGGACGGCGTATGTCTTCAAATATTAATTTAGATGCAAAAAAAGCGACTGAAATTAAATTATTCAGTTTTTCAACCCCAGCCATGCGTGCTTTCCACATGACTTGGCTCGCGTTCTTTGTCTGCTTCTTCGCATGGTTTGCTTGCGCTCCATTAATGCCCGTTATTAAAGGTGAGTTCGGCTTAACCAAAGATCAAATTGCCAATATTAATATTGCCGCCGTTGCAATTACAATTTTAGTGCGGCTTGCTGTCGGACCACTTTGTGATAAATATGGTCCGCGTATTACTTACACCACCCTTCTCTTACTTGGCAGTATTCCTGTATTTGGTGTTGCCGCTGCCAACAGCTATGAATCTTTTCTTTTCTTCCGTTTACTCATCGGTGCAATTGGCGCAAGCTTTGTCATTACGCAATATCATACCAGTATCATGTTTGCGCCAAATGTCGTAGGCACAGCAAATGCAGCTGCTGCGGGTTGGGGTAATGCTGGCGGTGGTGCAACACAAGCTCTAATGCCTTTATTACTCGGTGCAATTGTCATGTTCGGTGTCGAGCAAACTATGGGTTGGCGCGTTGCATTAATCGTACCAGGCGTAATGATGGTAATTGTTGGGGTTCTTTACTGGAAACTTACCCAAGACTGCCCTCAAGGAAACTTTAAAGAAGTTCGTGCACAAGGTATTGAGGTGGGTAGCGGTAAAAAAGGTGGCATGGCAATCTTAATGCAAGCGGCTCGTAACTACCGTGTCTGGATTTTATTCCTCGCTTATGGTGCTTGCTTTGGTATTGAAATTTTCATCCATAATGTTGCGGCAATGTACTATGTTGACCAATTCAAAATGGATTTAAAAACAGCAGGGTTAACCGCAGGTATATTTGGTCTTCTTGCCTTATTTGCACGTGCATTAGGCGGTATTATTTCCGATAAAGTCGCACTTAAAAAAGGTTTAGACGGACGTACTAAAGTACTTGTACTGATGATTTTAGGTGAAGGTTTATTCTTAATACTCTTCTCTCAAATGGACGTCGTAGCTCTTGCAATTATTTCCATGACAGTTTTTGCATTGTTTACCCATATGGCTTGCGGAGCAACATATGCACTGGTCCCTTTTATTGACCGAAATGCATTAGGCGGCGTCGCAGGCATTATTGGCGCAGGTGGAAATGTGGGCGCAGTAGCAGCTGGTTTCTTACTAAAAGGCGTACTTGATATTCAAACTTGTCTATTTATTTTAGGTGGACTGGTTATGGTTGCAGGCTGTAGTGTAATTTTGATTCGCTTCACAACCGAGCACAAAGAAAAAGAAAAAGTACTTTTTGAACAGGCTCTACTTGAACGCAATTCCGCAGCCTAATTCTGATAAGAAGCAGAAATCAAAAATGATTTTTGCTTCTTCCCCTTTCTCATAATAGTCCACAATCTCTAAGATACTTTTTAACTTTTCTTAAAATAATTTTATAGATATATCGATATTATTCGATATATCTTCTACAATGATTTATCACATTCTTATAATTTTCTACTCACAATGACTAAAACAAGCCATCAGTTTTCTCAATCACTCATTTATATGCTCATTGGAAGTGCCATTATTTTGGCTTTGTCACTAGGTGTACGACATGGTTTTGGGCTTTATTTAGTCCCGATGAGTCATGAGTTCGGTTGGGGACAGCATGTTTTTAGTCTAGCAATTGCCATGCAAAATCTAATCTGGGGTGCAGTTCAACCTTTTACTGGGGCAATTGCAGATAAATATGGCAGTAAAGTTGTGGTAACAGTCGGCGGATTACTTTATACCCTTGGCTTACTCTTAATGGCTTTTAGTTCAAGTGTACTCATTTTGAATTTAAGCTTAGGTCTGATTATTGGTTTAGCTTTATCAGCAACTTCTTTTACAGTTTTGCTTAGCGCAGTAGGCCGAGCTGCTCCGCCAGAAAAAAGAAGTATGGCAATGGGTATTGCCAGTGCAGCCGGTTCTTTTGGCCAATTTATTATGCTGCCTTCTACCCTTCTCTTACTTAAGACAGTGGGATGGTCATCAGCTTTAATGGTAAGTGCCCTGTTAATCGCTCTTATTATTCCTCTAGCATGGATGTTAAAAGGGCCAAGCAACCAAACCCCAAAAGCAATTGCCCAACCTCAGCTCACCTTTAAACAAGTACTGAATATTGCTAGAAAACATAAACCTTTTTGGTGGTTAGCTTTAGGCTTTTTAGTATGTGGCTTCCAAGTTGTCTTTTTGGGTGTTCACCTACCAGGTTATTTAATCGACCACGGCTTTGATGCCGCTACAGGTACGGTGTTTCTTGCTTTAGTCGGATTATTTAATATCGTAGGGACTTATGGCGCAGGCTGGTTAGGAGATCGTTTCTCGAAACCTAAGTTATTAATGGCACTTTATGGTAGCCGCGGCATCGCAATCATTGCTTTCTTATTATTACCTCTAAGCACTTATACAGTATATGCTTTCGGTATTATCATGGGGCTTCTATGGCTTTCTACGGTTCCTCTCACCAACGGTATCGTGGCAAATATGTTTGGTGTTAAATACCTTTCAATGTTAAGTGGTATTGTATTTTTCACCCATCAAGTCGGGTCTTTCTTTGGTGGTTGGCTTGGTGGTGTTAACCATGATTTAACAGGTAATTACAATGCGATTTGGCTCTGTTCTATCGCATTGAGTATATTAGGAGTAATCGTACATTTCTTTGTAAATGAGGAGGCTATTATTCATGACGCATAATGCCGTACTTTTGAAAACAATTATGACTTTCCTCATCTTAGCTCTTCTGGTTTTTTCTATTGTTTTATGGAAACAGACACCTGATTTGTTTGAATATTTTAATCAAGCATTTTGTGCACACTAGAGAGATGAGACGCTGAAATCACTCTGTACATTGTCATAAAAATATAAAAAACATATGGTCTAATAAAAATAAAAAAGCCCGCAAGTTTGCGGGCTTTTTTATGAAAAACTTATTTAAAATCAAAATAAACGATTCATACCATTAAGTGCAGCTACACGGTATGCTTCAGCCATGGTTGGATAGTTAAATGTCGTTTCAACAAAATATTTCAAAGTATTGTTTGGGCTGTGCATAACTGCTTGTCCAATGTGGATAATTTCAGCAGCATTATTACCAAAACAGTGAATACCTAAAATTTCCAAAGTGTCACGATGGAAAAGAATCTTCAATTCACCCACTGTATCACCGGTAATTTGTGCACGAGCCAAATGACGGAAAGAAGCCTGACCGACTTCATACGGAATTTTCTCTTCCGTTAATTCCTGTTCATTCTTACCAATAGATGAGATTTCCGGAATGGTGTAAATACCAGTTGGGATATCACGTACTGGCTTAGCATCTTCACCACTCATGTTTGCACCAGCACAGCGCCCTTGGTCATAGGCAGCCGAAGCAAGTGAAGGCCAACCAATCACGTCACCAGCAGCATAGATGTTTTCAACTTCAGTTTGATATTGATCATTTACAGAAAGTTGACCACGACTATTTGGTACCAACCCAACATTTTCAAGACCTAAACCTTCTGTGTTACCTGAACGGCCATTACACCAAAGAATCGCATCAGCTTTAATCTTTTTACCACTTTGTAAATGTAGTACAACATGGTCATCAAACGTTTCTAGATGATCCATTTGCTCATTGTGACGAATCAACACGCCCTGTTCACGTAAGTGATAAGACAAAGCATCGGCGATTTCATCATCTAGATAACTTAAGAGTTTTTGTTGAGTATTGATCAAGTCAACTTTATGGTCTAAACCAATAAAGATTGAGGCATATTCACAGCCAATAACACCCGCGCCATAAATAATGATTTTTTGAATTGAGTAATCAAGATCAAGAATTTTGTCCGAATCAAATACGCGCGGGTGGTCAAAATCAAGACCTTGCGGATGATAAGGACGGCTACCTGTCGCAATCACGATTTGCTTACAGATAATTGTTTCTTTAATACCTTCGTGGCTAAAAACTAAAACTGTGTTTTTGTCTTGAATATATGCACGACCGTGGAAGACACCAATTTTGTTACGGTCATAAAAGCGTGTATGCGTATCAACCTGTTGTTGAATCACTTTGTGCGCATTACGCAAGACCTGTTTCATAGTGAACTGTTTCCATTCACCTACTTTTTGAAACATTGGATCACGCTGATAGCGAATAATGCTAGAAACTGTTTGACGTAATGCTTTACTTGGAATGGTTCCTACGTGTGCACAGTTACCACCGAGTTGATCACGTACATCTACAATTGCAACACGCTTACCAGCTTTTGCAAGCTTCATTGCCGCGCCTTCACCTGCAGGTCCAGAACCGAGAACTACCGCATCGTACTTAACGAAATTCCCACTAACGACCTCTTTTTTACGTGGCATTGAAAGCTCCTTCCTCTGTTGAATGACCATATTTTATAATAAATTATGGCTAATATGCGGTGAATTTATGTATTTCTCAACCCTATATTTCTGAATAGCCACATTTATTATATGAATAGTTATTTTCCGCTATTACTTGTAGAAGTCCGCTATAATACAATGTCAATGTCTCTATAAACGAGTGGAAAAGTTAAATATGTCAGAACACCGTAAACCTGAACAGGGTGTAAAACTTCGTGGCGCAGAAAAAGTCGCAAGAATTCCTGTAAAAGTTGTACCTACGGTTGAAGTGCCGCGTAAACCTGACTGGATTCGTGTCAAGATGACGGCACCAGAAGAAGTTCAGCGTATTAAAACGACTTTACGTGCTCAAAAACTCCATACCGTTTGTGAAGAAGCAGCTTGTCCGAACCTTCCAGAATGCTTTGGCGGTGGTACAGCAACATTTATGATCATGGGTGATATTTGTACACGTCGTTGCCCTTTCTGTGACGTAGCGCATGGTCGTCCAAATGCATTGGACCCTGATGAACCACGCCACATGGCAGAGACAATTGCCAATCTTAAGCTCAAATATGCAGTAATCACTTCGGTTGACCGTGATGACTTGCTTGACGGCGGTGCACAACATTTTGTGGACTGTATTAAAGAAGCTCGCGCACTTAGCCCAAATACATTACTTGAAATTTTAGTACCAGACTTCCGTGGACGTATGGATATTGCTTTACGCATTATGACTGAATGTCCGCCAGACGTATTTAACCACAACATTGAGACTGTACCTCGTCTATATAAAGCGATGCGTCCAGGTTCAGATTATCAGCACTCTTTAAACCTATTAAAAATGTTTAAAGAATATTGCCCAGACATCCCAACAAAATGTGGTTTGATGGTGGGTATTGGTGAAACTGAAGAAGAAGTCATTGCATTGCTTGATGACTTACGTGCTCACGATGTCGACTATGTCACTATTGGTCAATACTTGCAGCCTTCTAAACAGCATGCACCAATTGACCGTTTTGTAACACCAGAAGAATTTGAACGTTATGCAGAGCATGGCCGTAAACTTGGCTTTAGAAATATTTGGTCTGCACCAATGGTTCGTTCAAGCTATTTTGCTGATCGCCAATACTATGGTGAACCTGTTCCTGAAGTTCGTCGCAAGGTAGATCCTGCGAAAAAAATTGCGGTACAAGCAATCGAAGCTTAACACTTCATAAGTATTAAAAAGGCCCTCAGATTATGAGGGCTTTTTTATTTATACAAGAAAATCAATAACATTTCTTGACAAATCGATAAAACAAGCCATTACACTTTCATTCAAAAATATTTTATACCTAAAAGCACGATATATCCCTGCTCTAGCATATACATCAATTGCGACATAAAAAATCAAATTTAAACAGCATTAAAAAATTCGCTAGTTAAGCCTTAAATCTCTCCTCGCTTTTTTATTATTTCTAACTCGAGGGCTTATCTAGCAAGGAGCAAGTATGATTTTCCTACTCTTTGTTTTAAGTATTGTCATTCAGCTTGTTGCAATATGGGCAATTTTCTTTTTTAACCTAAATAGAGTCGCTGGTAGTGTTATTACGATTGCTGTAGCCATACTTACTGCTTTCATTTTAACGCCGTGGGCATTACTTTTAGGGATTCCCCTTATTGCACTTAGCATTATTATTTTGTTTAAACCTTTACGGTTTAACTTAATTACCCAACCTGCATATAAAACTCTGGCCAACTCAATGCCGAGCATCAGTACCACTGAACAAGAAGCCTTAGAAGCAGGAACAAGCTGGTGGGAAAAAGAGTTATTTATGGGGGCTCCAGATTGGTCGCAATTTGAAAAATATCCCTATCCTACACTTTCACCAGAAGAACAAAGTTTTATTGATAATGAAGTTGAAGTGCTATGTAGCATGCTTGATGAATGGGAAATTCACCATCAATTAAAAGACCTTCCTCCTGAAGTTTGGCAGTTCATTAAAGATAAAGGCTTCTTAGGCCTTATTATTCCAAAATCCTTTGGCGGTAAAGAGTTCAGCTCATTTGCTCAAAGTCGCATTATGAGCAAAATTGCCTCGCGTTCATTAACTGCTGCGGTGAGTTGTATGGTTCCTAACTCATTAGGACCCGGTGAATTACTTATGCATTACGGTACAGATGCGCAAAAGCAGCAATATCTACCGGGACTTGCTAAAGGTGAAGAAATTCCATGCTTTGGTTTAACCAGTCCGGAAGCAGGTTCAGATGCAGGTGCAATTCCAGATTCGGGTGTAGTCTGCTATGGCGAATATGAAGGTGCTCAAGTTCTTGGGCTCCGCATGAATTTCTCTAAACGTTGGATTACGCTCGCTCCAATTGCCACAGTGGTCGGTCTAGCATTTAAACTTTATGACCCCGAAGGTTTACTTGGAGATAAAACTAAAACTGAGTACGGGATTACCTGCGCTTTAATTCCAGCCAATCATGCAGGCGTAAAAATAGGTGCACGACATTATCCGGGCTCTCCATTCATGAATGGGACAGTAGAAGGTGAAGATGTCTTCATTCCAATTGACTGGATTATTGGCGGACAAGAAAATGCCGGTAAAGGCTGGCGCATGCTGATGGAATGCTTAGGTGTTGGCCGAGGTATTTCACTGCCCGCATTAGCCACGGCCGCAGGTGAAATGAGCTATCTCACTGTCGGTGCATTTGCAAGAATTCGCCAGCAATTTAATATTTCTGTCGGCAAATTTGAAGGTGTACAAGAAGCAAGCAGTGAAATTGCCAGCGATGCCTATATGCTTGAAGCATTCCGTTATTTAGTGACGTGTGGTCTAAACCAAGGTGGAACCCCTGCTGTAATGACTGCCATGGCAAAATACTATGCAACTGAAACGATGCGTAAAGTGGTTAATCACGGAATGGATATTGCTGGAGGACGTGCAATTCAACTTGGACCACGCAATTTCCTTGCTCTCACCTATCAAGCGATTCCAATTGCCATTACGGTAGAAGGTGCAAACATTTTAACCCGCTCGTTGATGATTTTTGGTCAAGGCTCAATGCGTTGTCATCCTTATCTTTTTGAAGAATTGCAATTACTTCAGTCTGACGACAAAGCCAATGCCGTACAAAAATTCGATGATTTGTTGTTTAAACATTTAGCCTATACCTTTAACCGCGGTGCTAGATCATTTGCTTATGGTTGGACGGGTGGTTCGAGTGATGCGCCTCAGTCAGCAGATCAATTCACTGCAAGTTACTATAAAACCATCAATCGTTTTAGCGCCAATTTTTCACTTGTTTCCGATATGGCACTAGGATTACTCGCAGGAGATCTAAAGCGTAAAGAAATGCTATCAGGCCGCTTGGCAGATATTCACGCGCACTTGTTTATTGCCACTGCAATTTTAAAATATTATGAGGCTGGACAAAAAACTGAAGCTGAACAATTGCATGCCAAACTAGCACTGCAAAAAGCATTTTTGAATATTCAGGAAGCATTTTGGGGACTATTTGACAACTTTCCAGCCAAGCTTCCAGCAGCATTTGTCAAATGGATATGCTTCCCGTTAGGTCGTGTGATTTCAAAACCTGACGATGAGTTAAAACAACAAGTTGCTGAACTTATGATGGAAGAACATCCGTTTAGAGAGCAACTCAAACGCCATGTGTACTATTCAACTGAACCTAATGATGTCACTGGCCGTCTAGAGCACACGTTCCAAATGTTAAGAACCATGGAACCGCTTTGGGATAAGTTTAAGAAAGCTGAATCCAAAGGCAAGTTTACGGGTCTTACTTTTGAAGAGAATATTGCGCAAGCGATAAAAGAAGGCTTTATTTCTGAAAGCGAAGCTCAACAATTATTGCAGTACAACGCAATTCGATTCGATAGCATGCTTACCGATGTTTTTGATGAAAAGCTAAATAAAGACCTACCTTTATCAAATCCTCATCAAATAGTGTGACTGATGCCTCCACTAATTCACTATTGCAATCATTTTTGAATCGCATTAATTAATAAACAGCCATAAAAGCGTCACTCGACGCTTTTATTTTTAGGAGAAATTAATGTCTAAGCAAGATTACGAAAATGGATTAAAAGTTCGCACAGAAGTGATGGGAGAAGCTTTTGTAAAACGTGCCCAAGAAAATACCGTGCCCTTTACCCAGCCTTTACAAGACTGGATTAATGAACATGCATGGGGATCGACTTGGCAACGTGAAGGTGTGCTGCCACGTAAATATCGCTCATTAATTACTTTGGCAATGTTAACTGCACTCAAATCACCCACAGAACTCAAGGGCCATGTTCGTGGTGCACTCAACAATGGTTGTACAATTGAAGAAATTCAGGAAACTTTATTGCATAGCCTGCCATATTGCGGTGCCCCTGCTACTCAGGAAGCTTTCCGGGCTGCGTTAGAAGTCATTCAAGAATATCAACAACAATAACTTCAGTATGAGCCAGCACTTTACTGGCTCATTTAAATTTAATTCAATTTAGTCGAATGAATATTTAAATTACGATCACCAATCACGACAGCCTGACGGCAAATACCTTCTGCTTTACGTTGATTCTCAAAAACTGCTGCCGACATCGGCTCAAAACTATCAAAAAAGCAGATTTCATTTTGATCTATAGAATAAATGAGCGACTGATTCCCTACCCCTTCTAAAGTGTCGTAGTACACAATCACCATTTTTCCATTTTGCGTCTCTGTTTGAATATCTCGATAGCTCAGCGCAGGCCCAGTTGGTATTCTTAATACCTTTGCTTCTTTATAGCTCATGCGTTCGCTTGGGCTAATGTTAGGATCATGATCTGAGTGAAATGACACCTCAAAGCCCAACTTTTTTAAAGCAACGGCTAAAGCAATCGTATAAGTTCCTTCATCGTCATAGCGGCAAACTTTAATCAGCTCAGCAACATCAATTTGCACTCCATGATGTTGAAGTACCATCCAAACTGCAAAAAGGCCACAGTTCGCTTCGAGGTTTGCCAAAGATTCGGGAATATTTAAGGCCATAATTTAAATCTAAAGTCATAATTACGCAGATAATAAACAAAACTGGATTGGCACTAAAAGTTTTTCCAAGTACAATGTTTCGCTAGTCGAGGGATGCTGCGACAAATGATCGGCACTAAAGATCATTTTGCCAGGCTCGACGATCGGTTAAACAGTCGTTTTAACCAACAACGGCATCCGCGAACAGAATGATCAATACTATTTTTTCCTAGGAGATCCTGATGAACGCGGTTAATGCTTCATTTACAGATTACAAAGTTGCTGACATCTCACTTGCTGACTACGGTCGTAAAGAAATCAAACTTGCTGAAGCAGAAATGCCAGCTTTGATCGGCTTACGTAAACGTTATGCAGCGTCTAAACCACTTGCTGGTGCAAAAATTCTTGGTTGTATCCACATGACCATTCAAACAGCGGTTCTTATTGAAACGCTTGTTGAATTAGGTGCTGAAGTTCGCTGGACATCTTGTAATATCTTCTCGACTCAAGACCACGCTGCTGCTGCAATTGCTGCTCGCGGTATTCCAGTTTTTGCTTGGAAAGGTGAAACTGAAGAAGAATATGTATGGTGTCTTGAACAACAAATCAATGTAAATGGCCAACCGTGGGATGCCAACATGATCCTGGATGATGGCGGTGACTTAACTGCTCTTGTTCATGAAAAATATCCTGCTCTTTTAGAACGTATTCACGGTATTACCGAAGAAACTACAACAGGTGTTCAACGTCTTATCGAAATGTGGAAAGACGGCACTTTAAAAGTACCTGCAATCAACGTAAATGACTCTGTTACTAAATCTAAAAATGACAACAAATATGGTTGCCGTCACTCATTAAATGACGCAATCAAACGCGCAACAGATATGCTTTTATCTGGCCGTCGTGCGCTTGTGATCGGTTACGGTGACGTAGGTAAAGGTTCTGCTCAATCTTTACGTCAAGAAGGCATGATCGTTCGTGTAACTGAAGTTGACCCAATTTGTGCAATGCAAGCATGTATGGATGGTTATGAAGTTGTATCTCCATACAAAAACGGCGTACAAACAGGTAAAAAAGAAGACATTAACCACGATCTTCTTGGCAACACTGACCTTGTTGTAACAACAACTGGTAACTACCATGTGTGTGATGCAGCGATGTTAGACAGCTTAAAAGCTGGTGCAGTTGTATGTAACATCGGTCACTTCGATACAGAAATCGACACGGCTTATTTACGTGGTTACAAGTGGGTTGAAGTTAAGCCACAAGTTCACCAAGTTTATCGTTCAGAAGACGAAAACGACTACCTTATCCTTCTTTCTGAAGGCCGCCTTGTAAACTTAGGTAATGCAACTGGTCACCCATCACGTGTAATGGACGGTTCTTTTGCTAACCAAGTTTTAGGTCAAATTCACTTATTCCAAGAGAAATTTGCCGACCTACCTGCAAGTGAAAAAGCTGCAAAAATTCGCGTAGAAGTTCTTCCTAAGAAACTTGACGAAGAAGTTGCTGCTGCAATGGTTGCAGGTTTCGGTGGTGTACTCACTCAGTTAACTCAAGAGCAAGCTGATTATTTAGGCGTTGCTGTTGAGGGGCCATTCAAATCTGACGCTTACAAATACTAAGAACATAAGGGCAGACGGTGAACCGACTGCCCTTTTTTCTAAAAATGTTTCGCTGTTTACAAGGATTTGACATGACTAAACGTACACCTATTTCTTTTGAGTTTTTTCCGCCAAAAACTGATGCCGGTGCTGAAAAACTTCGTATTGTTCACCAAGAATTACAGCAATTAAATCCAGAGTTTTTCTCGATTACTTATGGTGCTGGTGGTTCTACTCGTGAACGCACACTTGCTGCTATTGAAGATTTCAATGGTAAAGGCACTCCTGTTGCCCCTCACCTTTCTTGTATTGGTGATGATAAAACGCGTATTGCTGAACTACTCGATTTATACAAGGCTCAAGGCATTGACCGTATTGTCGCTTTACGTGGCGACTTACCATCTGGACAGGTTGGTCTTGGCGAACTTCCTTATGCTCAAGATTTAGTACGTTTTATTCGTGAGCACTCAGGCGACCACTTTCATATTGAAGTTGCGGCTTATCCAGAAATGCATCCTCAAGCCGAAAGCCTCGACTCAGATATCCAACGTTTTATTGAAAAAGTACAAGCTGGTGCCAATGCGGGAATTACTCAATTCTTCTTTAATCCAGACTCATACTTTTATTTTATAGAGCGTTTGGAAAAAGCTGGAATTAACATTCCAGTCGCTCCTGGTATCATGCCTATTACCAATGCAAGTAATTTAATTCGCTTTGCAGATGGTACTGGTGCTGAAATTCCTCGCTGGATTCGTAAGCAATTACAAGCCTATGGCGATGACAGTGAAAGTATTAAAGCTTTTGGTCATGAAGTTGTTGTTAAGCTATGCGAACGCCTCATTGCAGGTGGTGCACCAAGCTTACACTTCTACTCAATGAACCAAGTCGAACCAACTCGTCAGCTTGTTGTTGACCTTGGTTTAAATTAATTTTGTAAGGCGTACCCAATGAATCGTTTTTTTATCGAAACTGAACTTACAGTTGGCTCAACAATTCAACTAACTGAATCAGTCTTCCATCATTGGGTACGTGTTTTACGCGCACAATTACAAGAACAAGCCATACTATTTAATGGCCAAGGTGGTGAGTATCTCGCGACATTGACCGAAATTAATAAAAAAAATGCGTTTGTCACTATTGAGAATTTTAATCCTGTAAACCGTAATGCCCCATTTAAAGCCATTCTTGGTCAGGTCATGAGTAAAGGTGACCGAATGGATTATGCCATTCAGAAAGCAACTGAACTTGGCGTCAGTAAGATTCAGCTCTTGACCAGTGAACGTTGTGAAATGCGTTTGAAATATGACCGCGATCAAAAAAAATTAGATCATTGGCAAGCTGTTGCAATTGCAGCATGTGAGCAATGTGGACTCAATTTAGTTCCAGAAGTTCTAGCACCTATTTCTCTTCATGAATGGTTAAACTCATCTGACCTTCCTGTATCTAAATTTGTTTTGGCTCCTGAAAAAGAACAAAAAGATGTATTGGCAGGGATACAACCTGAACTAGCCCTCTTAATTGGTCCCGAGGGTGGTTTAAGTGAAAATGAAATTACGCAAGCCAATCAAGCTGGATTTATGAACTGGTGTATTGGGGACCGTGTATTACGTACTGAAACTGCACCTGTTGTAGCATTATCTATTTTAAATTATCGGTTTTTATCCATATAAACTTATTGAACATTGATTAAATCAACAATTAAAGTTAACTTACTTTTACGATATGAATATTAATTTAAATTTTTTTCCACTGATAAATCAGATTCTTTCTGTATAAATGTAAAAAAATAGGATAGAAAAATCTTATGTCTGGCCTTCAGGAAGAATATTTACAGCATCAAACAAAAATTGAGCAGCTTCGCCTCTCAATTCAATATATCCGCTGGTATCTTGTTAGCCTAATTTTACTGTGCCTAATTTCAGCTATTATTTTCTTTTGTTACTTTACTTCTTACATTACAAACTTTATTTGGTCAATTGGCTTTACTATTTTAACGCTTACCTGTCTATTATTTGTCCCAAAGCTATTAACACATTATCGTGATATTCATTTCATTAAGAAAACCGATTTAATGCTACAAGGCATTTGTTTGACGTCTGGAATTTTAATGGGAATTAATATCATTGTTCTGCATTTTTCCCTTCCTGACACTTTAATATCTGTTTCTGATGTTCATATCCTGATAGCATTATTTATTACCTCAGCCCACATTATTGGTCTTACATTTTTAACTCAACAACCTCGATATTTTTATTTACTCTTTATTCCAAGTACAGTCCCACTCATTATTGGACAGTTTACTCATTCTCAAATTAACCAACTCCCCTTTTACTTTGCTTATAATTTAGCTTTCGTCGCAACTTTGCTTTGTGCTTATGCAACTCAGCGTAACTATCAAAAAATTTCTCAACTATTATTTAAAAATAAACAACTTGTTCAAGTAGCAGAACAGCATACTCAATGGGCTGAAGAGTTATGTGTACAGCTCCAACAAGAAGTAAATAAATCTAAAGATATTGAAGCACAGCTTCAATTTAATAATCATTTGCTCGAACAAAAGGTTCGGGAAAGGACATATGACCTCACTAAAATGAATGAGAGGCTTGAAAGCCATCATCATAATTTAGCATTTGCACATGAAACAGCAGGTATCCGACCGTGGGATTGGGATATTGAGAAACAAAAATTAGAAATAACGTTTTTTGATCAACAAAAACAAACTCAAAATACTCCTTTACACCTCAAGTCAATTTTAGAGCGCATTCATCCCAATGACCGAAAGTTATTTGATGAACGTTTAAAAGAGCACTTGGAAGGAAAATCTGATCACTTCAATATTACCTTCCGCATTTTACGTCGTAATGGTTCTTGGCGTTGGATTCATGACGTAGGACGTGTCATTAGCCGTGATCCTAAAACCAATAAAGCTTTACGTATGGTCGGAATGACCAGAGATATTCATCAGGAAAAAAAAGATCAAGAACATTTGAGACTTTCTGCGATTGTGCTTGAGCAGGCAGCTGAAGGAATTTTTATTCTAGATGAAAAACTCAACTATATTGAAGTTAACCCCTATTATGAGAAATTAACTGGCTTTTCAAAATCTGAATTATTAAGTCAGCAGCTATTTAATATCACAATAAATCAGAAGCTACAGCAACAACAATTTCACGACTCCATTACTCAACAACTTCTAAAAACTGGCGAATATATGGGCCAATTTGATGAAAAGTTTACATCGGGTAAAAGTGTCTATTTATGGCTTCATATTAATGCAGTTAAAGATGAGTACAACCAGATTATTAATTATATTGGTTTTGCACGTGATTTAACCGACCAAAAGCGACAAGAGCAGCATTTATCTTATTTAAAAAACTATGATAGTTTGACTCACCTCCCTAACCGCTTTTACTATTATAATCAATTACATCAATATCTTGTTAATCCATCTTATAGTTTTAAAAATTTGGCTTTAATACGTATTAATATCGATAGATTTAGAGCATTTAATGAGTTTCTAAATAATGATAGTGGGGATGAGTTACTTAAACAATTTGCACAGCGACTACGACTGACCAATATCAATGCAATTTTAGTGGCTTACTTAAACGGCGATGATTTTGCAATTATTTATGAAATATCACCTATTCATCCCAACATTGAGCAATATTGCCAAAATATATTACAAGCTTTAAATGCGCCTTTTTATATTGATGAACAAGAATATTTCATTACAGCTTCTATTGGGGTCGCTTGTTTCCCTGAGCATGGCCGACAAATTGATCACCTCAACAATCATGCCGAACAAGCCTTGTCGGAAGCAAAACGTTTAGGTGGCAACACTATTAGCTATTATTGTAATAAAACTACAAACCCATATAAGACAGCAGACTTAGAACAAGAGTTGCGTAAAGCCATTCAAAATGATGAATTTGTGGTGTATTACCAACCAAAAATTAATTTAAATGACAAATCGATTAAAGGTTTTGAAGCACTCATTCGCTGGCAGCATCCTGAAAAAGGGTTAGTTATGCCGAATATGTTCATTCCTTTTGCTGAACGTAGTAGCCTTATTTCCGATATTGGTAAAGTCGTTTTAGATAAAGTTGGCAAACAGCTACAAGAATGGAAAAAAGCTGGCTATGCCGATGTCCGAGTTTCTGTAAATATTGTTGCTCAACAAATTCATCGAGGTCTTTTACTCAGTGATTTAGACGAAGTTTTAGACACATATCATCTTGATGGTTCAAATTTAGAACTAGAAATCACGGAATCTGCTTTATTAGATAATACTGACAATGTAAAAAAACTATTGCACTCCATTAAAGAACGTAATATTTCAATTGCACTAGATGATTTTGGCACTGGATATTCATCGCTAGCTTATTTAACAGAATACCCAATCGATGTTTTAAAAATTGACCGGGCCTTTGTTTCGAAAATCGGTGATCAAAAACAAGAAGCAATTGTGAATGCGATGATTGCGATGGGTAAAAGCATGGGATTAAAGCTAGTTGCAGAAGGTGTGGAAACCGAGGAACAAGTTATTTATCTACAAAAGCAGCAATGTGATTTTTTACAAGGCTTTTTCTTTAGCCGTCCACTTCATCCAAATCAGATTCTTCAATATCTACAAACAAATACGCATATTTGATAATTGTTTTAACAGTCTATTTTACATGCGCTGGTTTTTCCAAAAATGAGCGTTTTTGACTGTGAGAAATAGAGAAGTAGTGTTATATTCTTTAGCATTTAGCTCACCATGAGGCTATTGGCCATTCGTCTACCTATTATGTTACTTGATATAATTTTGTACATAGTAAGCAGATAAATTACCAACCTTTGTGAGCAACTTGACTAGTTTGCTTTTTTGTATCAATAGAGACTCAGATGGACGATCAATCTTTAAAACAGGCCGCTTTAAATTACCACGAATATCCAAATCCAGGGAAAATCAGCGTCACGCCAAGTAAGCAACTTGTCAACCAACGAGATTTGGCTCTAGCTTATTCACCAGGGGTTGCTGCTCCATGTTTAGAGATTGAACGTGATCCTTCAGCTGCTGCAAAATATACAGCGCGTGGTAACTTGGTTGCTGTTGTCAGTAACGGTACTGCGGTTCTTGGTTTAGGTAATATTGGTCCATTAGCTTCTAAACCGGTAATGGAAGGTAAAGGCGTTCTGTTCAAAAAGTTCGCTGGTGTCGATGTATTTGATATTGAAATTGCTGAAAACGATCCAGATAAAATCGTTGATATTGTTGCTTCATTAGAACCAACTTTCGGCGGTATTAACCTTGAAGATATCAAAGCGCCTGAATGTTTCTACATTGAAAAGAAACTTCGTGAACGCATGAAAATTCCTGTGTTCCATGATGACCAACACGGAACAAGTATTATTGTAGGTTCAGCATTATTAAATGCTCTACAAATCGTTAATAAGAAAATTGAAGAAATCAAAATCGTTGCTTCAGGTGCAGGTGCTGCTGCCCTTTCTTGTTTAGATTTACTTTGTGCTTTAGGCGTAAATAAAGAAAACATCATTGTTGCCGATTCTCGTGGTCTTCTTACAACTTCACGTGAAGGCTTGGATGAATCGAAAAAACGTTATGTACAAGACATTAAAGCGACCCAATTACATGAAGTAATGGCTGGCGCGGATATGTTCTTAGGTCTTTCAGCTGCTGGTATTCTCACCAAAGATATGGTGAAACAAATGGCTGAAAATCCGATTATTTTTGCATTAGCAAACCCGGATCCAGAAATTCTGCCTGAACACGCACATGAAGTACGTCCAGATGTAATCATGGCAACTGGTCGTTCGGACTACCCGAACCAAGTAAACAACGCTTTATGTTTCCCTTATATCTTCCGTGGTGCACTTGACGTAGGTGCGACAACCATTAACGAAGATATGAAAATTGCATGTGTACACGCAATTGCACGTATGGCTCATGTAGAAGCTGATGCTGCAACATATGGTGAAAAATCTGCTTCATTTGGTCGTGACTACTTAATTCCACGCCCACTTGATCAACGTTTGATTTTAGAAATCGCGCCTGCTGTTGCTAAAGCTGCAATGGACTCAGGTGTTGCAACTCGTCCTATCGAAGATTTCTCTGCATATCGTCAAAAACTTTCTGAGTTTGTTTATAACTCAGCATTCTTGATGAAACCAATCTTTGCTCAAGCAAAAACAGATCCTAAACGTATTGCATACGCTGAAGGTGAAGATGAGCGCGTATTACGTGCTGTTCAAATTGCAGTTGATGAAGATTTAGCTAAACCAATCTTAGTTGGTCGTACAGCAGTCATTGAAGCAAACATCAAAAAATTAGGCTTACGTTTACAACACGGCGTAAATATCGAAATTGTAGATCAAGAACAAAATCCGTTATACGAAGAGTTCTGGAAAGACTACTATCAAACTATGCAACGCAAAGGCATCACTGTTGAATATGCTCAACGTGAAGCTCGCCGTCGTTCAACACTCATTGCTGCACTTCTAGTTAAGTTTGGCAAAGCAGATGGTATGTTATGTGGTACTTACAGTAGCTATAACATTCACCTTGACTTCGTACGCAATGTAATTGGTCTTAAAGAAGGCATGAACAACTTCTTCACGCTTAATGCATTAATGCTTGAAGATCGCAACTTGTTTATTGCTGATACTTATGTAAACACTAATCCGACTGCTGAACAACTTGCTGAAATGACTATTTTAGCGGCTGAAGAAGTACGTCGCTTTGGTATTACACCACGCGTAGCGCTACTTTCTCATTCAAGCTTCGGTAGTGACCAGACAGACTCAAGCGCTCAAAAAATGCGTGAAGTTTATCGTATTTTATCTGAGCAAGCTCCAGAGCTTGAAGTTGAAGGTGAAATGCATGGTGATGCAGCATTAGACGAAAATATTCGTCATTTTGCATTCCCTGGTTCTCGTTTCAAAGGTTCAGCGAACTTGCTGATTATGCCGAACCTAGATGCAGCAAATATTTCGTTCAACTTGTTAAAAGCAACTTCTGGTAACAACGTAACAATTGGTCCAATTTTGCTAGGTGCTGCTAAACCAGTTCATATTTTGACTCCGACAGCGACGACTCGCCGTCTTATCAATATGACTGCTTTAACTGTTGCTGAAATTCAACAGCAAGAAAAGTAATTTAGAAACCGCTTTTTACGAAAAGCCTTTCTAATGACTTGAGAAAACCTCTATTCTGTAGCATGATTGCTTGAAGAATAGAGGTTTTTTCATGCAAGTGTATTTAGTAGGCGGTGCTGTTCGAGATTATTTACTTGGGCATCCCTATCAAGAAAAAGACTATGTTGTGGTCGGTGCAACGCCGGAACACATGCTCGCCCAAGGTTTTCAACCTGTAGGCAAAGATTTCCCTGTGTTTCTTCATCCCGAAACCAAAGAAGAATACGCACTTGCACGAACCGAACGAAAGTCTGGACAGGGATATCACGGGTTTCAATTCTTTACTGATACAACCGTTAGTTTAGAAGATGACTTAATTCGTCGAGACTTAACCATTAATGCGATTGCAATGGATCAAGATGGTAAAATATATGATCCATATGGTGGCCAAAACGACTTAGAAAATAAAATTCTGCGCCACGTTTCAGAAGCTTTTGCTGAAGACCCTTTACGGGTATTGCGAGTCGCGCGTTTTGCCGCCCGATATTTCCCATATGGTTTTCAAATTGCGCCAGAGACATTGCAACTTATGCAAACCATAGCAGATTCAGGTGAACTTGATGCACTAACACCAGAGCGCGTCTGGAAAGAAACTTCACGCGCTTTAATGGAAAATCATGCCGATATTTATTTCCAAACTTTGCGTGACTGTGGGGCTTTAAAACATCTTTTCCCTGAGATTGATGCTTTATTCGGTGTGCCTCAACGTCCTGAATATCATCCTGAAGTGGATTGCGGCATTCATACTTTAATGTCATTACAGCAAGCTTGTAAGTCGAACTATTCACTTGATGTACGCTTCGCTGTTTTAGTACATGATCTTGGTAAGGCCCTCACTCCAGCTGAGGAACTTCCTCGTCATATCATGCATGAAGAACGTGGAATTAAGCCAGTTACCCAATTATGTGAACGTTTAAGAGTTCCGACACAGACCAAACAATTGGCATTATCAGTGTGCAAAGAACATTTAAAATGTCATCAGATTATGTCCTTGAAACCTGGTACTTTATGGCGTCTATTGCAACGCTTAGATGTTTTACGTCGTCCAGAAAGAGTGGAAGCTTTTGTACAAGCCTGCGAGTGTGATGCAAAAGGCAGATTAGGACTAGAAGACCGTCCATATCCTCAAGCTCAATACATGCGTGAAGCCATGCAAATTGTTCGTTCCATTAAAGTTCAAGATTTACCGGAGAACATTAAGGGTGCTGAAATTGGTGAAATGCTTATTCAGTATCGAATTGAAGCTTTAGCTGAATTTAAAAATCAGCATCAAAGTCTTAGTCACTCCTAATGAACAACAATAAAAAAAGCCTCAAAATGAGGCTTTTTTTATTTAGGTTTTAACGTCTTGGAAGCGGAATATACTGAGATTGTGTATTCTGTGCTTTTCGCTCACCTACCGTCACAACATAGTTTTGTTGTTTACCTTCTCTTTCAACCAGAACATTAATTTCGCTATTTGGTGCTTGCAAAGCGACATAATTAATTAAATGAGAAGCTGAAGTGATCGGCTCATTATTCACCTGAACAATTTTATCGCCAACTTTAATTCCTGCAGCATCTGCCGGACCATTTTTTAAGACATCAGCAACCACTACACCCACTTGCTGCTTAGGTGCCAACACATCGTCTTGTGTAGGTGGAAGTAAACTAATACCCAACCAACCACGAACAACACGACCATCTTTTAAAATCGAGTTTAATACTTGCTGACAAACCTTTGCCGGAATCGCGAAGCCAATACCTAAAGAGCCACCCGATTGTGAGAAAATCGCCGTATTTACACCAATCAAGTTACCAGCCACATCGATTAATGCGCCACCTGAGTTACCTGGGTTAATTGCAGCATCAGTTTGAATAAAGTCTTCATAGGTATTAATACCTAAATCAGAGCGACCGGTTGCTGAAATAATCCCTTGAGTTACAGTTTGCCCTACGCCAAATGGGTTACCAATCGCTAAAACAACATCACCAACTTCATTACCACTGAGCTTAAAAGGCAATACTGGTAATTTATCTAAATCGATTTTAATAACCGCCAAATCTGTATCAGGGTCGGTGCCAACAATTGTAGCTTCTGCTCGGCGTCCATCATGTAATGCCACCACAATCTGGTCAGCTTGAGCAATCACATGATTATTGGTGAGAATGTAACCATCGGCGCGAACAATAACCCCTGAACCTAAACTATTTTCATTTTGCTGTTGTTGCTCAGGAACCTGATTTCCAAAAAATTCACGGAATACCGGATCACTTAATAAAGGATGATTTTGTTTAACTTTCTGGGTCGTAAAAATATTAACTACTGCTGGTGCTGCAACTTTTACCGCAGCACTATAAGACACCACCCCGCCCGTTCGAGAAGTATCAACCAGTGGCTCAACTTTCTCAGCTGGCATTTGCACCCCATCAACTGCAACAGTTGGTTTCGGCTGATGGTATTTTTGCCATGCAATAAAACTGGCAATTACAATAATAAGTAACACCCAAGGTAACCATGTAAAGGTGCGGCGCACGTTCATATCCTCTACGCAAAGAAGTTTTTAATTAAATTAATATATTGAACAAAAAGAGTTTTCAGTTAAGCATTTTAAATTAAATATGTCGATATACATAAAAAAGTCAAAAAAGATTTGTCTAGCTTTAGTTACACAACAAAATATGTTTCTATAGCTTTAGCAACTTTTACTACTCAATTCAGGAAATATCATGGCAAATTTGCATGAAATTATTCAGTGGTGCGACCAAACCTTAAAAGCAGCAGAATTTAAAGATTACGCACCAAATGGCCTGCAAATTGAAGGTTCAACTGAAGTAAAACGTATTCTTTGTGCAGTAACTGCTTCTGAAGATGCAATTGATGCAGCCATTGCTCAGAATGCCGATCTCTTACTCGTACACCACGGTTATTTTTGGAAGGGCGAACCGTACCCAATTACTGGTATGCGAGGTAACCGTATAAAAAAACTTATTCAAAATAATATCTCATTAGTCGCTTACCATCTGCCTTTAGATGCACATCCGAGTTTAGGCAATAATATCGCTATTGCAGAAAAACTAAACTTACAAAATTTAGAACCACTTGATCTAACCGAGAAACATCCAATTGGTAATATCGGTTATTTAGAGCAAACGCTTTCTGTAGAGGAATTTAAAGCAAAACTACAAAACAGTTTTGATTTTAAAGTGATCCATTTACCGGCTGAAAAACAAAGTATTCAAAAAGTGGGCTTCTGTACAGGTGGGGCTCAGGATTTTATTGCTAAAGCTGCTTTACAAAATTGCGATGCTTATATTTCAGGCGAAGTCAGTGAACGAACTTTTTATGAAGCAAAAGAATTAGGCGTTCATTATTTTGCCTGTGGTCACCATGCAACCGAACGTTATGGGGTTCAACGTTTAGCACAAGCAATTTCAAAACAGTTTGCTATTGAAAGTGAATATTTTGAATTGAATAATCCGATTTAATTAAGTCTTTTTTTCAATCTGTGTTATGCGTATTAATTAGATCTTTATTGTGTATAGTTCTTTAAAAGGCTGCCCTATTGCATCCAGAATCATTTACAATAGAGCCACTTAATTGTATAACCCAGCAAATGCAAGGAATAGGAACATGACAACCATTACTTTACCTGCACTTCCATATGGCTATGATGATTTAGCGCCACATATCAGTAAAGAAACTTTAGAATACCATCACGACAAACATCACAATACCTATGTTGTTAACTTAAACAACTTAATCAAAGGTACTGACCTTGAAGGTAAAACTTTAGAAGAAATCATTAAAGCAACTGCTGGTGATGCATCTAAAGCTGGTATTTTCAACAATGCTGCTCAAGTTTGGAACCACACTTTCTACTGGAACAGCATGAAGCCAAACGGTGGTGGTAAGCCTACTGGCGCAATCGCTGCTAAAATTGACGAAACTTTTGGTAGCTACGAAAAATTTGCAGAAGAATTTACTGCTGCTGCAACAACTCAATTCGGTTCAGGTTGGGCTTGGTTAGTTGCTGATGAAGTAAACGGTAAACTTTCTATTACTAAAACTTCTAATGCAGACACTCCACTTGCACATGGTCAAATTGCTGTATTAACAATTGACGTATGGGAACATGCTTACTACATCGATTTCCGTAACTTACGTCCTAAATACATCGCAACTTTCTTAGAAAACCTTGTGAACTGGGACTATGCAAATGCAAAACTTGCAGGCCAACCAGCTGGTGTAGAGAAATAATTTTATTTCTTTATAAAAAACCACCCTGTTTTGGGTGGTTTTTTTATTTTTAGTACAACAAAAGCATATTAATCAAGCAAACGATTCATTTTCTTTAATATTCTTATTGACGCTTTTAGATTTCATCCATAAAATGCGCATCAGATTCTCCAATAGCTCAGTCGGTAGAGCGACGGACTGTTAATCCGCAGGTCCCTGGTTCGAGCCCAGGTTGGAGAGCCATCTACTAATCTCCCATAGCTCAGTCGGTAGAGCGACGGACTGTTAATCCGCAGGTCCCTGGTTCGAGCCCAGGTGGGAGAGCCAAGATTCTAAAAGCCCACATTCATTGTGGGCTTTTTCTTTTCTAATCATTTAATATTTTTCTATTATTTTGAATAAAATCAATGTTTCGAATATTTTTAAACCAATCAGTTAGATATTCTCACTAATTCCATTATTAACCCTTGACCTCGCCCCCTTTCCTGCCTAAAATCCCTTTCCAGATTCTCCCATAGCTCAGTCGGTAGAGCGACGGACTGTTAATCCGCAGGTCCCTGGTTCGAGCCCAGGTGGGAGAGCCAAGATTCTAAAAACCCACTCCTTATGAGTGGGTTTTTATTTGTATGATGTCTTCACATGTTTGAATCGAGTCACTTATTTTTTATTATTTTAGGTTGCTTAAGCACCTGTATTTTTCTTCTTGTTTGTTTACGTCCTTATTTATTTCCAAAACAAAAGTTCTTTGCCCGTCCTGTTATTACTAATTTTGAAACTCAAATGTTTATACGCTTAAAACAGAGTTTCCCAAGTTATCATGTTCTAGCACAAGTGGCTTTTAGCGCATTAATAACCAGTAATGATTATAAGGTTCGTAGTCAGTTCAACCGTAAAGTCACTGATTTTGTTTTGCTTGATGAAAACATGGAAGTAATAGCCATTATTGAGCTAGATGACCCTACTCACCTTGAGAAAGTAGAAGAAGATCGTCTTCGTGATCAAATGCTCATAGAGGCAGGTTATATCGTAAGACGCTATACAAACATCCCGAGTGTACGCCAGCTACAAAAAGATATTTATTAAAAACTACTGTTATTTCTTGTCAGAATTGGCAGCTTCTTTCTCAGCTATTCTTTTTTCCATTTCTAAACGCTGCTGTTCATATTGTTTCTTATTCTGAGCATCACTTTTTGCAGCCAAAAAAAGTATTCCAATAATCAGAAAAGGAATAAGTAAACCTAATCCCATTAATAACCAAGGAACAGATTTTTTTTCAACAGATTGCTGGCTCATAAGTTCTTCAAACTCAAATAATATCGATTTCAGAATGCGTAACAATATAACAAAAAGAGCCTCTATAAAGAGACTCTTTTTAAAACTAATTTTAATCAAGTAAATAGATCTTAAAATTTACCTGTACAGTGAGGGCTTTGGCTGGCATCTTTCTGCGCATCAGTTAACACAATACCTGTACCCGCTGACATTTTAGCTTGAATGAAATCTACAGCATTGGCATTTTGACATACGATTGCTTGAGTATGGGTCGCATTCGGTACAATGGTTAGCTTATAACCTTGATCGTAGCCTGCTTGAGGGAAAAACTTCAAAGCATTCGCTTTCATATTCGCGAATAAGCCTTGTGTCACCACAGGCAATACTGCTTGATCTTTTTCGCCTTGAATAATAAATACCGGTGTTTTAATAACTTTCTCGGCTGTAGCATTTGTTGCAGGTTGAGTTGCTGTCAAAAAGTTTTGAACAACTTGATCTGTCTTAAATTTATTCAGATCGATACCGTACTGAGTAATTTGATGTGTAGGGTCAGCCAAGAAAGCTAATATTCCGGCTTTAAATTTCTCTTGCAGGCCGTTTGCAGTATCAGGCGCAGGATAACTTAAACAAGCACCATCATCACCAGTACGACCATAGGCCAATTCTGCAATGTCAGCTGCTCCCGATGTAAAAATTGCCTTCAAGTCATAGTCTGGTTGCTGTGCTTTAATTCCCGCACTAGCGAATGCTGCATATGCTAATAATTCGGCATATCCTTCTGCAGTTTTATCAATTGTAGGTACAGCAAGTGCTAGTGGATCATTTGGAGACATTTGACCTGCAGCAATCGCTGCATCAATCTGTCTACGCGCTCTAATTGCCTGATCTAGCTTACTAACTGCAAAATTACTGTCTTGATTCATTTCAGGATCAATATAAATTTGAATGATTGTTCCTAAGCTTGAAGCAGGTGCTCCAGCTACAGCACCCTTATAACTTACATCCGTATTAGCAAACTCAGCAGTACCCAATGAGGCATGTCCACCTTGAGACTGACCAATTGACATCCAATCGCCTTTTAACTGAGTCCCATAATGCTCTTTGGCTGCTTTGACTGCGGCTAATGCAGATTTTGCTTCACTAGATAAGTTTAAGTACGGATGTACGCCTGGGGTGCCTAAACCCTCATAATCTGGCGCAATAATGACATAACCGGCTGCCAACAAAGTCTCAGCAAGGATTTTAAATCTCGGATTAATTGCATTTTTACTTGGTGCGCAACCATCACCCACCCCAACAGTTCCATGTTCCCATACCACTACCCGATAACCATCTTTGGGTTGTATTGCTTTTGGAAACAGTACCATTGCTGTAGCAGTTGCGGTTTTTCCTTGAACATTTGTCATGTTATAAGTCATGACTTTAATTGATGAAGCATTATCAACTTTATCAATTGCGTAATTACTTTCTGAGACATAAGCTTTATTTGTGTCTATCCCTGTGTAGTCATCATCATCGTCATTACATGCTGTAAGAAATAATGCTGAAATTGATAATGTTATAGCTAAAGCAATTTTTGACCGTTTCATAGAATATCCTTTTTATGTGTTATTTATTCCGCATATTTTTCATGCACAAATATTAAGACATAAAAAAAGTGCTCTGCATAGAACACTTTTCAACCTCACGGTCATTTTTACTATATGAAATTTAAAAATATTCCTAGAAAAATGATTAATCCAACCCAACGATTGTGACGGAATGCCCAAAAACATACCTGAGGGTTGCGGTCTTTGGTTTTAATTGTTTGATATATAAAATCAAATGCCACTACAACTAAAGCAATAATGGCCCAAGGAAATAAGATATTTTCTAAATATAGCGCTGTACCAATCAAAACAAGACTTATTGCTTGTAAAAGCGCAATAATCTGGATGTCATATCGACCAAAAAGAATAGCTGTAGATTTCACACCAATCTTTAAATCATATTCACGGTCTGTAATTGCATATTGAGTGTCATAAGCCACTGTCCAAGCCAAATTACCAAAATACAGCAACCAGCAAGTCAGATCCGGAGTTTTACCTACCGCAGTAAAGGCCATTGGAATTGACCATGAAAATGCTGCTCCTAAAAAAACTTGCGGTAAGTTGGTATAGCGTTTCATAAATGGATAAATGAAAGCTAAAAATAATGCTCCAAATGACCAGTAGAAAGTTTCTATGGGTAAAAAGAACAACAAACATGCACTTGCTAAAACAAGACCCAAGAATACATATACTGCTTCTCTGGCTCGAATAACCCCTGTTGCTAACGGACGTGTTTTTGTACGCTCTACATGACCATCTACTTTACGATCAGCAAAGTCATTAATGGCACATCCAGCAGCGCGCATAAAAATGACGCCTAAAATCATGACGAATAAAATACCTAAATTCGGTATTCCTTTTGATGCAACCCAAAGTGCCCACATGGTTGGCCAAAACACCAGTTCAGTACCAATTGGCTTATCAAATCGGCATAGATAATAATAAGCTTCTAAACGCTGACGCCATATTGTACCTGTTGCAGTCGTCATAGTAATTCCTTGTCGTGCTGCTGATATAAAAAAGCTTCAAAAGCCGGTAAGAATGTTTCTTGAACAATAAATTTACATCCATGCCAAGTATAGCAACTTTGTCGCGTCCAGCCTTCTGGTAAACGAATAACCCGGCGATCACAAAGTGGTGTTGTTCTTTGAAATAAAAAAAGACCTATTGGCTTAGAACCAATATGCTGAAATATACGAGCTTTTTTTTGTAAACTTTGAATGGGAAAAATACTTTTTGCTTTCACCCACGGCTCTACATCACTGCCATATAAATAGGTTTCCCTTACCCAAGAAGTGTGGGTATGGGGCATGTTCATCCATTGACTGTCGGCAAAAGTTAAACGCTGGAAATGTTCTTTGAAAGGTTTTACGCTGAACTTCCCACCACCCAGCTCAGTGAGTTGTTGTGTCAGAGAACCAGACGCATACAACCATGTTTTCAATTCAGGATTTAAAGTCTTTTCCTGCTTAAGTACTGGTTGTCGTTTACGCATAATCTGCTCACATGAAAACTCGCACCTAGTTTACCCCAATTTTTTGATAAAAAACGTAGAGAATTCAATCAACATTCCAAGCAATAAAAAAGCCTGCATAAGCAGGCTTTTTTATGAAGTATGTATTACAGGCTGTAGTACATATCGAATTCAACTGGGTGAGTAGTCGTGTTAAGACGACGTACATCTTCAGTTTTAAGTTCGATGTATGCATCAAGCATTTCTTTAGTGAACACGCCGCCTTTTAACAAGAATTCGTGATCTGCTTGAAGTGCTTCAAGAGCCATATCTAGGCTATGAGCAACTGTTGGGATTTTTGCTTCTTCTTCTGGAGGAAGATCATACAAGTTCTTATCAGCAGCTTCGCCCGGATGGATCTTGTTTTGGATACCGTCGATACCAGCCATTAACAACGCAGCGAAACCTAAGTACGGGTTCATCATTGGGTCTGGGAAACGAGCTTCGATACGTTTACCTTTAGGATTAGAAACGTAAGGAATACGGATAGATGCAGAGCGGTTACGCGCTGAGTAAGCAAGCATAATTGGTGCTTCGAAGTGAGGAACCAAACGCTTGTATGAGTTTGTAGATGGGTTTGTGATTGCATTCAATGCACGAGCGTGCTTGATGATACCACCGATGAAGTACAATGCCATTTCTGAAAGGCCTGCATATTCATCACCAGCAAACAAGTTCTTGCCATCTTTAGAGATAGACATGTGAACGTGCATACCAGAACCGTTATCACCTACCATTGGTTTAGGCATAAACGTAGCTGTTTTTGCATATTGATGTGCAACGTTCCAAACAGCATATTTGAACTGTTGAACTTCGTCAGCTTTACGAACAAGGGTATTGAAGCTCACACCAATTTCTAATTGGCAAGAAGCAACTTCGTGGTGGTGTACTTCTACACGACCTGGGCCCATGATGTCTTCAATTTTTGCACACATTTCTGCACGCATGTCTTGTGCAGAGTCAACTGGAGGAACTGGGAAGTAACCACCTTTAACACGTGGACGGTGACCTGAGTTACCAGACTCGTAATCTTTACCAGTAGACCAAGCAGCTTCTTCAGCGATTAATGTATGACGAGCGCCAGACATATCGATGTCCCATTTCACTTCGTCAAATACAAAGAATTCTGGCTCTGGACCAAAGAATGCAGTATCACCGATACCTGTAGATTTTAAGTATTCTTCTGCACGGCGAGCAATCGAACGTGGATCACGTTCATAACCTTGACCAGTTGAAGGTTCAATAACGTCACAAGTCACAACTACTGTTGGCTCAGCAAAGAACGGGTCGATGAAACCAGTTTCTGCATCCGGACGTAAAATCATGTCAGATGCTTCAATACCTTTCCAACCAGCGATTGAAGAACCATCGAACATTTTACCGTCTTCAAAAGTATCTTCATCAATAGAATCAGCTGGGTAAGTTACGTGCTGTTCTTTACCCTTAGTATCAGTAAAGCGAAAATCGACCCATTTTGCGCCACTTTCTTGTATGAGTTGAAGGACCTTGTTCGCCATGCTCATTTTGCTCCAATGAAATTTTGTTGCACTTGTTGAGTGCGTGTTAGTTGCTGGTATTTATTAAGCAATTCTCATACCAACTTTATAAGACTTACCTAAAACATTGAATTACTTATAAGTATTCATGATTTAGGCCCCTTGTCTTGAACCCATTATACTGTTTGCTTGTGTAAATGCACCATATTCACACATTTTCAAATTATGGCATATTTAAATAGCTCATTATTGCCCTAATTTAGTGCAAAATTGTTGCACTGATATAAACCGCTGCATCAATTTCTAACAGTCGTCCATGATCATAATACTTTCTTATATATAATGCTGAGATTCTTATCGGATTACTTGAAAATAATCACTCCTTTGACATCGATCTTCCCCAATGAATTCCTTTGGTTTATTTCAGCAACTTAAATTTATGACTTAAACCATCAGTTAAATGCCTTCTGCTTTAGTTAAAATCTAATAATTATTTTTCATTTTTATGAATTTCTCTAAATAAACGCACTATTTAGTCGCTATCTAAGCAGTTAATAAGACCACATATAGTAGATCTCACATTACTCAGCAAAAAATAAATTTTACTATTCATGTTCTTTTTCATTCACTTTTTTTATACAGGCCAAACTTGCTTTTATTATTAAAAAAAACTAAAAAACTATATTCATAAATTTTTGTTATAAATAAACAAACCAAAAGTTATGTTTATAAAAAACTTAAAAGCATTCAAGGATTTGAATAATGAAATATGACTTTGAACAATCGGATAAAGCTTTTTTCGGCCATCCTAAACCATTACAAACGCTATTTTTTACAGAGCTTTGGGAAAGATTTTCTTATTATGGAATCCGGCCCTTACTCGTTCTTTATATGATTGCGATGGTCAATGACGACGGTCTAGCACTTGATCGACCAACTGCCGCAGCGATTGTTGGATTATTTGCAGGCTCCATGTATTTAATGACCGTTTTTGGGGGGTGGGTTGCTGATAACTGGTTAGGCCAAGCACGTGCTGTCTGGTACGGTTCAATTATTATTGCCTTAGGTCACTTATCAATTGCCCTTACATCTGTATTTGATCAATCTTTCTTTTACTTAGGTTTAGTACTGATTGTTTTAGGTACCGGATTATTTAAAACATGTATTTCCGTGATCGTGGGAACACTATATAAAGCCAATGATGCAAGACGTGATGCAGGTTTTTCCATTTTCTATATGGGAATTAACATGGGGTCATTTATTGCCCCACTTATTACAGGGCTTTTGGCGAAAGACCATGGCTGGCATTTAGGCTTTGGTATTGGTGGCATTGGGATGTTAATTGCTTTATTAATTTTCCGTTTTATGGCAATGCCTCAGCTCCAAACATTTAATGAGCTACGCCAAGAAGCTAATAGCTGTAGCAAACCTGTTGTAGAAAATAAAAATGCGCCTAAAATTGTATTTAGCTTTTTATTCGCAGTTGCAGTCGTTATTGCGCTAACCTTCCTCGGTATCATTCACATCAATCCCGTCGCTGTCGCAACCTATTTAACCGTAGGTATTAGCATTGGGATTATTGCTTATTTTGCATATTTACTACTTTTCCTGAATTTAGAGCAACATGAAAAATTTAAAATAATTATTTGCTTCGTTTTATTAGCAGCCTCTGCCCTATTCTGGTCAGCTTTCGAACAAAAACCCACAACTTTTACTTTATTTGCGCAAGATTATACGGACCGTATTGTTTTCGGATTTGAAATCCCGACTGTATGGTTTGAATCAATCAATGCTCTTTTTATTATTATCTTTGCTCCAGTTGCAGCCTGGCTATGGGCAAAACTAGGTAAAGCAAATAAAGATCCAAGCTATATCAGCAAATTTATTATTGCGTTGTTATTCGCAGCAGGTGGCTTTTTACTTATGTCTCTAGCCAGTCATTTTGCTATTCATGGTGGAGTAGTTTCACCATTTTGGTTAGTCGGTACTTTATTTCTTCTTACCATAGGTGAACTTTGCTTAAGCCCAATTGGCTTATCAACCATGACCAAACTTGCACCTGATGTCATACGTAGTCAAATTATGGGTTTATGGTTTACAGGTACAGCTCTTGGCAACCTCATGGCAGGTTTAATTGGCGGACAAGTCTCGGCAGATGGTATTAATCATTTACCTAGCCTATTTATGCGCTGTGTATTAGCCTTGGTTATTGGCGCAATCGTGTTATTTTTATTAAAGAAACCAATGAATAAATTAATGGACAAAAGTACCAACAAAGTTCAACCTGATTTGGAAACGATATGAACGACTTAACTGTTCCAGAAAAACTAGCGAAACTTCGAGAACTCATGACCAATCAAAGTATTGATGCTTTGGTTGTTATGAGTGCAGATCCCCATATGTCTGAATATTTACCAGACTATTGGAAAGCAAGGCAGTGGTTAAGCGGTTTTAGTGGCTCTGTTGGCACTTTAGTTGTGACCCAAAACTTTGCAGGACTCTGGGCCGATGGGCGCTATTGGGTACAAGCCGAACAACAACTCGCTGGAACTGGCTTTCAGTTACTAAAACTGACCAGTGATGAATCTTCTACCCATCTCGCATGGATTGAGAAAAATCTACCGGCGGGTTCGGTTATTTCAGTAAATGGGCAAACACTTTCAATCCAGCAATTTAAAGCGTTGGAAAATACAGCAAAGCAACGTGGCTTTAAGCTTGAAACACAGCAAGATTTAATTGGTTTGATCTGGTTAAACCGCCCTGAACTTCCTTTAGAGCAGATTCATTTAATGCCTGAAGGATTAAATGCCCTCTCTCGTAAAGAAAAAATTCAGGCAATACGCGAAACGTTAAAAACTAAAGCGATTGAAGGACATTTCATTTCATCTTTAGATGATATTGCTTGGGTCTTAAATGCACGTGGACAAGATGTAGAATACAACCCTGTATTCCTTTCTCATTTATATATCAGTGCTCAACAGGCTGTTTTATTCATTGATAGCAACAAAGTTGATTTAACTACCCAACAGGCTTTCAAAGCTGATGGCATTGAGATTCGTGACTATCAAGATTCAGCTCAGTTTTTAGCAAATATTTCTAATGCATCTGTGCTGTTAGATCCCGCCAAAGTCTCGATTTTTCATGAGCAAGCTATCGCAAAAGATATTCAGGTTGTCTACGACATCAACCCAAGTACACTTTTTAAATCGCGTAAGCATGAAAGTGAAATAGCTCATATCCGTCATGCCATGGTGAAAGATGGTGTTGCCCTTTGCCATTTCTTCCACTGGTTAGAAAAAGCACTTCATCAAAGTCAACGCATTTCAGAACTCACCATTGATGAGAAAATTACGGCTTTCCGTGCTCAACAAGAGGGTTTTATAGGCCCAAGCTTTTCAACGATTGCCGGCTTTAATGCCAATGGTGCTCTACCTCACTACCGTGCAACTGAAGAACATTACTCATTCATTGAAGGCGATGGTTTATTGCTGATTGATTCTGGTGGACAATACGTAGACGGCACTACCGACATTACCCGTGTTGTTCCTGTAGGAACACCAACAGAGCAACAAAAACGTGACTATACTCTGGTTTTAAAATGTCATATTGCTTTGGCAAAAACGATTTATCCGGAAGGTTTAGCCGCTCCTCTACTCGATTCAATTTGTCGCCATACTTTATGGCAACATGGTTTAGATTATCGCCACGGCACAGGTCACGGCGTAGGCTTTGCGCTTAACGTACATGAAGGGCCGCAAGTGCTTTCTTATTACGCACCTATTCATGCCTATAGTAAGTTGCGTGAAGGTATGATTCTTTCCAACGAGCCGGGCTTATACCATGAGGGACAATACGGTATTCGTATTGAGAATCTGGTTGCAAACAGACTTCACTCAGGGTTTGAGGAAACCTACGGCGATTTCTTAGAGTTTGAAACGCTCACACTTTGCCCGATTCATTTAGATTGTATTATCGTTGACATGCTAACGGATGAAGAGAAAGACTGGTTAAATAGTTATCATCAAACTGTTCAAGAAAGACTGGCTGAACATTTATCTGGCGATGTTTTAGATTGGTTGATTTATAACACACGTAAGATTTAATCTTCTTGTGTGAACAAGGCAGAATAGTTTTTTATTTACAATAGAAGCTTATTCTGCCTTATTTGTACTTATCTATAATTTCAAAAAACCTCACTTTTTAAAGCCGTTTTTTCTGCAAATTTCTAACGAATGAAATAGTTAAACTGGTTACTTCTTTTTTTGCTATATTAGCCCATTAGAAAGCGGCTTCTTATTTTTCAAACCTAAAAAGTCTTTTCTAAACAGTGAGTATGAATGTGAGTAATATTCTAACTACTCATTAAATATATTTTAATTATCATGAGGTTAAGTTCATCATGCTTCTAATGATCGACAATTACGACTCTTTTACCTACAACATCGTTCAATACTTTGGCGAGTTGAATCAGGAAGTAAAAGTTGTTCGCAATGATCAAGTCACATTAGAGGATATTGAACGATGGCAACCAAAATATCTTGTGATTGGTCCTGGCCCTTGCTCTCCAAGTGAAGCAGGTATTTCAATTCCTGCAATTAATCATTTTGCCGGGAAAATTCCTTTACTTGGGGTGTGTTTAGGCCATCAAAGTATTGGGCAAGCTTTTGGTGGGAAAATTGTAAGAGCCAAAACGGTGATGCACGGACGTTTATCTGACATGTACCATAGCAATAAAGGTATTTTCAGTAATCTTCCTAGCCCTTTCTCGGCAACTCGTTATCATTCATTAGTGATTGATCAAGAAACGCTACCTGACTGTCTTGAAGTAACATGCTGGACCAATGAAGCAGATGGCTCAATGGAAGAAATTATGGGCGTTAAACATAAGACACTTCCTGTTGAAGGCGTACAATTCCATCCTGAATCCATTTTGAGTCAACATGGCCATCAAATCTTTAAAAACTTTTTAAACATCTACGCATAAGTCAGCCATCAATAGATTGTTTTAAAAGTAATTTGATAAGAACCTTTAATAAAAAAGCCAACTACGATCAGTTGGCTTTTTTTTATGGCTGAATCAATTACAACTTTAACTGTTGCACAATTGACCCATCTTGTTTTGCTACCAGCGATTCGCAGAGTTGAATACGCTCTTTAGTCTGTTTCAATCCTCTTTCTACCCCGACCAACTCTTTAGTTCGAGGTGCAAAAAAGTCATTTAACTGTGCCGCTTGTTGTTGGGTACATGCTGCCCCACTAAACATTGCAGGGAAACGCCCAGCCGAAGATTTACCTAAACGGTCAAACACGGCGTCATGATTTACCTTAAACCAAGACCATAAGCCACCTTGTTCATCTCCATAATTATTGATTGAGTTGACCACGGTACGAACTTCACCAACTTTAACACGCGGGTTTAAAATCAACTGACGGGCTTGTTGGCGCGTTGCTTCTTGATTTGCTGAACCCAAGGCTGTAAGAATCGCAAGACGTTGTGTCGGTTGAGTCACGCGTTGTAACTCTCCAGACAATCGGTCAAAAGCTGGTTGACCTTTTTCTTGTACACGTACAGCTAAAATGGTTGGCAATAATTCAGGTGTTACTTGCGCAAAATTAAGCTGCTTTTGAGCAAATAGAGCATCTGACTGTTTTAACAGTTGGGTACGAACTTCAGGAACTTGAATATCTAAAGCAAGAAATCTAACCAACTCACTACGCCATAAACTGTCCTCAGCTGATTCACCTGTTTTGCTGACATAACCCAACTGATTTAATTTAGGTAAATATAAATTGGCCAAAACTTTTCTGAAATGTTCACGTTCAGCTTCTGTTTTCAATACATGACGATGAATGGTACTTAACTGGGAAAACAACGCTGTACTAATTTGTCGACTATTCGAATTAGCAAATTTCTTCGCAGCATCTACGACAGCCAACAAATTAATATCACCGTGGTTAAATGCAGCTGAAATCGCATAGGCATAAGCTAACTGTTCAGTGTTAGAAAGCTTTTCTGTAGCGGCAGTCAGACGAGTAAACTCTTTTTGTGGCAAACTAAATTGGTAGTATCCTGCCGCATCTGCATTTGGAATATACCAACTGCCAAGGCTGGCACCTTTGAGTTCAATCTTGGCTTCTGCTTGGTCTACCAATTCACATTGCACTTTACTACCTGCATTTGGAACTTCATAACGTACACATAACGGTACACCCCAGAGGCTTCTTGCATCACCTTTTGAGCCCACAGGTAAATAACGGCTTTGCTTCACATTTAAAAAGACTTTATTGCCTTCTTGCTGTAGTGAAGTATTGAGTAAAGGTACACCCGGTTGATCAAGGAAACTTTTCACCGCTTTAGCAAAGCGCTCACTTTGCTCAGACTGCTCTGCTAAAGCGTTAATTAAATCATTGGCTGTCGCATTACCATATTGGTGCTTATTAATATAATTACGCACTCCTTGTTTGAATTTTTCTTCGCCTAAATAGCTTTCAAACATATTTAAAACAGCCGCACCTTTTTGATACGTGATGCCATCAAAAGCCGTTTGAATATCGGCATTGCTTAAAATAGGTTGACGAATACGACGCACACTTACCAAGCTATCACTTTTCATCGCATCTGCGGTATCTGAAATACGTTCTAGATCAGCATTAAATTCGGGATGTAATTTTTGGGTGATTTTACTTTGCATCCATGTGGCAAAGGATTCATTTAGCCACAAATCATCCCACCACGGCATCGTGACGACATCACCGAACCATTGATGTGCAAGCTCATGTGCATTGACATTAAATGAATTCTGTACAAAAGATACTGGTGAGTCCTTATCTAACAACATTAGATAGTCTCTAAAAGTAATTAACCCCGGGTTCTCCATTGCTCCGGCAGCAAAGTCTGGTGCTGCAAGTAAGTCGAGCTTGTCAAATGGATAACCAAAGGCAAAATAATCTTCTAAAGTTTTTAAAATGGCTGGCGTTTCAGATAAAGCATGCTGCATTTTTTCAGCTTTAGCATCGGGCGCAATACCACGTAACTGGATCGGCTGCTTACGCCATGAAGTTGCTCCAATATCAGGTCCTTTTTGTAATTGCCACGGCCCGACAGCCAATGCAAGTAAATATGTTGGTAGTGGTTTGGTTTGTGCAAAACTGAGTGTTTTCCAACCCGACTTCTCTGCTTGCTCCGACGTTTGTTGGGTATTGGCAAACCCTGAATATTTGCTTGGAATCGTCAAACGAATATTAAACGGCGTTTTAAAACGTGGTTCATCAAATGATGGGAATGACTGGCGTGCACTAATTGCTTCCATTTGCGTCATCACATAAGGTTTACCCTCAAACTCGATTTTATAAATACCATCGAGCTGCTGGTCATACGCTGCATTAAAATCTAGAACGAGTTGATACTGTCCTGCGGGCAAGGTTTTGGCAAATTTAATTTTACTCACCCCATCTACTTCAGAAGCTTGCTCATATTTTGCCTTGGTTTTAGTACCCTCTGCCGATGTGATATTCACATCTTTCACCGTCAAAGATTTACCATGAATCCAGATGTGATCTGTGGCTTGAGCCAGCTTTAAATGAATCGTAGTTTTACCGGTATAGCCTTTTTGTGCGGGATCAATCTTAAAATCTAAATCATAAGATTCGGGTACGACCCACTCGGGTAATTTACCAATCGGGATTTGTTCACTGTTATTCGATGCAAAAATCTGTGTTGCCGATAAAGATAATAATGTTGTAAGTAGCAATCTTTTTTTAAATGAAGGCTTGACCAGCATAAGGGGTTTTATCCTCTGTAGTTTTAAATAAAAAGATGCAGCAAATGCTGTACCACTTCGCTGCATCCATACATCATTCTTAGAATTTATAGTTAAACTCCAACCAACCTTGACGGCCGAATGGTGAATATGATCCTACTGGATAATACGGCCAACCGCCCGTGTCATCTCGTTTCACTTTGTCAAACAAGTTATTGATAATGATTGAAGCAGAAGCTTTTGGAGAGATTTGATAAGTACCACTCCAGTTCACCAAATACGTTGGACTTAGGTAAGCAGTTTGGTCGCCGTTTGGAATTTTGCCATAACGATTAACTAATACTGTTGATGCCCAATCACCAAAGCTCCAGCTGAGACTGGTATTAAAACGGTCACGCCAATCCGGAATACTTAAATCTTTTAAATAGTCATCTTTCTCGCCATCTTTTGATTGTTGATATTCATGTTCTAGTACACGGCTATAATTGATCGTCCAGAGAAAGTTACCAAAGCTATCTGTTTTCCAGCGCCATCTGCTAGTGAAATCAATCCCGCGGGTATGGTCGGATGCAGCATTAATCGGAACGATATTTATATTCTTAATCACATTTGGGTCGACAACTGCATTTGCAGGGTTACGCTCTACACGTGCCAAAGCATCAATACAGGCTGCAGAGTTAATATCTTGGTTGCCTAAACGACAATCTGCTTCCAAACGTAGAATTTTGTCCGCACTTAAGTTGGTCACAAGATTATCAATTTTGATATCCCAGTAATCGACGCTAATGTCAAACTTATTGGTTGGCGACCAAACAAACCCTGCACCATAAGATTTACCCTCTTCAGGTTTCAGCTCTTTGTTTCCGGTTAAAGTGTAGTTCGCCCCAGGTGCGTAATCTTTAAAGGTACATTTATCTAAAGATTGTCCCGTTTGGCTACAACGTAAATAGTCAGTCGTACTTGCGAAATAACCTTTTTGCTTATTTAAGAATAGATAGTTCATATCTGGTGCACGAAAACTAGTTGCGTAGTTACCGCGCACCAATAAAGTCGGATGTGGCCTAAACTCAAGGCCTGAACCGAAAGTTAGCTTATCAATACTGTTATCTGACAAAGCATAACGGTCATAACGTCCGGACAAGGTTAAATTTAAGGGCTTTGCTAAAGGTAAGAATAATTCTGCACCAAGTGCTTGGCGTGTACGAGTACCGCTATATTCTCCACTAGAACTCGTATTATAAAACTCACCATTTTCAACTGCCTGATCTGGCTTAATCGAAAAGCCTTGACGCCCAATTTCAGCCACTGCTGCAAGTTTGGCAGTTCCCGCAGGTAACTTAAACACATCACCATTCGCACTTAAGGTTAAACTTTGTGCCCACGATTTATCTTTTTCTTTTGTTGTGCCCGAAATACTTTCAAATTCACTTGCTGTTAGTGGTCGACTTAAACGATCTAAATGAGGTGAATAAATAGGAATACCATCTGCATCTGTACCAAGTTGCTGACCTAAGAAATATTCATCAACATTCGAACGTAATAAGCCTTGGCGGTTTAGTTGACTAGTATAAATGGAACCATTATAGGCTGCTTCATAACTCCAGCTCGTCTCTCCAATATCGCCTCGAATTCCAAAATTTAAGTTAGAAGAAAGTTCTTTCCATTTTTTATTTATTCGTTCTACCCCACCTAATTCTTCAGGTGCAAAACGGCGATTCCAAATTTCATAATTTCCCGAATCTTGATTTAGGAAATAACCACTCGTTGCAGCTAAAGAAGTCCATATCGGACTACGGGTATTATTTTCAATTTGGTTTGCCCCAATCAAAAAATCTGCAAATAATTGGGTTTTATCATTTAACTCATAATCTAAACCGAGATAACCATTTTGGCTGCGGTTTTGGGTCTGAACAGTCCAATAAGTTGGCCGTGCCAAACCACTGGCACAATTGTCCGCCCCTGCTTGTCCAATATTATTGACTGATCCGTTAAATAAACCGTTAAACGCCTGACACCCTCCAATTGAAAGATATTTACCAGTATCGGCATTTTTACGGCCGACAACAGTATCGGGTTTCTCCCCCAAACGAGTTCGGCTCTTCATAAAATCCCGATCGGCTGCCCATATCGGTTCACGGCCACTAAGCTCGACCCCATAAACGAGACTAAGCTTGTCTAAAGTTTTACTGCCACTCAGTTGTAAACGTAAGTTTTCACCACCTTCTTTGGTTCCACCTGCCTTAATATTAAATTGTGTGCCGTCTGTTTTCTTTTTCAGAATAATGTTCACCACACCTGCAATTGCATCTGAACCATAAATTGCAGAAGCGCCACCGTTTAATATTTCAATACGGTCAATAATGGCAGTGGGAATATTGGCTAAGTTCACGAAATTGACAGAACCATCGTACGGTACAGGATAGTCTGCAACCCGATGTCCATTAATTAAAGTCAAAGTATGATTGGGTCCCAGACCTCGCAAACTAATGGCGTTCGCTGCAGGTGTAAAAGTATTTCCATAATCGGCACCTTGCACAAAACCAGTGTTTTGCGTCAGGTTATTGAGTGCGTCAAATGCATTACTAAAACCTTGTTTTTCAATATCAGCTGCGGTAATGACGGTCACACTGGTCGGGCCATCTTTTTGTGCTTTTGAAATCCGAGAACCTGTCACCGCAACACGAACTACTTTATCTGGTTTAGCTTGGTTTTGTGTTTGCTCTACGGCTTCTTGCGCATAGCTTTCAAATGGATGAAACAGTGCAACAAATACAAAAATAAATGAGCGCTTATTTTTTAAAGCCCCTACATATTTCAAGTTATTTAAATACATATTTATTAGTAGACAAAATAAAGATCGCCCTACTATATCCACTTTTATTTGGTTGATTTATACACATTTTTTCTAGATATATTGATGTTTAAGATATACCAAATGGTTAATTATTTATCATAAAAACTCACAACAAACTAAAACCTTTTTCAATAAATAAATTCTGTTTATGACTCAACCCCATACCCTAACTGAGCAAAATTTTTAAAACTCTTATCGAACAGCAAAAATCTTTGGTTATTTTCTGCTAACATAGCCCCCTAGCTAGTGAATCATGGAACGCAATAGGCCGAACCTCCCACACTCGATCAACTTCACCTAAAAATTTTAATCATTAATGCTGTAAATCATGACTATGAATATCCAACAGGCGCTCAACCACATTACCAAGAACATTCATTTGACTCAGCCTCAAATGGAAGAAATTATGCGCAGCATCATGCAAGGTGAGGCAACCGAAGCACAAATTGGTGCTTTAATGATGGGCCTACGCATGAAAGGTGAAAGCATTGACGAAATGACAGCGGCCGCACGTGTCATGCGAGAATTTGCGATCAAGATCGATGTGAGTGATATCAAACATTTAGTTGATATTGTGGGAACTGGCGGTGATGGACAAAATTTATTTAACGTCTCTACAGCGTCTAGCTTTGTGATTGCAGCAGCGGGTGCAACCATTGCAAAACATGGTAACCGCGGCGTTTCAAGTAAATCAGGTTCATCAGACCTACTTGAACAAGCAGGTATTCATCTTGATTTAGATATGCAACAAACCGAACGCTGTATCCGCGAAATGGGTGTAGGTTTCTTGTTTGCACCAAACCACCACAAAGCCATGAAATATGCGGCTGGCCCACGTCGTGAACTTGGTATTCGAAGTATTTTTAATTTACTCGGCCCACTGACCAATCCAGCTGGTGTAAAACGCTTTGTGATTGGCGTGTTTTCAGATGAACTGTGCCGCCCAATTGCCGAAGTGATGAAACAACTTGGTGCCGAACATGTCATGGTTGTCCATTCAAAAGATGGTCTTGATGAAATTAGTCTTGCAGCTCCGACAACTATTGCTGAGCTTAAAGACGGTGAAATTACAGAATGGACCCTTAATCCTGAAGATGTCGGGATTGAGTCACAAACATTAAATGGTTTGGTTGTCGCAGATGCAACGGCGAGTCTAAAGCTCATTAAAGATGCTTTAAGCAAAAATAAATCTGATATCGGTGAAAAAGCTGCAAACATGATTGCGCTTAATGCAGGCGCAGGCATTTATGTAGCGGGCATTACCAAGACTTATGCTCAGGCTGTTGCATTCGCTCAAGATATTATTTACGGCGGGCAAGCATTAGAGAAAATGAGTGTTTTAGCTGAATTTACTAAAACATTAAAACAATCTCAGGCAGATTAAGGACTTCTCATGATTAATATTCAAAATACCATTTTAGGTAAAATTGTTGACCGTAAACATGAGGAACTTGCTGCGCGTTTAAAACAACGTAATTTGCAAGACGTAGAAGAGCTTGCAAAAGCAGCGACTCCGGTGCGTGGCTTTGCAAATGCTTTACAACATAAACGTCCGGGCGTGATTGCTGAAATTAAAAAAGCATCTCCATCAAAAGGAATCATTCGCGCAGACTTTAATCCTGCCGAAATTGCTCAGCAATATGAACAAGCTGGAGCAGCATGTTTATCGGTATTGACCGATGTTGATTTCTTTCAGGGTGCAGATGAAAATATTGCGATTGCCCGTAATCATTGTACCCTACCTGCTTTACGTAAAGACTTTTTGGTCGACCCGTACAATGTAGTTGAAGCACGTGCTTTGCATGCTGACTGTATTTTATTAATTGTTGCTTGTTTGTCTGACCAGCAACTCGAAGAAATGTCTAAAACTGCATTTGAGCATCAACTTGATGTATTGGTTGAAGTTCATGACGAAGAAGAGTTAGAGCGTGCCTTAAAGCTTTCTGAGCAATGTCTATTAGGCGTGAATAACCGCAATTTAAAAACCTTTGATGTAGATTTAAATACTACTATTCGGTTGAAAAAATTACTTCCGGCCTCACGTTTATTGATCACTGAAAGTGGTATTGCGACACCAGATGATGTACGTATGATGCAAGAGCATGATATTCACAGTTTCTTGGTTGGCGAAAGTTTTATGAAACAACCACGTCCAGATCAAGCTTTTACTGCCCTTTTTGGACAACCTCAAACGGTTTAATGAAGATATATGAGTAATAAAGATTCATCGCTTTCTAAAGAGCAACAAAAGTTATTGAAGCAATTTAAAAAGCAAATCTCCAATCCTCATTCAAGCAAAATCGCAAATCAGCCTGAGTCTAAAAAATCTCAGGCTGAGTCTGAAGAATTGGAAGACACACATCTATTTAAGCAGGCTGTTGCAGGCGTTAAACCCATCAACAATAGTAATATTGCCGATGTAAAAACCCCACGTGCCAAAAAAGTTGATGCACAAACACTAGCAAAACGCGCAGCTGCCGAAGGTGGTCGTGATACCGAACATGCCGAGCTATCAGATACACAAGCTGCTTTAAATCCGGTCGCAAGCCAAGCAACGTTAAGCTATCGCATTGCGACTCTTCAACATAAGGTTTTTGAAGACTTAAAAGCAGGCAAGATGCGTTGGTTTGAAGCTGTAGATTTACACGGCTGTACCATTGAACAAGCACGTGATGCAGTTTTACAAATCATCCAGATGGCAAAAGATGAAAATCAAAATGTCATTAAAATTGTGCATGGTAAAGGCCCAGAAGCGGTCTTAAAAACCTATGTCAACGGATGGCTACGCCAACATCGTGATGTTTTGGCATTTGTAAGTGCCCCTGAAAACCAAGGTGGCACAGGTGCCGTTCTCGTACTGCTTAAACGTGCAGAAAAAAATCCAAAATTCGAACAAAAAAAATGATCCTTTGGGATCATTTTTTTACATCAAATACCTGTAATAATTGAGCAACTACTGCAATGGCAATCATTGCAGGTTGTTTCGATGAAATCCCTTCTATCCCGATCGGGCAAACTAAACGTTGCAAAGTTTCCGAAGTATAACCTCGCACCTGCATACGTTTTTCAAAAATAGCCCTTTTACTTTTTGAGCCAATCATCCCAACATAAGTAAATGGTTTTGCCATAGGTTTTAAGGCCGTAAAACACAGTTGCAAATCTAATTGATGATCATGAGTTAAAATTAAAATTGCACCTGAACGGTCAAAATGCTCAATCTCGGCGTCTAAGGTATCAGTCGTTAAACATTGCACCTGTTCCAGTAAATCGGATGGGAAAATATCATCACGCGGATCAATCCATTTCACCCTCACACCAATAGGTAATAAACAACGGACAATTGCTTCACCCACATGCCCCGCGCCACAAATCAGCACTTGCAGGGTATTTGGTTGAATCTGCTGATCAAATTGCCATTCTTCACTGCTGCCAGAATGAAACTCGAAACTTGGTTGTTGTTCCATATCCATCGTTTGCCAAGTGGATGCATATTGATATGAGACGTTACGCCATATATGCTTCCCAGCTCGCCATGCTTGCAAACTCCCAGATAAATCCGACGCAATTTCAGCGGGTGATATTTTTTCAAACAATAACCACATTACTCCGCCACAACACTGCCCCAACCGAGCACTGAGGTTAAACCGTTCAATACGCCTCACACAAGTTTCCGATTCTTTTAACATTGCTTTAGCAATATCAATCGCCTGAAACTCTAAATGCCCACCACCGATCGTATCTGACTGCTGCCATTGCTGTTGCAAATTAAACCGCAATAACATCGTTGCGCCAACCTCTCGTGGCGTAGAACCATCAGCACGGACCACTGTGACCAATACCATAGGCAGAGCATCAACTTGCCACGCTACAAAATCAGTCCACCATTGTAAATGTTGCATAATCTTCTACATTTTAGCCTGTGGGCGAGCAGCCAAATCTTGTCCCCGTCCAATCGCAATTGCACGTAAAATTTCCTCGGCAGTTGCCGGAGCATTGAGTATGAGCGGTGCATTTTCTGGAATAGCCGCCTGTACTGCCTGACGAATTGCAGAGAAAACCGATAATGCCAACATAAATGGCGGTTCACCTACCGCTTTAGAGCGATAGATGGTGTCTGCCTGATTTTGATTATTAAACAGTTTGACATTAAAAATATGAGGAATGTCCACACTGGTCGGGATTTTGTAAGTTGAAGGCGCATGGGTAAACAAACGGCCTGCATGTGGCCCATGCGGCTGCCAATACAACTCTTCTGTCGTGAGCCACCCCATCCCTTGCACAAACCCGCCTTCAATTTGTCCAATATCAATTGCAGGGTTAATTGACCGCCCGACGTCATGCAAAATGTCGGCACGTAATACTTTCATTTCCCCAGTTAAGGTATCTATTGCGACCTCACTGACCGCTGCACCATAGGCATAATAGAAAAATGGACGCCCCAAATGGTTGACCTGATCATAGTGAATTTCTGGCGTTTTATAAAAACCACTATCCCATAGTTGTACACGTGCCATATATGCCCGTTGAACCAAGTCAGGAAATGTCCATGAATGACCATTCGCTGTTGAAACCATACTATCTTCAAACTGGACTTGGTCAGCTTCACTTTGACTTATTTCGGCTGCAAGTTTTGCCAGACGCTCACGAATTTTAATACAGGCATTTTGAACAGCTTTACCGTTTAGATCTGCGCCACTCGATGCTGCAGTTGCCGAAGTATTTGGCACACGAGAAGTATCGGTTGCAATTAAACGAACGCTATCGATTGGTAAACCCAACTCATGTGCAGCAACCTGCCGTACTTTGGTATATAGCCCCTGTCCCATTTCTGTACCACCGTGTGTAATCGCGACAGTGCCATCCATGTACACATAGACCAGTGCACCTGCCTGATTGTAATGCACGGCATTAAATGAAATACCGAACATTAATGGTGTTAACGCAATACCACGCTTAATGATGTCATTGTTCTGATTAAAGGCATGAATAGTCTGTCTACGCTTCGCGTAATCACTACTTTGCAATAGTTCGGCTACCAATTTTGGCGCAACATTATCACGGACTTCTGCCCCATAGTGCATACGGTCACGTCCGGCACCGGGCTGCTCGGCAAAGAAATTGCGCTGACGAATTTCAACTGGATCACAACCTAAATAACGCGCAATGTCATCAATAATATTTTCAATGACAAACATACCTTGCGGTCCACCAAAACCACGATATGCCGTATTGGAAACAGTATTGGTTTTACAACGTAAGTTACGTAGCTCAACTGCATTTAGATAATAAGCGTTGCCAATATGGCAAATCGCACGTTCATTCACTGGCCCAGAAAGATCAGCCGAAAAACCACAGTTTGAAGCCAGTTGTACCTTTAAGCCTTGCAAAATACCAGTGTCATCAAAAGCCACAGACCACTCATAAGCAAAACCATGACGTTTGCCTGTAGCACTCATGTCATCATCACGATCTAAGCGTAATTTACACGGACGGCCCGTTTTTTGTGCTGCCAAAGAGGCAATGCATGCCCACTGCGCTGACTGTGACTCTTTACCGCCAAAACCACCACCCATACGGCGGCTTTCCACACTGACCTGATGCATATTCATGCCTAATGCATGACAAATCAGTAACTGCATTTCGGTTGGATGTTGTGTCGAGCAATAGACTTTTAAGCTCTGATTTTCTTGTGGAATCGCATAGGAAATTTGCCCTTCAAGATAAAAATGCTCTTGCCCACCCAGCTCAATAGCACCTGAAAGTTGATGGGCTGCATTTTGAAATGCTTGCTCAACTTCACCATGGCTAAATTCAACAGGCGGCAACACCCACGATTCTTTTTCAATTGCATCTTGAATCGTTAAAATTGGAGTTTCGGGCACATACTCAATTTTTGCTAAGCGAACTGCCTGACGGGCTTGCTGATAACTCTCGGCAACGACCACAAATAAGGCTTGTCCATAAAATTCGACCTGCTCTTCGGCAAAAATTGGGTCATCTTTTACAATTGGTCCCCAATTATTTTCAACCTCTATATCCTTTGCTGAAAAAACTGCATAAACACCTTCAGCCTGACGTACGGCATCCAAATCAAACTTACTGATTTTGCCTTTGGCACAATTTGAAAATCCAACTGCCAAATGCATGGTATTTTCAAGCTCGGGTAAATCATCAATATAAGTTGCCTGCCCCGTTACATGTAAATGTGCACTTTCGTGTGGAATCGAATCACCTGCTTTAGCGGATTTTTTAGAAACCCTTAAGTCAATATTTTGATTCATGTCAGATCTCCACCATAGCAATCAAGTCATTCACACGAGTGATCGTTTGAGACAAGATTTTTTCTACATAAAAACGCTGTAAACAGTTTTTCGCGACGTGTAAACGATATGCCGAGCTAGCCCGTCCATCATCTAAAGGCTGATAGTCTTGCGACAATGCCTCTTGTGCCTGAACGATCAATTCTGCTGTAATTTGCTGGCCTTCTAATATGGCTTCTGCATATTTTGTACGTTTGGGAATAGCTGCCATACCACCAAAAGCAATTCTTACATTGTGAGTGACATCATCATTATCTAACTCACAAGAAATAGCTGCACATACCGCAGAAATATCTTGCTCAAATCGTTTGGCAATTTTATAGCTGGCAAATTTAAAACGTGTCTGCCCTTCACGAAGCGGAATAACAATCGCCTCAACAAACTCACCAAGCTGTAATGCTGTTTTTTGATAGTCTAAATAAAAGTCTTCCAAAGCAATTTCACGAGTCTGCTCACCTACACGCAAAATCAATCGTGTACCTAGCGTAATTAATGCTGGCATTGAATCACCAATAGGCGAACCATTGGCAATATTTCCACCTAGCGTTCCTGCGTTTTTAATCGGCATGGAAGCAAAACGGCGCTGCAATTCTTGAAAGTCGGGATAAAAATCTGAAATTTTAATGAGTGCATCACTCAAACTTACATTTGCCCCAATCGTTAAAGCATGGTCTGTGACTACAATCTTTTTCAGCTCTTCAACTTGACCTATATAAAGCATATCGCCCAAATTACGGCCCTGCTTTGTTACCCACAAACCTACATCTGTGCTACCTGCAACAATACGTGCTTGCGGCAACTGTAAACGTAAAGTAGCAAAATCCTGCAAAGTTTTGGGTGCAAAAAATTGCTGCTTTTGATCATTCAAATGCAATGCAGGTAATGCTTTGATCTCTTTTAATACATCAATTACTTTTTGACGTTCTAATACAACACGTGGATAGTCATAAGCTTTTTGTGCTGCATCTAAAATAGGGCGATAGCCTGTACAGCGACATAAGTTTCCAGAAAGATAATCACTGATTTTATCTTTGCTTGGAGAATGTTGTTCATTTTCATACATTGACCATAACGACATGATAAAACCGGGTGTACAAAAACCGCATTGTGAACCATGCATATCGACCATCGCCTGTTGTACCGGATGAAGTGTGCCATCTGGTACTGGCAATAAGCTATGAAGGTCTTCTACTGTAAATAGGGCCTTACCATCTAAAGTTGGTAAAAACTGAATACACGCATTCACACTACGTAATTGCAGGTTGTCATTGACCAATTCACCAATCACTACTGTACATGCACCACAATCGCCCTCAGCACATCCCTCTTTTGTACCAGTCTGCCTAGTCTTACCAGTTTGAGTATATTCTCGCAGAAATTGTAAAACCGTCATTGTGGGTACTATATTTTCTACTTGCTGCTGACCACCACGGAAAAAGAAGGTGATTGGACGTTCTAACATGTTTTATCCTTATGCTTTATAATAATGCTTCTGTGCAAATATGATGCCATTAGGCGATCATTTAGAACTTATCAATATTAAGCGCACATTTCATGTCCAAACACTTGACTATTAACGATAAAAAACATGAAATTTATTCATCTTTTATCAAGCGTACGGAAAAACCAAAATAAATATAGTGCGAGGATTTATGAACATCAGGTCATGTTTCTGATACAATGCCGAGCTTGTCTAATAGAGTAAATTTATACGTCTTATGTCAATGCAGCAATCGTACGCAAATATTCTGACTGCCGTCGGTGAAGACCTTAATCGTCCCGGCCTTAAAGATACGCCTGTGCGTGCGGCTAAAGCTTTTTCATATTTAACTTCTGGCTATAGTAAAACTTTAGAAGAAGTCACCAATAATGCTGTTTTCCCATCAGATAACCATGAAATGGTATTGGTGAAGAATATTGAATTTTATTCGCTCTGCGAACATCATCTTCTCCCATTCTATGGCCGTGTTCATGTTGCCTATTTACCAGAAGGCAAAGTTCTTGGCTTATCTAAATTTGCACGTATTACCGAGATGTTTGCTCGTCGTTTGCAAATTCAGGAAAACCTGACTCAGCAAATCGCTGAAGCTGTTGCAGAAGTCACTGGTGCTCGCGGTGTCGCTGTAGTCATCGATTCAGCACATATGTGTATGATGATGCGTGGTGTAGGTAAACAAGAATCTACCACCCGTACAGTTTCATTTGTCGGAGATTTTAAAACCGATAAAGAAGCGCGCCGTGAATTCTTAAGTGCAGTACCAGAAAGCTATTAATATAGTTTTTACTGCCTAAATAAAAGCCCGACAATGTTGGGCTTTTTTTATAGCTGAACGCGATAAACTTCGATCCAATTCTATAAAACATAACAATTAAATTAGGTGATTTTTGTTATAAAAGTAGGCATCTTTCTTTTTAAATAATTTATGAGTTAATCATGCGATTTAAAAAAATTTCTTGTCTACTTTTATCCCCGCTTTTTATTTTTAGTACCTCAATTTATGCGGGCAATACCCCAAAAGACCAAGAAATTAAAAAACTGGTAGATCAAAATTTTAAACCATTATTAGAAAAATATGATGTGCCGGGTATGGCTGTGGGTGTTATTCAAAATAATAAAAAGTATGAAATGTATTATGGTCTTCAATCTGTTCAAGATAAAAAAGCCGTAAATAGCAGTACTATTTTTGAGCTAGGTTCTGTCAGTAAATTATTTACCGCGACAGCAGGTGGATATGCAAAAAATAAAGGAAAAATCTCTTTTGACGATACGCCTGGTAAATATTGGAAAGTGCTAAAAAATACACCGATTGACCAAGTTAACTTACTTCAACTCGCGACGTATACAAGTGGTAACCTTGCCTTGCAGTTTCCAGATGAAGTACAAACAGACCAACAAGTTTTAACTTTTTTCAAAGACTGGAAACCTAAAAACCCAATCGGTGAATACAGACAATATTCAAATCCAAGTATTGGCCTATTTGGAAAGGTTGTAGCTTTGTCTATGAATAAACCTTTCGATCAAGTCTTAGAAAAAACAATTTTTCCGGCCCTTGGCTTAAAACATAGCTATGTAAATGTACCTAAGACCCAAATGCAAAACTATGCTTTTGGCTATAACCAAGAAAATCAGCCGATTCGAGTTAACCCCGGCCCACTCGATGCCCCAGCATACGGCGTCAAATCCACCTTACCGGATATGTTGAGTTTTATTCATGCCAACCTTAACCCACAGAAATATCCGACAGATATTCAACGGGCAATTAATGAAACACATCAAGGTCGCTATCAAGTAAATACCATGTATCAAGCGCTTGGTTGGGAAGAGTTTTCTTATCCGGCAACGTTACAAACTTTATTAGACAGTAATTCAGAACAGATTGTGATGAAACCTAATAAAGTGACTGCTATTTCAAAAGAGCCTTCAGTTAAGATGTACCATAAAACTGGCTCAACTAACGGTTTCGGAACATATATAGTGTTTATTCCTAAAGAAAATATTGGTTTAGTCATGTTAACCAATAAACGTATTCCAAATGAAGAGCGCATTAAGGCAGCTTATGCTGTGCTGAGTGCAATAAAGAAATAATTTTTCCCTAAAATAAAAAAAGCGAAATAGTCATCATCTATTTCTCTCTTTTTATAGGTATATGGTTTAAAAGAACCAAACATATCCTAAGCTTGATTTCATCCAATCTAGTTGATTTTGTTTTTCATAATCCCAATTAAAGCGAATGGCATTATTACTATTAATGGCATATTGCCACTGTGTATTTAGCCGTAAGTTCCATTGGTTTTGGTCTTCCCAATATGGCAGCTCAACTTGTACCACAGTGTTAAATTTTTCAAACCACTGATTCATACATCCTAATGTCGGCCCTACTCCCACACGCCAGCCTTTATCTAAATTTGAACCCGCTTGGACATAAGTTTGTACCTGCCCATAGCAAATATGTTTGCGCTCATAATCTGCAAGACTGTAACCAACCTGAGCATTAAAACTCGCGACGCCATGCTGCTTTTCATCACTATAAACGCCGTCATGAACCGCTTCCTGACGCCAGCCTAAGTTAAATCCCCAAGTCAGCGGAGTTTTAAATGGTTGAATCGGGTTATAAGAGTTCACTTCTAACAGATCAAGACGTTCTAGTTTTAAATGATCATCTCGCCACTGTGCATTACCATTTAAAAATAATAATTGAGTACCGGCACGGTATCCGCCCTGTGGATCTATTAAGTCATGATAAGCCTGCCTATGACCTATCTCGATAAACTTGTCACCTTGCACCTCGCCCAGTTTTAGCGAGACATTACGTGCATTATGGCCTTGAGTCGGCTCGGTTGATGGTCTTTTAGGTTCTTGGCGCTGTTTGTCTAAATCAATCTGACTTCGTAGTGCTAAAAGCTGTCTAAGCTGTGGCTGAGCAAAGCTTTCTTCAACTTTGCGACCAATAAACTGTAGATATAAATCATCATAAGCCATCTCAAGAATTTTGGCCTGATCTGATGGGCTAAATGATTTAAGTGTTTCCGAAGATTCTTTAATTGGCTTCATTGCTAACTGATGAGCAACTTTAGCTAAAGATGCGCCATGCTGGTGAGCTTGGGCCAATAATTGAGTTTCTAAAGCAGGTCGATACACAGGAGCTTTGGTGAGTCCTTGTTGTTGCATCGCTTTAATGGTTTCCATTGGAATAGAAGCGTAGTTAAACTTTTCTTGTAGATGAGATTCAGGTTTAACTAAATCGACTAAGCCCAATAACCGATATGCACAGTTATCACTCACAAAGTAATAAGGGAAGCTTACATGTTGCATTTCCCAAATATGACTCACCAAAAACCGCGTTTCTTCTGGAGATAGATTTAACTCATATTCCCACAAATCACGGCTCTCAAAATCACCATATTCTTTTACCTTACGATAGTAAGGCATAAGTGAGTATTCACCCGGATATTGCCCTGTTAAGCCTTTCCATGCATATGACCAGTTGTCATTGCCTGCCACAGTTGCTGCATAGTTTACGGCATAAGAAACGAGGTTTAACTGCTGTTGATCTTTAGGATCTAGACGCAATAAGGTATGCCCAAACATTGAGCTTGGATTACCCATAAAATCTGTGGCGTAAATTAGGGTCGCTTTGTAAGGCTTAATCTGCCCAATCCAGTTTTCAAATTCTGAACATTTTACTTGTGGCAATTCATTTTCTTGAATGTCTAATTGCTGTATAAGCCACTGACTGCGTGCCGGAAATTTACAGCGAATTGACTGGTTATCTTGCGTAGGTATAAATAATGCCGAGATGTCTGCTTTCAGTTCTTCTTTTAAATTATTTTTTCCATTTTCTGATAGAAAATAGCCAGCATAAGTGACCTCACTTTTCTGGTTTTTATTGGCATACATGAGCCTTTGCCATGTAATGTCTTGGTCTAATTTTTTTTGTTCTGCAATGGACCAGTAGTTTTGAATAGATGGATTTGTTTCTGCTGAATACGCAATATTTACTGCCAAAGAGGCAAAAATTAAAACAACCGATTTCATTAAGCTCATCAATTTTTATCATTAAATATAAGAAAAACCCTGCCAAATGACAGGGTTTTCAATTTCAAACTTATACGTAAGCTTTTAAAACTTCGTCTTTAGCCATTACGTTTTGTAATGATGCTAATACTTGAAGTGTGTTTTGGTTGTTTGTTGAATAGATTTCACCAAAGTTTGCTTTTGAAACTTTGAAGAAACGGTCTTTATCTTGTGGTTTGATTTGCATTAACTCAGCAAGCACATTCAGGCTTTCACCTTGGCCTACAGCCATGTCACGCGCTAAAGCTTCTGCATTTTCATTTGTGAAAGTAACAACTTGTGCTGTAACTGTTCCACCTTGACGGCAACCTAAAGTACCGAAAGTAATACCTAATAATTGGTTAGTAAAAATACCGTTTGTTGTTGCAGCAAGAATTTTAGGCACCACTCCTTTTTGGCCAGCCCATACTTGCGTACCCACACCACAACCTACATCGTTATCAGCCATAGCAACACTTGAACCAGCTGCTAACAAAGCAGCTAAAGCTAATTTTTTTAACATAGATGTATATCTCCAAAATCATTATTGATTGTTTCTTATGTATTGTTATGTGTAATTCTTATTACACGATATTAAAGATAGCGATAAGCCAATCATTTAGCAATTAAAAAATAAATAATATGATAAAAAGTGTAAAAGAAAAATTTATCTTAAATTCCAATTACCTTGATTATCTCGATGACCTAATATTTTAAGTACTAACACTAAACTCAAAAGCAATAATAAATACCATGATCCAAGTTTACCCCACCCCACCATATGCCAAGCCTCTACCTGACTTGGATAAAGCCAAATTTTATAAAAGGTACTAATATTTTCAGCAATCCAGATCAGAAAAGCGAGTGTAAACAATACAGGCAACATCGGGATTTTAAATTTATGCTCATTTAAGTGGAAATAAAGTTTTGTTTTCCAAAAAATAAAAACACTGATGGCAAATAAAATATAGCGAATATCGGGTACAAAAAATTTACTCATAAAGTTTATATATGAGAAAAATGCCAGTAAAAGCATACTTCCAAAACTCGGAAGTTTTTCAAATGAAACTTGTAGTAGACGTATTGAGCGTGCAAAAAAACTACCTACGGCAGAGTACATAAAGCCTGCAAATAAAGGCACAGTCAAAATTTTAAATACCGCAGGCTGCGGATATTGCCATGAAGCAATCGCAGGATGAGTCAAGAATATTTCCATGGCCATCGCCATGACATGAAATAAAGCAATAACTTTGGCTTCTGCCCATGATTCAAGTTTTAAATATAAGAGACATATCTGAATAATCAGTGCATATATGAGTAAATAATCATAACGATAAAAACCCATATATTCATGGCTTCCCATCGACGCAGTTAGGGCAAAAGCGATGAGAAGCAAAATACCAAACAAGGCTGCCGAAACAGCCTTGCCAATAAATTGAAGAGGTAAAAACAGATATTGCACAAAAAACTATCCTAGATATTTAGCACTATACTCATGTACTGTATCTACAAAGATTTTTGGCTGCGCCGGATCTACCCATTGGGTAATTCCGTGCCCTAAGTTAGCAACGTAACCGGTCTTCTCACCGTTTGCATAAGCATCATCTAACATTGCTTTTACAGCTTTTTCAATTGAAGCCGCCGAACCATATAAAACAGCCGGGTCAAGGTTCCCTTGTAGGGCAACACGACCTGCCACCGTGGTTCGAGCCGTATTTAATGGTGTCGTCCAGTCCAGCCCTAATGCATCGGCACCTGTCGTGATCATTGGTTCTAACCATTGACCGCCACCTTTAGTGAACACAATCACTGGAATACGGCGTCCATCTTTTTCACGTTGTAAGCCCGCGATAATCTTCTTCATATAGTTAAGAGAGAACTCTACATATTCACGGTGTGCTAAAGCCCCACCCCAACTATCAAAGATTTGAATTGCCTGAGCGCCTGCATCAATTTGCGCATTTAAGTAGTCAATGACTGAATCTGCTAAATGGTCGAGCAACGCATGCAAAACTTCCGGCTGCGCATACATCATTTGCTTGGTAAAACGGAACTCTTTGCTTGAACCGCCTTCAACCATATAAGTCGCCAGTGTCCAAGGACTACCCGAAAAACCAATCAGTGGAACTTGTCCACCTAAAGCAGAACGAATCGTACTTACTGCGTTCATCACATAATCAAGATCGGCTTTAGCATTAAGCTTAGGTAAGTTAGCCACATCTTGTTCAGTACGTACCGTTTTATGAAACTTCGGACCTTCTCCAGTTTCAAAATATAGTCCAAGCCCTAATGCGTCTGGAATAGTTAAAATATCTGAAAATAAAATTGCTGCGTCTAAATCGTAGCGACGCAAAGGCTGTAAAGTCACTTCACAAGCAAACTCTGTATTTTTGCATAAAGATAGAAAGTCACCAGCTTTTGAGCGTGTTTCCCGATATTCAGGCAAATAACGTCCTGCTTGGCGCATCATCCATATTGGAGTGGTATCTACAGGCTCACGTAATAAAGCACGTAAGAAACGATCATTTTTAAGTGTCGTCATTGCCGATCTCTATCTTTTTCATGTGGCAGCATCATAACAAAAGGTGAGTGTTTTTATAATTTCAATTTCACACAAAAAACTTGCCAATCTACTAAAAAATGCATATTTACACAAAAGTCTACTGCAAGAAGAAACGTTTTCTGCAATACTTGCAGCATGTTACATCGGGTTTATTTATATCCCTTCGAGTCTCAAATAAGCCAATATTAAATTCATAAGAATGAATGATTGGTGAATTTATGGCCTAAAGGATCTGATTTTCCCTATTGCTTATATGAAAATTCTTAAGGTTGAATTACATGTTTGTTCGCTCATTACTCGCTATGAGTTTAAGTTGTATTATTGCTAATGTTGCTTTGGCTGCGTCAACAACTGAGCAACCACTGAACCCTAATAAAGTATCTGCTCCTGTAGAAGATCCGATCGATCCGCTTGCTGTAGATGCTGCTTCAACTGTAAAAGCTCAAGCTCAGACTCAGATTACTGCACAAGAACAAAATGACCTAAATAGAGCGTCAACAACATTACAAAATTTACAAAAAGCTGAAGACCAAAATGCTGATTCAGGTATTGCCGCTTCAACGCCAGTAGCTACGGCTAAAACCACAACAGCTACTGCGTCTACAGCAACTTCTGCGCCAGCGGTTACATGGACATTAGATAGCTTAAACAACGCTGAGTGGTATGAAAATATTGGCAAAGGCCAACTTCCAGTTTATGCACGCGCTCACGTTATGCTTAATAATGCACATGCTTCACCGGGTGCTATCGATGGCATGAGCGGTAAAAATACATTAAAAGCAATTGCATCTTTCCAGCAAATGAATGGTTTATCTCCTACTGGCGAGTTAACTAAAGAAACTTGGGATGCGCTTGTTGCTAAACAAAACAAACCAGCATTTATTGAATACACCATTACCGATGCCGATTTAAAAGGTCCTTACGCACAATCAATTCCTTCTGACTATGCTTTACAAGCAAAAATGAAAGGTTTGTACTACACACGCGTAAGTGAAATGTTGGGCGAGAAGTTTCATATTGATGAAGCCTTCTTAAAGAAAATTAACCCGACTGCGACATTCAAAAAAGTTGGTGAAAAAATCATTGTTCCAAATGTACGCAATGACTTACCAGAAGATATTCACTTGATTATTGCGCATAAAGGTGCAAAACAGTTGTATCTGTTTAACAGCCGTAATCAAATGATTGCGTCATTTCCTGCAACAATTGGCAGTACTGATACGCCATCTCCGACCGGTACTTACAAGGTAGTAGGTGTAGCACGTAACCCTTGGTACAGCTACTCTCCTTCTAACTTTGTACAAGGCAATAACTTAAAACCGCTTTCATTACCACCAGGTCCAAATGCTCCTGTAGGTAATATCTGGATTGGTTTAAGCAAAAAATCATTTGGTATTCACGGTACACCAAACCCGTCTTTAATTTCTAAAACTGCATCACACGGTTGTATCCGTTTAACGAACTGGGATGCTAACGATTTAGGTAATAAAGTACGTTCAGGCGTAACTGTTAAATTCTTAGAATAATCCTCTTAATTAAAAAAGCCTGCTTTATGCAGGCTTTTTTATTAAATTTTTTAGCATAGCCCCGTAGAATATGTAGTTATTGTTTTGGCTATAAAAATAAAACCAGCCTAGGTTTACTAATTACACAGCAATTTTTGTATTTAGAATATTTAACATGGTTTGCATTTTAGCTTCTGTTTCCAGCCATTCAGCTTCAGCATCTGACCCTTCAACAATCCCCGCACCAGCATATAAGCGCATTTTATTTTCACTGAGTAGACCACATCGAATCGTCACTACCCACTCACCATTACCCTCCGCATCCATCCAGCCGACTAACCCCGTGTAATAATGTCGGTCATAACCTTCATGATCTAAAATAAACTGCTTAGCAACATGAGTTGGTGAGCCACAGACTGCTGGGGTTGGATGTAATTCTAATGCAAGGTTTAAGGCATCGGGAGCCTGTTGTTTAAGCACACCTTGGAATTCTGATGATAAATGCAACATTGTTGATGTTTCTAAAATATCTGGAAATTCAGAAACCTTAAGCTCTACACAATGAGTGGCTAAATTTCTAATAATATTTTCAACCACAATTCGATGTTCATGTTGATCTTTCTCAGAATGATTTAATTCTTGTTGGCTGACGAAATTTTTTTCAGAAATCTGAGATTTAGGACGAGAACCGGCCAAAGGATTACTGGTTACAATACGCCCTTGTTTTGACAAAAGCAGTTCAGGACTTGCGCCTAGAATATAATTATTATGTTCGACTGGAATCACAAAATTATAAGCATTTGGATTTTGCTTTAATAAAGCAGCCAATAAATTTTCAGGCTCTTGATGACGGTTAAACTCATATTCAACAGCCTGAGAGAGAACAACTTTTTCTACCTTCTTTTTCTCAAAAGCATCTAAAGCTAGCTGTACTGTACCTTCAAATTTTTGTCGTTGAATGAGTAATGACTTATTAATTATCTCAATATTATTACGATTTTTTAATGAGTTAATCGTAGAAGATGCTTGTGTTATTTTTTTATGATCAGCATAAAAATTTAAGCTACTTTTCTTTGTAATATCAAAAGGTATAGCACCAATTAAAACTGGATTTTGATGGCCTTGCTTTTTAATTTCTTCAAAACATTTTGCAATCTCATCATTAAATAGTGCCGTATTTGCTGCAGGTGTATTTACCGTTTTAATAAATTCGCTCACCTCAAGATAATAATTCTTCGTAGAAAAACATGAAAATTTCTTTTGACCGATATGATCTAAATTTTGCTCTACTGATATTTGAGTCTGCATCATCTGTATATCACCTCTCACATTGATTTTTTTCAAGCAAATTCTGTAGTACTTCTTTTTAAATATAAGGATATAAAAATACTGAAACACACATTAATGCAAATGATTATTATTATCAATAACAAATTTAGTTTTCAATGCAAGAAATTGTAATTATCTCATTATTTGTATGAAAAAAATAAACTTTAACCTCTAGAGTTATCTCGATTAAACTTTCTTGTCTAAGGTAAAAATAAAGAAACGCGCCATCTAGCGCTTTAAATTTTATATTCTTAAAATCAATAATTTGCTTATATTTTAAATAAAATGCCTTAATGATACTTTCTTTAGCGGAGAATATTATCAAATATAAATATGCTTGATCTTTTAGTAGCTTTTCAATTTCTTCTTGCTCGTTTTTATTGAGAAAAACATCATAAAATTCATCTTTTTTTTGAAAAAAAATATGATGTTTTTGAGACTCTATATCGATTCCAAATATTTTTTCTTTAAGCGTGTTATTTCTAACATATGCGATGGCATGACATGATTTTTTTGATCCAACATGACTAATCCCACCCATCATTCCTTCGGGCCATAGGGGTTCCCCATGTCTACCTTGATAGACAATAGAATCTTGTAAGTTAAGGCTTTGTAATGCATATTTTGCTGCTAAGCGTCCCGTCAAGAACTCTAATTGACGAATAAAGCGTGAGCTTTTTATATTCGGTGGAAGAAATATATTCAGCTCCTGATAGATATGATCAAGCTGAGGTATTTCTTTGATTTGGCTGAGCTGGACTTTATGTATATCTAACCCGAAAGCTGTTAGCTTTTCATATTGAATATTTATTTCATCCAGACATGAATTAGCCCCTCTACTTAGCTGCTTCTTCGTATTCATAGCATGGACTTTATTCAATATTCACGGTCAATGTTTCAACGATGGCAGCAATGTTTTCAAGCATCTTCACTCGAGTTTCGGGATTGAGAAAGTAGAAATGGTCCCCTTCAAACTCAATGCTTCCTAACCAATTTTCTGTGTGTTGTTGCCATGCATCCATCATTCTTTTGTTAGGAATATCAGGGTCCTGTTTGCCATAAAATGCAACGATCGGAACCTCAGTCTTATGAATCTTCTCGCCAAGTAATTGATCACTAAGATAGAAATCATTACGAATGATTTTGAGAAAGAATGTGAGTGCATCCTGATTATTTAAAATTTCGTCAGGAAAATTATTGTATCGCTTTAATTCATCAATAATTTTTTCATCAGTTAGCTCATGCTTGTACCGCATATGTTGAATATAGTGATGCTCAGGTCGGCTACTTATAACAATTAATCTCAACTGATCAATTATGGGTTTTTCATTCAAATAATTGAGTACTTTCCAAATCAAGCCACCTCCCACACTATGTCCAAATAAAATAAATGGCTTGTCTGAGTAAGCTTGTATTTCATTGGCAATTTGCATAGCCAATAGATCAGGATCATCAATCAATGGTTCATTTATTTTTATGCTATGCCCCGAATATTCAATAGGAATAATACGAATATTGTCAGAAATCTGCTTTTTCCATGGATGATAAATACTCGCGCTACTCCCCGCAGGCGGTAAACAGAACATATTATATTGATGTTTATTCACTTAAGAATTCTCCAAATATTAAGCATTTTTCTTTTATAAAAAATGCTTAAATCAGGTTTCTGCTCTATTTTTTAAACAGAAGTTGAAGCTAAATTGATAGTTTGAGTCGGTTGCCAAATGGCTGAGTCACGATGCGTCACAAAAATAACCGTAGAAGAAAGAGCACGTATCGTTGTAACAATTTCCTGCTCAGTCTCTTCATCCAAGGCAGAGGTTGCTTCATCAAGTATTAAAATCGGCGCATTTTTGAGTAATGCTCGGGCAATTGCGACCCGCTGACGTTCACCACCGGACAATGCAGTGCCTTGTTTACCCACCGATTGATTAATTCCTTCTGAACTACGGTCAATCATTGCCCCTAATGCGGCATCTCTTGCAGCCTTTTCTATTTCATCATCAGTTGCATCAGGTTTACCTAAACGGATATTTTCAGCCAGTGTACTTGTGAACAAAATAGGTTCTTGTGTGACATAAGCGATATTCGAGACCAAATCTTCATATTTCATTTGATCAAGAGCTATGCCACCAAGGGTAATTTTTCCTCTTTGTGGATCATCAAACCGTGTAAGCAATTCAAGTAAAGTACTCTTACCACTACCACTTGGTCCGGTAACCCATACTCTGCTCCCCAATGCGATATCGAGAGATATATTTTCAAGTGCTGGCGCATAGCTAACGCCTTGTACCGAAATATGATGGCCAGTAGGAATTTGAGGGTGTAATGGCTCAGGCAACTCAGGTGGATGGGTGATCTGATTAAAGTTGCGTAGTGCAGCAAATAAATCATTGATATGCAACCCTGCGGTAGCAAGTTCACCTAACGGCGCTGCTGCACGTCCAATTAAGACGAGTAATGCCAATACCAAAGCAGCATGATTGACTCCAGCGATCACCAGATATGTTGCCATCCCAGCAATGGGTAAAACACTTGCCAAGGTCGCAACAAAACTTGCAAATGCAGCAGCACGGTTGATCCGTACTAATGTCTCTTCTTGCTCTTCCCAACGATGTTCCAGCCTTTGAACCGCACGTTCTGGTCCCGCGGCTGTGCGTAATAACTCAACATGATCAACCAATTCCAACGTTGCTTGTGAAGCAGCTAAATCGGCAGTATTACGTTTTTTATCAATATGCATGAGTGCACGTTGTGCTAGGAATTGAGCAAATAAAGAGAGTAAAAGTAAGCCTAAAGCGACAAATGCTACGCCTGCTCCGGCAAGCAGGCCTATTCCTATTGTGAGAAATAAAGGCATAAAAGGCGCATGTAAAAAGGTTTGCAATTGATGAGCAGGAATACTCATAAACCCAGGAATTCCCTGTCCAGCAATTGTCTTAATCTGAGCACGCTGTTCATTGGTAAACCAAGAGAGCTTGGCACGAGCTAAAGATTTGCCTAACTCAGCAAATAGGTCTCCTGCTAAACGCACACCAGTAAGGAAGCCAGCACGAGTGACTATAACTGTCACTAATATTGCTGCAATTGCACTGATGAGAACCCAGCTTGGTGACCATTGATTGACAATTGCAAATGCCAATACGGTATATGCGATTGCTTCAATTGCTGCAACAATGATCCATCCAATACCAACAATAATTAATTTTTGTTTGGCCGCACGAGGAAGCATCGAAAAAATCTGATCTTTATTTAATTTAGCAGCAGTATTCATAAAGATTTCCCTGAGTCAGTTGGGCCGTTAAGCACTAACCTGTTGTCGGCATGAGCAGCTAAGGCAAGATCATGAGTGACCATGACGATGGTTTTATTCTGGTTTTTAGCTAAGTCGCTTAACTCCAATATTATTTTTGTCGCATTGGTCTGGTCGAGTGCGCTCGTTGGCTCGTCTAATAAAATAATAGGAGCTGAGGATAAAAACGCACGCGCTATTCCTATGCGCTGTTTTTCACCGCCTGAAAGTAAAGTTGCATCTGCATTTAAATCTACTTTTAGTTGGGCCTTGAGTAATGCCTGCTCAAGTTGTGCATCATTTGCATTAATGGCAGATAAGGACAAGTTTTCTCTTACTGTGGTCGGTAATACATCTCCACCTTGTGGAATAAACAAAACCTTTTCATGTCTTAGTTTTTCATGTAATTGCAAAATATCTGTTTTTGCTAATTGAACAACACCTTCTTGCAATACGGCTAATCCAGCAAGTGCTCGCAGTAAGGTTGTTTTTCCAACTCCACTTGGCCCTGTAATTGCAGTCATTGAATTTTTTGGAAATGAATAACTTAATCGATCCAATACTTTTTGATTTTCAATTGCAAAGCTTGCATTCACTATTTCAAGTGTTACATCTTGCTCAATCTTTTGTAGATTGCCCGATGAAATTACTGGCTCTTTTAAGAAAGCAGATAAACGAGTAGCTGCAGCTCGCCCAGCAGCAACATAATCAAGACCATGCCCTAAACGTAGTGAAGGTGTTACGATGGCTAAACTAAAGAAAAGTGTTGCAGCCAAGGTCATGCTGTCGTATTGATAAGCCACGAGATAGGCTATGGCAAAGGTTGCAACAGCTTGTAGTAAGGCAGTGGCAACAGCAGCAAGTGTTGCGACTTTACTCACCCAAGACACCATATTTTGAGTGAAATTTTGTGCTGATTGAGTATAGGCTGTTAAAGCGCCAGATTGTTGCCCATATATTCGATTATCACGAATGCCGCGCGCATAGTCATCCGCAGAACCAATAATATCTAACATAACCTGCATACGTGCAGCGCCATCCCGTTTTGATACATGGGGAACAATAATTAAATAATAGAGTGAAGCAATTGCCCCAGGTAATAATACCCAAAGGGCCATCGGACCAACCAAAGCAATTAATAAAACAATAGAAACTAAAGGGATTACAGCAAAAATTGCAATTTCCGACGGTAAATGCGCCACCATATGATGTAAGGTTGCGATATCGTCTGAAACCAGTCGTTTTAGGTTTTGGTCACCCTGTTTTGATAGGGTTGTGTTAGGTAACCGAATTAAATGATGAGCAATTTGACGACGTAATCGTGCCGAAAATCCCGCCTCTGCATCATGCACTAACCATGAAGCCAGTGCTGCCAGAGCCGCCCCGACTATCCAAAAAACCGCTGAAAAGATCACCCAATAAGAAGATAAATAACCAATCAACTGAATCATGCCCCACAAGGCAGTTAAAATGGCTAAACCAGAAAATACGGCAGCAAGCGTTCCTGCAAATAATTTAGGAAATGCTGGCTTGAGTGCAGGTGCCAAGGAAGAGTCTGTCATCAGATGAGATAACTTTAAATCAGACATGCTTATCTCTCTTTATATTCATAGAAAAAGCGGTACTTAAAATAAAATCTCGCTTCAATTGACCAGCAAGAATTGCCTTTTTCGGCTTTAAAAAAGCATGAATAAGAAAATCATATAAAAAGTATTTTTTTAAAAACTTTAATTGCATCAAAAACTTCCTAACCACCCTATCAAAATATTTTTAGATCATTTTCTAGACTGTAAAAATTAATATGGATTTGTCTAAATCATCTTGGTTGATATGACTAAAAACCAACTGTACGTTTAGAGGCACCTTGTAAATCAAAAATAACGTCGTCAATTAAGCTATCAATCTGACGTGTATCTCGGTGATGTGCCGTAGTAATTAAATGAGCCATATTTCCAGAGGTTGCCAGATAATGCTTTTTCCAGATGTGCTCAGAAGGACACGGAAATACCACAGTGATTGAATTCGGATTCCGCCAAGCAGGAATGCCCACTGCCTGAAAGCGATCAACCGCGTACTGGGCCATTTTTAGACAATGTTGAATTCTCTGACGTCTTTGTAAATTGGTTTGGCTACGTATTGCCGCCCACATCAACAAGACCGTATGGCCATTGCGAGAACCGCTAATGGTTTGATCACGTGTAGAGATATAGTCAACATCTACCGATATACGCTCTACATTTTGGCGTTTGGCCACAACAATGCCACACGGAATCGGTGAGCCAATCATTTTATGACCAGACACACAAATCGAGTCGATGCCATGAGCAAAAGAAAATGCTTGAGGATGATCAACAAAAGGTAAAATCATGCCACTCAAGGCAGCGTCGGCATGAATATAATAATCTCGGCGCATGATTCCGATTTGCGCTAAGCGCTCTTGAATCATTTCAATATCATCAATTGCGCCCGTCATGGTCGTACCAATATTTGCAAAAATAATGGGGTGACTTTCTTTATTGGTTTTTATTTTATGGATTAAATCATCATAGTCGATTTCACCATTATCTAATGATTCGATCACACAAGATTTCATCTGCAATAATTTGGCGATTTTTCTCACCGAATAATGCGTATCTTTTGAGTAATATAATGTGGAATCAGGAAATAGCTCACGCGCCAGATAGCAGCCAAACATATTACCTTCTGTGCCACCATTGGTTACGTATCCCCAGCTTTCTTCAAAGGGAATTTGAAAAATTTCAGCAAAATACGCCATCACATCTTTTTCAAAATCAAAAGAATTCAATGCGTAATTACTATAGTCTTTCCAATCACCACAATTATTAATAGAGAATTTGAAAAAACGGAATAAAGCGGAATAATCAAAATCTGCAGATTCAGGATATCCAATATTGAAGTATTGATGTTTTAAACAATAATTCCAGAACGTCTCTATTCTCTCTTGATCAGCAGGCGATAAAATCATTTTTTGCTCCGTTAATATGACGATTACAAGTCGTCTAAGGAGTCGCTATCAAAGATATAAATTTTATGTATAAATTTAGCGACCAGGATTTGTCGTATGCCTTATGATGGCAACCCTCTACCCTGCAATCCTTTGCCGTGCATCAACCAATGACCACCAATTTGATAAAGTGGGTGTGCGTCCTAATTCTTCAAAACTAATATTGATTCCCTGCGCTTTGAGTTCCGAAGAAAACTGCATAATTCGTAATGAGTCCAATCCATAAAGAATCAGGTTCTCTTCTGGATCTAATTCATCTTCTTCAATAAGCTGCTGGACCTTTTGCTCTAACCAAGGTCGTGTAATGCCTGTTGCCACTTGCCACACTACAGATTCGGTATCCACGACTTGACCACAACGTGAAGATACATATTTCAAAGCTAAGCGGTGTTCTTCTTCTGAAAAATCGGCAACTGCATCGCCAACAAAAAAGGGTTGTATGTCACTCATAAAAGCTTCAATTGCCGTAACCATACACCCGATATGGGCATAGACACCGCCAATAATGAGCTGATCACGATTCCAGTTTTGCATTCTTTCAAGCAAATCCGAACGTTTAAACGCGCTATAACGCCATTTCGTTAAGACAATGTCATGTTCAGCAGGAGAAAGTTGATCAATAATTTTTTGCTGATCGATTGTTGAGGCTGGCAAACCTGGCCCCCACATCGCATTCAGTAATGCGCGATCTTCCGCTGGTTGTTCATAAGGCTGTGCTGTATAGACAACAGGAACATTATTCTGATGTGCCCAACTTCTGAGTTGAACTAAATGATTAACAACCGTTTTAATTAATTCACTTTCAGCATCGTAAAAATTTAAAAAGTAGCGCTGCATATCATGAATTAACAAAACTGCTCGAGAAGGATCTAACTGCCAGTCTGTTTTGTTCTTTGGATAACTCTCTCTTTCGGGCATGAGATAAGTAGAAATTTTTGAAATAGCCATATGCTGCTCAATATTTATAAAGATGTTGTAGATGTATTTAAAATGCTGCGAAGTTGTTTTTTGTCCACCTTACCGACTGCGGTCAGTGGCAAACTTTCGATTAATTTGATCTGGTCTGGAAGCTTATATTGTGCAATACCTAACTCCATAAGATGGCGTCTGAGCACAACAGCTTTAAGTTCAGGATTACGAGAAACAATAAAGGCACAACTCTTTTCACCGAATTGGTCATCAACAATCGCGACCAAAGCTGCGTGCATAACTTCCGGATGTAAAAGTATAAGTTTTTCTATTTCTTCCGAAGCAATCTTTTCACCACCACGGTTAATCTGGTCTTTAATTCTTCCTACTACACGTAAATTACCATCAGGGGTACGCTGCACGAGATCGCCCGAATAGTAATAGTTGTCCTCATCAAAGACCTGTGAATTATGTTCAGGGCTTTGGTAATAACCACAAAAGGTATAAGGTCCCCGAGTCGCAAGCATTCCTACTTCACCTTCCGGAACTTCTTTATACTGCTCATCTACAATTTTTATTTCATCATCAGAACTGATAGGACGCCCTTGTGTCGTAAAGATTTGCTCATCGGAGTCATCGAGTCTGGTGTAATTGACTAAGCCTTCGGCCATTCCAAATACTTGTTGTAATTTACAATTGAGGACTTCAGGAACTTGACGGGCTAAAGATTCAGGGAAACTTGCTCCGCCCACTTGAAGCAACTTTAAAGACTGGATTTGATCTTTATATTGAGCGGCTTTTTCTAGCCACATAATGACAGCACTCGGCACTAAAGATGCCATATTGACTTGATGTCTTTGAATAATAGAAAAACAATTGAGCGGTTCAGGATTTGGTGCCATCACAACACATCCACCTGCATGTAAAACACCTAATGCACCGGGTGAACTCAACATAAAATTATGCGGAGCTGGCAGAGCACACAATAACCGTGTATTCGAGTTTAAACCGCAAATCTCGGCACTGGCCCGCACACTATAGTCATAGTCATTATGCGTTCGTGGAATAAGTTTTGGTGTTCCCGTACTTCCACCTGACAACTGAAAGAAAGCAACTTCATCAGCAGGTGTAGATGAAAAATCGACAAAGGTCTCTGCTGGTGTTTCAATCCAGTCTAATAGTCCGAAATCGTTAGCTTGATGATTGAGCATCAAAATAATTTCAGGACTTAAATTTACTTCATGAAGTGAGTCAATAAATTGATTATTGTTAAAGACTTCATGCTGACGCGAACCAATTAAAAGCTTAGGTTGAATCTGTTTAATAAAGGCATTTAGTTCATATTGACGATGACTATATAGCGCATTGAGCACAACCACGCCTGCCTTAAGCAAGGCAAAAAAGACAATATAAAACTCTGCAACATTGGGAAGCTGTACTAAAGCTGTATCACCCTTGCCCAAGCCTTTTTCAGCTAGTCGAGAAGCTAAATTTGTTGATAGCTGGTCCAGCTCGATATAACTCAACTGACGCTCACCACAAATAATTGCCGGTGAATGCGGATGCGATTGAACCCCTACCGTTAAAATGCGCGTCAAAGGTTGGTCAATCCAATAACCTTTATTTCGATAGTTTTGCGCTCTCTCGGGAGACCAGCGAACAAACTCAATCAACTGTTTTTTCATGACATTCTAAATATTCAATTTAATTTAATGGTTATCAAGCTATTGATTCTTCGTAAAGTTTCTTACATATCGGCATAAATATTTAATTTGAATACCGACTAAAGAAAACTCTTAAGACGGACAAGCTATATATTCACAGCAAAATTGGAAATGATTAACAAATGCAACTGGTAATCATTTTCATTTGTTTGTATGATGCTGAAACAAGATTAATTTGTCAACCGAGTTATCGTTCAATGTGTGAATTAACTTCGATGCAAGCGGCCTGCTGGTTTGGTCGCTCTGGCAACGCAACTTTAGGTGGGGTTGCTGCCCACCTCTATGCAGAATTTGACGGTCAATTTATTGATCTACAAAAATTACATTTAGCACTTCAACGACTTTATAAAGAACACCCTATTTTGAGATTAAGTTTGAATGCCGATGGCATCGCAAACATCATGTCTGAGAAGACTCAACAGATATTAGAAGTCGATGATTTTTCAAAGCTTAGCGATTATCAAATTGAGCAAATGCTCATGCAAAAACGGGAGCAATGGACCCATCAAAAACTTGATCTAAGTCAGGGCCATACTGCAAGATTTTCTATAAGTGTTCTTAAAAATAATATTTTTCGTTTTCATATAGATACGGACATGATTGCTATAGATCCGTCCAGTTTTTTGAACTTGACGGAAGATCTTTCTTTGTTTTATGAAGACCCAGAAATATCATTCTCCCGTCCGCCTAATTTTTTTGACTGGTATCAAAAAATACGGACAGATCCTGACCTAAAAAAATTAAGCCAACGAGACCGCTTATGGTGGAAACAACGTCTGTCTCATATTAGCCCTGCTCCGTCTCTACCTTTCATTCATCAAGAATTCAAAACAGCAAAAAGTGATCGTTTAAGTACTTGGCTATCGCCAAAAGAACGAACAGCATTACAACAACTTGCTAGAAAACAACATATTACTGTAACCAACCTGATATTAGGTCTATTTGCCTATACGCTTGGTCATGCAACCAAAGATCACAGCTTCCGATTAAATATTCCTACTTTTTGGCGCGAGCCAGTTTTAAAAAATGTCGAAGGCACTATTGGTGATTTTGCTAATCTAGTCATCCTTGATGTTGATATGAAAGGAATAACTACCTTAGCCGCATTCTGCAAACAAATAGCAAATCAAATGCTTGAGTTATTAGAGCATTCACATTATTCGGGTGTGAATGTTCTACGTGACCTGTCCCGTTATCATGGTAGTGCACAGATTGCTCCCGTGGTATTTACAGCGGCGCTCGACTTAGAAAATGATAATTTACTTTCCGAACGTGTCCGCCGTGTTTTTGGCTCAATGAATTGGGTCATTTCACAAGGGCCGCAAGTTGCACTTGATGCACAAGTTGCTCATGTAGATGACGGTATTTTAGTTAATTGGGACATCCGTTTAGATGCTCTCCCCAAAGAATGGATCACGAATTTATTTGAATCTTTCATTCATTTACTTAAAAATCTTGCCGCACATCCTGAGCAACTGAATACACAAATTATAAGCCCAGCACAAAATACCTCGTCAGATCGTACGTCTCAAAAACCATTAAATGCATTACAGCAAGCCTACCTATTAGGCCGAACTCAAGCCCTTCCTTTAGGTGGTGTTGCCATGCAAGAGTTTAGGCAGTATCACGGCAAAATGGATATTGTTTTATTAAGACAACGATTGGCAGAAATGGTACGGCGGCATGACAGCTTACGAACCTATATTGATAAAAATAGGTTAATACAATATGTAAGCGATCAAGTGAGTGTCAATTTAAAAGAAATAGACCTAACTACATGGGAACCTGAACGTGCTTCTCACCACATCCAGTCCTATAAAAATAGTTATACGCATGAGCTATTTGATTTAAATCAGTCGCCTTGGAATATCACTGTCTTTTTATTAAAAAATAATCTACTAACGATTTTTGTCCGCTTTGATGCATTAATTTTAGATGGCCGATCTATAGCTTCACTTATGTTAGAGCTATTCGATGGACAACAACATGATATCCAAACGCAAATAGAAGAAAATGAAGTTGAAAATAGCCTGTCTGTTCATCACGCAGATATGGCTTACTGGGAAAGAAAATTTTCTAAATTATCGGCTATTCCTACGCTTCCGTGGAAAACACCCTTACAGCATTTATCGACTTCACGTTACCAACGTAACAGTCTGGTTATAGAAAAAGATCAATTTAAACAGTTGTCTAAAATTGGCGCAAAACATTCACTGTTTAAAAACTCAGTCATCATGGCGCTTATTTTGGAAGTGCTATCTCATTGGAGCACGGACAAATCTCTATGCGTTGCTGTTCCTACACTTCCTCTCTATGCCGGACCATTTTCTAATAGCTCTACGTTTATTGCTGTTGAGTGGAAAACTTCAGATCAATTTGCTGAACAAGCAAACCGTTTGCAAACTGAAGTTTTAGAGGGTTTACAGCATCTTTCATTTTCAGGCGTTGATCTCGCTCGACTATTATTTGAAAAAGTTGGCACTGCTCCAGTATTACCGATTGTAATTACGAATGGTTTGTCATGGCCGGTATTATCTGAATCTCATCCTATTCAGCAACTAGATGGACTGACCCAAACACCTCAAGTTGCAATTGATATTCGCTTTAGCACAAGAAATGACGGCGCTTTGATTTTCGATATTGATTATGCCCAAGAAGCATTTCCACCCAACATGATTGACGATTTCTTGGATGCACTGCAATTAGCAATCAAGCAAATTATTGGTTCAGAAATATTCAGTTTTGATCTCAGCAATTTTTTCAGTGAGCTTCAAAATAAACGACTATATTTTAAAAATAATGAGTCCGATCATTCATCTATACCAATTGAAAATAATGCTAAACAGCAAAATCAACTACTCGACATTTACTTAGAAGTGATAGGCCACCCGCCAAATATGGAAGTGGACAACTCAACTCATTTTACTCATCTCGGGCTACGTCCACATCATTTAAAGGCCGTTTCAAAACGTATCAATGAAACATACGCGATTCAGCTCTCACCTGTTCAACTTATTCAATGTCGCAATATTGCTGATGTAGAGAAACTACTAACAGCACATTAATTCGTATTTTGAACTTTCATCATTTTGGAAACAGATAAAGTATAAACATGAAAAAAATAGATATTACCGGAATTGGTATTGGGCCATTCAACTTAGGTTTAGCTGCTCTTTTGTCTCATCATCCCGAAATCAAAAGCGTATTTTTAGAACGTAAACCAGAATTTCGATGGCATGAAGGGTTGCTATTGCAAGGTACGACATTACAAGTTCCTTTCTTTGCCGACTTGGTTACTATGGCCAATCCTTGCCATCCCTTAGGCTATATTAATTATTTACATCAACATGATCGCTTGCATCAGTTTTATTATTACGACAGTTTTTTAATTCCACGCCGTGAATATGACCATTATTGCCGTTGGGCTTCAAAACAATTACCCGATTGTCGATTTGGAGAAAACGTAAGCCATGTGGAATATGACGCCAAGCTGGATAAATTTATTATAGAAAGTGAATCAGCCTCAGGCGAAAAACAAAAATATATAAGCCAAAATCTGGCGATTGGTATTGGAACTAAACCTCGAATTCCTAAATGGCTGGAAACATGCAAACACCCTTTGGTAAAACATTCAGCGGAGTTTGCAAAAATTCAGGAACAACTCAAGCAATGTAAACAGGTCACGGTTATTGGCTCGGGCCAGAGTGCAGCAGAATGTGTACTTGCTTTATTTAATTCACTTACACCAGAACAAGTAAAAGCAGGCGCATCTATTCGTTGGATCACACGTTCTGCCGGCTTTCACCCAATGGAATATTCTAAACTTGGACAAGAGTGCTTTACCCCTGCATATATGCAATATTTCCAAAGCCTGCCTAGAGATAAACGCCGCGATATTGCTGCTAGTCAGGGCCTGATCTATAAAGGGATTAGCTTCTCAACCATTGGTGATATATATGATGTGCTTTATGAGCGTTCCGTGGCTGGTGAAAAATCCGGTTTAAGCCTATACACAAGCTGTGAGGTTGAATCGGTTGAAGAACTTGAATCGGGTTCTCTGCGTTTAACCTGTTTGCACACCCAACTCGATCAACGTTGCGAATTAGAAACTGATGCCCTTGTTGCAGCTACAGGCTATGTTCATGATTGGCCTGAATGGTTCCAAAATATGAAGGGTTCTATTTTAGCTGTTGATGATAAAAATGATTGTATTGTTCAAGAAGACTTTACGGCTTTACGTTGTGATCAGGGACAAGGTCGAATTTTCATTCAAAATGCCGAGATTTTTCAGCAAGGCGTTGGTTCTCCTGACTTAGGGATTGGAGCAACTCGAAACTCAGTCATTATTAATCAATTACTGGGGCGTAATGCATATCGAATTCCTAAACAGTCTTCTTTCCAGCATTATGGTTTACCAAAATAAAAAACGCTTAATAAAAAAACTGCCAAATCAAATTTGGCAGTTTTTTTATATGTTCTTTTTAGATCAAATTAAAAATCAATTGTGGCAGATAATAAATAAGTACGTGGTGCACCAAGCATTAAACTTGTAAATTGAGGCATTGACCAATATGACTTATTGGTGAGGTTATCAATATTCCCGCGAATAGTGACAGGAAATTGAGCTATTTTCGTATTATAACGTGCGCCAATTCCGTACACTTCACGTCCAGGCACTGAGGTTGAATTATCATTATAAATATATTGTTTAGACGCAGCTGTCGCATTGGCAGTCAAAGTTAAGCCCGGGATATACGACACATCACCTTCAATACCAAGCTTCGCTTGTACTTTTGGAACACCGGCAACAACATTTCCTAACTCACTTGCAATTCTGGTTTTTGTAATTTTAGGATCAATATAAGTTAATCCTCCCATTACACGAATACTGTCAACAGGTGAACCATAAAAGCCCCATTCAACTCCGCGATTACGTTGTTCTCCATCAGCGCCATAAATAGATTTGATTTTTTCATCGGTACTTTTAATTACATACGAATTTCTAGATTTGATCTGAAATACACTAAACGTATTGGTGAAGTTACCGCTGTCAATTTTAATTCCGGTTTCCATCTGTTTAGTTTTAAAAGGAGAAAATATTTGCCCCTCATTTTCGTAGTTTTGTCCGGTAGGTACGGTTCCCCCTGAGCTTAATCCTTCAATATAGTTTGCATATAATGAAACATGATCATTTGCTTTTACCAAAATTGCAGCTGCAGGTGTAATAGCGTTTTTATCATAACGGCCGTTAATATTTCGGACGCCCTGCCCATTTAAACTTTCGGTGACAATATTTTGATAACGCAGTCCTAAGGTTAATTGGACTTGATCTTGAAGAACCGACATCGTATCGGCTAATCCAACACTTGTTAAATTTTCTTTATTACTAAAAATAGGGGCAATAGGAACGCGATTCGGTTTACTGCCCCAATTCGGATTATAAATATTAGTTACACGATCTCCCTCAGGAAATCCTTGTCTAATACCAGCTTCGTCATCCGTTTCGCGGTAATGTGTTGCATTGAATGCCAGTGCATGTTTGACAGCACCTGTATCAAATTTACCACGTAAACCCACTTCAGCAGATTTACGTTCATATTTGAAACCTAAATGTGCAATATTAAACTTTATATCTCCCGCTTCGTTTTGTATTTCAGTTTTAGCAGCACCTAAAGTGTTATATTCTGTTTTACTCATACCTGCCGTTGCATACGCCATCCACTTATCATTTAAGTCATACTCGCCTCGGATCATACCTCCCGTATCACGCGTGTTATAGACCGTCCACGTCGGGTTCAATAAAGTATCTGGATTTGGCGCTTTGGGTAAATTGACACCCGGTAAAATGGTTAAACCACGATTTATACCGTCAGCATGGTCACGGCTAGTATATAAATCGGCTGAAAGTCGTGCATTGTCGCCTCTCCAATCTAAACCAAGTGAAAATAGATGATTGGTTTTTTCCTGCTCTTTAATCGGTCCTTCACCATCTCGATATACACTATTGAACCGCACACCAAACTCTTTGTTTTCACCAAAACGGCGCCCAATATCCAGATGGCCTCCGAATTGTGAATCCGACATATACGTCGTTGTAAACCGAGTTAAGGGATCATCTCCTGCACGTTTCGGAACCAAGTTAACTGTTCCCCCTAAAGTTGAACCTGGAGGCATTCCGTTTAACATTGCTGAAGGGCCTTTTAACACGTCAATACGTTCAAACATTTCCGGTGAAGCGCGGTATAAAGGAGCAATACCATATAATCCGCCCATAGAAGTATCGCGGCCAGCAGCCACAGAACTTGATCTAAATCCACGAATAGCATAACTTTCTGCAATTACGCCGTAAGCGCCAGTTGAAAAAATAGATGGATCCGTTTTTGCAATCACATCGGTGATATCTTTCGCTTGCTGATCTGCAATATATTTTTCTGTATACGCAATGGTATTAAACGGGGTTTCCATAGCGGTTTTATTACCTAAAAAGCCAACTGAGCTTTTCGACGAAACTTGTCCACCTGCATAAGTATTGTCTTGTTCAGCTTTTACGGTAATTGCTGGTAAAGCTGCTACATTTGTTTGAGCAGTTTGTTGTTCTAGAGTTTTTGTTGAATTATCAATAACAGCAGCATAGGTATTTGATGCACATAGAACAAATACGGTGCCTAATGCATAGCCTAATCGAAGGGCCATTTGTGCAGATGCAACACCATTTAATACAAAAGAACGGTGATTAATTCTTTGATCATTCCCAGTTTTAAAATTACGGTTATAGCTAACGTTGTTCATTGAAAGACCTTTAATGTTGTGATTCATTTTTTATTAACTATCTGCTTAAAATTCATAGCAAAATAGTGAAAAATTTATGCTGTAAAATTTAACTAAGTGATGTGCCCAAAAATTTATTGATAGCCTTTTTTCACATCTTCCATCACTATTTTGAGTGAGGTTGGGCTTGCAGCCGTGGTGTACCACGCATCGGCATCGACAAAAATGACACGACCGTTTTTCCATGCTTTGGTTTGACGTAATAATGGATTTTCAACACTGGCAGCATTAATGTTTGAGCGATGTTCCATCACAGCAGTTCGGTCCACGATATAAAGAATATCGGGATCCGCTTTTTTGATGAATTCACTCGAAATAGGTTGCCCATGTAGACTTGTATCCACCACACCACTTGCAGGCTTTACCCCAAAGGCATTAAAAATAAAGCCATAGCGTGACTGAATACCAAAATTACTAAATGCCCCATTGTTATGAAGAACGACTAATGCTCTTTCCGGGCGATTGGCCGTTACGGCTTGTACTTGCTTCACTTGTTCATCAAGTTCAGAAACTTTCTGGCGGGCTAAATCTTCTTTATTAAATATTTTTCCTAAGGTCATCATATGGTCTTTAACCAAACCAATATGATTACTGTCACTATTGTTGAAGTTAATATCGTAATGAATGGTCGGGGCAATTTTTGACAGTTCCTGATATTGATTAACGTGTAATGGCGTCATCAAAATCAGGTCTGGTTTTAATGCATATATCCGCTCCATATTGGGCTGTACAATTGCACCCAAATCCTGAATTTGTGCATCTTTTTTATATTTTTCCAAAAAGTGTGGAACATAATCTTTTGGCATTCCCATAATCGGGACATTGAGTTGATCTAGAAAGTCAGCTTCATTCATATCAAGTACGGCAACGCGTTGCGGCAAATGATCTATCACCGTAGTTCCAAGCGCATGTTTCACCGTAATCGGTTCTGCTAGCTTCTGAGAAGCTTGAGTGGTATCTGCAACTTTTTGATCACATGCTTGTAGAGTGACAGCTGCCGCTATGATGAGGGCTACTCCCCCATACTTTTTCTTCCAGTTCATATGTATTCAAGCTCCAGATGAGTTGAAGTAATTACACATACAGCCACGCTCACTGTATGTAATTTCAAAATCAAGCTCGTACAGATCATTTAATTGCGCCTCTGTAATCACTTGTTCCGTTAACCCACTGAAATGAAGCTTGCCGTTCTTGAGCGCGACAATATGGTCCGAGTAATTCGTTGCAAAATTGATGTCATGAATGACTAAAATCACAGTGCGTCCTTGTTCATCACATAAGCGCCTGAGTGCGCGCATAATTTGAACGGCATGCTTCATATCAAGGTTATTTAAGGGTTCATCTAATAAAAGTACGTCTGTTTGCTGGGCGATCGTCATCGCCAAAAAGGCCATTTGCCTTTGACCACCACTAATTTCATCTATGTAAGATTTGCGCAGTGGTTCTAAAGAAAGAAACTCAATCGCTTCATCAACCACCTGACGATCTTGCTCGGTTAAAACACCACGGCTATAAGGAAAGCGTCCAAATGAAACCAGCTCTTCTACGGTTAAGCGTAAATTAAAGCCGGGTGCTTGACGTAAAGTCGCGACATGCTTGGCGTAAACAGCGGTTTTAATATCAGCAATATTTTGATGATTAAGAAAAATCTCTCCTTTATCCGGCTCAATTAAACGTGCCATCATCATGAGCAAAGTCGATTTTCCGGCTCCATTTGGACCAATGAGTGACGTCACCTGACCTGTAGGAAATTCAACATTTACATCAGTCAGTATTGGCTTATTTCCATATGACTTATTGATATTCTTGACATGAATCATGCAACACCTCGGGTACGAACCGTCAGCGCAAGGAAATAAATGCCACATACCAGATTGACCAGAATGCTGACGGTCGTTTTGTAATTAAAAACGTGCTCAACTAAAATTTGAGCAGCAATAAATATGGCAATCGTGATGGCACAACCCATGGGCAGCGTTAATTTATGCTTATAACTTCTTGCTAGTGCATAAGTAATGTTGGCAATGAATACACCCATAAATACTGTCGGGCCAATCAGACTGGTAGATACCGCAACCAAAATAGCGATTAGAGCTAAATAGAAACTGACATAGCGGTGATGATGAATGCCTAATGAAATGGCTTGCTCACGCCCTAAAACCAGAACATCCAAAACAGGGAGCGCTTTTCTACCGAGGAATAGAACAATGACTACGGCTAGGCTGGCATAAAATAAAGTTTCTGGTTGAGAGCGATTAAAAGAAGCATAGCTAAGGCCTTGGAAAACAGAAAATTCACCAGGATTAATTTTGAGTTGAATAAATTGAGTAACCGTCCCGACGACCATCGTAAGGACTAAGCCTAAAAGCAACAGGAGAAAGACATCATTTCTGCCATATGGCAATAACCACTTATGGATTACCCACGAATAAAGCAGCATTAAAACGATAGAGATAAAGAAATTACCATTTACCCCTAACTGGCTTAGTCCATGTGTTCCCCAAAAGAACAACAACAAAACTTGCCATAAGAGATAAATCGCTTCATAGCCCATAATGGAAGGGGTCAAAATACGATTACCCACCAACGTTTGAAAAACAATCGAGGAAAAAGCAACACAAATACCGGCTATCACAATCGTGGCAAGACGCAGAAGTCGATTAGGAATGACGTAATCAAAATCTAGTCCTGAGTTTAAAAATAAAAAACATACTGCTAGGCAGATGACAATCAAATAAATCATCCATAGCTTTGTAATGCGCATTATCTGAACTCCCTCAAAATGAGGATGAGGAAAATAATTCCCCCCACACCACCTGCGGTAAGTCCGATCGGCACTTCAAATGGGTAAATGATTGAGCGGCCAAGAATGTCACAAATCAGTAATAGAGATGCCCCACCCAAAGCCACAATCGGCAAGGTTTTAGCTAAGTTTTCTCCGTATTTAAGTGCGACTAAATTGGGGACCACGAGCCCGACAAAAGGAATAGCACCAACCGTAATTACTGTGGTCGAAACTGTAATGGCAACCAGTATCAAACCAATGGCGGCTATAGCTGCATAACTGAGTCCCAAACTAGAAGCCATCTCTTCCCCCATACCAATTACGGTAAAGCGGTGTGCGAAAAGATAAGTCAGGACAACAATCGGAAAAATAATGTAAATAACTTCATAGTGGCCTTGGACAATTTTTGAAAAATCTCCTAAAAGCCACCCTTGCATACTTTGTAAAATATTAAAGCGATAGGCATAAAACTCAGCTAAGGCACTCAGTACACTGCCGTACATCAAGCCAATAACCGGAACTAAAACCGTATTTCTAAAACGGATCCGGCGAATAATTGCGATATAAATTAAGCTGGCAATAAAACAAAAAATGATCGCAAATATCATCTTGCTCAGCGTGCTGGTTACCGGAACTAAAGTTAATGACACTAAAATTCCCAGTTTGGCAGCATCTAAACCACCCGATGTTTCCGGTTCAACAAACTTGTTACGCACAATATGCTGCAAGATGACACCACATACCGCCAAGCCGATTCCGGTGAGCACAATGGTAATTAAACGAGGGATACGGCTGGCTGTAAGAGTGAGCCAACTCTCATGAGAAAAAGAAAATAAGGTAGACCACTGTATTTGTTCAGCCCCGAGCAATAATGAGCAAATACATAAAATGATAAAAATACAGAATAAGCCAAATCGCATCAGTGGCGTGCCCCACTTGAGCGTAATAAAGCCGATGCAAATTGCAAATTTAATCCCATCAAACCAAAGCGAGGGAAAATTTGTTCAACATTTGATGGGCTTATTAACCTTTCATGATTGAATATTCTCATGAAAATTCCTCAATTTTATCGAGACAACAGAATCAGTTCCTTTTGAATAGGCAAAATCACAGCCCTATTCCGAGGAGCGTTTTTTTCATCTTTAAATTATTTTTGCCCAACCAATTTCGAATTAAATAAATATTAATCAATCACTTATTATTTATTTTCTATTTTAAAAATTCGTCATTCTCAATTGGCACTATCTACTTGCAAATAATAATCTTGATGTAAATGAGAATCAATTATAGTATGTTTAAAGGTAAAATGTAACCCTACTGTTACATCAGTACAGTTCATGTGGACATCAACTCATTAGAAAAAGGTCAATTTTTGCAAACAAGCAAATCTATAACATTATGAATTATATGAAATTTAATCTAATGTAAAAAATTTGCGAAATAAAAATTGATGAAAATAGCCATTTGATAAACCAGGATTCATTTATGTTGGAACAATTTTCCAAATCGCCCTCTCTCCTTTCGGTTACTGATTACGAAGAACATATCTGGATGTTGCAATTACAACAACCTGAACAAGTTAACCGACGTTTTAATCTATGGAAACTTAATCAAGGTTTAGACATTCAACTGCTCATTAAAGCAATTCAAGACATTATTAAAACTACACCTGACTTAAATGTTCGCTATACATTTAGTGACGAAGGTGATTTATACAAGTATCCATTTGATGATCATTCGGCTTGTCTAGAAGTAAAAAAAAGCAATGCAGAACAAGTATTTGAGCAGGTCGCCGCCTTAAAAGCGCAAGCATGGAATGCAGAATTTCATCCCCCTTTTTTTACAAGTCTCATAGAAACAGAGCAAGACTATTTTCTTATTTTAGCGCTCCACCCGATTCTCGATGAAAGCTATCAAAAGTCAGATTTCATTCAGGCTATACAAAATCGATATCAACAATATTCACCCAATAATGTGCCATTGGTGCTGACAGAAATTGATATCTCAAATCATCTTGCAAGTTCTACAAAAGCGCCAGAACAACCTAATCAAACTTATGTTTCAGAAATTATTTTAGAAGAGTTTCGAAATACGCTCGCTGAACCAGAAATGAGTCAACATGATGACTTTTTTGATTTTGGCGGCCATTCACTATTAGCAACGCGAATTATTGGAAACCTACTTAATAAACATGGAATTGAGATTCAATTTAATGATTTCTTTAAATCCCCATCTGCTGCTGATTTAGCTCAATACGCTTTAGTTAAATCTGCAAAAACTGAAAAAACTACCTTACAAAGTGTCGATCAAGCCCCGCTTACTTTAGCTCAAGATTTCCTGTGGCAAGCTTATTCCGCGTTCGATTTTAGCCCAATTTATAACTTACCATTTGCCGTAGAATTCCTTGAAGAAATTAATGAAGATTTTTTCTTACAAGCCTTTACAGATATTGTTGAGCGCCATGCAGGCTTACGTACAATTTTTAATAGCGCCAATGGTCAAACCTATCAACAGGTGGTTCCTACGTCTGAACTTAAACAATTCAAATGGTTTTGGAACAGTGCCGAAAGTAAAGATGCAACGCTTGCCAGTGAAGCTTCATATAAATTTGATTTAACTCGTGAACTTCCCTTAAGAATTCGTTTGATTCGAAATGCCAAAGGTCGCCAAACTCTATCGTTTTTAGTTCATCACATGGTGATTGATGAATGGTCTTTAAATACGATTATGGCTGACCTTGCACATGCTTATCTTGCTCGCTCAAATGCTCAAGCACCGAGCTGGAAGGCACCCGCCCAATCCATTCTTGATTTTTCTTTACTCCAGCAAAAGCAAGGGATCAACCAAGACCATTTAAATTATTGGACTAACCTGTTAAGAGGAGCAACCAAAGGACTAAACCTTCCTGTTTCGGAACATGAATTAAATGCTGAAAAGGAAAAACCTCCAGTCCAATGGCTCGAACTTAAATTTGCACCGGAAATGCATGACAAGCTTCTCGCATTTTCGAGACAACATAGCTCTTCTATTTTCGCGGTTCTCTATACTGCTATCGCCCATGCATTACAGCAACAAGGTAATTTAAAAGATATTGTGATTGGTACTTCTGCCTCTGGACGAACTGATCCTGAGTTTTTTGATACGGTGGGTTACTTTACGACCATGGTGGCGCATCGCACACAGTTTAGCCCTTCAGATTCATTCCAATCGTTGCTCCACCATATCAGCACAATGATTAATACCTCGATGGCCTATGCAGATATTCCAATCAACCATATACAAAATGCATTAGGAATGCGTGCCGATGAAGGACTGTTATTTGATGTGTTTATTCATATCCATTCAAATAATGCTTTAAACGGCGCGCTCAAAACACCTCAGGGACAAGACCTTCCTTATCGTCAAATCTTGCCGGAACGTGATGAATCGATGTTCGGATTACATTTCGAAATTATGGAAAATGTGATTGATGAACAGCATCAGTTAAGCATGATTATTACGTATCAGGCTCACCGCTTCCCGACTACAACAGTGGAAAGTATTTGCGAAAAAATGAAGGCAACCTTAGCTCAAATCTAGTTGCCCTAAAACCAACCATGTGCTTAAAAGCAAACAACTCAACTCCGCTTTTAAGCACATTTCAATTTTTCTATTTTATTTGCTGCTCTACTTTATTCACCACATCCTGAATTGTTTTGCAGCTAACTAGCGTATAAAAATCAATTTGTGTATTGAGCTTTTGAGAAAGTTTCTGAGCAATACTCATGAGTTGTTTCGGACGAATTCCTATATCTAATATTTCACTTCTATAAAGAATATCCATTTTTTCAGCTTGACTGTGAGATATGCATTCACGAAAAACCGATAGAACCGAATCCCCCACCTCAGCGATTGATGACTTTGTTTTAGAAGAGTTTGCAGACAACGTAGAAGATACATAAATTTTCCCCTGAGCGATTTCTTGCACAGCTTTACGATCAATTTTTCCATTTCGGGTCAAAGGTATGGTTTCAACGGCCAAATATTTCGAAGGAATATGTGAACTCGGCAAATGTATTTTTAAGAAGTTCTTTAATTCGGGGCTATTTAGGCGAGTAGTTTTATATTTATTTTCTAGGGTGTAAACGGCGACTAACTCTTGAGTTTCAGTCGTTGGATGTACACAACTGATCACCACACAGTTATGGATATACGGGTTCTTCGTCAAAGCATTTTCAACCTCGGCCGCAGAGATTCTCACACCTTTTATTTTTAAATAACCTTCCTCACGTCCAGCAAAAATAATATTCCCATCTTCCCTAAAATATCCTTGATCACTCATGCGAAAAGCAGTTTGAGTTTCATTTTCGCTCACTTGAATATCAACGAAATCTTTATAATTAATTTCCCCATCAAGTAAATAACCATTTGATAAATTCAGGCCGGCCATATACATCGTACCGACCTCGCCCATTTGGCAAGGCTTTAGATTTTCATCCAAAATAAAATAACGGTTATTTTCTAAAGCTTTTCCATACGGAATAATTTCCTGATCTTGCTCATTTATTTCATGCCATATACTCCAAATTGTGGTCTCGGTAGGTCCACCTAATGAAAATAAACGAGCGTTAGGCAATTGTTGTCTTAACTTCGTTATAAGTGAGGGCTTGATATAGTCGCCGCCTTGGGCAATTAAACGCAAAGATTGTAATTGTTCTTTTTGAGCTACACTGAACAGCATATCGACAATGGCAGGCACACTGCTCCAAATCGTAACCTTGCAACGATCTACTAAATCGGCCCAGACAACAGCATTTTTACTTTGCTCAAAAGATGGAACCACCAAAGTTGCACCCACTGCCATTGAAGCAAATACATCAAATACCGACATATCATGATGAAACGGTGTTACCGCCATAATCACATCGTCAGCAGTAATTTTCCATTCCGAGATCGTCTGTTGTAGCGTGTTTTCTGTGGCCTGATTATTTAGGACCACACATTTCGGAGTTCCTGTACTTCCCGAAGTATATAAATAATAAGCCGGACGTCGGTTAATTTCGGCATTAAAGCTCGGTTCATACTCAGTTGTAGCCGATAAAATCTCATTAATATTTAGTGTTTGCAAACCTGCAATGGATGAGTCACTCACCACAACATTTGCCCGACTATTCGTCAATAAATAGTTCAGACGCGACGGCGGAGAATCCATATCTACAGGTAGCCAAATGATACCTGTAAGCGCACATGCCAAAGCGGTATAAATATGCTCAGGACTTTTTCTCAGGCAAATTGCCACCACCGACCCTGTCGCCAAGTCTTGCATTTTTAGCGCATACATGACTTTGGCGACTTGAGTCCCTACCTCAGCATAACTAATGCTACGACCTTCAAAAATGAGTGCTGTTCGATTGGAATTTTGATCAAAAATATTTTCATAAATTTGCTTTAAGAAATTTTCTATATTTTTATTTTTATCATTCATTTGCCCTAAATTTTGGCTCAAATCTTTTAGCATTTATCTTGGTCCTCACCCTATTCTTTATGCAATACCACCCAACCTAATATTCAAAACAAAGTTATAAAAATGTCGTCTTTATCGCTGTTTGTTTGAATAATAGATACCCCAGCACAATAATATAAATGATAATCATTTACAATTACTATTAAGAGAAATATCAATTTCTTTCTTTTAAAAGCCATTAATAAAAAATGATAAATATCAAAATAATAAAAAAATTTTTGCTATTCGATTTAATCGTTTAGTGAACTAATTCTATCATCTAAACACACAATTAATAATGATTATTATTTACATTAAGGGCTAACTTGGTTATCGTAGCTCATAGAGAGATTACATCTATATCAATTATCGCGCTCTATAGTAATCATTAAGCTTGGGTTATATATATGACAAAAATTGCAGAAAAATCGAAACAAGAATATGGCGACTTATTAAAAGAAAAAGACCATTTACAAGATATGGAACAGCTTGAGATGACTATTGTCTCGATTCAGACGCCGTATCCTTCTATTGTAAGAATTCAAGGAAAAATCAACACATTACAACCAGAGCTTTGGCAAGCCCCCAATTTGGCAATTCGGTTAATTGTGAGCAATCCGCCAGAGGGACAACCCATTTCACGCGTCTATACGGTTCGTTCATTTAACCCTATAAATGCTCAAATCGAAATTGATTTTGTTAAACATGAAGATTTAAGCCCAGCAATGGAATGGCTTAATTCGGCTCAAGTGGGTACAAAAATCGGGCTTATTGGCCCTCGCCCTCATTTTATTCCCAACTTCACAGCCAAAAAGCATGTGGTCATGTTTGCCGACGATACGGCTGTACCCGCGTTATATTCAATACTCAAGCAATGGGAACTCGGCATAAGTGCGGATATTTTCATTGAAAGTTTTGAAAAAGATATTGCTAGCCAATTACCCGAACTTGAGCATGTCAAAATTCATTCGTTCCATAAAGAACATCACTCGTCACAGAAAGGCCTTCTTTTAAAGGCAGCATTTACGCTAGAAAATTATGAAAATATTACGATTTGGGCGGCTTGCGAACGCAACGAAGCAAGAGCCTTACGTCAATTTTTTCTAGAAGACCAACAGTTAAATAAAAATGACGTGCGTATTGCCGGCTATTGGAGAGACGGCGTATCTAGCTCAGAGTTAGACAAACTGCGTGCTCAACATTATCAGGAACATATTCAGCAAGGTAAGACCTTGAACGAATATGATGACCTCGATTTGGCAAATTAAGTTTCTTTTACATACAAATAGGCACTGGCTCTGGATATACCTAAATGTTGGGCAACCGTTTCCACCGCCTTTTTAATTTCTAGTAAGCCATTATTTTTGAGTTCTTGTATTAATTGCTTTCTCTCATTGAGTTTTAACATACGCGGTGTAGTGGCATGTTTTGAAGCAAACTGATCGATATATCTTCGAATTGCTTCCGTGCCATTCGGTTCCAAGTTTTCAATAATGCTGTCAGTTTCAATTTTAGTGAAATGCTCTAAAGCGCTTTGCATCCCTCTAAATAAGGTTAAATCAATATTCATACATAAAGCGGCTACGTACTGGCCCTCTTCATCTTTAATACCGATCGAAGTGCTTTTTGCAGGGCGGCCATCTGCAAACTGGTTAGCATAGTTTGTAATAAGGTTTGGAAACTCCGGAGACATGATTCTTGCCAGCCCCAACTCAGTTGCTGGGTCTCCAACTTGTCGGCCAGACAAATTATTGTGTATTGAGAGTATGGCATGCTCAGGATTGGTTAAGTCATGGACAACCACTTCACAAAAAGGCGCTAGTGTTTCACTTAACCCTTTCGCGATGGTATCTAGTTGAGTGAGTAAATGTTTATCACGATTGCCCAATGTATTTCTCCTAATGACTTAATTACTGTTTCAAACCCTAGAGTGAAGTACACAAACAGTAATTTAGACTTTTTATCTAATTTTAAACTTAATGTAAATCAAAATCTTATATCTCATTGTTATCAAATTAAAAAATAAATTAGACATTTTATCTAAATATATATATTTTATCTAAACAAGGTCAATAGATTGTGCTTTCCTTGGCAATACGAAATCTTGCATCCGAAAACATTGAATAGAATCAGGTTTAATTATGAAAAATTTAACCCTTCCAAATTATGAAGATGTCGCAGCCGCTGCTGAACGTATAAAAGATTTTATAAATAAAACCCCTGTTTTAACTTCACGTACAGTGAACAATGAATTTGAAGCAGAAGTGTTCTTTAAATGTGAGAATTTTCAGCGTGTAGGCGCTTTCAAATTTCGTGGTGCCATGAATGCACTTTTACAATTTAATGAGACTCAAAAGAAAGCAGGTGTAGTTGCTTTTTCTTCGGGAAATCATGCACAAGCCATTGCGCTTTCATCAAAAATTCTTGGTATTCCAGCAACCATTATCATGCCTAAAGATGCACCTGCTGCAAAAATGGCAGCAACGCGAGAATACGGCGGTAATATTGTTGAATTTGACCGTTATACGGAAGATCGGGAAAAAATTGGAAAAGAGATTGCCGAAAAAAATGGTCTAATATTAATTCCGTCTTATGACCATCCGCATGTGATTGCAGGCCAAGGTACGGCTGCTAAAGAGTTATTTGAAGAAGTCGGTGATTTAGATTACCTGTTTGTATGTTTAGGTGGTGGCGGTTTGTTGGCAGGTTCTGCCCTGTCTGCTCGCCAGCTTTCTCCGAACTGCAAAATATATGGCGTTGAACCTGCGCTCGGAAATGATGGACAAATGTCTTTTAGAAAAGGAGAAATTGTTCATATTGATACCCCGCCAACCATTGCCGATGGCGCGCAAACTCAATATTTGGGCAAATTGACCTTTCCTATTATTCAACAAAAAGTTGATGACATTTTGACTGTCACAGACGAAGAACTCATTAACGCTATGAAGTTCTTTGCTGAAAGAATGAAGATGGTGGTTGAACCGACTGGATGTCTCGGATTTGCGGCTGCCCGTAACTTAAAAGATGAGTTAAAAGGCAAACGTATCGGCATTATTATTAGTGGTGGCAACGTCGATATTTCTAAATACGCGGAGTTTTTATCTGCCTAATCAAACTCAATGTCTATCTATAATTTCCTTTAAAGCCTTATAGGTAGGCATTTATATGTAATGTCTTTTAAAAAAAGCCTGCTTTATACAGGCTTTTTATATCTAAAATTTAAAACGAATATTTATAAAAATCTTAATCATCTTAAAAATGCAACAATATGTTGCATCTACTCTATTTTTAGCTTTACCCCACAGGTTTAACATATTCCTCAAGAGATAAATAATAATTGAGGAGATCGAGTCATGAATGCTTATTTGCATCGTAGTGAAGATCGTGGTCATGTTAAAGCAGGCTGGTTAGAGTCTTATCATAGCTTTTCGTTTGGTAGCTGGTATAACCCTAAATATATGGGGGTAAGTGCACTTCGAGTCATTAATGATGACCGAATCGATGCCCACAACGGTTTCGGCACTCACTCACATGACAATATGGAAATTTTAACCTGTGTGCTTGATGGTGCAATTTCACACCGTGACACCATGGGAAATGAAGGCCAGATTAAAGCAGGTGAATGGCAACTTATGAGTGCAGGTACAGGTGTTGCTCATAGTGAGATCAATAACACCGATACGCCAGTGCACTTATTACAAATCTGGATTATTCCCGATGTAAAAGAAGCCGAGCCAAATTATCAGCAAATTAGTTTGGACCCACGTAATCAACCTAACGAATGGCATTTAATTGCAGGCCCTGACGCAAATGCACCAATGCATATTCGCCAAGATGCACAGGTAAAATCTGCTGTACTCGAAAAAGGTCGTGAATTGCCAGTTGAGACTTCAAAACGAGTAAATTACGTTCATGTAATTTCAGGTGAAGTTCGTATTGGTGAGTACGAAGTGAAAGCGGGTGATGCTCTGGTCTTTGAAGATAATGCCGTGATTCATGCAAATGAAGATAGCCAATTTATCTGGTTTGATTTACCTTAAACTGCTTAAAAGCCCTTTTATATGAAAGGGCTTTTTAGTCACTGCTACCGCCTCCATCACATCCGCCTGAGTCGGAAAATGATGAGCAATCATTTGATGAATGAGAACTATGGTGACTGTTATCGTGAATATGGTGGTGTTGTGGATGTGTTGAAGCTGAATAATCATGCTCACCCGATGGTGAATAATTTTTTGAATTTCTGAGTAATGCGATTAAGCAAATGATTCCAATACTGGAAAAAATGGCAATAAATATCACAATAAATAACTTCAAATAACGTCCTCCCTCATACAGCTATAGAGATCATTGTTGTTTTTCTCTTTCATTATTTAAAGGAGCCATGCTGAATAAACAAGTTATTTTTTGATAAATACAGCATGCAGCCCCCTTTTTTATAACTCCTATTTAGCCGCTACTGACACAACCCTAAACTTTTCATTTGCATGTAGTTAGACCTCTTAAAAAACACTCAAACAAACCCTCCCGCTCGCTTACCCCACCAGAGCTTAAAAGCTGAATGATTGTGCCTTCCACCATATATAAAAATAGTTTGGCATCGGTAAAAGAGACATCGGGTTTAAGCAATCTAAGCTGGCTATAAATTTCATTTTTGAGCCATGTTCTATAGCGCACTGCGGATTGATAAGCGTTGGGATAGCTATTTTTAATTTCAAAAACGGCTTTAAATAATAAGTAATACGGCCCTTCTATATCGGTATGTAAATAATAAAGCTTTTTAAGTTTATCGATTGCGGGAGTGCTTAAGTCATACTCGACCATTGCGACTACTTGCTCTTGGAGCTTTTCTTTTTGCACCATCAGGCAAATTTCAATAAGTCGTTCTTTAGAGTGAAAATAATTATAGAAAGTCGCTTTTGTAATCTCTGATTCTCTCACTATTCTGTCGACCCCAATAAGGTGAAATCCACGATGGTGAAACAGATCAATCGCTTTATTTACAACGTATAAGGCACGTGTTGGGAGAACTACATTTCGCATAATTTTACCGTTATAAATTCTTGTTGTTTGTAAATGAGATACTTTTTTGGGAGAAAAAAAGGCACAGCAAAGCCTATAAAGACTGTGCTTGGCACATCTCAAGTTTTATTGTTGCTAGGTTTTTGGTTGTGACGATTTAAAGTCTGAAAGCACTAATAGCCCTCAAACTGCTTTAAGGTTTATGTGGTGTCGTTATAGCTTTTGGCAAAGGCTGCCAAGAAATAATGGATGTGCAAAGCCAACTCCTTTTTATTGGGAGTTCTGCCAAAGCATTAAAATTATGGTGGCAGAACGAGAAAGGGTTAGCAGACTAGTAATAACTCAAACTAGCACACCCGTAGGTGTCCCTCTCCCGTCCTACCGCTACGGGAAAGGGACGAGTAGCTACCACACAAGACTATTCCTCAGAAGGAATGACTCTGATGCGGGAGTTATTATGCGGTCTGCTAAAACCGACTGGCAATGTGGCCAGCAGGCAAAGGATAAGCTTCACATTTATTGCAGTCAAGCACACAAAATGACATTTGCTTTAATTTAGATCATTAAAAAAGTAAGGCTAAATAATGATTAAGTTATTGTTTAAGAGGGCTTTATAAAGGTGGGGTTAGGGTAATAGTTTTATAGGGTAAAGTTTTGGAGGTGTAACCATTAAAAAAGTTTAAAGGTTACATCGCCCAATTAAGTTATACATAGAAAATAGATTCAATCTATTTTCATAAAATATAAATCATTGCCTTTGGCAAGTACTTTTTCTTGAAACGGAACCATTACAATACAATTTGCACTAAGAGGTGGCTCTATTTGATATGGCTGCTGTTCAATAATTTCTAATATATATTCCCCACTTTCGTTAGCTTTGTAATGACCCCATAACAATTTTCTATTTGTTACATCAGGAACAATCTCTATGTCCGTTTTACCTTTGAAATAGGCATGATTAAAAAAGTCTGAGATGTGTTTATTTAAAATATATTTCACAAAAGCATGCATCAGAATCGCAATATCTTGGATATCACCCGGTAAATTAATAATAGTCGCTTTGTCTTCTGTAATGACTACACGCATACCTTTGTGATTACCGTTCTCATCATAAATTTGAACTGTCTCACGACTAGGTGGCGTTCTATCTTTCCCTTTGAGAATTTTAATTTCATTACCAGGCATACAACGAGTATTCAAAGCCGTTGACATACTGCTTTGATCAAAGATCGGAAGTTTCTCAAGCTGAAATAAAGCGGAACGACTATTTTGATATGTACAACAAAGAATGACATCAAAATTCATAGTCTGTTCTTCAAAGAACTTTATATAATCGTCCCTGCTTGTCGTTAATGACTCATCTAAAGCCGAATTATTATCTTTTTTAAGACTATTAAATGCAGCATCGTAACGTTCAGGTTTAAGTGATTTGATTTCTACCTGCTCATAGCCCCATGTTTTCAAAACATCTTTAACATACAAACTTTCCTCACTCATTTCTTCTTTATCAAAAGAGTGCATACTTACAATAAGAATTTTTGGTTTTTTATAAATAGTTAATTCTTTGATCCCTACCCGTCTTAAGATAATTAGTTTTTCAGGAGTTAACCTCTCATCTTTTTTTAGAATCACATCGCCTTGTTTAAATATGCTGCCCTTAGGAATAACACCATGCATGGCAGAGATAGGGCCAATAATCTTTTTGGCATCGGTGTCAGAAAGATCCAGTCTTTCATCTTGTTCAGGAATGACCGAATCTAAAAACTCTGGTAATTTTGTATAAGCAGGAATTTCTAACAAACTTGGAGTTTTTAGGTCTAATTTATACGGATTAATAGATCTATAAAGCTGTTGCCCCCAGTAGTACCAATTGGCAATGAATAAAGGGCTTTCTATACTCGCAGTTTGAGTTATTTCTGAATTAATAGCCCAACCCGCATATTCAGATAAATTATGCAGAGGATAATCCTGTACAGCATATACATCACTTGCGTTAAGTTGCTTTATAGCTTCATCTAACTTTACAGTTTCTTTTAAATCGCCTTTAGGCAAGCTTATATTGATGTGATAAAAAATATCCGTTAAATGATTTGGTAAGTTATCTGGTATTGGCAGTTTTTTTTGCATATATAGATCCTAGAAGTACCTCAAATAGGAGGTACTTCATTAATTTTAATTATTAATCAACATCATACTAATAGAACCTCTATCTATTTAAATTTAGCGGCCCGATACTGTGTAGGTGAAAAGCCAAATCTACGCTTAAATGCTGTACTAAAAGCTGCTTCAGATTGGTATCCAACAGCAAATGCAATATTGATTATTTTTCTTTCGCTTCTTAATAACATATCTGCAGCAAGCTGCATTCGCCAATTTGTAAGATAGTTAAAAGGAGAATGGCCTACTACTTTAGTAAAATGTTGTGTAAAAGTAGTCCTAGACATACCTGCAATAGCTGCTAATTCTGCGACTGTCCATGAGTACGTCGGCTTCTCATGGATAGCATTTATTGATCTTATTAAACGATGGTCTGAAAGTGCTGCTAACCAGCCAGTATATCGGTTTTGGCCTGGTCCTAGCCAGAATCTTAAAACTTGTAATAGCATGATTTGTGCTAGATGGCTGATCATTAGCTCACTTCCTAATGTCTCTTCTTTTAGCTCAAGACTAAGCTGTTCGATTGCCCATTTTAAAACTGAAACCTGGTTAGAAATATTTTTCAGATGAACAAAAGAAGGTAGAGCACTTGTAAGCATTCCCCAAGTATCACCTTCAAAATCAAAACTAATACCTATTAGAAAAAAATCACCACCACCATTCAAAATAGATATTTTCCCAACATTCATATCAAAAACAGTGGAAGATTCAACTGTCGGCAGATTCAGATCAGTAGCTGCAATAAATGGTTTTCCGCGCGTAAGTAAAACACAATCTCCTGCTTTAACAAGAAAAGACTCATCATCTGGGTTTTTCACCCAACATTGTCCTTTCAAAACAGCATTAAATTTAATTCCATCATATGCTGGAAAATTGATAGCCCAGTCCCCACCAGCATCAAGACCAGCACCATTACTATGTTTTATTTTCAATAATGATAAAACATGCGATAGAGCATCCATTTATAAAAAATCCGAACGATCAAAAAAGAAAAGTGGCCTTTTAATTATGGTTTGTTCAATATTTGGTGTCCATACTATTTTCTATCCCTCCCGATATAGAAGTAATAAAGATGGAAAGACAACAAATTCCTATTGGCTCAAATTTTGGCAAAAATAGTACAGCTGAAGATGTACTAGCAAGTATTAATTTAAAAAATAAACATGTTGTTGTAACTGGTGGTCATGCGGGTTTAGGGCTAGAAACTAGCAAAGCTTTAGCTCACTCCGGCGCTTTAGTTACAGTTGCCTCTAGAAATGTAGAGGAAGCTTATACAGCAACAAAAAATATTCCAAACATTAAGATCGAAGCTTTAGATCTAAGTAATCTAAATAGTTCGAAAAACAGTGTTTGGGAGTTTTCTCAACGGTTATTAAAACAAGACAGACATATTGATCTTTTAATTAATAATGCCGGAGTAATGGCTTGTGCCGAAACACGCGTAGGCAATAACTGGGAATTACAATTTGCAGTAAACCATTTAGGCCATTTTGCTTTGACCAATCACCTATGGCCCCTTTTAAAAGGTGGTGCACGTGTTGTAACACTGTCATCAGCAGGACATCAATTATCTCCAATTCGCTGGAATGATATTCACTTTAGATATGAGTACGATCATTGGCTAGCTTATGGACAAGCAAAGACAGCTAATGCGTTGTTTAGCCTTTATTTAGACATATTAGGTAAAAAAGACAATGTAAGATCTTTCTCAGTACATCCGGGCAATATTGCTACCTCCCTTCAGCGTCATTTAACACACGAGGAAATGTTTGCAATGGGATGGGTAGATAAAGATGGTAATCCCACTATTGGCGATCTAAAAACACCGCAACAAGGAGCAGCAACCACAATTTGGGCAGCGACAGCCCCTGAACTCAGCTCATTAGGCGGTTTGTATTGTGAAGACTGTGATATAGCAAAATTAAAAAGCTGTACAGAAATTACTTTTAAAGATGTAGAAGCATATGCTGTTGATACTGAGCAAGCTAAACGCTTATGGGAGTTCTCTTCGGAATTAACTGGCAGTAATGCATTCTAATTATTTGTTTTTACTCCTACTCATCTAGAGAAAACTATGAAAATAAATCAAATTATATTGTCCAAATTACCTAAAGGTAAGCTAGATATTTACGATTTCTCTATAAAAGAAAGTGATCTGCCTTCTGCTAAAGATGGTGAGATAAGCGTACGTACCCTATATATAGCATTAGATGCGGCAAGCCGAGCTTGGATGCAAGGCGATACTTATCGTCCCGCATTACAAGCTGGAGAAGTTATGGCTGGTATTGCTTTAGCAGAAGTAATCGAATCACACGTACCACATTTAGTAAAAGGAGATCTTGTCATTGCTGAGACTGGCTGGCAGACACATGCGACTTTGTCAGCTGATACCTTGTTTGCCCTGCCCAAATTAAAACCATTAACATATTTATTGAGTATTTATGGTGTACCTGGACTAACTGCATATTTTGGATTATTACGATGTGGTAAGGTCGAAATCGGTAATACAGTTGTTGTTTCAGCTGCGGCTGGTGCTGTAGGTTCTATTGTTGGTCAGATTGCTAAAATTAAAGGCTGTCGCGTAATAGGTATCGCAGGGAGCACATATAAATGCAGTCTTCTCACAAAGGATTTCGGATTTGATGAAGCTATTGATTACAGCACTGGAAATCTGGAAGATAAGCTACGGTTAATATGTCCTGATGGTATAGATATATATTTTGATAATGTCGGTGGAAATATTTTAGATGCAGCATTATCCAATATGAAAAAGGGTGGAAGAATTGTTTGCTGTGGTGCTATCTCTCAATATGATTCAGATACACCCAAAGCCAATGTTATCGGTGTACCTGGACAACTTATTTTAAAAAGTCTCACGATGAATGGCTTTTTACTATTTGATTATTTGAATGAGCAACCTCAAGCCTTTCATGATTTGAGTAGGTGGGTATCTTCCGGCAAATTACGGGTTGTAGAAGAGATTGTCGAGGGCTTAGAACAACTTCCTAAAAGTCTGGTTGGCTTACTCAATGGCGAAAATATTGGCAAAAGAATAGTGAAAATAGCTGATATATAGACAAAAACTCTATTTCAACTTGCTATAGAAATAAAATTTCTCTTTTACTTTAAAAGGTGAAACTCAATTATCTAAACCAATAAAAAAGCCCTAAACCATTATAGTTTAGGGCTTTTTTAAGTCATATAAAACTATTCGAGTTTATAGGACTTTAAATCTTGGTAGGCATATCCACTACCAAACTTTTATTCAAATGATTGTTTTTGTTAAATTTATATAAAAATATTTATTCTATGATACATACTGTGATACAAAATAAAACGTTCTAAATCAGTTTTTGTTACTTATTCAACATGGTAATAAGCTTAATCGCTTCTTGCTTGAACTCTTTAAGATCACATACATCAGAGTTGGGTAATCTTGGAAATAGTGCTTTTAACGCATATTCACTACTCAACCCTAACACATCCTCATCTAGCTTATAGACATGATAACTCAAATCAGAAGCAATCAGCGGCAATTGATCAAGCAAGTCCTCAATGCTCTCTGCACTGTAAAAATCCTCTTCTCCCTCTGAACTTCGAATTTTTCCACTTGTAACATGAGCATGGTAGTAAAGCGCATTATTTTCTATTTCTTCATCATCTATGGTGAGATTAACGAATAAGAAAGAATCATTATCTTCATATGCCACCCCTATCATGTATGCATTGAAATCACTTAAAGCATTATTTTTATCAAGTATATAGTCAAACGCATCTTTTAACTTCATTGTGTTTCCTTATCCAATCATATTGAATTATTTGAATCTAAAAATCTTAATTTTTGATGGTGATAGCTTCTAAAGTATTGTAATTTAAAATCATAGTCTAGACTTTAAGGGGGTGATCATGGGCTTCATTGTAAAGCTATTAGAATCAGGAAATTATTTTATTGGTGATGAAGGAGAAATCATCACAACTTCCTCTAGAGAAGAAGCAATTTCTGAAGGGCAATTTGAGGAATATGAAGAAGCAAAAGAAACCGCTGAATATTGGTCTAAACAAGTGGTACTAGGTGTAAATTACATCATTGAATCAGTCTAATAATCATGGAGTAAAGATGAAAGACGAAGAATTAAGACAACTTTATACAATTGAAGCATTCTTAGATTATGGTGATTTACCCAAAAATTTTCGTGAAGGTTGGTCTCCAAGTTTCGGATTACACTTCGAAGAAATGGGAATAGGTGAAAATGAAAAAGCTCATGCCTACATCAGCCTAAATGGAAAATTAAAAAAAACTAAGTGTGAATTTATTGAAAACAAACACCTAGCCTTAAATTTCCGAAACCATATTGAACCAAAACTTAGAAAACGATATCCAAGTATAAATCTTAATTTAAGAACAGTTAAATCAAGCGAATTAGACTACAGGAGAAAGAAAGCTCTAGAGGAAGCAAAATTGAATAGTGTTAAGCTTATAGAATTATTAGAATAGAAATTATTAAAACTCTTTTTTACAACTCATAAAATTTAGGATACAGCAATGGCAATTAATACATCACTTGAAGGGAGATTGAGAAATACTACTCTGCCATACAATCAATGTTTAATGCCATTATTTGAAGCCGTAGTGAATTCAATACACTCTATAGATGAGTGCACAAATAATATCGATCCTTCTATAAAAATCTATATTGATCGTAATATTCAAAGCACACTAGCACAAGACACTACAGTTGAAAACAATTCACCTATTTATGGTTTTACAATCATTGATAATGGGGTCGGATTCAATGAGGTTAATATGAACTCATTTGAAACTTTAGACAGTGAATATAAAGCAAAGAAAGGATGCCGAGGTGTAGGTCGTTTAATGTGGCTAAAAGCTTTCACCAATGTATCAGTCGAAAGTAATTTTATAGATTTAAAAAATGAAGCACAAAAGAGAAAATTCCACTTTAATAAGAAAAATGGAATTTATCTTTCATCAACAAGTGTAATAGAAAAAACAGAAGCCCTGTGTACAACCATTAAACTTGAAGATTTTATCGATAAATATGAAAAAAGATCACCTAAATCTTGCAGTGCAATCGCAAACCATATTCTAGAACATTGTTTGTGGTACTTTGTCAGAGAAGGTGGAGCTCCAAATATAACTATCTATGATCAAGATGAAACTATTAATTTAAATGAATTATTTGATACACAAATGTTTGAATCTGCCTGCCCAGAAAGTTTTGAAGTTTCGGGCATTAAATTTGAACTTCTACATATTAAATTGAAATCAAAAACCCGCCCCCCGTGTATTGCTTGGTGTGCTGCAGGACGAGTTGTTAAAGAAGAAAATCTGATAGGAAAAATTGCAGGTTTACATGGAAAAATTCAACACACAAATGGTGACTTTACATACTGTTGCTATCTAACATCTACATATCTTGATGATGTTGTCAGACCTGAACGAATAGACTTCAATCTCGATCAAGACGAAACCGATTTATACTCGAACGCTATAAATGAAGTTCAAATTCGTGAAACTGTGTACTCGAAAATCACAGCTCATCTCAACGAGTTTTTAATTCAGTATAAAGAGTTAGGTCGTCAAAGAGTGCACAACTATGTTTCAACTAAAGCTCCTCGCTATAAATCAATTTTAAAATATATTCCGAACGAAGTTTTTTTTGTTAATCCAGAAATTTCTGACAAAGAATTAGATCTACTTTTACATAAATATTTGACTGATATTGAAAGCCAAATTCTTTCTCAAGGACATGATCTTATTGAAGATGTGGATAAACAAGAGAAAGACATTCAATCTCGAATTACTGATTATATGCAAAAGGTAGATGATATAAAGAAATCTGACCTAGCTGGTTATGTTTGCAACCGTAAAGTAGTTTTAGACATTCTTGAAAAAGCAATCCAACGGGGAGCCGATGGTAAGTATTCAAGAGAGGATTTAATCCACCAACTTATAATGCCTATGCGTCAAACTTCCGAAGATATTGGTTTAGATAAATGTAATCTATGGCTAATAGATGAGAGATTAGCATTCCATGATTATTTGGCTTCAGATAAAACATTGTCCTCAATGCCTATTACAGACTCAAATGAAAATAAAGAACCTGATCTTTGCGCATTGAATGTATATGATGAACCCCTTCTTATATCAGAAGGTAAAAAACTACCTTTAGCATCTTTAACAATTGTAGAAATTAAACGCCCTATGCGTAATGATGTTAAAAGTGGCGAAGATAAAGATCCTATAGAGCAAGTATTTGGTTATTTACGTCGTATAAGAAATGGAAAAGCTACTACTGCTACAGGAAGACCTATTCCTGACTCTAAAGATGTGCCAGGTTTTTGTTATGTAATCTGTGATTTGACACCAAGTATGAGTGACAGATGTAAAGAAATCCATGATCTTACTGAAACCTCCGACAAGCTAGGTTTTTTTGGTTATAAGAAAAATTTGAACTGCTATATTGAGGTTATTTCTTTTGATAGATTAGTTAATTCTGCAAAAGAGCGGAATAGAGCTTTCTTCGATAAACTAGGTTTACCATGCAATTAAATAATGATTTAAACAATATGCAAATCTACTGTGATGAATCAGGTTTTACAGGAAATAGGTTATTAGATGCAGATCAGCCAATTTTTACATTTGCATCTGTAGCCTCAAATGAAGAAGAAGCTCAATTTATTGTAGAAAAAATCATCAAGGATTATGGAATTCAAAATGGTGAAATTAAATCGGGAAATCTAGTAAAAAATCCGAAAGGTTTAAGAGCACTTGATGAGATCCTAGAAATCTTGGACGGAAGATATAAGATATGCATTTGTGACAAAAAATATACTATCGCTGGTAAATTCTTTGAATATATTTTTGAATCTGCTCTATCAGCAAAAAATTCTATTTTTTATGGAATGAATTTTCACAGATTTATTACTGATTATCTTCATTTAAAATTAGTTACTCAAGATAAATCAGCTGAAGTTATTTTTGAAGAATTTTATAAGGTTATGAAAGAAGGAGTAGATACGCCTACAAAATCTTTATTTCAAATAATTAACAACCAATCAGATCTAGTTTTAGATCAAATTCAAAAGTTTGCTCATTATAATAAAGACTCCTTTTTATCTGAAATGGATGGTTATTTGGGAGAGGGTTCAGGAAAATGGATTCTAGATATCACAACTGAATGCTTATTTAGTAGTTTAGGCAAGTGGGGACAGAAAATTGATATATTGGATGTTTATTGTGATTCCTCAAAGCCATTAAATGCCAATCAAGAATTTTTTAATAGTATGGTTGGAAGAACTGAAAGAAAATCTCAAATTTATGAACAATTCAACCTAGAACGACCTCTTACATTTAATTTAAAACAATCTATACAAATGGTAGATTCTAAAAGTTTTTACGGCATTCAATTAGCAGATGCTATTGCAGGTAGCTTTAATTATGCATATAAAAACATTAAAGATAAACAAAATACATTTGCCCTAAAATGGATGAACAAAATCTTTCAAGATGAAAGTATTTTAGCAACTTATTTAGGCGGTGATTATGAATATGCCAATATTAAAAACGCCAGTGCAATGTTGAACTGGCTAACTCTAAATCATATAGTCCAAAAGTGTGATAATGGATTACCAATTTTAGATAATATTAGTGATGAGATTGTTTCCTTAAGACAGCTTATGTTGTTAAATCCCCCTCCAAATGTAAAATTGTGGAACATATAAAATAGACAAAATTATTTTTATAAAAATTTTCCAAGCACTTTAATTTGAGTCACATACATGAAAATCAGCAACAATCTTCTTAACAATAATTTATGGCGAAGAATAGAACGTATTAAAAATCTTTCAGACAGATATAAAACAGCTGCTGAATATAGACTAAAAGATATTTCTCATGAAAAACCTGTCGGAATAAAAATATCAAGCAACAAACTAACTATTAAACTTCAATATACCTTTGAAAAATTTGAAATTATCAACAAAGCACTCATAAAAAAATTTAGTAAACTAGACTCTTTTTCTAACTTTGAAAGGTTAGTTGAAAGTGAAAATATACTAGATCATCGTGGTTGGCATAACCTTGGTCTTATATTTGATGAAAAATCCACTGATTGGCGATCAAATTTTTCTGGAATAAAGATAAAAAACTTTCCAAAGCACACAGATTACATTTCTTGCACTATTCACAGAATCGTTCCATCTACATCTTTTTTATGTTTTGATTTTTTTTTAGATAATTCATTTTACAATGATATATATAAAAATTTTTACTCTGAAAATGATGTCATAGTAACCTCTGATGACTTTCTCTTGAGAAGAACTTCTATTCAAGCTAAATCATCAGCAAATAAGTTTAATGAAGCTTTAAATAAAAAAATTGAATACTTCGAAGATTGGATACTCAGGTTTCTAAAAATAGAAAAAAATACTGTTCTATCAATGAATAGTACATATGAAACTTCAATCAAAAAAATATGTTCTAAACGTCCTAATAATGAACTTATAAGAAGAAACTTTAGCTTCCTACAGTCACAATCTTTTTCTATCAATAGCTTTAATTGTTTTACGAATGAAAATGATTACTACTACATTGAAAATATAAACGATATAAGAGTATTTAAGTTTGAAAAAGATGATGAAGATCATGGCAACCATCATAACTATTTCATTAAAAGTTTAATGATCTTAATTGCTATCAACACCTATAAAAAAGAATTAGAAATAATCAGAGAAAATAATCTAAAAATTAAAAAAAAATCTGACTTATTAAAAATAAAAAATAATATTTTGAAAGCAAATACATTAGATTTTCAAATCAATAGATTATTTCAAGAATTAAATTTTGAATCCAAAAATAACTATATATTTCATGCTATTAAGGAGTACAATTTTAAATCAACAAGTAAAATTTCTAATATAGAATATAATATTGAGTTTCAAAATAGAGTTAATTTCTATTCAGAACTTTTAAGAAAAAACTCCGAATCATTAAAAAAACTTTTAGAACTGGAATTCAATTCAAAAACTACAGAAACCAATTACCTACTACAAAATAGAATGAAATGGCTAACTATAGCTACTGTATTTCTAGCATTAGCATCTCTATTAGTAACAATCATAAGTGCTGATAAAAAAAATATGGAAGAAACATGGGAAAATTTAAAAACTTATCCCAACAGCATAAGCAGAATCACTAACAAATAATTCAATATGCAATGCTTACAAATGTAGAGAGTAGCCTATCAAAGTACTATACTCAAAAGATAATAAAATTAAATGATAATTTGTCTATCAATAGACTATATATTTATATTAAATGATAGTATTATCAATATACTTAACAAAACATAGTTAAATGAGAAGTGACAACTAGAATTTATGTACGTGCCAGTACTAAAGACCAAGATGCAGAAAGGGCATTAGATGATTTAAGAGAGTTTGCTAAATCCATTAAAGGTGATGTGAACGAGTATGTAGAGAATGAATCAGGCACTAAGTTGAATAGACCTGTATTAAATCAGCTATTAGATGAATCAAAGAACGGCGATACGTTACTAGTTGAGAGCGTAGACCGCCTATCTAGGCTTTCTCAAACTGACTTTGATGTGCTGAAAGGACGCATAAAAGAAAAAGGATTGAAGTTGGTTGTAGCTGATCTACCAACTACACACATGCTTATTAGATTAAACGATACCATTACAAGCTCTATCCTGAACCTTGTAAACAATATGCTTATAGATTTATTGGCAACTATGGCTAGATTGGACAATGACAAGCGTAGGGAGCGAATTAAACAAGGTTTAGAGAGAAGTGGATACAAGCCAAGTGGCAAGAAAGCAGATACAGCTAAACATGCTAGAATCAAAGAGTTAGTTAATAAAGGACTGACAAAAGAAGAAATAGCTAAAGCCGTTGGATGTGGAGTCGCTACCGTTTATCGAGTAATTAAAAGTATTTAAAAAGCATCTTTAAAGGTGCTTTTAATTGTGCTATTTTGTGTTCTATGACAGGAGCATGTATGAATCCACAACGTTCTCGTATTGAAGATGAAGCTCGTATGCATGAATTAAGAGAGCTATTTGCCTTATTGGAAGAGAAAAATTTGCATACAACTTCATCTAATGAAAAAGCTCATAGCATAAATGAGACACTTGAAAGAGCTTTGAGTATTCTTTCTTGGGATGACTTTGAAGATGATACTCAAGCTAGAGCTGTAGTAATTCATCGGAACTGGTTGAAGGTATTACAGTATGTAATGCCTTACCTACGATCTGTATTATCTTCAAAAGATATATCATTGCTTAGCAAACTCAAACAAGCCCTAACGAAGTATGCAGAAATCAAACATCCAAATCATCTAGTAGTTATTCAACCAAAATTGCAGTTAATCAATACCATAGAGGCTTAACCATGACTCAACTAATCCATGCACGAATGACTGCAAGTATTACTGAACTCAAAAAGAGTCCTATGGATACTGTATTAGCAGGTAAAGGTGAAGCTGTTGCTATTCTTAACCGTAATACCCCTGCTTTCTACTGTATTCCTGCTGATCTATATGAAAATATGATTGAACAGCTAGAGGACTTAGAACTCAATAAAATTGCAGATACTCGTGCGAATCAAAAGCGTATTCGAGTAAACATAAATGAGCTATAACTTAGACTTTTTAGAAGAAGCATTAGAAGAATGGAATAAGCTTAATCCTAGTATTAAGCAACCAATGAAAAAGAAACTGATGAAAGTCTTAGAGAATCCTAGAATCCCTAAGAACAAGCTATCAGGGCATCCTAACCGATATAAAATCAAACTTCGTAGTGTTGGCTATCGTTTGGTTTATGAGGTCATAGATGATGAGGTTGTTGTATTAGTAATTGCTGTAGGCAGACGTGAAAATAATGCAATCTACAATACAGCAGGCTCACGATAACCTTGAGCATTTCACTAAGGGGATTATTTCTATTAGCTCAGATCTGATCAGACATTAATCCTGAAAAAGAGAAAGTTACTCGTTTTGATAAAAATGCCTAATAATAATTATCAAAACAAGTAACTTTCTATAGTTATATTAACTAAAATTTATTCCCCAAACACTAAAACAACTAATAGTAGTTAAGTCCGCCGTTCTTTAAAAACAATATTTCTTGACTAGTAGAATAAAATAAAAAATCTGGATAATCTTTCCAATATATGCCCTATCAGCTTAAAATTAAACTTGAGGCTTAAACATATAATTTCCAAAATTAGTTTCAATTTCTATCTCTTGAACCATTTGAGCATCACAAGCACCTATAGACAATTCAATATATTCACCAAATTTTAAAATTACTGGCAGTTGCTTTTCTCGAGCATATTTGGAAAGACCACATTTATTTCCTCTATTTAAAACTACATTATTAATTATAATTTCCTTATCAGCACGTCCTTGAATTACAATATTATACGCAGTTTTATTATAAATTGAGGTATTAACATCATTAATACTAAATCTTACAGCGACAGGTATATTGTTAACTGTAGGGTCAAATATTTGATTATTTGATGTTTCCGAATTTTCATTAGAGAGTCCTTCATCATTATAATTTGGATTACTATCTGATACCAAACTTTCTAAATCAACATCTGATTTTTTATCAGAAATAATTTCGCTCTCTAAGCTTTTTTTATTTTCCATATCTGCTTTATGTTTAAATTCATAATTATTCAAAAATTTAGCACTAAACAATACAACAAGAATTAAACTTGACAAAGCAGAAAACCATATTTTAAAACTTCCTTTATTATTATTTTCAATATAATTTTTCTTAATAAAATTATTTGCATCCTCTCCAAGCAATAAAATTAATGTATAAAAATCAAGAAAAATTACCAACAAATATAACAATCCCTGAAATTTAGAATACTCTAAAAAAAACATAGAATATATATATGAGATTATTCCAATTACGCCCAAGAGAACTAATATATTTTTTGCCGCATTCTTACGCTTATTTAAAAAGTAAATTAAACAATAAAATATTACTCCAACAATAAAATAAAAAATTAACAATATATTTATAGATTGATTATTAGATATATTTTCTATCTTAATCATATCCAAGTATGAAATAAGAAAAGATAAAAAAATTGAAAATAAAGTTAAGATTGAAATCTTCAAAATAAACAATGGACTATTTTTTAACATGTGTTCCCCAATTTTTAATTTAAATAAAAGTTAACTAAAGTTAATTTTTTACGTAACTTTTGTCAACAGTTACGTAACTATCAGTTAAGTTAATTATTTTTGGAGAATGAAAAATGATGATGAAAAAACCTTATTTGCAAAACGCTTAATTCAGGCTATGCAATCAAAGGGTTATGAACCTAAAGCCTCAGTCTTGGAAAGAGAATTCAATTTGAATTACTCTGGTAAACCTATGACTTTACACGGCGTGCGTAAGTGGCTTATTGGAGAGTCTATCCCGTCTGGTGATAAATTATTAGCTCTAGCAAAATGGCTCAATGTACCTCCAGAAGAACTAGTTTTCGAAGGAAATTTTCAAAAAATAAACCAACATCTAGAACCAACTTGGCAACAGGAATTAGGTTATAAAGATAAAGAAATATTTGAAGCTTATATGAAGCTTTCAGCATCTCATAAGAAAATTATTAGAGACATGATCATTGCTTTATCAGATAAATATAAAGAAAAGTAAAATTATTGATTTATAGCAATAGAATTAAAAAACTATATTAAGAAGCAAGATATGGGTAAATCTTACTTCTTTATTTTTATACGAAATTATCTAATGGATTTTCTAGTCTATTTCTCCACCACGCTTCAATTGCATTAAAATCGAAATATACTGCTGATTGTCTATTCTGACCATCTTTAATTGGGCGTGGAAAGGTCTCATCTTCTATTATTAGCTTTCTTAACTTATCAGCTTTAATTGAAAGCATATAACAAACTTCTTTTTTTGTTAATCTTAATTTTTTCATTTTATACCCTCTCAATTTATACATTATTTATATCAATATTATATTTATCTAAGAAAATTCTTCTTTTTCTACTAATAGTTGCTCTTGAGTAAACTTCTTTATGGTCGCCGTTGATAACACAATTATAGAATTTTCTATCACTTTTATCACAAATATTATTTTTTGAATCTTTAAGATTAATTGCTGGTATATATATTTTATCAAGTATATTTTTAAAAAAATTCTCAATATTATTTAAATCACGCCATTGGTGGCCAAAACGTAGTTCCCATGTATCTAATTGCTTCGATTGAATTCTTATTTCTTGACGAATCATAAGATCAGCTAATGCTTGTAATTCTAAACTTGTCTTAGATCTTTTATAGTTATCTCTAACTTCTTGACCTTTATGATAATTACAAATAGACCAACGCTTAGAAGTAAAACCAAAATAGATGCCATTCTCAAATATTGTTTTTTTCTGCTTTGGATAAGTCGATAAATTTCTAAGAGTAGACAAATATTGAATAGCATTTTGCTTACTATCAAAAACCAAGTCTCTTTTTACATCAACTCTATAAAGTCTAAAATTACCGAGACGAATAGTTTCTAATTGTTCTTTTGTTGGATCGACTAAATTTAAATTTTTCAATTTCTCAATAGTCTGTAAAACTAAATCTATTAAATTTTCACAACCTGTCACATTATGACCATTCAACCATTTATAAAAATTACCACTGATCTTTAATTTAGAATTATAATCATTTAACAATGAAAATGATTGTAATGTTATAATACTATCAAATTCAGATAATATTTTTTTTGATCGATATTTAATTTTTGATTCATCAAAGTTATATTTTTCATCACTAACAATTTGATAACATGATGCTACTTCTTCTGGCTTATGATTAATATCAACTACAACTTCAAGATAATCAATTTCTAATTTATTTTTTTTCATAATATACTCACTATTTTAAGGTTTAAAAATAGTGATAGTCTTTTTAAATTAATAAAATAAGATATCATAATGATACATTTGTACTATTAATATAGAATTAAGTTTTTTATAATAATTTATTTTACATAGAATCAATATATAATATTTTTAATTAAACTCACTATCACTCCGAGGTGACGAATAATAATAGCACAAAATTTATTTGTCAAATTTCTAAAAATCCACTTTATTTATACTTATTTTTTATTCAATATTTTTTTGGTTATTTACTTACAAACTTTCTAAGGGTCTTTGTTAGTTAAGCACATAATTGAAACTTCACGTTGAATTATCTATCTATTCATCTTCATCATAAATGTACGCCCCGCAGAAAACTAGTTTAGCTACTTCTCTCTCGTACTCTATATAATCAAATACAACTTTACCAATTTCATTAAATACACTAATAGCAGAGTCACGTTTATCTAATAGAAAAATCTTAGGTATATTCTTCAATAATTCCAACTTAGCTATCATACTCAGCTTTGGATAAAACAACCCAAAGCCCGACCAGTTTCGTTCTGCCTGAATCAACACTATCTCATTTTCACTAGTTGTTTCGGCCATTATTGATTCTGGATCAAGTTCATCAATAATTTCTTCATGCTTATAGATATTCGATAATTCAACTTTTCGAATACCTTCATAAAGAATTATATCTTTAAAAAATAATTTCATATAAAAATACTCAAGGCTAAAGTTATTAAAATCCAGACTAAACTAATGTTTGTTCTTCTAATAGTTGATCAATATAATCAGCCCACCATTGCATCATTCCAACACGTTCTTCAAAATGCGATCCTTTATCATAAGCCCCTTTTACACCTTTTTTCATATGAGCTAAGCATGCTTCGACTACTTGCTCTTTATCACTAAATTTATTGTTTAATGCTGTACTTGCAATATGCCTGAAACCATGCGGATTCTGACGACCTTTGTACCCCATACGATTTAAAGCCATATTAAAAGTATTATCAGAGATAGGCTCACTTAGGCTATTTCTACCAGCAAACAACAAATCAGATTCAGTTTTATAGTCTTTTAGCTCCTTTAACAATTTGATTGCCTGTTTAGGCAAAGGTACAGCGTGGACGATTCTCTTTTTCATTATTTCAGCAGGTTTAACCCAAATTGCTTTATCAAAATCAAATTGGTTCCAAGTTGCAAAACGTAACTCTACAGGACGAGGAAATAATAAAGCCATTAACTCTAAACCAATCGCTAATTTACGTTGATGATGAGTACGAATATCTTTGATTAATTTTGGAAATTCAGCTATTTCAACGAATTTCATATTACCGCCAGTATTTTTATCTAAAAACCTGGTCATGCCATCGATTGGATTAGAATTTATTTTTCCTTGGAACTTCGCCCAGTCGTAAGCATTTCGGCAATAAGTGGATAATTTCTTAACTTGAGTATGGATATTCAAGCCACGCTGTAGGCCTTGAAAAAATTCAAGCCACTCTTTAGGTGTAATTTCAGCAAAATCTCGCTCACCAAATTTAGGAATGATATGCCGATTAATCGACATTACCGCTTTCTCAAATGTGTCTTCTCCCCAAGATTTTTTTTTAGTGTCTAGCCACTCACTCATTAAAACATGAAACTTCCTATGAGCAATTTCCTGTTGTTTATTCTTGACTTGTTTCCGTGTTTCTATAAGTTCGCCATTTCCTATCTTGATAGATAACTCATTCGCTTTACGCCTTGCTATCGCTCCACTCACATTTGGATATGCCCCTAACCCTTTCCAAGACCAAGCCCCTTTTTCATTTTTATATCGCAATTGCCAAGATTTTTTGCCAGTTTTTTGTACTAGGAAATAAAGTTGTCCTGTATCACGTTCTCTATAATCTTTTTCTTCTGGTTCTAGATTAGCTAAAATCGTATCCGATAAAGGTCTTTTTTTAATTGCTGCTCTTTTCATTTAATATTTGTATCATGAGTTAGATTTATTTAAATGATACATGAGATGATACAAATTCAGAAGTGCTATATCTATTCATATAACGTTATACAAAGCAATAAAAAAGCTCTAAATACATAATATTTAGAGCTTTTTAGCTTATATATCGTGATACATAGACATATAAATTTAATATTTTGGTAGGCATATCCAGACTCGAACTGGAGACCTCTACGATGTCAACGTAGCGCTCTAACCAACTGAGCTATACGCCTAAGATGGAAAGCATCATATTCATTTTTCAAAAGCAAAACAAGTGATTTACCAGTGAAAAAAATACAAATGAGCAGACTTTGAGCAAACTCTTTTTCATTTCCCAAAAAGTAAAACGGTACATGGTTCAACCACATACCGTCTTTGTTTAGCCAAATATTAAGCTCAACTTAGCAAGGACACTTCTTCAAAGTACCACCTGCCGATGGGTATCTTGCATCAACACAATGTCGATAGAAAGTTTGTGCATCCATAGGTGTTAAATCTGGATGATGGGCTTTCATATGCTCCAGATACGTTTGATAGTCCGGCACACCAACCATGAGTCGGAAGCTTTGCTGTAAACGCTGCCACAAGGTTGCGATACGTGACCAGTTCTTTGGAGAGAGCAATATCTCTTTTTGCGAAAGCACGGTCATTTTGATGATTTTCGCAATAATGACAGTACCATTTTTTGCAAATTTAAAATTCATCTTTATTCTCCTCGAGTGGTAACCACTTCAGGATCGGTATATACCGCAGGTGCTTCATTTACAGTCGGTGTTGGACTTGCTAAAGCACGGCGAACAATACCAATTGAGGCAATAATCATGACAATCGATACAATCATAAAGAAGCCACAAAGTGCAGCATTAATCTGGTTCGACATCACAATAGTTTGCATTTCGGCAATGGTTTTTGCAGGCTTAAGAATTTCACCGCGAGCAATCGCATCGGAGAACTTATGTGCTTGAGCTAAGAAACCGATTTTCGGGTTTTCGTGGAAAATCTTCTGCCACCCTGCTGTCATACAGGTAATGAACAAGAAAATGGTTGGAATGATCGTCACCCACACATACTTCTCTTTTTTCATTTTGAACAGAATCACGGTACCCAAAATGAGTGCCATCGAAGCCAGCATTTGGTTACCCACACCAAATAGAGGCCATAATGAGTTGACGCCACCAAGTGGGTCAATCACACCTTGATAGACGAAGAAGCCCCATCCACCTACCGCAACGGCTGTACCTAACAAGTTACCAAAGAATGAACCTGAAGATTTAACCGCCGGAATAACAATACCAACCGTGTCTTGCACCATAAAACGACAAGCACGTGTTCCTGCATCTACCGCAGTTAAAATGAACAATGCTTCAAATAAAATCGCAAAGTGATACCAGAATGCCATCATGGCACGGCTGTTAAAGATTTCAGAAATGATATGAGCCATACCAATAGCAAAGGTAGGCGCACCACCCGTACGTGAAAGGATTGAGCTTTCACCTACTTCTTGAGCTAAAACCGTCAACATTTCAGGCGTAACAACAAAGCCTAAATTACGTACAGCTTCCGCTGCAGATTCTACGGTTGTACCGAGCACTGCTGCTGGCGCATTAATCGCAAAGTACACACCTGGATCTAATACTGTCGCACAGATCATCGCCATGATCCCGACAAAAGACTCCATAAGCATACCGCCGTAACCGATCATGCGGATATTGACTTCGTTATCAACAAGTTTTGGTGTCGTACCACTCGATACCAGCGCATGGAAACCTGAAATGGCACCACAGGCAATAGTAATAAATAAGAACGGGAATAAGCTACCTGAGAAAACTGGACCTGTACCGTCAATAAAATGGGTAACAGCAGGCATTTTAAGGTCAGGCAATGCAATCACAATACCGACTGCCAAACCAAGAATAACCCCGATTTTAAGGAAAGTAGATAAATAATCACGTGGTGCTAATAACAACCAAACCGGTAGTACCGATGCGATAAAACCATAAATGATGAGACACCAAGTGAGCTGTGTTCCAGTTAAAGTGAAGAACTCACCCCAATATGGATCTGCGGCAACATGTCCACCATACACAATTGCCAGCATCATTAAAACGAAGCCAATAATTGAAACTTCCGCAATACGTCCCGGACGAATAAAGCGCATGTAAACGCCCATGAACAATGCAATTGGAATAGTGGCTGCAATACTAAAGACACCCCACGGACTATGTGCAAGTGCTTTCACAACAACTAAAGCCAATACCGCAAGGATAATAATCATTACCCCAAGTGCGCCCAACATGACCACAATACCGGCAAAAGGACCAAGCTCCTGCTTTGCCATTTCACCCAGTGAACGGCCATCACGGCGTGTTGATATAAATAAAACTAGAAAGTCTTGTACCGCACCCGCCAGAACCACACCAACCAATAACCAGATGGTGCCCGGTAAAAAGCCCATTTGTGCAGCCAAAATCGGCCCGACTAATGGCCCTGCGCCGGCAATCGCGGCAAAGTGGTGTCCAAACAGTACATACTTATTTGTTGGCACATAGTCTAAGCCATCGGCTAAACGATGTGCAGGAGTTAACCGTCTCGGGTTTAATTCAAATACTTTAGTTGCAATAAATAGACTATAAAATCGATATGCGATGCTATACACACATGCAGCTGCCAGTACCAACCATACTGCATTAACATGTTCACCACGACTTAGCGCCAGCATCCCGAAAGAAATAGCACCTATAATTGCTACTAGGCTCCAGACCAATTTGGAGGGAAGCGTAGATTTCGCTTGCATTGTGTCCATTCTTAACCTCTCAATAAATAATTACAGCAGTTTTATATTGTTATGTACTGTTCTCTGCTCAATCCTTGTGACTCTACTCCTCCTTTGTTCTTTTTCCTCTTATACTTTCGCATAAAAAAAGGGATGATTGACATCATCCCTTCGATAATAGTTTATTTTTTAACTATTATGCACGCTCTAAATACTCACCAGTACGAGTATCTACACGAACGCTTTCTTCTTGCTGAACAAATAACGGAACACGAACAACCGCACCTGTTTCAAGCTTAGCTGGCTTACCGCCACCACCAGAAGTATCACCACGTACGCCCGGATCAGTTTCAACAACTTTCAACACAACGAAGTTAGGTGCATTTACGTTTAAAGGAACGCCGTTGAATAACATGATTGTACATGTTTCATTTGAGTCGTCTTTTAACCATTTAGCAGCATCACCCATTGCAGTTTTGTCAGCTGCAATTTGTTCGAAGCTTTCTGGGTCCATGAAGTGCCACATTTCGCCATCGTTGTATAGGTAGTTCATTTCTACTTCTACGATGTCAGCAGCTTCTAAAGTATCACCAGATTTAAAAGTTTTTTCTAAAACTTTACCAGTTTTAAGGTTACGTAATTTTACACGGTTGAACGCTTGGCCTTTACCCGGTTTTACGTATTCGTTTTCCATGATTGAACATGGGTTACTATCAAGCATGACCTTAAGGCCTGGCTTGAAATCATTTGTAGAATAATTGGCCATGACTGGCACACTCCAAACTTAACAAGTCAACTATGCGATATAATGCGCTGTTGCATTATCTTAATCGTGTCGCATGATAAACTATTTACACCAAGAGCAAAACTGGCAATCACAACTCAGTGACCTTATTACCGATCCTTTAGAGTTGTTGAACCTGCTCGAGTTATCCACTGATCAGCTATTATCAGGGGCGATTCTGGCTTCTGAAAAGTTTAAATTGCGTGTTCCGCGTGCGTTCGTCGGAAAAATGAACGCTAAAGATCCTCTTGATCCGCTTTTACTCCAAGTGTTGCCACATCATTTAGAACTTGAGGAACATCCTGAGTTTGTCACCGACCCTTTAGGTGAAGAAGCAGCCAATCAGTTACCGGGTGTTTTACATAAATATAAATCTCGTTTTTTACTGACTTTGACCGGTGCATGTGCGGTCCATTGCCGTTACTGCTTCCGCCGTCACTTTCCTTATCAGGAAAATTTACCTAAAAATGAAGATTGGCTAAACATTAAAAATTATATCGAGTCGAACCCCGATATTAACGAAGTGATTTTAAGCGGAGGTGACCCTCTTACGCTTTCTAACCGTAAATTAGCGCTTTGGTTAGAACGTTTATCATCTCTCAAACAAGTGAAGATTCTGAGAATTCATTCACGCGTTCCAATTGTCATTCCAAACCGTATCGACGAAGAGCTTATTTCTTTATTAAAAAACAGTAGGCTGCGTATTATTCTGGTGGTACACTCAAACCATGCTTCTGAACTCGATGACTTTACTTGTTCAAAATTGTTGCAGCTATCTGAACACCACATTACTGTTCTAAATCAGGCAGTATTGCTTAAAGGGGTGAATGATTCTGCTCAAACTTTAACTGATTTAAGTTATCGTCTATTTGAAGCTCGCGTTATGCCATATTACTTACATGTATTAGATAAAGTAAAAGGCGCACAACATTTTGATTTAATACCATCTGAAATAGATGCGATATATCAAGACGTGTTAGCGAGCCTACCAGGATATTTGGTTCCTAAACTCGTCAGGGAAATTGCGGGCGAAAAGAATAAAACACCGCTTTTTGGGGCTACAACTTTTTGAGTTATATAATAAGTGATGATGAATAATGCGCTTTCGGACATTTTTCACAATCAAACCGCACTTACTCGTGAACGGTTAAGCTTTTGTGAAGCCAACATTAAAGATCTTAATGAGTGGGTCACTACCCTTTCTATTATGCAATTGGGTGATACTTCAAAAGCGCTATTTACAGCAATTTTGGAGCTGAATGAGTTAAATTGCAGTGAAACCTTACGCTTTGACTTAATTCAGACACTTCACCCAACCATTAATAATGTGTTGGCAAGTTTAGAAAAAAACTTCTTTAACCAAGGCGTCATTAGTACTGACCGTAACGAGCACATTATTGAACTGGCCATGCTTCTGCGCTGTTATTTTGCCAGTATTTATTTAAATATTGCGCAAACAAGCCACGAACAGCTACAAAAGCAGAAGTTTTCTTTATTCTCTTTTAAACAAAAGAAAAATTTACAAACCGCACGAATTCTGGCGACATTCCACGCATTGCAGCAGTTGACCAATCTTTTATATCAACAGCATATGCTCTATAGCGAACCTGTAAAAGGTCAATGGTTAATTGCCCACCAGCTTTATGAAACAGCGGTTCAATACAAATATCATTTAACCAATATTAATCATATTCAAGGTGTACAGCATCCGCTAGCCAATATTACGCAGGCTTATGCGCAGCTTATTTTATTAGATATTTTTAACACCAATCAGATTCGCCAGTCAGAAATTCAGGCCCTGTTTCAATGTAGTTTTGACTGGGCACGCATGATTCAGATCTTGCCGAAAGACACTGCTTCAACAAAGTATGTGGTCGACCCGACTAAAGATCATCCGCCTGTATATAACAAGAAACAAAGCTCAAATTTCAATCCAAGTATTTTTATTAGCACGCAAGCTTTGCTTGAGCATGTCACTGCCACCATGCATAAAAATGCTCAATATATGTCTAAAAATGAAAAGATTTATTTAAGTCCCGCATTAAAGTTCCATGTTCAAACGATTTTGGGAACCACAGCACAGCGCCGTCATGAGCGTTATGAATATAATGCAGCTTTACAAATCTGTTTTGGCTTAAGTACCGCACATTTTTATTTATCTAAAGCCAAAAACTTTGAAGAAACGCTACAACTGAGTAATAACTATAATTTACAAAGTGAATCGAAAGTCTTATCCAATTTAGAGAGAAAAGAACAACAAACCTCGTCTTATCAACGCTTAAGCCGTGAGAGTAAAACCATTTATCAAACTACCGTGCTTGATATTAGTGTTAATGGCTATCGTATTAAATGGTCCGGAGAAGCACCTAAAAACTTAAGAACCGGCGAATATATTTTAGTGAAGGAAACGCTACATGGTCAGTGGCGTGGCGGTGTAATTCGCTGGATTAAGCAATCTACAGAAAAAAGTCTGGAACTGGGTTTAGAAATTCTTTCACAGGCCATGTTCCCTTGCGCTGTACATATTCAGGCAGAGCGTCATACGCGTAATTATCACCCTGCACTATTACTACAAACTCAAAACCTAGAAGAAATACAAAACACGCTTATTTTACCGGGGTCTCAAATTTTTAGAGAGCAACAAACAATTCATTTACGATTGGGGACAGAAGAAATCAAAGTGTATCTACTCAAAGCACAACTCATTACTCAAAGTTTTATTCAATTTCAATTTGAGCTTCTGAATGAGCAGCAACAGTACCTGCTTGATCAGTTCATGCTGAAAAAGAATAACACCGTGAATAGCCAAGATTTATGGGAAGCATTAAAGTGAGAAACTCTTTACTATCTAAAAGGTTAAAACGTACTGAAATACGTTTACTCATTATTGATGATAACCAGTTACGTTATAACCAAATTTTAAATTTATTATCGGGGAATGATTATCAAGTTAATGCCTTATTACTTGATGATTTAAAAAGTTTTGAAAAGCAGCTCAATACATCTTGGGATGTCATTATTTTTGGTCGCGCCTATGATTTGAAAATTGAACAAACTCTCTCCCTTGTTCAAGCCTCAGAACAGCCGCAGCTTCCAATATTACTTTTACAGCCAGACGATTACCAAGCGCAGCAATATCAAAGCTATATTCAAAAAGGGATTTATGATGTAGTCCCATTAGAACCGCTAGATTATTTTTATATTACTTTGGTTCGGGCACTGTCATACAGCCGCCTTTTACAGACGGAACAACGTCTTTTGGCCGAGCTTGATACCATTCATACGCATACGCAAACGCTGGTCGACAACAGCCATAAAGCGGTTGCTATTTTTCAAGAAGGCATCCACATTAAGGCAAATACCGAATATTTGAATCTTTTTGGTTTTCAACAAGAAGAAGACATTATCGGATTGCCGATTTTAGATGTCTTACAGCCCAACGATTTAAATATTTTTAAGCAGCGGTTTAAGAAAATTTCTTTAGGCCAGTTCGATCAAGCACGCTTTGAAATTCAGAGTCAGCATCAGGCTATTTCGGGTAATAATGCGCTAAAACTCGAGTTTATTCCAAGCCAAGAAGAAGACGCGGTACAACTCACCATCGACTATCAAGTTGATTTAACTACTCCAGCAAATAGTACTCCGTCCGAAAAAAGTGTTGGGTTGAGTGCAGCTTGGCCGCAGATTAATCGTCATTTATCGACCCACCCTGCCCAAGCAAACGCCGTTGTTTTATTTAGACTTGCACAGTGCCCAGAACGACTTTTTCAACAGGGTTGGCAAACTTTAGGACAATATTTCAATCAGCTCCATGGTTTTTTAAAAGACCATGCACAGATGCCAATTTTCCAAGTCGACTTGGGTAGTTATGTCGGGATTTTACAAGCCGAAAATAGTTCAGTTTTAAACTCACAGCTAACGAGTTTACAAACTTTGCAAAAAGAACATTTGTTAAAAGTAAATGAGCAAAACTTTTCAGTGCAGTTAAAGCTTGGTTATGCTTTTCTCAACCAGCCCTTAACTGAGAACTCTTTTAGCTCATTATTGAACGAGGCTGAAAAACAGGATTTACCTCGGGTTACACCTCAACTTGAAGTAATGCCAACAGTAGAAAAAACGGTTTCACCGAGCATTGAAGCTGTTCCTCTTGATTTAACAATTGAACATTTTGACCATACGCCTCAGTCCTCTTTGCTCCAGCAGTTAAGACAAAAACTAGCTCAGGGCGAAATACATCTGAAGTACCAGCAAATTTACGATAAGCATGACCAAGAAACTCATAACTATGAAGTGACAAGTGGTTTTATTGCGGGTGAACAATGGTATGACTTAAATGATTTAAGTGATCTTAAAGAAGATGCAGAACTTTCAATTCAGTTAGACCGCTGGATATTGGTAGAAGCGTGTAAACAGCTTCATAATTTCATTGCTCAGTATCCTAAAGCGAAACTCATTATTAACCTTAATATTGATATTTTGCTGAAAGATAAAACATTCCCTGAGCTGATTTCCAAACTACTGACTATTATCGGAAGTAAAATTGAAAGCCCACTGATTTTGCAATTTTCAGAACAAGCTCTTCAGCCTTATCTCCCAATTGCTCAACAGCACATTGCTCGCTTACGCCAACATGGTGCGGAAATTTCAATTCGAGATTTTGCTTCTTCTATGTATAGCGATTCAATATTACAGCAGCTTGATATTCAACTTGTAAAATTACAGTCCAGCAAAACTGATCTATTAAGCTCAGACCAAGGGCTTAATAACTTACAAGAAAAAATATTGAACTATTTGACTGTAAAACCGATTGGAATTTTATTAGCTCACTTGAATGATATGAACCTGTTTGCCAATGCATGGAATGTAGAAGCGCGCTTTCTACAAGGTGATTATTTTCAGAAAAAACTTGACCGCTTAACAGATGTACAAGACCAATAATGGTCTTGTATATTAAAAACAAAAAACGGGCATAAGCCCGTTTTTTGTTTCGTTTTGAAGTATTAACGCTTGATAGAGCGAGACATACCAGCAAAACGTTGTTTGAATTTGTCGATACGACCACCAGTGTCTACATTCTTTTGTTTACCAGTGTAGAAAGGGTGGCAAGCTGAACATACGTCAAGGTAAATAGTTTCTTTACCTAAAGCAGAACGAGTTTCGATTACGTTACCGCAAGAACAAGTTGCAACTAATTTTTCATATTTTGGGTGAATATCGGCGCGCATCGTCGATTACTCCTAATTGAAGAAAGGCTTAAGCTGTCATCGCAATTGATCACTCTCAATTAAATTGAGGAAAGCTTTTACAAGCAGATCAACACCACAACAGACCATTCTTTTGGCCCACCGAAACCTCAAGGGTTAGAGCTAAGCACAACAAGTGGGCAGTATTATACGCCATATAATTTTTTTTTGCGAATTAATCTTGGGATTTAGCCAAGTAATTTGCAATCACCCCACAGACCATTAACTGTATTTGGTGAAAGATCATAATTGGTAAAACAATCATACCTAAAGGTTGGCCAATAAATAAGATTTGTGCCATAGGTACACCACTGGCCAAGGTCTTTTTTGAACCACAAAAAAACACTGTAATTTGATCAGCTCGGTTAAAACCAAAAGCGCGCGGTAAATAAAGTGCAAGCAGCATAATAATGGTGAGTAAAACAGAACAAGCAATGGTCAAAAGCAGTAAGGTTTTCCAACTCACCTGATGCCAAAGCCCCGCAACCACAGCCCCACTAAATGCGCCATAGACCACCATCAAAATTGAACCTTGGTCAAATGCTTTTACAATACTTGGTACTTTTGCCATATATGGAAAAACATAGGGACGAAGTAATTGCCCTAAAACAAAAGGCACTAATAGCAACAAAGTAATTTGTATAATTGAAGATGTAGGATCAAATCCGTGCTGACTTTGTCCTAAAATAAAGAAACTGACTAAAACCGGCGTAATAAACATACCTACCAAGTTTGAGAAAGATGCGCTACATACCGCCCCTGCCACATTCCCTTTTGCAACTGAAGTAAATGCAATAGAAGACTGAACAGTAGATGGCAAGAAACACATAAACAAAAAACCCCAATAGAGCTGCTGCCCTAATAGAGGTAAAAGAATAGGTTTAGCCAATAAACCAATAGCAGGAAAAATAAAGAACGTAATTGCAAATACCAGTAAGTGCATTTTCCAATGCAAAATACCTTCAATGACTGCCTCACGAGACAGCTTGGCACCATGCAAGAAAAATAAAATAGCAATCGCGACTGTAGTTAATGTATTGAAATACTGCGCAGCTTGACCACTGACTGGAAAAAAAGTTGCTAGTAGTACCATGCCAACCAACAAAATTGTAAATCGATCAAGTGCCAAGAACTTCAGCATGTTCACATCCTATGATTATTTTAGATAAAGAAAAGCCCAGTTGATAAATTGACCATTTGGTCAAGCCTTCATCATACTGGGCTATAAAAATAAAGCTAGACTTTTAAGACCTAAATCTTAAAGCGCCTGAGTCATTTATTTAATTATTTCTAGCATTTGCGTCTTGTTGAATAAGCTCGACTTTGTAGCCATCCGGATCTTCAACAAATGCAATCACCGTTACACCACCCTTCATTGGGCCAGCTTCACGAACGACTTTACCGCCACGTGCTTTGATTTCTTCACATGCTTTATAAGCATCTTCAACACCAATCGCAATGTGACCATAGCCATTTCCTAAATCATAACTTGAGGTATCCCAGTTATGAGTAAGTTCAAGCACGGTATTATTTTCTTCATCGCCATAACCAACAAATGCCAGTGTAAAGCGACCTTCTTCATAATCACGCTTACGAAGTAACTTCATCCCTAATACTTCGGTATAGAACTTTAAAGATTGTTCTAAATTGCCTACTCGCAACATTGTATGAAGCATTCGCATGTTTATTCACCTGCCTTTTCTATGTCATGTGTTTGATGATCTTTAAGCAGTTTCCCAACCCAAACAACTAAAATTAAGATTGGAATCCCGATCATTGTGGTCATCAAAAAGAAGTTTGGGTATCCAATATTACTCACTATGGTACCCGAATATCCACCTAAAAGTTTTGGGGTAAGGGTCATAAGTGAGCTAAAGATCGCATATTGAACAGCAGTAAATGACACACTGGTCAAACTTGAAAGGAACGCAATAAATGCCGCACCGGCTAAGCCTGAAGCCATGTTATCAACGACAATGGCAAAATAAAGCCATAGTGAGCTATAAGGTTTAATGACTTTACCACTAATCTCAACTTCTTGACCTGATTGAGTATCAATGTACGGTAAAGGATCGATATTCACATCTAATTCAGGTTTTGGTACAGAATTTGAAGCGACTTCATAGTGGTGAGTAATCGATAATATTTTTTGATTTCCATCGACAATTGAAGCAGTAAGTTGCTTACTTGGTGATGACAATAATTTTTGCATATCAATTGCTGCGTTAAACACGCCCTTTTGATCTGTCATTTTTGCATCAAAATTTTGTCCATCAAGATTCACCACAATCTTTTGAGTAGGTGATAAGGCTTTACCAAAATACTGCCCACGAATCACGACACTGCCTTCGGAAGAGTTAGCCGATATCTGATCACTTCCCATTAAAGGTAAAATTTGTAAAGGAACACTCTCAGAGTGAGTTGTCACTAGAGGTTGAGCCCGAACGATAGTCTCGGCTTGTTGATCTTGCAAAGCATAACCAGCTTTGACATCAATTTGTTGGGTGCCATTAAAACTTGAGCTTGGCACTTTGAGCTTCCAATACCCCACTTCATCTGGCTTCACTTTATAATGGTTATTCCCAATTTGGACATCCACCATATCAAGCGGTTTTCCAGATTTTACTAAGCCAATGAAAATGAGATTAGTAGAGCTTGCCAATACAGCACCAACGAACATCAGTTTCATGATGTTCATACGTTGAGCTAATAAGCCACCTAAGAAACCACCAACCAAGCTAAAGATAACACCATAAACTTTTACAGCTTCGGCAATTTGTTCTTTGCTAAAGTTCAAATCTTGATAAAAGACATTTGAGATCACACCAGCAATAATGTCTGAAATACGGAAGAAACCAATCAAGAATAAAAGCACTAACGCAAGTTTGACGCCATAACGTTTAAAGAAATCCAGAATTGGGGCAATCCAAGTTTCCTTAGCCATTTGCTGGTTCACCACACCTATTTTAACCAATAGATAACCAGCTAGAATGGCAACGCCTGTCGCCGTTAAGAACCTTAAAGCTTCTAAACCAAATAAAGCAGCACTATCTTGAATATTGCCAGCTTTTGAAATTGCTTCGGTAACTTGGCCTGAGTAAATATAGGTTAATACAAATGAAATAACTGCAATAAAAAATACTAAAACCAGACGGTAATAATCACTTGATTTATAGTTTTTATATATACGATCAACTTTAGGTTCACGAACGAGTAAAGTTGTAATAATACCGACCAACATGACTGCTGCCATCGTTAAATAGGTCGTCTTCCAAGCCTCGTAAATATAATTTCCTTTTGCGGTCCCCAAATGCGCCGCTAAGAATAATGCACCAGCACCAGCTACAATCATACCGATCCGGTAACCCGCATTATAAGTTGATGCCAACACTGTCTGCATTTCAGTTTCAGCCAGCTCAATACGATAAGCATCAATCACAATATCTTGCGTTGCAGCCGAGAAGCCAAGTAAAACTGCGCCTGCTGCCATTTGAACAAGGTAACTGTGACCTAAAGCAGGGTCGGCAAAAGCCATTGTACATATCGCAAGTACGATTAAACACTGCGCAATAAGCAACCATGCACGTCTTCGGCCTAAAACTTTAGTCAAAACTGGTACAGGTAACTCATCAATTAAGGGAGCCCAAACAAATTTAAAGGAATATCCTAAAGCCGCCCAACTGAAAAAAGTGACGGCACTTTTATCAATCCCTGCTTCACCTAGCCATAAAGAGAGACTAGAGAAAATCAATAAAATAGGTATTCCGGCAGAAAAACCCAGAAATAGCATAATTAATGCACGACGGTCTAAAAATGCTTTAAACGCCGAGACCCAACCAGAGGTTTGTGTGGTCATTCGTTTTTTATTTTCCATAAATTATAAATGCGCCTATTCAATCGCTTCTTACAATTGCTTTCAAGATTCTTTATGCAATCAAGTTTTGTTTTGATGATAAAAACGGCAAGTTTGCTTGATATTTTATGCTAAACCTGTATACCTTTAATCTTCAACCTTCGTTTTCTTTTGCTGGATATCAACAGTGACACAAAAACTTGATCAAGTGACATCTTCAACTTTATCACTCGCTAAAACAAACACCACAAACGTCACAATAAATGCATTTCCTTCAGCTTTTGAGCAACCTGATATTAAAATGACTTTAGATAAAACAGCGTTAAAACCCGAACAACTTACGCATATTCCAAATTTTGAAAATATTCCAGCCTCAACAAAACGCATCAAGCCGCTCAACAACTTTTTAGGGCAAGACCGCGCCAAAGCTTCGGTAGAAGCCGGTATTTCCTTACCCTACTCTGGTTATAACATTTTTGCGGTAGGAACAGCAGGCTTAGGTAAACGCACCATGATTAAGCGTTTACTACAACAACATGCCAAAACAATGCCTACTCCAGATGATTGGGTATATGTTTATAACTTTAAACAGGCTCGTCAGCCCATTGCGCTACGCTTCCCTGCTGGACAAGGAATCAAGTTTCAACAAACTCTTCATCAAACTTGGCAAATTATTTTAAAGCAGCTTGAACGCCGTTTTAGTGCAGAGACTTATCATAACCGTATCGAGCGAATCCGTCAGGAAACTGGTGATGAACAGCAACAGGCGCTTGTCGAATTAACAAAAGAAGGCGAAGAACTTGATCTAAAATTGATTTCTCGAAATGAGAAACATGGCTTTGTACCTGTACAGTTAAAAGATAATCAGGTTCAAGAACTGACTCAAACAGAAATTGACGCTTTAAATAGTAAACAGCGTGCTGAGATTGCAGCCAATATTCGCTATATGGATAAAAAGCTTGAGCGTCTTGGTTTGCATTTGGGCGACTTAGAAGATGATGCACGCGACAAAGTTTCTGTTTTAAATCGAGACATCGCCACTCAAGTAGTTATGCCGCGCATGGACTTAATTTTAAATAAATATGGTCAAGTGAAAGGCCTTGAAGATTATTTAAAACAGTATGCTCAAGATATCATTGATAATGTTGAGTTAATTTTAGAACAAGAAGAAGATGACTTTGCTCCTGCTATGTTCAATCGCGTACCAGCACGTTATCAAGCAAATGTGATTGTCTCAAATAAACCAAACAGTGGTGCGCCAGTTATTTTTGAAGATTTCCCAACGCACTACAACTTGCTGGGTCATGTAGAACAACTCACCCACAACGGCACAATTACTACAGATTTCACTCTTATTCGCCCCGGTGCCCTACATCAAGCCAATGGTGGTTTTTTAATGCTTGAGGCCGAGCAATTACTCGAACAGCCTTATGCATGGCAAGGTTTAAAGCGTGCCTTAAAATCAGGCCAACTCAAGCTCTCTTCTCTTGAACATATGTTGACTTTAACCGGCAGTATCTCGATAGAGCCTGCTGCTATTCCACTTGATATTAAAGTGGTACTGATGGCAGAGCCTGAGATTTATTATGAAATTTTAGAAGTAGAACCAGAGCTTGGTAGCGTATTTAAAATTCGCGCAGATTTTACCGATACATTACAACGTAATGACGAAAATGAACAAGCTTATATGCAGCTGATTGCAGACTATGTACAAGCAGATAAACTACTTCCATTTGACCGCAGTGCTCTAGCGGCATTACTGACTGACTCAAGCCGTCAGGCCGAAGACCAAAGCTCATTGTCGTTACATGCTTCAACGTTGGGTGATCTTATTCGTGAAGCACATCATCATGCATTTAAAGCCAATGATAAGATGGTAACCGACCAGCACATTAACCTTGCCCTACAACACCGACAATATCGCTTAGGCTATTTAAGAGAACTTTACTGGCAAGATTTATCGCGTGGAACCCAGTTAATCGAAACTTCTGGCCATCGTTTAGGTCAAATTAATGCCCTCTCTGTCATTCACTATGCAGATGTTGAGTTTGGTTTACCTTCACGCTTAACTGCCTCGGTTTATCAAGGCGGTGGCGATATTCTTGATATTGAACGTAGTGTAGAACTAGGCGGTTCATTGCATGCCAAAGGCGTGTTACTCATGTCTAGCTTCTTAAAAGCTCACTTTGGCCGTGAACAGATTTTACATTTTTCTGCTGCTCTGGCTTTTGAACAGAGCTACGGCCAAGTGGACGGCGACAGTGCAACCGTTGCCGAGCTTTCTGCATTAATCTCTGCAATTAGTCAGTTACCAATTGATCAGTCATGGGCAATTACCGGTTCTATGAACCAGTTAGGTCAAGTTCAACCAATTGGTGGTGTAAATGCAAAAATTGAAGGCTTCTATGATGCGTGTAAGCTACAAGGTTTAACTGGCAAACAGGGTGTCATTATTCCACGCCAAAACATGCAACACTTGATGCTACGTCAAGATGTGATTGATGCGGTGCGAATGGGTCAATTCCATATCCATGCAATTGATACAATTGATCAAGCACTTGAGATTTTAATGGCTCGCCCTGTTGGTACCCTCGACAAAAAAGGCAAATACAGTAAGCATTCTATTTATGCCGCTGTAATGGAACAACTTGAGTACTGGCAAGCGATCGAAGATGGCGCAGAAGTTGAAGAGGAGCCGAAGAAGAAAAAGAAAAATAAGAAAAAAATTAAAAAGCATGAAGAGCTCACAGCCGATGATCTTCCTCAAGAAACTCAAGAGGAAGTTGCTACGCTAAAGCAAAAATAACACTGACATAAAAAAGGGCTTGTAATAACAAGCCCTTTTTTATGAATGAGATAAAAGTTAACGAACAATCTGCATTGCTCTTCCGCCAGCCAACTGGCTGAAGTATTGCTTAAGCGCTTCGACACAACGTTGAATTTTCATTGGCTGTTGATCGTGTTTTGCAATCTCTGCATATAAAGTGAAAGCTGGGAGTTTCCAATCTGGAAGGATTTCAATTAAAGAACCATTCTTTAATTCTTTTTGAGCATCTAAATATAAAATTCTGGCAATTCCATGCCCTTGCTGGCATAGCGCTTTAGCCACTTGTAAATTATTACTTTGCAAGCGGCTTGCCATCTCGATATTTAACTTTTCACCAGTTTTAGCGTGCTGAAAATTAAAACTACGTGAATCATTCATTGCATTGATAGAAAGCAACTCATGGTTGTTTAAATCATTTGGATGCAAGATCGGGCTTGTTTGATTGAGATAGCTGGGAGAAGCTACCAAAATCTGATCGACAAAAGCCATAGGAATAACAGAGTCGCTCTCTTCTACCGCTGCAGAACTCATGCGCACAGCAATATCAATTCGCTCTTCGATTAAATCGATATATCGATGCCCCACTTCAAAATGAACAGATAGACCACGATGGGCAGACATCCAGTGAGATAAAGCAGGAATAATGTGCTGAACCGCTAAATCAGGGGTAGTTGCAATACGCAAGTCACCAATCAAATCATCTCGCAATTCATTGATTCTGATTTTGCCTCTTTCTGCTGCTGCCAACATTTCTTGGCAACTTGAGAAAAAAGCCTGCCCTGCCTCAGTCAAACTAAGTTTTCGCGTAGAACGATGTAATAAAATTACATCCATTTCATTTTCAAGAGAACGGATTTGCTGACTTACAGCACTTGTTGTAATGCCTAATTCACGTGCCGCACCACTAAATGAACTTTTTTCAACCACACAAGCAAAAACACCCATCGCACGAAGCTGATCTAACATAGGTTTCCTCAAATCTAATTCTAAATTTATAAAAAATGCTTATTGTTGTAATGAAAGCAACCAATTGTATTATACGAGGAAACCTATATTTAATGCATTAGCTAATTTGGTAAAAGATTTGCAGGGTTGATCGGTTTACCGTCAAGGCGAATTTGGAACTCAAGCATAACGCGAGATGCCCCTGAAGACCCCATTTCAGCAATCTTTTGGCCTGCGGTTACATTGTCACCACTCTTCACCATCATCTTGCTATTGTGGGCATACGCACTGATGTAACCATCAATATGTTTAATTAAAACCAAGTTACCATATTCTTTCAGACCATCGGCTGCGTATACAACTTGACCATCAGCCGCCGCATAAATCGGGTCACCTTGGTTACCACCGTAACGGATTCCTTTGACATTATTCGCCAAATTAAAGCCTTGAATAACCGGACCGTTATTTGGTTTCACCCAACGTAAGCTTGAGCTTGGAATAGATGCTCCCACTGTTGTATTGGTTGATGGCGCAACAGTTGCTGGCGGTGGAGTGGTTGTGGTTGGTGCAGTAGTTGTCGGTAAAGCAATTGTTTGACGCTTAATTGGTTCCGGTTGCGCCATGACTTGTGTCGACACGGTTCTTGGTGAAGAAGATTTCTTCAATCGTAATGATTGATTAACATAAATACGATATGGCGGTGCAATACCATTCATCTCTGCAATACTGAGATAGTCCAGACCATAACGCATTGCAATACCACTTAAAGTATCACCTGAACGGACCGTGTAATAGTTAGGAGCCATTGCATAGCGAGAACTATTATTAATTTGTGGTTTAGAAGCACATCCTGCCATTGCAACAGTAAAACCTACAGCTACAGACAACATCATAATTTTCATTATTTTGTCTCTTTGAATATGCAATCTGCTTTGTTGCCCAGTTAAATGCATCGATCTCCCTCACTAAATGCTACAAATCATTTCGGCTAAGAGTACCAAAAAAGTAAGAGGAAACATGTTCCTCTTTTTCTTTATTCACAAAGTTATAACATTCGGCTCAGTTTATTACCCCAAACTGGCCTGCAAATCTTCTAAAACCGCATAGTTTGTTGCATCCATCTGAATTGGCGTCACGCTCACAAAACCATTCGCGACCGCAAAAAAATCAGATTGTATTTGACTAGCAATACGCTGTGGATCAGTTACCGCCTCACCCGCAAGACCAATCCAGTAAACCTGTCTTCCTCTAGGGTCTACATGGCTGGTGATAGGTTTAGATTGGGCACGGCGGCCTTGGTAAGTAATTTGTGTACCTTTAAGCTGAGGTACATCTGGAATATTAATATTAAAAATATGTCGCGGTGGCAGTGCAGGTAGACCTTTTGCAATAAAGTCATGTACCCATTTGGCAGCTTGCGCATAATCATCTTTATGGTCGTATGAACGTACATCAGGCCCAGCCAAAGAAACCGCAATTGCCGGTTGTTTCATTAAACGACCTTCAAAGGCGGCGCCAACAGTTCCCGAATATAAAACATCATCGCCTAAATTTGCGCCACTATTGATTCCACTAACAACCAAATCAAATTCGAAGTCAAATAATCCATTCATGGATAAATAAACACAATCGGCTGGTGTGCCATTAACAGCCCATACATCTTCAGCAATTTGAATAGGACGTAAAGGACGATCTAAAGTTAAGGCACTCGAAAACCCGCTTCTTTCACTTTCTGGAGCAACCACCACAACACGGCCTAGTGGTTTTAACGCGTCAGCTAAAGCTTGTATACCTGGTGCAAATACACCGTCATCATTGGCAATTAAAATATTCACAAAAAATCTTTCTCGACAAATAAACCCAGAGGTTTTCTCAATTGAATTATTTGTTGAATTATATATATTTATGCCTCCATAGCATTATAAAATTGTGAAAAAATGAAAACTTTCGCTCCTTTTTTTCAAGTATTGGGGATCAGTATCACATTGTGTACTCAAGCGGTTTTTGCTGATGAGGGTATCTCAACACAAGAAGCTGACAGCTTAATTAAAGATGACATTGCCTCGACTCAAGTCTTACAAGAAATTTGCCCTAATTTTGTTGGCGCAAATAAAAAACTTGAAACCAATACTCAAAAGATTATTGCCATGTACCTGAGTGGTTATTCCAATAAATCAATTACCTTCTCTGCGCTGCAAAATGATTCAGAATATAAAACCCTGTTAAGTGAAGCACGTCAGGCTGCCAAAGAAATGGATCATCACGAACAACATGAACTTTGTGAGGAAGTGGTAAATTACAAAGATTAAGAGCTTAGCTCAATCAGTACGCTTATCTTTGGGGTTTTCTGTTGAGATAAAGCAGAAAACCTACATAACAATACATTTTTTCCATTTTTTTAGCGTTTAAATTGTTTAAGCTATCGGCATATTTCAAATTTTTGTTTCAGGTTATCCATGTTTATGAAAAAAAGCTTAGTTCAATCACTTTCTGTTGTTTTACTCATGACAATGGCAACAGTGGGTTATGCTGCTGACAAGAAAAAAACAGCTGAAAAGAAAACTGAAAATGAAAATGTTGTTGAAGTTACACCGACCAAAGGTACTACACCGGAAGAATTAGCAGCAATTCAAGTACTTTCTGAAATTTGCCCAAGTTTAATTGGTAAAAAAGATGCCGAATTTGCTCAAGGTTATGAGCGTCTTGTAAAAGACTATTTGCCAAATGAAGCCGATCCAGTTGCAGCTTTAGAAAAACGTAGTAAAGACAAGAGCTTCAAGAAAGTCTTAAAAGAAGCACGTAATGATGCAAAAGCTGCTGGTAACGAACAAAATACGTTAGTTTGCCAAGACGTGAAAGCTTATCAATCGCAAAACTAAATTAGTTAAAAACTCTCTAGTTACAATACTGTTTGAAAAAGCCGACTTCCCCCATAGAAGTCGGCTTTGCTTTATCCTAAAATGCTAGGCTCTTCTGCTTCATACAAGATATTGGAATTACCTAGAATGACTCGAAAAAGCGCTATTGCTGCACTCCTCCTCTTACCAAGTTTTTCTTATGCAGCAACTGTCTTATCAGCTCCGCCAGAATTAAATAATAAGTCTTATGTATTAATGGATTACGAGACAGGACAAATTCTCGCTTCTAAAAATGAAAATGAAAAGCTTGCTCCTGCTTCTATGACTAAAATGATGACAAGCTACATCATTGAACAAAAATTATTAAAAGGTGAGCTTACCGAAAATGAACAGGTTCGTATGAACGAATCTGCTTGGTGTAAAGGCAGTAGTTCTGAATCATGTATGTATGTTCCATTAAATGGTACAGCAACTGTTTTAGAAATGCTTCGCGGTATTATTATTCAGTCAGGTAATGATGCATCAAAAGCAATGGCTGAACATATTGCTGGGAATGAAGGTACTTTTGCTCACATGATGAACCAGGAAGCAAAACGTATCGGAATGACCAATACCCAGTTTATTAACTCAACAGGTATGCCAGCTGAAGGTCATTACTCAACTGCAAAAGATATGGCTGTTTTAGCACAACATATTATTAAAGACAGCTCAAAATACTACCCGATTTATTCTGAAAAAGAATTCACATTTAACGGTATCAAACAAGGTAACCGTAATGCTTTACTTTACACTGACCCAAGTGTTGATGGCTTAAAAACAGGCCATACTGATGAAGCTGGTTACTGCTTAACGACTTCAAGTAAACGCGGTCCAATGCGTTTAATCTCAGTTATTTTTGGTACACCAAGCATGTCTGAACGTGCTGACCAAACTCGTGCACTATTGGCATGGGGTTTTGCAAACTTTGAAACTGCAAATGTACAACCTGCAAACCAAGTTCTTGCAAAAGCTAAAGTTTGGTTTGGTAAAGAAAATGAAGTTCAGGTTGGTTTAGCTGAAAACTTTAATGTGACTATGCCTAAAGGCAAAGCGGACGGCATTAAAACTCAATTGGTTGTTCAACCGAACCTAAATGCACCACTTCAAAAAGGTCAAGTCGTTGGTAAGCTTGTTGCTAGTTTAGATGGTAAAGTTATTGCTGAAAAACCATTGGTTGCTTTAAAACCTGTTGAAGAAGCTGGTTTCTTCGCACGTTTAATTGACCATATCAAACAATTCTTCAGCAACTTATTCTAAATTTAAATAATTTTAGAATAGTTGAATTAAGCACTCATGCTATTAGCGTGAGTGCTTTTTTATTTTATACTTTTACTAAATTTTCTATTGATACTTCTCATGGCAAAAAATATCCGCCCTTATTTAGACCATCACCCACAAATTGATCCAAGCTGTTACATTGATGAAATGTCCGTGGTTGTAGGTGATGTTAAATTGGCCGAAAATGTTTCGGTGTGGCCTTTTGCAGTCATTCGCGGAGATGTAAATAGTATTCAAATTGGCAAAAACAGTAATGTACAAGACCACTGTATGCTACATGTCAGCCATAAAAATGATGCAAAACCTAATGGTTCACCTCTTATTATTGGTGAAGATGTGACAGTAGGCCATCATGTGACTTTACATGGCTGTACTATTGGTAACCGCGTACTAGTCGGAATCAATACGGTTATTTTAGATGATGTTGTTATTGAAGATGATGTGATGATTGGTGCGGGAAGCTTAGTTCCGCCTCGTAAAGTTTTAAAAAGTGGTTATCTTTATGTTGGAAGCCCTGTACAACAAGTACGTCCTCTAACCGAAAAAGAATTGGCATTTTTACCTTACTCAGCAAGACATTATGTAAAAGTGCAAAATAACCATAAAGATAATCAAATAAATTAAAACAAATCGAGTTTTTCAAACGATAGAGTTCTTAGCATGCTCTATGGTTTGTAAGATGACCGTAGCCAAAAACCCCTAAATTTCGTATCATACGACTTTTAAATTCATGGTGCTTTTTTATGGCCGCATGGACTCCTCATGTCACTGTCGCTACAGTCGTTGAAAAAGATGGACGCTATCTTTTTGTCGAAGAACATAGCGAAGGTTTTGTACACACAGTGTTTAATCAACCTGCTGGTCATGTGGAATGTGGTGAAACACTAACAGAAGCAGCGATCCGTGAAACGCTTGAAGAAACAGGACATCATATAGATATAGATGCCCTACTTGGTATTTATACTTATACCCCCCCTATGTTTCCGGACCGTACTTATTATCGCTTCTGCTTTTTAGCGCATGTGACCCACGTCGAAAGCGACCCAAAACTTGATACAGGTATTGTTTCTGCTGTCTGGATGACTCTAGATGAACTTAAAGAATCTGCCCGTGCACGTAGCCCTCTTGTCATTAAAGCCATTGAAGACGCCATGAAAGGACAACATTATCCTTTAGCTCTTATTTATGAGCACCCTTTCTCTCCCTCATTAACTTCTCATTTGGATGCCTAGTCCTATGCAACAACGTGTCATCGTCGGTATGTCTGGTGGCGTAGATTCCTCTGTTTCTGCGGCGCTCTTACTTCAACAGGGTTATCAAGTTGAAGGCCTTTTCATGAAAAACTGGGAGGAAGATGACGGCACGGAATACTGTACGGCAATGGAAGATTTAGCCGATGCTCAAGCAGTCGCAGATAAAATCGGTATTAAACTTCATACTGCAAACTTTGCTATGGAATATTGGGACCGCGTATTCGAACACTTCTTGGCTGAATATGCAGCCGGTCGCACTCCAAATCCAGATATCTTATGCAATAAAGAAATTAAGTTTCGCGCATTTTTAGATCATGCCATGACCTTAGGTGCAGATTTTATTGCAACAGGTCACTATGCTCGTCGTGCTGAAACTGCTTATAACTCTAAAGGTGAGGCATATGCGCCTTTATTACGTGGTTTAGATAACAATAAAGACCAAACTTATTTCTTACATGCAGTGCATGGCCGTGAAATTAACAAAACGCTCTTCCCGGTAGGGGAAATTGAAAAACCGGAAGTTCGTAGAATTGCTGAAGAACTGGACTTAGCAACTGCGAAGAAAAAAGATTCAACTGGTATATGTTTTATCGGTGAACGTCGCTTTAATGACTTCCTTAAACAATATTTACCCGCTCAACCAGGTAAAATTGTACTTGATAACGGCAAAGAAGTTGGTGAACATCACGGTCTGATGTACTATACGCTCGGTCAACGTGGCGGTATTGGTCTAGGCGGTATGAAAGGTGCATCAGAAGGTGCATGGTTTGTACTTCATAAAGATGTTGCCAATAACCGTTTAGTGGTCGGCCAAGGACATGATCACCCACTTATGCAAAGTACACAGCTTTGGAGTGAGTCCATTGACTGGGTAGCAGGCGAGCAAAATATTCCGGCTGAAGGATTACGTTGCACCGCTAAAACACGCTATCGCCAGCCTGATCAAGCTTGTACAGTGTTTATTGATGAAAATAGTGAGCATGGTGTTCGTGTTGAGTTTGATGAACCTCAACGTGCAGTTACACCAGGCCAAAGTGTTGTATTTTATTCGGATGAAGTTTGCCTAGGCGGGGGTGTTATTCACCATACAAACGCCCCTACACCAAATTTTATTTAAGGGAATGAATGGCATGGTGGAGTTACCCTTTCAACAATCACAAGCCTTGAATGTTCGCCAAAACCGTGCCCTTGCCTTGGCTGGGGTATTTCAAGCGACCCAGCTTACGCATATGACCGCCATGACAGGTCAGCAAAGTATTGGTGAAAGTGGTAACTTTTATTTTGAGTTATTAATAAAGGCGAGTTTAAATATTCGCCCTACAACAAATAATAATACTGTTCAGACGTTGGATTTTTTTAATCAATTGGCTGATATTTCGTTGGGTCTTAAAACTCTTGAAAATTGTATCACTCAGCCTTTTACCAATGCGCCTAAATCTCGCTTGCCTAAAATGCGTAGTGCAAAACTTCCAATGTCTTATGCGATGTCACTTTTGCAGTTAGAGAAAAAGGTCTATAGCAATCCTGAATATGTGGCGATTATTGAAAAAGCGCAGCAGAAGATTTTAAAACAGCTTTCTTTTTTTGATAATAACTATTTACACCCAAGTATTTTAGCCAATTTGGCGCAAACCTATGTTGATACTGCCGGACAGATTAATCCACGCATTCTTGTTCGTGGTAATGCTGAGGCATTTAAAGATACCAACCATACCAACCGTATTCGTGCTTGTCTGTTTACGGGGCTACAAATGGCCCATTTATGGCGACAACTCGGCGGTAGTTCATGGAACATGATTTTTAGCAAACGTAAATTGCTACAGGATATTCAAGCACTTGCTCGTTTACAGTACCAAGTTATCTAAGGCTGTAACGAGATTATTTTTGTTTTATGTTTATTCCAGCATTAAGGAATCGTTATGAACGCTTTAACCGCACTATCACCATTAGATGGACGTTATGCCAGCAAATGTGATGCGCTACGCCCTTTTCTTTCTGAGTTTGGTTTAATTCATGCTCGTGTCACTGTGGAAGTGCGTTGGTTACAAGCGCTTTCTAACCGTCCGGAAATTGTTGAAGTTGCTCCTTTCTCAGCTGAAACAAATGCAGCACTAGATGCAATCGTAAGCAACTTCTCTGAAGAAGATGCGAACCGCATTAAAGAAATTGAACGCACAACTAACCATGACGTAAAAGCAGTTGAATACTTCTTGAAAGAGGAAATTGCAGGTATTGCTGAATTACAAAATGCAGGTGAGTTCATTCACTTTGCTTGTACATCAGAAGACATCAATAACTTGTCTCATGCACTTATGCTTAAAAACGGTCGTGAAGTTTTAGTATCAAGCATGAAGCAAATTTTAAATGCAATCTCTGCTTTAGCTACAACTCATGCTGAACAACCGATGTTGTCTCGTACACATGGTCAAACTGCTAGCCCAACAACTTTGGGTAAAGAAATGGCGAACGTTGCATATCGTTTAGCTCGCCAAATCAAACAATTTGAAAATGTTGAATTATTAGGCAAAATCAATGGTGCTGTAGGTAACTACAATGCTCACCTTTCTGCTTATCCAAATGTGGATTGGCCAGCGCATTCACAAGCTTTTGTTGAATCTTTAGGTTTAACATTTAATCCATATACAACTCAAATTGAGCCACACGACTACATGGCTGAATTATTTGACGCGTTACGTCGTTTCAATACAATTTTGATCGACTTTAACCGTGACGTATGGGGTTATATCTCTTTAGGTTACTTCAAGCAAAAACTTAAAGAAGGTGAAGTTGGCTCATCCACTATGCCGCACAAAGTTAACCCAATCGACTTTGAAAACTCTGAGGGTAACTTAGGTATTGCAAATGCAGTGTTGGCTCACTTAGGCGAAAAATTACCAATTTCTCGCTGGCAGCGTGACTTAACTGACTCAACTGTACTTCGTAACATGGGTGTTGGTTTTGCTCAAAGCTTAATTGCTTTTGATGCTTGCTTAAAAGGTATTGGTAAACTTGAACTCAATGCAAACCGCTTAAATGAAGATCTTGACCAAGCTCAAGAAGTTCTTGCAGAGCCAATTCAAACGGTTATGCGTCGTTATAACGTTGAAAAACCATATGAGAAGTTAAAAGCATTAACTCGTGGTCAAGCAATGACGCGTGACATGATGGTTGACTTCGTAAATGGTAACGAACTTGCTCAAGTACCAAGTGAAGAGCGTGCTCGCTTAGCTGAGCTTACACCTGCAACTTACACAGGTAATGCTGCTGAACAAGCTAAACAAATTAACGAATTAATTAGCAAAATCTAATTAAAAAAGTTATAAAAAGCGAAGCTTAGGCTTCGCTTTTTTATTACACTCATACAAATCAGAATAAAGACTTATTTATAAAATGATCGAAAAAGAATTCAAAGTTAAACACTATATTGCACTTGGCCTGCTTTTTATTGCCATTATCATTTCAGGTATTCAACCACTTGAGTTTGAGGCTTATTTGCTTCATCAAGCTGGCACTGTTTTTATGGTGATTCTGCTTTTTATTATTTTCAAAAAAATTGGACTGGATTTCTTAAGTTTTACTTTTTATCTACTGTTTTTATTAATCCATATTATTGGTGCTCACTATCTCTACTCCTACGTTCCATACAATGACTGGATACAACAGGTGTTCCATTTCAACCTAGATCAATATATGGGCTGGTCCCGCAATATGTATGATCGTTTAGTTCATCTTGCCTATGGTGTTTTGCTCTATCCTCTTATTTATCGTGTATTCCAAGTATGGTTACCCACTGCACGTCCTTTTTCTTTATTCTTACTTGTAGTCCAGTTTGTGATGGCGTCTAGTGTCTTTTATGAACTGATCGAATGGGCAATTGCAATCGGGCTATCACCTGAACAAGCTGAAAATTATAATGGGCAACAAGGTGATATGTGGGATGCACATAAAGACATGTTACTCGCTACAATTGGCGCAATCCTCTATGGGCTAATCGCTCTTCTCACAACACCAAAAAATCAAACAATAAATTAAAATTAAAAAAGCGCTCATTGAGCGCTTTTTACATGTAGTCTCAAATACCCTAAACAACTGGATAAGTTTGATCTAAAAGGTTTTGTAAAACCGAAGAAGTTGTATCAGGTAAAGGATGATCAGGATTTGATGTTGTCTGACCAACTGATGCATTTACTTCGATTGGCTCAGATGCCTGAGTCGTTTTTAACGCTGTTGATGAGAGAAGCTTTGCGATTGGGTCTGATTCACTAGCCATAGAACTTTTTAATAAATCATCTAAAGGAACCGATTTCTGCGGGTTATTCATCTCAGTTGTTGTACTTTGCGCTGCCTTTAAAGTATGCAATCCGACACTATCTGCCAAAGATGGCCCTTCTGTACTTAAAGTATCTACTGAAGTTTCAGACAGGCTCGCAGTTTTCGGTGCAACTACATAAAAGGTAAAAGGAGAACTTGCCTCACTGGTAAGGCCTGCCGCATCAGTTTGAGTCAAAGTAATAGTATGCTTACCAAGAGCTAAGTCTTTATCAAATGTAAATGACCAAGATCTACCACTTGTTACCGTCACAACTCCAATTGCAACACCATTATCATAAATCGTAAGAGTTGCATTTGCTTCACCTGAGCCTGTAAGTTTTGGTCTAGCATCGTCAGTTTCAGAACCAGCCGTTATAGCTCCTTTAACAGCGCCTACATCATCATCTACGCTATTTAATATAGGTTTTGCTGGTGGTGTTGTATCTTTTGTACCTACAATATCAACAACTTCAGACTTATTTCCAGCATTATCTATAGCTGATACCGAAGCATGTTTATTATCCGTTAAAGCTGGTGAAATAGAAATTGTAAATTTTCCATTCGCATCCGCTGTTCCACTACCAATTACCTTCCCTGTTGTATCTTTAATTTCAATTTTGGCATTGGCCTCAGCCGTACCGGTTACAGAAGTACCATCTGTATTAATTTGAACAGTCGGTTTATCTGGTGCAATCGAGTCAAAGCCTGGCGTAATTTCAACTGGTTTAGATACATTACCAGCAGCATCTTCCACAACCACTGTGCCCTTTTGCGCCTCTTTTAAAGCAGGTGAAAGTGTAATTTGAAATTCACCTTGAGCATCGGCGGTCCCACTTCCAATTACTTTACCATCGGCATCTTTTATTTGAACTTTTGCATTTGCTTCAGTTTTACCATGTATTACCGATCCTTCTTTATTTACTTCAACAAAAGGAGATGCTGGTGGTATGGTATCTTTACCCGCAATAATTTTAACTTCCTCAGATTTGTTACCCGCAGCATCTTCGGCAACCACTTTACCGCCCGCTTCACTGGTTAATGGTGGAGTAAGTTTTACAGAATAAATACCATCTTTATTCGCAAAAACAGTTCCTAATACTTTGCCAGTGGCATCATAAACAGTGATTTTTGCATTTGCTTCTGCTTTACCTGTCACTAAGGAACCATCATCACTCAATTGAGCTTGTGGAACATCTGGGGCAATTGTATCTTTTGTTCCTGTTACCACAGTAACTTTAGAATTATTTCCAGCCGCATCTTGGGCAATAACATTTAATTTATCCCCATTCACTAACGGCTTATCTAATTTAATCGTGTAATTTCCGCTCGCATCAGCAACACCTGAGGCCACTGTATTACCTGCTGCATCTTTAATGTAGATTTTTGCATTTGCTTCAGTTTTGCCAGTCACTGTCACAGTATCATCAGCAAGCGTAGCTGTAGGAGCAGCAGGTGCTATTAAATCGGGAGTACTGGGTGAATCATCTTTATCATCTTTATCAAATGCCCAAAGATATAAACCTTCAGCGGCTAAAACTGCTAAGCCTGCTTTTAGTACATTACCCATCGAAAAGCTTGGATCATTATCAACAGCCATTGTTGCAGTTGAAGGGCTGGTACTGGTATAGGCCAAATCCGTAACATGATTTAAGCCTCTATAATCTATAACCTTACCTTGAGCATCAAATTGTGCTTCAACAAATTTTCCTTGTTCAGTTGGAAAAACGAGTGAATGCTCTGTTGTATTCGTTGCTTCATTAAAGAAATTTTCTAAGACAATTGTTTCTCCATTTTTTAAATGGATGACTAGACTTCCACCCTGCTTTTCCATCGATGCGATATCTTTTTGACTTACACCAATTTGAATAATAGTAGGTTGGTTTAAAACCACCTTATTGAGCTGACCATCTTGCAGAACGTCCAAACCCTCTTTGGATGCTACAATTATTCTTGTCATTATTTCCTGTCCTAAATTTCAGTTATATTTTTAAATGTTTATCTTTTAAATGGATCATCTAAAAGCTATTTTATTGTTGCCTAAAATATCAAAATCACTTATTTATCACAATTCAATAAGTATATTTATCAACAATTTTTTTTGAATCTTTATTCAATATCTATTTTCTATAAAAGTGAATTGTCGTTCCGGCAATTCAAATCAAATTCTTTTAACCTTTTGCATAAAAAAGAGCACCCCTAAAAGGCACTCTTTAATTTGAAAATATATCTTAATTAAAATTTAGTATCGCGCATTTGAACTAAAGTTGAATTCGCTTTTGCTAAAGTATCAGCCACTTTATTCATTACAGCCGGAATCAGGCTATCTGCCATTTGAGCTGCTTGCAAACCTAATTTTTCACCCAAAGTTGCTTTTTTACGGGTATTAATTACATATACGTCATGTTGAGGTAACAATGCTAATAGATACTCATCTGAAGTTTGTAGTTTATCTACAAGGTTTAAATCAAGTGCATCTTGACCATACCAATGTTCACCTGTAGCAACCTTGTCTACATTAAGCTGTGGACGATATTTCTCTACAAAGTGCTTAAACAACACATGCGTTTGTTGTAGCTCTTCTTCAAATTTCGCCTTACCTTCAGGAGTATTCTCACCAAACATGGTGACAGTACGTTTATATTGCCCTGCTGTGTAAAGTTCGAAGTCCACGTTATGTTCTTTTAAAAGACGATTAAAATTTGGTACCTGAGCCACAACACCAATCGAACCCACGACAGTAAACGGTGCAGAAATAATTTCATTTGCAATACAAGCCATCATATAGCCACCACTTGCAGCGACTTTATCAACACAAATCGTTAAATGAAAACCTGCATCACGCAAACGAACCAATTGAGCTGCCGCCAAACCATATCCATGAACCATACCACCCGGACTTTCAAGACGTACCACAACACGGTCACGTCCAGCTTTAGCCGTTGCTAAAATAAGGGTGATTTCTTCACGAAGGTTTTCAACCGCAGATGCCTGAATGTCACCTTTAAAATCTAAAACAAAAATTTTCTGGTTGTTCTTACGGCGAATTTTAGCTTCTTTTGCAAGTTGTTGAGCCAATTGTAAAAGCTCTAAACGACTTGCTGTGGTTTGTGCAATTTTTTTTCTCTGTTCATTTACACGTGCATTTAAATGACTAACACGTATTTCCGCAGGGAGTTTAGGCAAATGGAATAACATAAAATTCTATGCTCATAAGTTTGTCTTTATAGCCTTAAGATGTGGTTCTTTTGATTAAAATTCAATAGCGATTTTGCAAAATAGAGTCATTTTCATTTATTAAATAAAAAAAAGAGCACTAGGCTCTTTTTCTTTTACAACGAACAATTAACCGAAACGGCCAGTAATGTACGCTTCTGTCAATTGGTGGTCAGGCTGAGTAAATACTTTCTCTGTAGAGTTTACTTCAACCAAATCACCTAAATGGAAGTAAGCAGTACGGTCTGAAACACGCGCTGCTTGTTGCATCGAGTGCGTTACAATAACGATTGTGTATTGATCAGACAGTTCAGAAATCAGCTCTTCCACTTTTGCCGTTGCGATTGGGTCAAGCGCAGAACAAGGTTCATCCATCAAGATCACTTCTGGACTTACTGCAATCGTACGTGCAATACATAAACGTTGTTGCTGGCCACCAGATAAGCCAGTACCCGGTTGGTTTAATCGATCCTTCACTTCTTCCCATAGACCTGCTTTACGCAAGCTATTTTCAACAATTTCTTCTAAGTCATATTTGTCACGTGCTAAACCGTGTAGCTTCGGACCATATGCCACGTTATCAAAAATAGATTTAGGAAATGGATTTGGCTTTTGGAACACCATACCAACTTGTGCACGCAGTAATACAACATCCAGATTTGGATCATAGATATTTTTGTTATCTAGAGTGATCTTACCTGTCACACGACAGCCATCAATCGTGTCGTTCATACGGTTTAAAGTACGCAGGAAAGTCGATTTACCGCAGCCTGATGGTCCAATAAACGCAATTACTTCATTTTGATAAATATCTAAATCGATGCCTTTAATCGCTTCAAAGTCACCATAATAAACATGGGCATCTTGTGCACTGATCTTGATTTCGGTTGAGTTTGGCTTTTTTGAAGCATGTGGTTCAAAATGCGAAACGTACGAAGTGCCATGATGCAGTTGTGTATCTGTAAGTTGAGATTGTTCAGTATTCACTAACTTATCCTTTTCTAAGGAATTCGTAATATCAATAGTATTCATGATTTATCCTCTATTACCAACGCACTTCGAACTTTTTACGTAACCAAATTGCAAGGCTGTTTAAACCAATCATTAATGCAAGAAGTACGATAATCGCAGCAGCAGTACGGCCTTCGAAGAAGTTACGCAACTCATTACCTTGCCATAGATAAACTTGGACAGGTAAAGCAGTTGCTTGATCAAATGGGGTGGTTGGAACACTTGCAACGAATGCACTCATCCCGATTAAAAGTAAAGGTGCAGTTTCACCGAGTGCGTGTGCAACACCAATAATTGCACCCGTCATGATGCCGGGCAACGCTAGCGGTAAAACATGATGGAAAACGGTTTGTACTTTAGACGCACCTAAACCTAGGGCAGCTTGTCGAATTGAAGGTGGCACAGCTTTTAAAGAAGCACGTGTTGTAATAATGACTGTTGGTAGTGTCATTAAACTTAATACCAAACCACCGACAAAAGGAGCTGACAACGGTAAATGCATCCAACCAATAAAGATTGCAGCACCCAACAAACCAAACACGATTGAAGGTACAGCAGCAAGGTTATTAATGTTGACTTCAATAATGTCTGTAATGACATTCTTTGGAGCAAACTCTTCAAGATAGATTGCGCTGGCAACACCGATTGGAATCGAGATAATGATCACAATCAGCATCATGAATAATGACCCCATGAATGCGCCTGCAAGACCACTAATCGCTGGTGAACTACGAGAGTCAGGATTTTTAAATAAAGTGGTATTAAAGGTATTTTCAAGTACACCTTTTGCTTTAAGGTCATCTGCCAACTTGCGGATTTCCGGATCAAGTTGTTGTTGATCGTCTGGTAATGAGCGGTCAATATTACCCTTCAGCCATACATCTACATTGGCATCACCCAAGAAAGTTAGGTTCTCTTTTTTCCCAATGAGTGATGGGTCAGCAAACACCATATCACGTAAGCGATAAGCTTCAGAACTTGCATAAAGGCTACTTAAATAATCGCGTTGTGATGCAAGTGAAGGGTCTTTAGCAATCATGCCATTTACGATCAGGCTATCCCAATCGACCATACCCATTTTCGTTTGCCAATCAACATAACGTTCTTGGTAATGTGCAGGTGTTTCACCTTGTGTACGTACTGGCACTGGACCTGCATCAATTACTTTAGGATCGAAGTAGACCGGTACATTCATACTGGTTTGCCAGAATGCCGGTAACCCTTTTGCCAAAATACTGCCAAACAGTAGCGCAACGAATGCAAGACCAATAACAACTGCTGACAAACCTGCAAAGCGGAAAGCTTTTTCTTTGCGGTGACGTTTAGCCAATGATTTTTCAATCACTTTTTTACGGCGATCACGTGCCTGAGCAGCGGCTTGTGGATCAAATACGTTCTGATCCATAGGAGACGATGTATTTGATGTACTCATTCGTATTGCTCACGGTATTTACGCACAATGTACAGTGCAACAATGTTTAATCCTAAAGTGATCACAAAGAGTGTTAAACCCAGTGCAAATGCCACCAAGGCCTGTGGGCTCGCAAAATCAGTATCACCCGTTAACTGTTTTACAATGGTTACGGTAACTGTCGAAACAGCTTCAAACGGATTTGCATGTAGAAGTGGACTGTTCCCTGCTGCCAAAACCACAATCATGGTTTCCCCTACGGCACGCGAAACAGCCAATAAAAATGCCCCTGTAATACCCGGTAAAGCTGCTGGTAAAACCACTTGGCGAATCGTTTCTGATTTGGTTGCGCCCAGCCCTAACGAACCATCACGAAGTGCGCGAGGAACTTGAGTAATAATGTCATCAGACAAAGATGAAACGAATGGGATAATCATAATTCCCATTACAAAACCGGCAGTCAAAGCACTGGTTGCATTAATTTCAATACCGACATACGCACCAGCAGCTTTAAAGAATGGCCCAATAATCATCATGGCAAAAACACCATAAACGATTGTTGGAATACCCGCTAAAACTTCAATGGTAGGTTTTGCCCATGAGCGTAACCACGGCGAAGCATACTCAGCTAAATAAATAGCAATCATTAAGCCAACAGGTACAGCAACTAATAAGGCAATACCACTGACCATGAGCGTGCCCCATAGTAATGGTAATAAACCATAACTACCTTCTGCATTACCTGAAGTACTAAAACCAGGGTTCCATTCTGTACCAAAGAAAAAGTCGATTGGACTTACAAAATGGAAGAAGTGCATTGCCTCACCAAACATCGACATTACAATGCCGATCGTGGTTAAAATTGCAACGCCAGAACATAAGATTAAACCAACATTAATTGCACGCTCAACTTGGTTACGTGCGCGATATTCTTGGCTGATTTTTTTCTTTGCCCACACTAAGCCCAACAAAGCGGCACAGACAACAACAGCAAATTTGGCAAAAGAGCCAATGGTTTGAAATTTTGCATATTGCTGAGCAGCAGCCAACTCATAAGCCGCGGGATGATCACTTACCCCAAAACCAGAAGCGATCGCTTGAACTCGATCAACAAGTACACTTCTTGCTGCTTCATCTAGAGAAGCTGTCACAGAAGCAGGTACGTTGTTAAAGATAATATGATTTAAAATACTTGGCTCAACCAAGTTCCAAATGATCAAAATTAAAAAAGCAGGGATACCGCACCAAAGCCCAACCAGTGCGCCATAATAACCAGGACGAGAATGTAATGTCGCCGAGTTGCTTCCCTTACCTGCTAGGTGGCGGCTCTTTCTCAGCCCAAGTTGATATGCAATTGCCACAAGGGCTAACAACACACCGATAAGTAGCAGATTCATGTATTCTCCACTGTTTTCTCAATTGTCATAATTTGGGAAAAACGTGTTAGACAAAAAGGCTGATGATCGCTTGAGATCACCAGCCCCTATTCAAACCAACTTATTTAACAGTTTTACCTGCTTTAAAGTCAGCTAAAACTTTAGCGCGTTCTGCATCAGACATCGCGATTAAACCATCACGCTCAGCTTTAGAACCTTTACCAGTCGCTTTTTTGCTTAGGAAGTATTCTACGTATTGTGGTAAACCTTTAACTGATTTTAAGTGCTCGCCTTTTACATAGAAGTATAGTGGACGAGATACAGGGTATGTACCATTTAACACAGTTTTCTCAGAAGGAACTACGTTGTTTACTGTCGCTACACGTAACTTGTCACGGTTCATGTCATAGAAACTTAAACCAAATACGCCTACTGCACTTGGAGAAGTTTTTAAGCGAGCTAGAGTTTCTGTATAGTCACCAGCAATTTCAATTACACGACCGTCTTTACGGAAAGTAGAACACGCTTTCTTTTGAGCGTCTTTGTCTAGGCTCTTGAAGTATTCATACGCTTCGCAACCAGCTTCAACCATTTTCTCTTGGAAAACTTCACGTGTACCGTGGTTAGACGCAGGAATAACAAGCGTAATAGGCTCATTAGGAAGTGATTTGTCAATTTGGTTCCAGTTTGTATAAGGGTTTGGAACCAATTTACCTTTTGAGGGTAACTGTGCAGCTAAAGCAGCAAACACATGATAAGGTTTTAATTTATAAGCTGCTTTGTTTGAGCTAGAGGCAAACACAATACCGTCATAACCAATTTTGATTTCTTGAATTTGTTTTACACCAGCTTTGTTACAAGCTTCGATTTCAGTACTTTTAATTTTACGAGAAGCGTTTGCAACATCGATTGTGTTGTCACCAACACCTTGACAGAACTGTTTTAAACCAGCAGAAGAACCACCAGAACCTACAACAGGAGTTTTAAATTGAGGGAATGTATTACCGAACTCTTCAGCTACAACGCTGGCAAATGGTAATACAGTTGAAGAACCAGCAATTTGAATCGTATCACGAGCTGCATTTGCAGTCGTTGTTACAGCGGCCCCAGTTACTGCTAATGCAATTGCGATTTGACGTGGATTTAAGCGCATTCTGTTCTCTCTCATTAATGCAATAGGTTGTACGTCACTTTTTGTTGAGTGCTTGTACGCTCTTCGATAGCTGCATTGTGAATAGAAAATATGACAAATAAGTTACAGTATTATGACGCTTTCATGATTTTTATAATGTTCATTGTCACATTTTTAAATCTATTTTATATCAATTATTTAAGATGATTTTATAAGTCCTTTGCTATTTAGATTTAATGGGAAATATGACAAACGTTCAAAATAATAAAATTATAATTATGCTTAAATTATAAAAACTTAAGTAATTTAATGAATTGATGTTACAAAATTATTTTATTGACACAATTCTCAATTTTTTACGTGACACCTTTATTTTTAAAAAAATTATTTCGCCCGAACATGAAAATATTATGACAAAACAAAAACGGTTACCTGCCTTATGTCAGATAACCGCAATATCACTGTAAATTTAGCTTATTAGTTTGATTGTACTTCCGGCATTGCGACCATTTTTTTACGATACTTAAAGAAATACATAATCGCTAAAACCGCAAGCCAGATAGGCCCCAAAATAACAGCGAGTCTCATATCTGGTGTCATCGCCATAATAATGAGAATGAAACATACAAAGCTAATAGTTAAATAATTACTCCATGGGCTAAGAATACTTTGGAATTTGGTTTGACGCTTTTGCAATTTCATTGCTTTGGTAAATTTCAAATGCGTGACTGAGATCATAAGCCAGTTAATAACAAGCGCAGCCACAACCAACATCATAAAGAGCTGAAAAGCTTGACCTGGAATTAAATAGTTGACCACTACACAGACTGCTGTAATTGAAGCAGACACAATTGCTGCAGGGACCGGAATACCGCGGCTGTTCACTTTTTTCAAAATTGCTGGCGCATTGCCTTGCTCTGCTAAACCATGCAACATACGACTATTACAGTAAATACAACTGTTATAAACCGAAATAGCAGCAATCAAAACCACAAAGTTCAGAACATTCGCAACGCCATTACTATTGAGGGACTGGAAAATTAAGACAAACGGGCTACCGCCTTCTGCCACCATATTCCATGGATAAAGACATAAAAGAATACCGATTGCACCAATGTAAAAAATTAGGATGCGATAAACAATCTGGTTTACTGCCTTTGGAATTGTTGTCTCAGGTTTTTTTGTTTCAGCCGCAGCAATACCGATAAGTTCTAGACCACCGAATGCAAACATAATGACAGCCAAAGCCATAATAAAGCCATGAATACCATGCGGGAAGAAACCACCGTGTTGCCATAAATTTGCAACACCCGCTTGCGGACCTGCTGAGCCTGAAAGTAAAAGATAAGCACCGAAGCCAATCATACTTAAAATCGCAACAATTTTAATGCAGGAAAATAAGAACTCCGATTCCCCAAAAAAGCGGACATTTACCAAGTTAATGCCGTTAATTAAAATAAAGAAAAATAGAGCGGTCAGCCATGTCGGAATTTCTGGCCACCAAAACTGAATAAAAGTACCAATCGCACTCAGTTCGGCCATACTCACCAGTACATACAAAACCCAGTAGTTCCAGCCAGACATAAAACCAGCCATTTTGCCCCAGTATTTGTTCGCAAAATAACTAAAAGAGCCGCTTACCGGTTCTTCAACAACCATTTCACCTAAATGACGCATAATCAAAAAGGCAATAATTCCTGCAATTGCATATCCCAATAAAATTGAAGGACCTGCCAGTTTAATTGTTTGTGATAGACCTAAGAATAACCCTGTTCCGATCGCCCCTCCGAGTGCGATGAGTTGAATATGCCGATTGGATAAGCCTTGTTTTAACTCGTGCTTATTGTTTGCATCCATAACATTATCTCCAATGTTGGTGTCACTTCCTGTACACCTTTATTCAGCACCATATCCGAAGGCCAGAAACCGACCTTCGGACATAAGTTGCTTTAGTATGAGTCCATTTAATTTTTGAGAAGACGTGTCCTATCTTCTATTTAAAAAGAGATTGCATCCTTACATTTAACTGGTTGGGAACGCTCCTTTAAAATTTCGTAGCCGCGATCACCGTAGTCAAAACGTGCAATCACAGAAGCAAATTTTTTCAAACTCACTGGTGCATCCATTGCTGGTAGTTTCAATTCAATAAAGGTTAATTGATCATTTTGCTGAACGTTGTCTAAAACGCTCTTCAGCTGTCCAGCAGTCTCAACCACATAAGTTGTATGGCCTTTTTTACCGTTAAATACTGCTGGGATTTCAGTGTATTTCCAGTTTTGTACGTCGTTATAGGCAGCGTTTTCACCCATAATTAAACGTTCAATGGTGTAGCCGCCATTGTTCAACAAGAAAATAATTGGTTTTAAACCATGGCGGATAATCGTAGAGAGTTCTTGTACCGTAAGCTGGAACGAACCGTCACCAATAAACAAAATTTGACGACGCTCAGGGGCAGCTAACAAACTACCAAGCAAAGCTGGCAAGGTATAACCAATAGAACCCCAAAGCGGCTGCGCAATATATTTAGCTGTAGCAGGAAGTTTGATACCTGACAAAGCAGAGTTTGATGTTCCTACTTCACCAATAATCACATCATCTTCTTTTAAGAACCCTGAAATGTAGTTCCAAAGCACATCTTGGCTAAGCTTCTGTTGAGCTGGCGCTTCAATTACTTTCTGAGGTTGTTTTTCAAGAAAAGGTATTGACGATTTACGTGGCGCAACTTTTTTATTTAGCTCGACAAGTAATTGTCCAATTTCAATACCCGGAAAATCCTGACCAAAAATATTTAAGCCATAAGATTTAATTTCGATATAGTTCTTGGTCTCAATTTGATGCGTAAATACAGCTGAGCCTACATCGGTAAAGCGTGCGCCAACACCAATTAAACAGTCAGACTGTTCAATGATATTTTTCACATGCGGTTGGCTTGCCCCACCCACATAAGTGCCAATGTAGCGTGGTGATCCTTCATCCATAATATTTTTTGCAGTATTCATACCTGCAAATGGAATTGAGCATTTCTGAGACAAATCATTTAAAAGTGAAGTTACACCAAAAACTGAAGCCTCATTATCAATTAAAAGCGCTGGACTTTGAGCATTCTCAATAATGTCACAAAGTTTGCTTACCACACTTTGCAATAATTCAGGTTCAACAGCTGGGTAGCTTAGGTCGAGCGGACGCTCAGACACTTCAATTTTAACGTGAGTAATATCACCAGGTAGTTGGATGTGTACAGGACGGCGTTCAAGGAAACACTGACGCAATACGCGGTCAATTTCAGAAGCTGCATTTGCAGGAGTTAAACGAGTTTGGGCAACTGTGAACTCTTTCATACAGTTCATAATGTTGTCGTAGTTACCATCAACTAACGTATGATGTATGAGAGTGCCCTTTTGAACTGCATGTAAAGGTGGAATACCTGAGATATGAATAAGAGGTACATTTTCTGCATAGGCACCGGCAATACCATTAATAGCACTTAAGTCACCTACACCATAAGTGGTTGCCAAGGCAGAAAAACCGTTAATTCGTGCATAACCGTCTGCTGCATAGGCAGCATTTAATTCATTACAATTTCCAATAAATTCGAGTTGTGGGTCTGCTTCAACTTGTTCTAGATATGAGAGGTTAAAATCACCAGGTACACCAAAAAGATGTTGGATACCCATTTGTTTTAGACGAAGATTTAAAAATTCACCAATTTCTATGAACATTGCTCTATATCCTTTGAGACCAATTTTTATTCCATAGAAAAATAATATTTCATCTATCTTTTAGATTTCGTGCATAATGAAAACGCATTTTAATAAAAATACATGATTTGTGTATCATAAAAGGATTTTATGCAATGGATAAGTTCGACTGGCAAATCATTCAGGCACTACAAAAGAATGGAAGACTCACCAATCAGGAAATTGGAGATTTAATCGGTTTATCTGCTTCTCAATGTTCAAGACGACGTCAATTGCTTGAACAAAAAGGCGTGATCCTTGGTTATACGGCACGCATCCAGCAACAGGCGCTAGGGCTGGAAGTTACAGCGATGATTCACATAAACTTAAGAACACACGAGGCGAAATCACAGCAAGCTTTCCAAGAGCTGATTGAAGCTGAAGATAACATTCAGGATGCTTTTTCAATTAGTGGCGATGCTGATTTTATTTTAAAAGTCGTTGCTGAAAATTTAGAACAGCTTTCTCAATTTGTGACTGAAAGATTGCTTTCTTATAATTTTATAGGGCACATAAAGTCTTACATTGTTCTGAAAAAAATTAAAGAACAGAATCATTTTTTAATCAAGCCTAAAAGCATGAGCTATCATCACTCTCAATAAAGTAACTCAGCTTTTCACTCTTAAAAGTGAAAATAAAAAGGCGGATACTAAATCCGCCTTAAAATTAATATTTAGACTTTACTAATATGGACCGTTTGTCCAATCGTATTTTCAAGCAAACCTTCCAAACCAAACTCAGCGCCTAAGCCAGACATTTTCCAGCCGCCAAAAGGTGCATGAGGCAGTACTTCTGCATGGGTATTAATCCAGACCGTTCCGCATTGAAGCTGTGTAGCGTAGGTCTGTGCGGCTTTAAGATCAGAAGACCAGATTGAACCACCCAAACCAAACTCACTGTCATTGGCACGGGCAATTGCATCGTTAATATCGGTATATTTTAAAACAGGCAACACTGGGCCAAACTGCTCTTCTTGTACCACTCGGCAAGAGTCAGAAACTTCAGTCAAAATAGTTGGCGCAATAAAGTAGCCCTGCTCTGGAACTTGTTGTTGTCCAGACAGTGCTTTTGCACCTTGTCCAATCGCTTCAGCAATAAGAGCTTTTACCTTGTTATATTGCATTTGGTTTTGTACTGGACCAAATGTTGTAGAAGACGCCATACCATCACCCACAACTTGAGCGTTGGCAATATCAGCTAACTTTTGAGATAAAGCTTCATATTGGCTTTCATGCACATATAAACGCTTTAACGCCGCACATGTTTGACCAGCATTCAAGAACGCCATATTAAAAATCTTAGCAGCAATTTCATCGATATTTGCATCTGGTAATACAATACCAGCATCATTACCACCAAGCTCTAAAGTTAAGTGTTTTAGCTGCTGAGCTGCACCAGCCATAATGTGCTGCCCTGTTCGAGTTGATCCCGTAAACACGACTTTTTGCACATCTGGATGAGAAGATAATGCTTCACCAATCTCACCAGCACCAACCACAATTGAGATTACACCTGCTGGAACTTCTTGCTGAATGATTTCACATAGACGTAAAGTCGATAATGGTGTGTATTCAGAAGGTTTGCTAATGACAACGTTACCTGCACGTAAAGCAGGCATAATATGCCAAACTGCAATCATGAGTGGCCAGTTCCATGGCGTAATTGAAGCCACTACACCCAATGGTTGGCGATGGCGTTCAATACGTTTAGTTTCACTGTCTTCAATTACTTCTACCGATAAATCCATAGAAGCCGCATAACGCGTCCAGCCAATTGCACCCTGCACTTCCATTTGTGCCAGTGCGAGTGGTTTACCTTGTTCAAGCACCACCAGCTCTGCAAGCATTTCAGCGTGCTTTTCAATACCGTCTGCAATCTTGTTTAAAATTGATTTACGCTCATCATGCGAGACAAGCTGCCAAGCTTTAGAAGCCTGTTTAGCTGCACTAACAGCTTGATTCACTTGTGCAACTGATGCTTTTGCACAATGTGCCGCAGTTAAGCCTGTAGCAGGATTAATAATTTCCAGTTCACCTTGTTCACCTGAACAAAGTTGACCGCCAATAATAAGTTTAAATTCATTAAGCATATTCGCTTGTTGCATTTCTTCTTCCTTGTCTTAATTGTAATTACGACTTCTTACTTTATGTAGTATGGTTTAAAGCAAGTGCCGTATTGATATATCAATGCGACCAAAAAATCGGGAACATACCAATACAATAAGAAATTTGCTCACCATAAATCATGCATAATTATTTTTGTTTTTTGAAAATATGCATGTTTTGTGCATATACCCTTCTTCTGATACACAATTTTAATAAAAATAATATGTAATAAAAAAGCCCGGCAATAAACCGAGCTTTTTGGGGTATCAACTCAATTAGTCGATTGGTGGTACGTAGTTACCAGAAGCAATCGCATCTTTAATACGTTCAGCTTCAGCCAATACTTGAGCTAAAAGGTTCTTAACGTTGTCGACAGTTACTACAGGGCTTAATGTTGTCATCTTCAATGACTGTACATTACCAACTTTTGTTACACCAATATTTGCTTCACCACGTGCAAACAATTCATCTGCTACGTTTTGGTTCAAGCTATCGATAAACTCAACTGGGTAACCTTCCGGAACAACACGGAACAATACCGAAGCAAATTGTGGTTCAACTAAAAGCTCTAAACCATCAGTTGCCTTGATGTAATCTGCAACTTCACGAGTCAGTTTTACACCATGATCAATCATTGAACCATATAGCTCTTCGCCGAGTGATTCAATGGTCATCCACAATTTTAAAGCATCAAAACGACGAGTCGTTTGTAATGATTTAGACACAAGGTTAGGTACGCCATGCTCTTCATCATAAGCAGAGTTCAAGTACTCAGCTTCATAATGCATGAAACGATAGTTCGCTTCATCTTTTAACAAGAACGCGCCACAGCTGATGCTTTGGAAATAATGCTTATGGAAGTCGAGAGTGATCGAATCAGATAGCTCAATACCATCAAGCATTGCACGATAGTCATTTGACAAGATCAGTGCACCGCCCCACGCAGCATCAATATGCATCCATGAACCATATTTATTGGTAATTTCACGGATTTTTTTTAATGGATCAATTGCACCAGCATCGGTTGTACCTGCTGTCGCAACGACACAAGCAACAACTTTACCTTCAGCTTGAAGATGCGCCATTGTTTTTTCAAGAGCATCAACATCCATCTGTGCATTTTCATTCACAGGAACAGTCACAACTGACTGGAAGCCCATGCCCATCATTGCCATGTTCTTTTGCACAGAGAAATGCGCATTTTCAGAACAAATGACTTTGACGTTTTTCATTGCTTCAGCTGGAATACCATCACGCTGTACAGACCATGGGTTACCATTTTCGTCTTTCCAGTTTTTCGCAATGCACCAGTCACGAGCAAGTAACACACCCATCAAGTTAGATTGAGTACCGCCAGAAGTGAAAACACCAGCCTGACCAGAACCATAACCTACTTTTTGACGCAACCAATCAATAAGCTGAACTTCCATTAATGAACCTGCCGGGCTTTGATCCCATGAGTCCATAGACTGGTTAGTTGCATTGATTAACACTTCCGCGATCTGGCTCATCACCATGGTTGGGCAGTGTAAATGTGCTAATGAGTGTGGATGGTGTACTTTCAAGCTTTTATTCAAGAAAAGCTCAATCATACGTTGAAGAGATTGTTGTACACCCATACCTTCTTTTGAAGGTTGGAAAGAAATTGCTGAACGCAACTCTTTAATGCTACCGCCTGTGTACATTTTTTCATTTTGCAACCATGCTGAAACGGCTTTTACCGCTTCGCCCATTGCTGACTCATAGTCAGCAATGGATTGTGCATCATTGCAGAGTAACGCTTTACGATGTTCTGCAAAATCCACCATACTTACGCGCCTCGCACTGCAACCAATGCTTCTGCAACTGCTTTCTTAAAGCGAGCAATTACTTCTACACACTCTTCTTGAGTAATGATGAGTGGGCAAAGTAAACGAATTACTGTACCGTTACGACCACCTTTTTCAAGCAATAACTTGTTGTTAAAGCAAGCAGTCTGGATCGCAGCCGCTAACTGAGAGTCAGCAGGGTGAGAACCGATACGGTCAGCAGGTTTACGCTCGTCAACGATTTCAACACCAATCATTAAACCGCGGCCACGTACGTTACCGATACATGGAAATTCAGTAGCTAATTTTTTCAATTCAGCTTGTAAGAATTCACCACGCTCTTGTGCATTTTGAGCAAGGTTTTGTTCCTTGATCGTTTCTAATACAACAAGACCTGTACCCATAGCAAGTTGGTTACCACGGAAAGTACCAGTGTGGCCAGCAGGCTGCCAAGCATCAAATTTACGCTTAATACCTAATACTGCAAGTGGTAAACCACCACCTACTGCTTTAGACATTACAACGACATCAGGTTCAATACCGGCATGTTCAAATGCAAACATTTTGCCTGAACGAGCAAAGCCTGCTTGAACTTCGTCTAAGATTAAAACGATGTTGTGCTTTTCAGTCACTTCACGGATTTTTTGCAACCATTTTACTGGAGCTGTAACAACACCGCCTTCACCTTGAATTGCTTCAAGAATAACAGCAGCTGGCTTAGTTACACCGCTTTCAACATCTTCAATAAAGTTTTCGAAATAGTAAGTTAAAGCGTCAACACCAGCTTCACCACCTAAACCAAGTGGGCAGCGATATTCATGCGGATATGGCATGAATTGTACGCCTGGCATTAAGCCATTCACTGCATTTTTCGCACTTAAGTTACCAGTCATGGCAAGTGAACCATGAGTCATACCATGGTAACCACCAGAGAAACTGATCACTGAGCTACGGCCAGTGTAAGTTTTAGCAAGTTTAATTGCTGCCTCAGTCGCATCTGCACCAGAAGGACCACAGAACTGTAAGCAATATTCTTCTTTACCACCTGGTAAATATGCTAACAACGCTTCAGTAAACGCATCTTTTAAAGGTGTGGTTAAGTCTAAAGTATGCAATGGCAAACCACTTGCCAATGTGTCTTGAATACTTTGAATCACCGCAGGATGATTATGACCTAAAGCCAATGTACCTGCCCCAGCTAAACAATCAAGGTACTGTGTACCTTCAACATCAGTAACCCAGCAACCTTGTGCTTTCGCTATCGCTAACGGTAATTTACGTGGATAGCTACGAACATTCGATTCCATTTGACTTTGGCGAGTCAAATAATATTCGTTGGTAGCATTAGTGGCAGGGTTGACAGAAGTAACGCTCATATCGGATTACCATCTCTGATAAGGGTAGAAAGAAATAAGTCTGGTGACTTTTGGTCCTTTGACTCGGTGCTTTATAGAACTAGCGAAGACACATATTTTATATCTTGTAACTAGGAGCGCGATGATACCTAATTTTGCAAGAAAAAAAACGTCTTTTGTGTACTTTACTCATCTAATCTTATTGAAAAATTGTATTATCCCAATAGTTATGATGAATTATCATCATACTATGTGACAACCTAAAGAAAATATTCTTTTTTTATATTCGTGTGATTTTTTAAGTTACATTGAAACACTTTAATTCTAAGTTTTTTATTTTTAAAGAATTTTATTCTTACCAAAAATTAAAAAACTTGATTTAAATATTACAAATACCCCACAAAATCTGCAAAAGTTATGCATAACTTATGTTTAACATTTCTTAATGAAAAAAATTAAATTTATATTAATTTTTAAAGGATAAATTTATGCGTACTTTAGCAATATCTACTCTTCTCCTTGGTACGGTACTCAGCCCTATGGTTTTTGCCCAAGATGATAATGCCCTTCACTACAATATTGTAAATGTTCAAGCAGAAGCTTCTCGCCAAGTTTCAAACGATGAAATGCATGCAACTTTATATATTGAAAAAAGCAATAAGCAGCCTGCAGAGCTTTCAAATCAAATTAACCAGTTAATGAACCAAGCACTCGCGACTTCGCGTAAATATCCACAAGTGAAAGTGGAAACTGGTGCTCAAAGCACTTATCCAATTTATGACAATGACAGTAATAAATTAAAAGAATGGCGTGGCCGCGCGGAAATTCGTTTAGAAAGTAAAGATTTCAAAGCTACTAGCCAATTAATTAATGAGTTACAACAAAGCTTTCAAACTCAATCCATTAATTTTAGCGTTTCAGATGAGCAACGTAAAAAAGTTGAGAATGAATTGATGGTAGAAGCATCTAAAAACTTTCAACAGCGTGCTCAAATGCTGACTCAAGCATGGAATAAAAGCCAATATTCTTTGGTCACTCTAAACCTGAACACGAATAACTATTTTCCTCAACCTGTAATGCGTGCCAGCTTAGCTAAGTTCGCTGCTGCTGAAGCGGCACCAGCTCAAGACATGGCTGCTGGTGAATCTAAAATTACTGTAAATGCAAACGGTTCAATCCAGTTTAAATAAAAGTAATTTTTCGGGTCCAAACATATGATTGCTTGGACCCTTTTCTATATCTGATCAGCAATATTATTTATTTAATAAAGCTTCATGAGCTTTTTATATTTAAGTCTTGCTACTTCTCTAAATTTTCCCAACTAAATAATTTCCCAAAGCTTGAGCCAAATAATCAAAAAGCGTTCTGATTTTCGGAATTTGTCTAAAATCTTCATGGATTACGAGCCATAGGTCATATCGATGAACTTCTAGGTCTGGAATCACTTGTATAAGCTCTTGGCATTGATTTGCTATAGGACACTGAATAAAACCTATTCCTAACGCGGCCTTTACTGCTGAAAACTGAGCAGGATGGCTATCGGTGCGTATCTTGAATTGTTCATTTTTAAGCTCAGGTAAAAGCATCCTTATCATTTCTCTTTCAAGAAGATTACGATCTGGACCAATCAAATCATGTTGTCTTAAATCTTCTAGACAAGTGGGATTACCTTTACGCTGTATATAATCTCGATGAGCATAGAGCCCCAATGGCACCTCACCTATCTTTTTAGCCACAAGTGCCTCTTGAACTGGTGGATACATTCTGATTGCCAGATCAGCCTCTTGCTCAAGTAAGTTGGCAGAAGAATTGTTTAGGGATAATTCAATATTAACTTCGGGATACAGTAAGCGGAACTTTGAAAGTAATTGAGGTAGAACCATTGTTCCCAGAAAATCCGATACGCTCACTCGGACACTGCCTGCAATTACGTTTAACGGAGCACTTGCTGTCCGCATAAAATAGTCAGAAGCACGTTGCATTGCTCGCGCAGGGACTTCAAGGGCCAAAGCGTGTTCCGTTGGTTTCAAACCATGAACAGAACGGCTGAACAAAACAGTTCCCAACTGATGTTCAAGATGCTCAATACGTGTTCGAACAGTGGGTTGTGTAACGCCCAATTTACGAGCTGCTGCTGAGAAACTCCCTTCTTCTAAAACCACTAAAAAGAATTTCTGATCATCCCAAGAAATCTGTTTGTTCATCAAAATTCTTTCATCTGCTCAATTAAATTAGTCAATTTTATTATAGGGCTGCTTTTTTTATGATGTGAATATTATTTATCGCATGTGATTAATCATCATAGAAATTAAGGAGATATATTATGAATAAACCACTTTTATTAGTTTTTCATCCCGATTTGAGCCAATCTAAGGTTAATCGCGCTTTGGTTGCAACATTACAGGATCAGGACAAAATTGATATTGTTGACATTCAAAAGCTGTATAACGGATCTTTAGATATAATGAACGATGGTGCGATTGAAGCTCAACGCCTGATTTCTGCTTCGCACATTATTTTGCAGTTTCCTATCTATTGGTATTCAGTTCCACCTATTTTTAAAGCTTGGATGGATGCCGTCTTAACGCGGATGTTTTATCTTTTTTATGAACAGGAAGGTCAGCATATTGAAGGCAAACCACTTTATTTGCATATTACGGTTGGCAATTTAAGTTCGGCATATCAAAAACTGGGGCAAAATGGCTTTACTCTAGATGAACTCATGGCTCCTTTAAAAGCCACTGCACGCAGATGTGGTTTAATCTGGCATCCTCCCCATGTTATTTTTAATGCAAATCAATTGAATGAAAATGATATTACAGAGCAAACCTCGCTCTCTATAAAACAGTTTGAACAATGGGGCATATTTAATAATAATTCAATAATTCCTTCATATTAGTGCTAAGTCAAAAAAAACGCACTTCTGAAAAATCAGAAGTGCGTACAATGTTATAAGAACAAAATATTATTTTTTAAATGGGAACGCATATTTCACAATACGCCCAACCACTTGTCCAAACTGCTTAACAAAGCTGGCATTGTTATAGTTCAAGCCATATTTCTTACAAACCGCCTCAACTTTTGGAGCCATTTGGCGATAACGACGAGCAGGAATATCTGGGAATAAGTGATGTTCAATTTGATGACTTAAGTGACCAGACAAAATATGGAATGCTTCTGAACCTGTTAAGTTAGAAGAACCACGAATTTGGCGCATATACCAGTGTCCACGGCTTTCTTCTTGTAAAACAGATTTTGGAAACACTTCTGCATCTTTCGTGAAATGACCACAGAAAATAATACTAAAGGTCCAGATATTACGAAGGCCATTTGCGACCAAGTTCCCTGTAAATACTGGTAGCGCTGCCGGCCCTGCAATAAGTGGGAAGAAAACATAATCTTTAAAGAGTTGCTTGCCAATCTTTTTATTAACCGGTTTTAACTCTTCTAAAAATTGTGCCTTAGTTTTACGCTTGTAAAGTACACGCCCAATTTCAAGATTCTGAATTGCTACGCCCCACTGGAACAATAAGCAAAATGGAATACTGTAAATAGGTTGCAGCAAGAACCCTGGCTTCCAACGTTGCTCAGGGAATAAGCGAAGTAAGCCATAACCAATGTCATCATCAATACCTTTAATATTGGTATAAGTATGATGTTTATAGTTGTGGGTTTGACGCCAGTTGTCAGAGGTACCTACAGTATCCCATTCATAAGTTTGACCATTAAATTTCGGGTCATTCATCCAGTCATATTGACCGTGCATAACATTATGGCCGAGCTCCATGTTCTCCATAATTTTAGAGAAACCTAATAAACCCGTACCTAAAATCCACGCTGGTGGGAACCAACCTGCAAATAAACAAGCCCGGCCTAAAAAACTACTATAACGAATAGCAGCATAGACACGGCGGATATATTTAGCGTCTTTTTCACCCAAATCATCCAATACTTCTTGTTTGATCTGATCAAGCTCTTTTGCAAATGCTTCAAGTTCTGCTGGAGTCAAATCTCGATTTTTAGGATTTTTAAAATATTCGACTTTCACTGGCATATTCATAAGAGTTCTCTCTTAAAGATCAATAACTAGATCGGATTGTGCTGAGTTCACACAAATTTTAAGTAATTGGCTTGGTTCCGTATTTTGGCTACCGTTTAGTAAATTACGTGTAGAACCTTGCGTTTTACTACAAACACATTTATTACAAATTCCCATACGACAGCCATGTGTCGGCTTAAGGCCTTCATGCTCAAGGCTGACCAAAATGGATTGGCCTTTAGGAATTGCAATCACTTTATTAGACTGTGTTAATGTGACATTCACATAACCAATGTCATCCGCAGAACTTTCATTAGTTAAACTAAATGCTTCAGTAAGTACAGTTGGTGCTTTTTCAAAAAGCTGTTCAACAGTTGAAACAAAACCCGATGGACCACATGCATAAACTGTGCTGTTTTCAATACCATCAACCAGTGCAAGATGTTCGGCATTTAAACGTTCATCATTTGGTGTTTCTTGTGTGTAAAACACCTGATAGCTAAAGTTTGGGTTTTGTTCAGCCACTTGTTCAAAGTACTCTGTAAAAGCAGCATCAGAACGCTGTTTGACCCAATATAAAAGCTGAACCTGCGTTTTTTCTAACTGTTGGCTTTGCTTAATTGCTGTGATTAAGCTCAACATTGGTGTAATACCACTACCAGCAGCTAACATAATTAATTTCGGTGTCTGGATGTTTTGTTGCATGTCACCATAAGGCTGCCCAAGCTCAAAAACATCACCAATTTTGCTTTCTGCAATAAACCAGTTACTGACAATACCATCAGCAACTTTTTTAACTGTTAAACGTAAGTGCTCTGCATCAATTTGCGTCAAGCTATAAGTACGTTCATAGCGACGGCCCGCGATTTCAACAATCACTGGATGATGTTGACCTGCCGCGCCCATTTTCACCAAGCGGTTGCATTTTAATGTCAGGCTCACGGTGTCATGAGCTACGAATTCTTTTTTTACAATTTGAACTAGTCCATGCTGCACAGACCATAAAGGATTTATTTTTTGTAGCCAGAAGTTCGCCATATTTTTGTCAAATACAGCTTGTGTTAATGAATTGAATAGAGAATTTCTCTTTTCGATTGCTTGCATAACTGAGGGCTCTGTCGCTCTTTTTTAATTATTATACACATGTATATATATTTGTATATACACCCGTACTTTTAATTACAATTTCACAAGTTCCCTGTCTAACGCTATAATCCAGACAGTTTAAGAATATATTGAAAAACATGACCCAAACCTCACTTTCTCAGAGCCCAAATGACACAACCTCATCACAAGATGTCATTGAAATAAAAACAGTAACGCGTTCTGTTGGAAGAAAAGCGACGATTACGAAAGAAGAACTTTTTCAGGCAGCTCTTAACCTGATTGGTCCACAAAAAAGTATTGCCTCACTCAGCTTACGAGAAGTTGCAAGAGAAGCCGGTATTGCCCCAAACAGTTTTTATCGTCACTTTAAAGATATTGATGAGTTAGCTATTTCACTCATTGACCGTGCCGGTATCGTTTTACGTAAAATTATTCGTCAAGCTCGCCTTCGTGCATCTTTGCAAGACAGCATTATTCGTAGTTCTGTAGAAATTTTTCTGCAACAGCTGGATGCTGATGAAGGTAATTTAAGTTTATTGTTGCGAGAAGGTTTTACAGGTTCCGCCTCTTATAAAGCTGCTGTAGATCGACAGCTCAACTTCTTTCAGCAAGAGCTACAAGAAGATTTAATTCGCTTAGAACGCCTCAATAACAATCATCTATACCATCCTGAACTTGTTGCAAAAGCAATTACACAACTTGTTTTTCACATGGGTGCCAAAGTGATTGACCTTCCTATTGATCAGCGTGCGGAAGTCGCAGAACAAACAATGATCATGATCCGAATGATTTTAGAAGGTGCCCGTCATCTAGACGAAGCAAAAATAAGATAGATTCCACATAAAATGGTTTGTGATTTTACAAGCCATTTTTTATACACCTGTGCCTGCTGATTAATAAAAATATAAACCATAGATTGAAGCAGCTTAGATGCAAGAGTATAAGTAAATAATTCTAGCAATACATATCAATACTTCCCCACGTTATTCAGGGATTCACATGCAAAGTTTGAGTAATCGTCAAAGCCTGATTGCAAGCTATATTCTGATGGGCATTTTTTTGCTTTCGGTTATCCCCTTGCATCTCTTAGCAAGTTTTTTTGCAGGCTTTCTCATTTATGAAATTATTATTAGTTTAAGCTCTATTGTTGAACGTTATATTGATGGTCAAAGAGCCCGCATTTTTATTAGTATTTTATTAAGTATTATTACTATTTCTCTTCTTGCCTTTTTCATTACAAGTTTAATTAGCTTTGTAGTTTATGATTTAAAAGGAGTCGGTTTACATAGTATTAACGGTAAAGTCGACCAAACACTACTGCACTTACAAGCGGAGATTGGGAAATATTTACCGGGCTATATTCCAGATAGCGTTACAGAACTGAAAGATGAAATATTCGCGTTTATGAAAGATAACGTGACTACATTAAAAAATGCCAGTTCCGATATTTTGCATAATCTAGTGACTATGGTGATGGGTCTTATTATCGGTATATTGGTTGCTATTCACGGCTTTCACCGACGTACACCCCAACCTGTTTTCAAATCGTTACTGATCCAACGTATTCAAAAATTATCAATTTCTTTTAGAAATGTGGTTTTTGCACAAATTAAAATTTCAGCGATTAATACGCTGCTCTTTATATTATTTGCTTTTGTACTATTGCCGATCTGGGGTGTTCACTTACCTTTCGCCAAAACCTTAACCATTCTTACCTTTATGTTTGGCTTAATTCCAATTTTAGGGAATTTAATTTCAAATACTTTAACTTTTATTGCGGCTCTTACAATTTCACTCGGTCTAGCAGGTGTTGCTCTACTCTACCTCGTATTAGTTCACAAGTTAGAATACTTTATTAATGCCAAAATTATTGGTCATAAAATTAATGCCAATGCATGGGAAATTTTATTGGCCATGTTAATTTTCGAGTCAATCTTTGGCTTAAGTGGCTTAATTGCAGCACCGATTTTCTATGCTTATTTAAAACTAGAATTAAAAGATGCCAGATTGATTTAACTTAAATTTACTCAATAAAAAAAGCGCCTGTGTGGCGCTTTTTTATTACTTATTGCTTATGGTTTAACTACTACAAGCACTTGAATCGCTTCAGGTGTTACGGTTAAGCCATCAAGCAAGCTTAAACCTTCTTTTTGCAACTTCTGTAAGCGCTCAATTTCGTCTTGGCGAATGCTCGGGTTGAACTGTTTTAAGTAAGTTAAACGATCAATCTCATATTGCCATTTATTACCATAATGCTCTTTTGCTTGCTGTTGAAGCTGAGGTAAACCTTCTTTAGCAATATCAAGCGCTTGTTTATAACGCTCTTCAATCACTTCACGACGGGCTTTAACCACTTGGCGGCAGCTATTACCATCTAAGTGATGCAAATACGGTTTTAAAATGGTTGGATCAATCTTTTCAGATAAGTCCTGACCATTTTCACTCAACAATACGCGAATAAGTTGTTTTGGTAAGCTTGATGGCAAGTTCAAGGATTTTGGTGCCACCACATCAACTTTAAACCAGACTTCAAGTAAAACCGAACCTTGCTTTAATGCATTGGACTTAAGCACAGCAACATTGGTACTACCAAATGATTGTGTGCGGATCATTTCCATGACACTTTCAATAAACGGATGTTCTAAAGTTAGATACTGAGCGTCTTCACGCATTTGCGCTTGATCACGATAGAAAGTCGCAGTCATACCTTCTTCGTCTAATGCCAAACCTTGCACTTGCATCTGGTCGGTTGGACGAATAATGACTGTACCGTTACTTTGCTCATCAAAGTCAATATTAGTTGAAGACATGAAACGCTTCACAAACATAGGCAGCGTTGTGTTGTCATCATAGTCTTCTAACGCTTGAACAATTTCTTGTGCAACGATAGGACGACATGAGTTGTACTCAAGCAGACGATCTCGACCAGCTTGTAACTCTGCTTCTAAAGCTTGGCGTTGAACATTAACTTCTTCGAGTAAATCTTCAAATGTTTGACCTTGGTCGGCAAGCAAGCAATCTTTTAATTCAACAATAAAGTTTTCTTGTAGCGTTTGAGCTGTTGGAGAAATATTGCTGAAAATATTCAATGCTTCATTATACCAACGGAACATACGCTCTTGAGCGGTGCCCATTAAGTAAGGTACATGAATCTGGATACGGTTTTCTTGACCAATACGGTCTAAGCGACCAATACGTTGTTCTAAAACGTCAGGGTTTGCAGGCAAATCAAATAAAATTAAATCACTCGCAAACTGGAAGTTACGGCCTTCTGAACCAATTTCTGAACAAAGTAAGATTTGAGCACCGTAGCTTTCTTCTGCAAAGTAAGCAGCCGCTTGGTCACGCTCAAGCAAACTCATACCTTCATGGAACATGGCTGTACGAATCCCTGCATGCAAACGAAGCGCACTTTCTAAAGACTCGACAACAGGACCACTACGGGCAATTAAAAGAACTTTTTTATGCTTAAGTTCTTTACGTAGAATTTCCATTAACCACGGTACACGTGGATCATTTTGCATCCATGAGCCATCAATTTGTGCTTCTTCTGGCCACATTTGCTCGCGTAATTTACCGTCTTTTGACCAATCTGCTGGTGCAGGTAAAGGCGCAGGTTGGCAATCACGGCCAGGGAAGCCTTGAATCGCTTCACGCGTATTACGGAATAAAATACGACCTGTACCGTGACGGTCTAACAACTCATGAATCGCTCTGAAACGTTGCTCAGGTTGGTCTTCAATTGAATGACCTAACAAACCTTCTAAAGCAGATAAATGCTCTTGAGTTAAAGGCTCATCCGACATAAGCACTTCTGCAATTTGCGCAGTTTGCTGATATTGAGCTTCTTCATCCAAGAAACGCTCTAAACTACTAAAGCGCTGTGGATCTAACAAACGTAAGCGCGCAAAGTGGCTTTCTACACCCAGCTGTTCAGGCGTTGCAGTAAGCAACAATACACCTGCCGTATTTTCAGCAAGCTCTTCAACCAAGTCGTAACGATCGTTACCACCCTCTTCTTCGCTCCACATCAAGTGATGTGCTTCATCGACGACGAGTAAATCGAAACCAGCTTCTAATGCTTGCTCACGCAAATCGTCATGGTCCACCATCAAGTCGACGCTGGCAATAATGCATTGCTCAGTTAAGAACGGGTTAAGTTCTGGATCATGTTCTTTGATAGATGCAGTACGGGTTAAATCAAACAGAGAAAATTGCAAATTGAAACGGCGTCGCATTTCAATCATCCACTGATACTGAAGAGAATCAGGGACTAAAATCAGGATACGTTCAGAACGGCCGGTTTTAAGCTGTTGGTGGATAATTAAACCAGCTTCAATTGTTTTACCTAAACCTACTTCATCAGCAAGTAAAACACGTGGTGCGAAACGTTTACCGACTTCATGTGCAATATAAAGCTGATGCGGAATTAAACCTACACGCGCCCCAACCAAGCCGCGTAATGGGCTGGTTTGCATTTGCGCCTGCATCAGCATTGCTTCAATGCGTAGGTCATACCACTCTTTATAATCAATCTGGCTTGCGAGCAAACGATCTAAAGGTTTTGATAATTGAATTTGTGCACCAATACGTGTTTCGTTTAGCGCTTTACGTTCTTGCTCGCCATTTTCTAAAGTACGAACCACGTTATAACGCAAAACACCATGACGGTCTTCAACCGACTCAACAATCCACTTCTGGCCTTCTTGGTCTTGAACCTCATCATTTGTGTTAAAGATGATGCGAGAAAGCGGTGCATTGTTGCGTGCATAAACACGCGTTTCATCGCTCTTGGGGAATAAAATGCTGACAGATCTTTCATCTACATCAATAAGAACGCCTAAACCGAGCTCAGTCTCTGTATCTGATAGCCAACGTTGACCAATAGCATACTGCTGCAATTTTTCCACCTTTTTCTCAAGTTCGCACTACATATTGTACGATGCAAAGTAGCTTATTTTTGCATCTTTTTATGTAGTCTTTAAAGCAAAATTTTGCAGCAAAAACTAATTAAATTGTTTTGCTACAAAAATTACTCATCGAAAGTTTTTACATTAAAACGGTACAGGACAGTTAAAAGTTAATGATTCCCCTGTGACAGGATGATTAAAGCTTAACTGTTTAGCATGCAAGCACAGACGAGGAACAAGTAATTGTTCCGGTGTTGCATACAATGTATCACCTACAATCGGGTGTCCCAGATATTGCATGTGTACACGGAGTTGATGAGAACGACCGGTAATCGGTGTTAATTTGACACGCGTAACCGGTTGTCCTTGAATCTGGAAATGTTCAATTGCCTGCCAATGTGTTAAAGCAGGCTTGTTATGAGAAGCATCGACAATATGTAAAGGTGGTCGACTCGGGTCATAGACGACAGGGATATCAACTGTCCCTTCACCCTCTAAATGACCAGCAACTAGCGCTTCATATATTTTCGAAGTTTGACGGTCTTGAAATTGGCGTGCAATCGCACTCTGTCCACGCTTAGATAACCCAAAAACCAAAATACCCGAAGTATCACGGTCAAGGCGGTGAATGAGCAAAGTTCGTGGTTCAATTGCCACCAGTCTTGTCAAAACGCTGTCATGTAAATCACCCTTACCAGGGACACTCAAGATGTCCGAAGGTTTATGAATCACCATAAAATCATCATCACGATAGATCAGATGTTCACTTAGAAAATCACTCAAAGTTGTATTCCCAAGGCAAGATGAAAAACAAGCGGGCAATAATAAAAAGCTTACGTCTGAATTACAATGCCGTTCGGGTAAATTAACGACAGAATTTGCAAATATTATGAATCACATTACGGTTAAAGCCGATTAGCGCTTCAATAACTGCATAATATGTTGCAATGTAGGGGTTTGCATCAACTCATCAACAGTTAGGCTCGCACCATTAGCACGCCATAATTCCACCAAATAATTGACTCCCGAAGCGTCTAGACCATAGTTTCTTAAATCTATTTCGGGATGAATTTCCATTGGATGTCGCCCTACCTGTTCAGCAACTGCCAATAAAATTCCTTTATCGGACAACACCTGTAATGACGGTGCACTTAAAGACCATAAGCGCATTAAAGTCTGCGTGTTTATATGTTGAATATGGTCAAAACTTATTTTTTCAATCCATTGTATATGCTGCTCTAAACTACTCGCCAAGATTGCATCATTTACAACAGCTACATAATCGGTAATAGATAAAACAAGCTGCATGACTTGCTTAAATAGCGGTGATAAATTCCCCGCCATAATTACCTGTGCCTGAGTGTTTGATGATAAGTGCTGCCCAAGCTGTAACATGGCTTGTTGAAGTTGAGATGACTGAATCATCATGACCGGAATTTCGAGTGCTTGCGCTCTTTTGCTTAGCATTTCTAAATGATCGGCTAATGGCTGATGCGCCCAATCAGATATATTTTCAAGATCATCTAGCCCGACTAGGAGCAATATGCTTTGCGTAGATTCAATAGGCCAATTTGAAGTACTTGCGGCTAACTGGATTATTCGAGGTAAGGGATAAAACATTGTTCTCTACAAATATAAAATAGCTCAAATTAAAAAGCCCGTTTAAAACGGGCCTTTTTGCTTACTTCATTTCGGCGAAGGTTTCTTTTGCAGCCTGAATGGTAAACTCGATATCTTCATCAGAATGAGCAGATGAAATAAAGCCTGCTTCAAATGCAGACGGCGCCAAGTTTACGCCACGTTTTAACATGCCATGGAAGAACTTTTTGAAAGCTTCAATATCACATGCCAACATAGAGTCAAAGCTTGTGATGTCTTCTTGATCGGTAAAGTAAAGCCCAAACATTGCGCCAGCTTGCTGAGTTTTAAATGGAATACCCGCTTCATCTGCTGCTGCTTGTAAGCCTGCAAGTAACTTTTCAAGTTGAGCAGATAATTTGCTGTAAAAGTCCGGTTGACGTAAATGTTTAAACATTTCGATACCAGCGCGCATAGCAAGTGGATTACCAGATAAAGTCCCCGCTTGGTATACACCCCCTAAAGGTGCGATGCACTCCATGATTTCACGCTTACCGCCAAATGCACCAACTGGTAAGCCAGCACCAATAATTTTACCCAAAGTCGTTAAATCAGGTTTAACGTTATAAACTGACTGAGCTCCGCCCAATGCAACACGGAAACCTGTCATTACTTCGTCAATAATAAATACAGATTTGTATTCATCACACACATCACGAATCGCTTGTAAGAAACCATCAATTGGTTTCACCATATTCATATTACCTGCGACGGGCTCAATAATGACGCCCGCAATTTCATGACCAAATTTAGCAAAGCATTCTTTTAATGCTGCAATATCATTATATGGCAGTGTTAAAGTGTGTTTAGCGAAATCAGCTGGTACACCTTTTGATGTTGGTTCGCCCTCACCTTTAGTTAATAAACCAGAACCTGCTTTTACTAACAATGAGTCAGAGTGTCCGTGGTAACAACCTTCAAACTTCACGATTTTGTCACGGCCAGTATAACCACGTGCTAAACGAATAGCAGTCATGGTCGCTTCTGTACCAGAGTTGGTCATACGTACCAATTCAATAGATGGCATGATTTCACAAATAATATCTGCCAATGTTGTTTCGTGTACGGTTGGTGCACCAAAACTTAAGCCATCTTCTGCTGCTGTTTGCACAGCCTTAATAATATCCGGATGAGCATGGCCCAAAATCATTGGTCCCCAAGAGCCAACATAATCTACATAGCGCTTACCATCTACATCCCACAAATACGCACCTTTGGCTTTCTCAATGAAAACCGGTGTGCCTCCAACGCCATTAAAGGCACGTACCGGAGAGTTCACACCACCTGGAATGTGTTTGCTGGCTTGTTTAAATAACTGTTCTTGCTTTGGAGATAAACTCATGGAAATGCTCGTCTTAAATATCTAAAAAATAATTTTGAAAGCTTAAGAAAATAATTTTGCCCACGCCTGTACACGGGCAGGAATTTCAGCAGTTGATCGACCTAATATATCACTAATGACTGCACAGAGGTCAGCTCCGGCCTCAATCACAGGTTTTGAATTTTCGACAGTCAAACCACCAATTGCACAAATAGGTAAATCATATTGAGCTGCTGCTTGCTTAATCACTTCTATACCTACATTGCCAGCCTCCGGTTTAGTGGCAGTTGCATAAACCGCACCAAAGGCAACATAAGTTGCGCCATCGGCAATTGCTTTTTGGGCAAGTTCTAATGAGTTTAAGCAAGTACGGCCAATAATGACACCTTCTGGTAACTGCGATTTTGCATCAGTGATTTCACCATCGCTCTGACCTAAATGCACACCTAAACCAAACTGAGCAGCCAGTTTTAGGTCATCATTAATGACAAAAGGAACCTGATATTTTTCACATAACTGTTTGATCTGTTCGACTTCAGCAGGCTGGTCGGCTTTGTCTACTTTTTTACGGCGGTACTGTAAAATTGCGATTTGACGGGTTGCGAGTGCGGCGTCTAATTTTTCTAATAATAATTGGATTGGGTCATCATTGGTAATGAGGTATAAACCGCGCATACTCTACTCTCGCTTTTTAAAAACTTCGCTAGTATAACGGATTTATAAGTCATCATAAGTACCGATTGATATAGGCTTACCAGTACCAATCGGTATATTAAGAATAGAAATAAAAATTAACTCGGAATTTTATCGTGCTTGCGATCAATCAAACTTAATCGACCAGTCGCAACATCGGAGAGCATTCGCCAATCAGAAATAAAGCTATAAAGCGGTTGTTTAAAACTGGCAGGTTTATTTTTCTCAAACATAAAATGTCCAACCCATGCACATGCATAGCCAGAAACTAAACTATAGAGTGCGTATTTGGCCTGTTTCTTACGAATAGCTTTTGAAAAAAAGTATAGACCAATGCTACTTCCCACCGCATGTAAGCGTCTGCTCATAATATTACGGTGTTCAGTTAAATAAAAACGATAAAATTCCTGATAGTTTTTAATAGGTAATTCAAACTCTGGCTGAGTTTCATGATTAAAATTTACGGGTGCATTCACGATCATCTTCCTGATTTTTATTTGATCAAAACATCACCTGATTGTACACCTAAATAAAAGTGTAGCGTCATATGTTTGATTGTAACTTTCTCTATCAAAAACATTATTTTTAGCGCTAAGCTATTATACTTATTCAAGATAGTTTAAATACCTGATTCAGGGAGATCTGTTATGGTTGAAGTTGAGCTTAAGTTTCAGTTACCTGAATCGAAGAAAAAAACCGTCCAGCAATATTTAAAAAAACATAAAGCACAGTATATTCATTTACAGGCCAAGTATTACGATACGCCAGACTGCCTACTTGCAAAAAATGGTATGGCCTTACGCTTACGTAAAGAAAATGATCTGTGGGTACAAACCTTTAAGGCTGCCGGCCAAAGTCATTTACATCGTGTCGAAGAAGAAGTTTTTTTAGGAAAATGCGATCAAGAACCTGACTTAAACCTTGAGTTATATAAAGACAATAAAGCCGTCACAGATTTGATTACTCAAGCTTTAGGCTCTGAAGTCGAAAAGCTAAGCTTACAGTTTGAGACTGATGTACAACGTACCTATCATGTTTTTGAAGCAGATGACACGGCAATTGAAGTCTGTCTTGATGACGGCGCCGTAAAAACAGCAACCGCACAAAGCAAAATTTGCGAAGTTGAGTTCGAACTTAAACAAGGTGCAGTAAAAACACTTATTCAATTTGCTCAGCAATGGATTAATCGTTATGAACTTTGGCTCGATGTTAGAAGTAAAGCCGAGCGCGGTAATTTACTCGCATTGGGGCAAGCTGCTTCACCGGCTGTTCACGCAAAAAAACTGAACTTAGATAAAAACATTTCAGCAGAACAGGCACTCAAAAAGATTGTAGAAAACTGTTTGGGACAATTCTTGCCTAACATGGCCGCAATTGCCGATGGAGTTGCCGAGGCTGAGCACATTCATCAGGCACGCGTAAGCTTACGCCGTTTACGTAGTGCACTAAAACATTTTTCAGCATGGTCAGACGAGTTAAACCCTATGTGGGAAGAGCAAATTGCCGAACTATTCCGTCAGCTTGGGGACACGCGAGACGAAGATGCTATTCGTACCGAAATTTTACCTATGATTGTGCAGCATGGTTCACCTGAGCTTTTACTTCCGATCTCTGAACAGCCATTAAAAGACCTTGCCACGCTGTTTAAATCCGCAGATACCATTAAGCTTATACTCGCCTTATTAGCATTTGCCTATTCAGAAGAAGACGATCAAAACGCCAAAGGAAAATTGAAAAAATATATAGGAAAAAGCTTAGATAAGTTACATCATCAAGTGGTGAGTAATGCCGATCATTTCACTGAGCTTGAAGTCACCGAACAACACAGAACGCGCAAGAAAGCCAAACAGCTTCGTTACTGCATTGAGTTTATATCGAGCTTATATCCTCGTAAAAATGTTCAGCAGTTTTTAAAACAATTACAGCCTGTGCAAAATACTTTAGGACTTTATAACGACTTATTTATTGCCGAAGATCTATTTAATAAAGCGGTTGAACACGACCCACATTTTTGGTTTGCATTAGGATGGGTTAAAGCCAAACAACCTTATTTACAAAATCAGTCTGCAGAAGCTTTGCAAAAATTTAAACAGGTAAAAACATTTTGGTAAGAATCTTGAAGTCGCGGCAAATATGCCGCGACTTTTTATCTATATTTACCAAATACTTTCCATACACCATTATCTGCTAATGGATCGCTATAACTATCACTACGCTGTTTTCTTGGCTTATCGCGAGCATCGACGAGTTTAAAGTGTGGCTCTACTCCCAATACAATTCCATTGGTATAAAACCGTGAACGCGTATATTCACTTTGACCATGTTGAAACACATAAGTCCTTAAATCGATAAATTCACGATGTGCAACTAATGCTGCTGTATCATCACTCTGCAACCATTCTTGCATGGTAAATATCTGGTTTGTGTCAAACTGCCCACATTTTTCAATAAGACTGGCCACACCACGGAAAGTTTTTGATTCTTTTGCTCGTGTTTTATTAATCCGAATTCGGTCTACATGGAAAAAGAATAAGGGTAAGTTTAGATGGCTTGGTAAATGAATTGCATCTGGTAATTCATCTTCCATAAAAGGTTGAAAAAGCTCTTGTGCCCTTTCTATTAAATCTTTCCATTGCTGATAATAGGCCACAACTTCTTCTTGCAAACCATAATAAATTGGCAGCCCTTCTACATGCTCCAAATATTGGGGTGGAAAAATATGCTGGCGTAATAAAGCAATGTCTGTTTTTAGACTTTGAACGGCTATTGCATCTTGCATATTATAACTCCCAATACTTAGGCTATTTACAGACTAAGGCAAAGGTTTTGTTTCCGCAAGGCTTTGCCTATAATAAGCAGCTCTATTTTTGCGGGAATAAGTCATGTCTCAAAAGATTAATGCAACAGATATTACTGAAGAAGAAGCGTTAAATGCTGTTTTCTTTGAGCGTGCGGATGAATTCATTAAACAAGCAAATGATTTTTGTCGCCCGCCAAAAGGCCAAAAGCCAGACCCGGCCGAGCTTCGTGGTCAAGTGAGCGCAGCCATGTTATTTGCAACTGCTCGTTTTAATACATGGGTGGCTGCCAATAATTTTAAAGATGGTAATGAAATGCGTGATGCAAAAGATCAGGTGATGTCTTATCTTCTTCAACAGTTCCAAATGATGCTTGAAGATAACTTTGATGAGTATTGTGAACAGTTCGATAACTACTTACGTTTCCGTAAGAATGAAGATTTTCATACTCACAAACACGACCATTAAAATATTTTACCACTCAAATAAAAAGCCACATGAAGTGGCTTTTTATTTGGCAATTATTTACTGCTTTTGTGCTTGACCATACTGGTCAGCCATAACTTCAACAAGATTTGAAGGTTTAATATATTTTTTAATAACTGCGTTCACATCAGCAACCGTTAACTTTGTTAACTCTTGGTCATGTTTAACACGGTCAAGTAATGTTTTACCTGACTCAAGCTCTAGATTTAACATACCGTGGATATTACGTTCATCTTCTAAGGCAGTAACACGTTTCTTCATGATATCCGCCTTCGCTGCTGCAAGCTCCTGCTCTGTAATACCATGAGTAATTAAGTCATTTAGAACCTTATGAACTGAAGCAGAAACTTGTGCTGAGCGACCAGCCGTATAATTTGCACTAATGCTTAACGCACCTACATTCGTGTCTCGATCTAATTGCAAACCAGTACCAAAACCATATACCAATGCATTTTTTTCACGAAGCTCTTGAGCCAAACGTGATGAAATTTGAGATTCACCCAAAATGTAATTCATTAAAATTAATGCAGAAGCGTCCGAATGGTTTTTCCCAACTGGTAAGGCAAGTACGCTTTGATAACTACCAAACTCACGTTGTTCAGATAAAGCATGTACTTGTTGAGCAGGAAAATCGACATGTTGAATCAAGATTTTTTCATATGGCTGCTTACTGTTCCAGCTCCCAAACTCTTGATTCAATAACTTTTTCATTTTCTTGGCATCAAATGCACCCGTAATCGCAATTTGCGCATGATTCATGGCAAAGAAATGCTGATATAGCTCTTTCACTTGTTCTTGAGTCACATTCTTTAATTGTTTTTTAGCCAACTCAGGTTCAAAGTGATAACGCAAATCACCTGGTTGGTATTCTTCAATTAAACGCGACAATGTTAAACCTGCCACGACATCCGGTTCCGTATAAGGACGATCAAGACTAGATAAGCTTTGAGATTTAATTAAGTCAAATTGAGATTGTTCAAATTTAGGATTTTTCATGACCTCTAGAATAAACTTGAAAAACTCATCGAACTTTTCAGTTTTAGATTGAATATTAATGGTCATACCATTGCCATCGGCACTCGCATAAGCTGCGCCACCTGCATCAATCGATTTATCGGCAATATCTTGCAAGCTATATTTATCAGAACCGCGAAGCAATAAATATGAAGTTAAATCAACAACCGTACCTTTATCGAATAAAGATTTTTCAGTACCAAAATCCATAGTAATGGTGGCATAGGTACGATCATCACGGGTTTCTATAGGGAATAAAGCATACTTCATTCCATTTTTAAGCTTTCCGCGAAGGATCTTTTTCTCATTACTTTCGGCATATTGCTTAGACGTTTTTAAAAACTCGGCAACTTCTTGTTGATAAACTTTCGGATCTTTTAAAGGCTCTGCTTTAACATCTGTTTGATCTAATGTTTTAGGCTTATCTTTTGCGTCGAGTTGTAATGCTTTCTTTTGGTCTTCTGGTGTTGGCAAAATATCGCCATCAATACGATGACCTGCAACAAGGAACTGTTTTAAGGTTTGATTTACCTCATTGAGCTTCACTTTATCAATTGAATCTAAATCTTTAAAATATTGGTCCCATTGCCCATCCGCTACAGTGTAATCACTTAAACGGGAACCCAAAGCAACGGCATCTTTATTGACTAACTCACCTTGCGTTTTCATTAAGCTTTTTACACGATTTAGCTCAGTCTCTGTAAAAGGTTTACCCTTTTCAATTCCAGAGAGCAAAGCGCTTTCAACTTTTTTAGGGTCATTTTTTGGTGAATAAATAGCACCTAAAAATACGACGTTAAAATCTTGATCTAGCCATGTTGATGCCTGAACGTCTGTACTAACACCTGTTTCAACCATATTTTGGTACAAATGACCACTTGGCTGCATAGTATACAACATAGGTGCGAAAGCCAGTTCCGGTTGAATTTTTGTATTTTTACCATCCATATAGATATGGAATTTGGCCAAATCACTACCCTTTTTCACCACAAACTCACGGTTTTTGAGTTTTGTAGAATCTAACACAGGCACTTGAACAGGCTTAGGCACAGCTCGCGCAGGAATTGGGCTAAAATATTGGTCTATCGTTTTCAAAACATCAGTTTTATCAAACTTACCTGAAATCACCATGACCGCATTATTAGGCGCATACCAACTGCGATAGAACTGGTTCAACTCAGGCATTTTAATTGACTTAAGCTCAGGTAAATCACCAATCGGTAATCGACCTAGATATTGATTACCATAAGCCGACTTCCACATTTGATCCATCAAGACAGCAAAAGGCTGATCCATACGGACTTCACGTTCACGCTTTACGATTTCAATTTCAGAAGGCACAAATTTTTCTTGTAGAACTAATTTGTCCATGCGCTCAGATTCAAGGTACAGCACTTGATCGAGTGCTGTTTTTTCTGGACGGACAATATTGGTGTATTTGGTTGAATAGTAATCCGTGCTCGCATTCGTCATTAACGTATATTGATCTAAACGGCGTTGGAATTCTTCACCTTTTACATTTTGCGTGCCTTTAAATGCTAAATGTTCGAGTAAATGTGCTAAACCACTTTTACCCTGTGGATCATTTAAAGAACCCGTTAAATAAATGGTATTAATAAAGATTTTATTTTCTTTGTCATTCGGCGCAAGCACTACCCGAAAACCATTATCTAATTTATATTCCTCAACATTTTGCTTACTTTTTACTAATGTTGTTTGTGCAAAAGAGGCAGCACTTAAACCAAAAATACATAGGGAGAGAGTCAGTTGTTTAAACTGCATAAACATATAAATACCAATTAATTTGAATAATAAAAAATCAATAGTTGTGTGACTATAGTAGGAAATTTGAGCTGACTTTCATAGTAAAGATTTGAAAAAAAAGCCGTTTATTTAAACGGCCTTATATTTTAAGGAAAAATTTCGGCTTGCATATAAAGTTTGCCATATCCCGAAATTTCAATACGTTCCTGATTTAAGACATTACAATACAAAACGCCTCCACGGCTAGAAGCCTGATAGGCCACAATATTATTTTTAGCGAGTTTCTCTGCCCATAGTGGCGCTATTGCGGTATGAATTGAACCGGTAACCGGGTCTTCATCAATACCTGCGACAGGTGCAAAATAACGAGAAACACAGTCATATTGATCGTCAGCTTTTGAAGTTATTGCAACATCCATTGCTGTAGTTGTAATTGCAGTCCGCTTACCTAAGGCTTTAAGTAAGTTCATGTCGGGTTGCTCATCTAACACATCTTGCACTGACTCATATTCAACAATGTAGGCTTGAACATTTTGATAAACCGCTTTAAAAGGTTTTGTTAATGCTTGACGTAAAATAGCCGGATAATCTTCAACTTGCTGAGCTTTACGAATTGGAAAATCCATTCTGATTTTGCCGTCTTCATCTTGATGAACTACAAACAAACCTAAGTTTCGTACATGAAAATTAAGAGTCTTTTTCTCAGTAAAATCTTTAAATAATACGAAAGCACTCGCAAGAGTCGCATGCCCGCAAAAATCCACCTCAACCGTTGGAGTAAACCAGCGTATTTCATAATTTTCAGAGTCTATAATTTTTACAAAAGCAGTCTCAGATAAGTTATTTTCAAGTGCTATCTTTTGCATTAAATCTGCATCTGGCCACTCTTTTCCAACAATCACAGCAGCCGGATTTCCACGAAATAACTCTTTGGTAAAAGCATCGACTTGATACATTTTCATGTTAGTGCTCTCTTTCTTAATAGGCTCATTTTCGAAAATTATTTAAAAGAAAAACAGATACAGTTTTTTAAAAATTAACATCACAGTCGCAAGTTACACATATAAAAAAACGGCTCATCCAGAGTGAAGAGCCGTTTAATATTAACTCTTAATGATGTTGAGTTAATTCAATTTCATCTTCGCTATTCATTATAGCTTTGTCGGTCTGCCCCATAAATTGGCTTGTAACTACACCAGCAGTCATCGAACCATTTACGTTTAACGCAGTACGTCCCATATCAATGAGTGGTTCAATTGAAATAAGAAGAGCAACCAATGTTACAGGTAAGCCCATAGCAGGAAGTACGATCAATGCTGCGAAAGTTGCACCACCACCAACACCTGCTACGCCAATTGAACTTAAAGTCACAATACCCACTAACGAAGCAATCCACATTGGGTCTAGGGTGTTAATACCCATAGTTGGCGCAACCATGACTGCGAGCATTGCAGGATACAAACCCGCACAACCATTTTGTCCAATAGTGGCACCAAAAGAAGCAGAGAAACTTGCAATAGACTCAGGCACACCCAAACGACGAGTTTGCGCTTCAATGCTCAGTGGAATACTTGCAGCACTTGAACGACTCGTAAACGCGAATGTTAGAACCGGAGCAACTTTCTTGAAGAACTTAAGTGGAGAAACACCGGTCACAGTCAAAATAATGGCATGTACGACGAACATAATCGCCAAACCTAAATAAGACGCCACCAAGAAACCACCTAGGTTTAAGATATCTGCGACATTTGAACTTGCCACAACTTTCGTCATGAGGGCAAAAACACCATATGGTGTAAGCGTCATCACTAAACGAACAAGCTTCATTACCCAAGACTGTAATGTCTGAATAGCTGTCAGAATACGTTGACCTTTTTCTGCGTCATCTTTCATTAGGTTGAGTGCTGCTATTCCTAAAAAGACAGCAAAGATAACCACGCTAATAATTGAAGTCGGATTTGCACCCGTTAACTCAGCAAAAGGGTTACTCGGAATAAAAGAAAGAATAAATTGCGGTACGCTTAAGTCTGTTACTTTACCCACATAGTCGGTCTGAATTGCAGTAAGTCGAGCTGTTTCAGCCGCTCCTTGTACCAAACCTTTGGCAGTTAAACCAAACAAGTTCGTCACAAATACCCCAACCAGCGCAGCGATGAGTGTGGTAAATAACAAAGTCCCGATGGTGTAGAAGCTGATTTTTCCTAAAGAAGAAGCTTGGTGTAGCTTCGCTACCGCACCTAAAATCGAAACAAAGACCAAAGGCATCACGACCATTTGTAAAAGTTTTACATAGCCGTTACCAACAATATTAAACCAGCTAATAGATTCAGCAAGAATCGGATGGCCACCGCCATAAATCAAATGTAGTCCTAAACCAAACACTACACCTAAAATTAAGCCAGCTAGAACTTTTTTAGATAAGCTCCAGTCCGTTTTACGTGTTTGGGCGAGTAAAAATATTAACCCGACAAAAACCACAATATTGATGATTAAGGGTATATTCATTCCCAAACTCCAAATTATTGCTTGTGTCATCTTTTAAGGGGGCATATTTGACCATAGCCGGCCTATATAAACTACCCTTTTCAACAATTTTCTAGCATGCAGATCATTACCGATCTGAATGAGAATATAAAATGACTTTTAAATACATATATATCACTTTTAAAACATAAGTTACGTTAGATATTTATGTATAAAAATTAAGCGCATTTCTGTATAAATTGTTGCTCAATAAAACAAATAAATTGCTTTAAATTACTGCCCCATGTTTCAGGAGGCTGGGCGACCAAATAAGTAGTGAAATGTGCAGATTCAGTGTTAATTTCAAAACAACTTAATGAGACTTTATCGGCTACTTTATTCAGATATGACTTTGGCAATAAAGCAAAACCGACACCTAATTCCACACAGCTTACAATGCCATCCAGACTGCCCATTTCCATAATTTGCGAAGGTGGCACACTGTGATCATTTAAAAACAACTCAATTGCATGCCGATAGGAACATCCTTGTCGAAATGCAATAAATCGAGTCTTTGCGAGGGTGGCAATGTCGGGAAAATCAATTTGTTGTTTTGGGCAAACCAAAACCAGTTGTTCTTGCCACACCGGAAAACTATATAGCTCTGGAATCACATATTTAGAAGCGACGAAAGCACAATCGACTTCTCCTTGTTGCACAGCATTTAACAAATATCCTGTCGGGTGAGTTTGAAGTTCAAGCGGCAAATTCGGATGTTGCTGCATACATTCATTAAGCAATTGCGGAAGTCGTATTGCTGCTGTCGTTTCCATACTGCCCAAACGAATAGTTTCATTCGGGTCAATATCACCTTCTCGGAAAATTGTCTTCGCTTTATTATGCAGTGCGATCGTTTGCACAGCATAACTATGTAGCTGGTGTCCTGCATTGGTTAATGTAACGGGGTTATGACGATTTAATAAAATCACACCTAATTCTTCTTCAAGCTTTTTCACGTGGCTCGTGATATTGGATTGAACCGTACACATTTTTTGTGCAGCCAATGAAAAACTTCCACTCTCTGCAACCGCTAAAAAAAACTCTAAAGACTTAAGCAACATGCCACTATCTCAAAATAAGATAATTAATATCATATTAAATCATTTCTAATGATAAATAAACTCGCTTTTAATAATAAAAAAATTGAGAGATTTCTCATGTCTACATTCTATCGAATGAGCCTGCTTGTCTTTTTAGCGACTTGCCTAGGAATTGGTATTTTTAGATTTTCCTATACCGCACTCATGCCTATTATGATTGTGCAATATGGATGGACTCATGATTTTGCAAGCTATTTAGGAAGTGCAAATTTATTGGGCTATCTGGTTGGCGCATTATTGGCACTGTTTAGCATTAAAGAAAAATCTATACCCGCTTTGATTATAACTTCGGCGGTTTTAGGTAGCTTAAGCCTACTCTGCTGTTCTTTTATACACATGTCTTTGGCTTGGTTTGTTCTCTGGCGCACCATTTCAGGTATCGCAGGTGGCCTACTCATGATTTTGGCACCTAGCTTTGCCATGAAAAATATTGCAATTAGCCAAAGGCTCAAAGTCAATTTTTTAGGGTTTAGTGGTATTGGCGCAGGCGTGTTATCTGCCACTCTCATTATTCCTGCACTTAAAAATATGCCTGTTCAATATGTCTGGGAAATTTTTGCCGCCATTTCCATTATTGGCAGTTTGGTACTTTTTCAGTTATTAAGGCATCCACCTACCGAGTCCGTTCAAACGGCCAATCACGCTCCTCAAAACTTCAAACATTCACGTTTAGGACTGGTCATTATTATTGCTTATATGTGCAGTGCTTTTGCATATATCCCTCACTCTTTGTTTTGGATGGACTATTTATCGGGAACCCTACATTTTCCATTGCAACAACGAAACTTATTTTGGGTTCTTTATGGGGTTGGAAGTTGTATTGGCGCCTTTGTGGCGTATTGTTTAAGCCGCTTTATTGGATATTTGCAGGCAATTAAATGTCTATACGGTGTCTATTGCTTGGCAGTTGCCCTACCTTTTTTTTCACATGCTACTGCTTTGCTCACTTTATCGTCCTTTCTTACAGGTTTACTCACACCTGCCACCGTATTTATTAGCTCTTATAGCCTGCTGCAGATTTATGAACAGCGTTATCAAAAAATCTGGAGCCTTGCCACCATTGGGTTTGCCAGCACTCAGTTATTAGGTGGCGTAGTGATTAGTACCTTGCATCACTTGCATTGGTCTTATGCACACCTGTTCTTAATGGGTGGCATTGTTTTGCTATTCGCTTTAATCCTTTTAGTTCGCACCCGTTCTTCCATACCCACCACTCTCGGAGAAACCAAATCATGAAAACTCTGCTCTTTCCTGTATTTCTAGTTGCTTTCGTTCTTATTATTCAAGCCCTAGACCAGAGTTATCAAAAGAAAATCGGGATACCTAAAACTGCTAAACATCCCGAATTTATGCAATAAAAAATGCCCCGATATATCAGGGGCTTTTCCATTGAGTAGTCGTATATTGTCAAAATAAAAATTAATGAATAGATCAGTAGAACAAACCGCATAACAACTATTTTAGTAGCCTTATTAAAATACTTAACTGACAAAAAATGTCATATTATGTCAATGTAGAGAGCTATTTTCTGATCTATATTCAGTCAAAATTTATAATTTTTAATACTTAAAATTGAGCAAAACATGAGCAATAACAATTATATTGATGAGCTTTTAAAGCTCTTGGCGATGTTCGCTTTTATCGGTGTTTTATTACTGGCATTTAAGTGTCAGACCATCTTTGCACTAGATATGACAACATCATACGAAGTCTCGGTAAGGATTGTTATCTATATTCTCACAGCAGCTATTTTGGGCTTTTTAACACGCAATCATATTGAGTTTACAACACAATTTTTAATTGCTGTTCCATTTGCATACTTTTGGCTAGAGCCAATTCTTGACTACAAGGCCATTCAAACTATCCCAGATGTTCCGTTTTATCTCTCAGGTCATGGTCAAAGTTTAGGGCTACTCATCGTGATCATATTTTGTTTTGCCCTATGGGTATTTAAAGAAACAAGCTCAAACTCGCTTAAGTCTCAAAATGTCTAAATGAGGATTTTTAGGGAGTTTTATAAAGTTAAAAATCGTCACTGTACTCTATGTTTTTATAATATATATTTTAAGCAAATTAATTTATATCAATTAAAAACTCTAAAAATGTTCAATGTATCAAACCCAGCAAATGCCGTTGTTGTAGGTATTATCGCAATAATTGCTACAGTTAGTCTTCTGATATGGAAGTTTAATTTTTATCTCGGTATAGATATATACACCAGTGGAGAGGTGCTATTTAAAACATTATTGTATGCCGCCCTAATAGGACTATTTAGTTACTATTTTCGCCATACAATTAAAATTAGTAATACAGTGATTTTATCATTACCGCTTTTTTTCTTTTGTATTCGGCCTATTCTAAACTACAAAATGACGCATACCATTGGAAATGTACCACTGTATGCAACACATCATGGGCAAGGCTTAATATTGCTCAGTTTAACGATATTAGCATGTATATTGTGGGCATATACGGCTAATTCTTAGCTAAAATTTTAACGTTTAATATTCTTATTTTTTATTATTTTTCAAAATTATAAATCTAAAGACTTTAAAAGCCCTCAATTGAGGGCTTTTCTATGAAAGTTTAATCTTCCATATGTTGAATTATGGCATCGCCAAATTCTGAGCAACGTAACAAGGTCGCTCCCGGCATTAAACGCTCAAAATCGTAAGTTACGGTTTTAGCTGCAATCGCTCCTGAAATACCTTTAATAATCAGGTCCGCTGCTTCTGTCCACCCCATATCACGGAGCATCATTTCAGCAGAGAGAATAATTGAACCCGGGTTGACTTTATCTTGCCCAGCATATTTAGGTGCAGTGCCATGCGTTGCTTCATACACTGCAATAGCTCCACCAATATTCGCACCTGGCGCAATCCCGATTCCCCCTACTTCTGCTGCTAATGCGTCGGAAATATAGTCACCATTTAAATTAAGGGTTGCAATTACAGAGTAGTCAGCAGGACGCATCAAGATTTGTTGCAAGAAAGCATCTGCAATCACGTCTTTAATAATGATGTCTTTACCATTTTTAGGGTTCTTAATTTTAACCCATGGGCCACCATCGATTAATTCACCACCGAAACGATCTAACGCTAACTCATACCCCCATTCTTTAAAGGCACCTTCGGTATATTTCATAATGTTGCCTTTATGAACAAGAGTCACCGAAGGTTTGTCATTATCTATTGCAAACTGAATAGCCTTACGAACTAAACGCTGTGTTCCTTCTTTGGAAACAGGTTTAATACCAATACCACATCCTTCAGGGAAACGAATTTTTGTGACCCCCATTTCTTCTTGAAGGAATTTAATAACTTTTTTAGCTTCTTCAGAATCTGCTTTCCATTCAATACCTGCATAAATATCTTCCGAGTTTTCACGGAAAATCACCATGTCAGTTAACTCAGGATGTTGAACGGGTGAAGGGACGCCTTGGAACCAACGCACAGGACGTACACATACATACAAATCCAGTTCTTGGCGTAGTGCAACGTTGAGTGAACGAATACCACCACCGACTGGTGTAGTTAAAGGGCCTTTAATTGAAAATACAAATTCACGCAGCGCTTCAAAGGTTTCTTCCGGCATATAAGTACCGTAAATTTTATTGGCCTTTTCACCGCAATACACTTCCATCCATTCAATAGAGCGTTTGCCGCCATAGGCTTTTAAAATTGCCGCATCAACAACTTTTTTCATTGCCGGTGTAATATCTACACCAATACCGTCACCCTCAATGAAAGGAATAATTGGATGATTTGGTACATTCAGTGACAGGTCTGCTTTTACTGTAATTTTATCACCGTCGGCAGGAACCACGATCTTCTGATAACCCATTATGTAGATTCTCCCTTTTATAATATTTAACTAACCAAACAAAAATAATTATCGATAAACAATACTTTCAACTTTTATTAACGCATAATAGCTTAATCGAATTTAACCCTTTTTGAGATTTATGTGGGAAATAAGCAAATTTCGCACTTAAATATAGCTCAATGTTTTTACCGCTTATTTGAAAGAAGAAGTCATTTTTTATGAAAATCGTCATTCTCAACAAACCATATGACGTTCTCTCCCAGTTTCGTAAAGACGAAGCACACATGACGGTCTCTGACTTTGTAGATGACCCGACTTTGCGCATAGCAGGTCGTCTTGATATGGACTCTGAGGGTTTAGTTTTCTTAACTGATCATGGTGGTTTGAATCAGTTCATTACCAACCCTGCGAATAAAAAATACAAAACGTATTTAGTTCAAGTTGATGGCGATGTAACCGAAGAAGCACTCGAGCAGCTTCGTAAGGGTGTAGAGCTTAATGATGGTATGACTTTACCAGCTAAAGCAATTAAGGTAAGTGAGCCTGAATGGTTATGGGATCGCGATCCTCCTGTACGTTACCGTGCCAGCATTCCAACATCTTGGATTGAAATCTCTATTTGTGAAGGTCGTAACCGCCAAGTTCGTCGCATGACCTCTGCGGTAGGTTTTCCGACTTTACGTCTCATTCGTACAAAAATTGGTACGATTGACTTAGTTCAATTGGGATTACAACCGGGCGAAACCAAAGAAATTGAGCCTCTACTCTACCCAGACTTTAAAGATGTTCCGGCTGAACAACCTTATCGTTCACGTTCATATGTGAAAAAACCAGGTGGCACTGGCGGTAAGCCAATGGTTCGCAAGAACAAAGATGGTTCTGCGAAAAAATCTGGTACAAAGCGTATTTGGCAAATGGATGAAAGTGAAAAACCGCGTCGTAAGACTAACGGTACAACGCGTCCAAATACCAAAGCACCACGTGGTCGTAGCCGCAATAGCCGATAAAAATATTTAAGTTTTAAAGCTCACGTTAGTGGGCTTTTTTTAATGACTTTTATTTTATAAAAATAAAAAGCCGGCGCTTATGCACCGGCTTTTAGCTATGTACTAATGAATTAGTAATTAAGCCTGAACAGTTGAAAGCGCTGCATTGAATGTAGCACTTGGACGCATTACAGCGCTTACTTTCGCTGGGTCAACTGCATAGTAACCACCGATATCAGCTGGTTTACCTTGTACTTGAGCAAGCTCAGCAACGATCTTTTGTTCGTTTTCAGCTAATGCTTTTGCAAGTGGAGCAAATTTAGCTTTCAACTCAGCATCTTCGTTTTGTGCAGCAAGTGCTTCTGCCCAGTAAAGTGACAAGTAGAAGTGGCTGCCACGGTTATCAAGTTCGCCTGTACGACGTGATGGAGACTTGTCATTGTCAAGCAATTTACCAGTCGCTTCATCAAGTGTCTTCGCAAGTAACTTCGCACGAGCATTATTTTCTTTAATACCCATTTCTTCTAGAGAAACTGCAAGCGCAAGGAATTCACCAAGCGAATCCCAACGTAAGTGGTTTTCTTCCACAAGTTGTTGTACGTGTTTAGGTGCTGAACCACCCGCACCAGTTTCGTACATGCCACCACCCGCCATAAGCGGAACGATAGACAACATTTTCGCAGAAGTACCAAGTTCCATAATTGGGAACAAGTCAGTTAAGTAGTCGCGTAAGATGTTACCGGTTACAGAAATTGTATCGAGGCCACGAACTACACGCTCAAGTGTGTAACGCATTGCACGTACTTGAGACATGATCTGGATATCAAGACCAGTCGTATCGTGATCTTTTAAGTACTTCTGTACTTTCTTGATCAATTCATTTTCGTGTGGACGGTATGGGTCAAGCCAGAAGATCGCAGGCATGCCTGAGTTACGTGCACGAGTTACTGCAAGTTTTACCCAGTCACGAATCGGAGCGTCTTTCACCTGACACATACGCCAGATATCGCCTTCTTCAACATTTTGAGTCAATAACACTTCACCAGTGTCAAGATCAGTAATATTTGCAATACCTGCTTCAGGAATTTCAAAAGTCTTGTCGTGAGAACCGTATTCTTCAGCTTTTTGAGCCATCAAACCAACGTTTGGTACTGTACCCATTGTTTTTGGATCAAAGTTACCATGCCATTTACAGAAATTGATCATTTCTTGGTAAATACGGGCAAATGTTGATTCTGGCATTACTGCTTTAGCATCGTATTGCTTACCATCAGCACCCCACATTTTACCACCAGCACGGATCATTGCAGGCATAGAAGCATCTACGATGATGTCGTTAGGTGAATGGAAGTTAGTGATGCCTTTTGCTGAGTCAACCATCGCAAGTGCAGGACGGTGTTCTTGGCAAGCATGTAAATCTTCAATGATTTCTTCACGTAATGAGGTTGGAAGAGTTTCGATTTTCTCGTATAACCCAGCCATACCGTTATTTACGTTAATACCTAATTCGTCAAACAACTTACCGTGTTTTTCGAAAGCTTCTTTATAGTAGATTTTCACACAGTGACCGAAAACGATCGGGTGTGAAACTTTCATCATTGTCGCTTTTACGTGTAATGAGAATAAAATTCCTGCTTCACGGCAGTCATCAAGTTGTTTCTCATAGAAGTCGCAAAGCGCTTTTTTGCTCATGAACATTGAGTCAATGATTTCGCCTTCTTGAAGCGCAACTTTTGGCTTAAGAACAATGCTCTTACCACTGTTTGTGATAAGTTCCATTTTTACATTGCGTGGACGGTCAAGTGTCATTGACTTTTCACCGTGGTAGAAGTCACCTTCTTCCATGTGTGAAACGTGAGTTTGCGACCATTGTTTCCACTCGCTCATTGAGTGAGGGTGTTTCTTAGCGTAATTTTTAACGGCAGCAGGAGCACGACGGTCAGAGTTACCTTCACGAAGAACAGGGTTTACTGCTGAACCTAGGCATTTGCCATAACGAGCTTTGATTGTTTTTTCTTCTTCAGTCGCTGGGTTTTCCGGATAGTCAGGAATTGCATAACCTTTAGATTGAAGTTCTTTAATACATGCTGTCAATTGCGCAACAGAGGCACTAATATTTGGGAGTTTGATAATGTTAGTATCTGGATCTTGTGTAAGACGACCTAGCTCAGCAAGGTTGTCGGATACCTTTTGCTCTTCACTTAGGTAGTCAGCGAATTCTGCGAGCACACGTGCAGCTACAGAGATGTCACTTTTAACAATCTCGATACCAGCTGGCTTAGTAAAGGTCTCAATGATCGGCAGTAGCGAATAAGTCGCCAATAATGGCGCCTCGTCAGTCAGTGTGTAAATGATGGTTGACTTTTCACCAGCCATATATAGCCCCTTCCGTTGAATTGAGTTTTGAGGACCGAGCTTTTGGCCCAGTGCCTACGAACCGATATGCTTAAATAAAACCCTGAGAGTATCGGCTCTCATTGGCTTTCAGTCAACGAAATATCCAGTGATAACGACATTTCGCAGCGAAATAATACATAATTTAAATCTATCGATAATAATCTTATACCTAACTTATGGTAATAAATGCGCTTTTACCAACTTTTTAGGTATAGAACAGTCTTAAATTACATGAGATATCTTTCAGAGTTCTGACAATTATTATACTTTTCATTCAAAACAAACTCAAAGATAAAGACTCTTTCTATGTTTTGAAGTTAGGAAAAAACAAAAACCGATGCACGAAACATCGGTTTTTTATAAATTAATTAACGGTTATTTAGGCTTTTAACCATTTGTCAGCTTTGCTTTGATCTTCAATAATAAGTTCAACTTCAGTTAAGTTTATGCTGTCACTTGTAACTTCAAACGACAATAACTCATCACGGCGGAAAGCCAAGACTGAGTAATTACCCTTTTGTTTAGCATATTTCTCAATAAGTTTTGTGGTCGCTTTTAGTCCATCAATTGCAATAATGACATCATTAGCAGAAATACCCGCTTTAGCACCAGCTCCCTCACGGTGAGCATTTTGTACTAACACACCTTCAGGCTTATCAGCTAGCTTTAAACCATAAGCTAAAGTCTTATCATTTTTAAGCGTATAACTTAAACCAAACTCAGGAAATAACTGATCAAGTGGTAACTCTTCAGTAGTATTAATCAAATGATTGATTTGCTCTACCCAACTATCGCCTGTTAGCTCTTCACATAAATCAAAAATTGTACGCTCATTAACCTGAACACCGTTTTGCGTATTTTCATACAATCGACGCATTAAGGCATCAAGGCTAGAACCACGTAAACGTAAGCCTAAGTCCAAACACAAGGCAACTAATGCACCTTTGTTATAATAGCTCGTGCCTGCATTATTCGAATTTTCATCTTGACGATAAAATTTAATCCAAGCATCAAAACTTGATTCTGCTACTGTTTGAACAAAACGTCCCGGGTTTTGCAAATAGCGATCAATCTGTGACTTCAACAAATCTAAATAAGACTTTTGGGAAATCACGCCACTACGTAATAAAATTAAATCATCGTAATACGAAGTAAACCCTTCAAAAATCCACAGTAGCGAGGTATAGCCTTCTTGATGTAGGTTGTAGTTCGCAAAATTTTCTGGACGGATAAACTTTACTAACCAAGAATGAAAATATTCATGACTGCATAAACCTAAGAAACGTTGATAATCTTTCGAAGGTTCAGTGGGTTCATTCGATTTCGGTAAATCATCTCGTGGAGTAATCAGACTTGTGCTATTGCAATGCTCTAACCCACCGTAACTATTCCCTGTTGCCATAGTCATGAAGGTATAGTTTTTAAACGGTGCTGAACCAAACAGATCAATTTCGGCTGCACAAATTTTTTCAATATCCGTTTTTAAACGATCAACATTCGTAGCGTGAGTACCTGAAATTACAAACTCATGTTCAATTCCATGCGTTTCGAAGCTAAAACGCGTTTGATCAGCCAGTTCAAATGGACTATCAATGAGTTGATCATAATGATCAGCTTTTAAAGTAAAACGTCCTTTTACTAAACTTTTTGAAGCTAATCCTGTTGCTAACTGAAAGTGTTTTAATTCATCCGGCAAAAAGATTTCTAATTCACATGCAGATTGTTCTTGGCCTTCTAAGCCTAAACACACACAGGCAGGGTTAATATATAAACGCGTTTGATCTACATAAGCACCACGTACTGATAAATCATATGCATAAACATCATATTCAACAGTAATTAACTCGTGATCGGTGTTAAATAAACGCCAGCGATTTTTTTCAGTCTTTTTAATATTGAGCATGCGTCCAGCTTCATCATAGGCCTTTACTGCCTCGATGTGCTTAGAAAACTCTCGAATGAGATAACTGCCCGGAATCCACGTTGGCAACCATAGTTCCTGATTTGGATTCGCTAAAAAGCGAATTGTCACGTGAACAAGGTGTTGTTTGTAATCATCGAACTCAATTTGATAATGCAACATAAATTCTTCAATTTAAAAATAAGAACGGTTTCACATTAGATTATCACTTTTTTGTATCGACTTGCGTAGATGTATTTTTTGGCAACAATTCACACTAGCCTTCTACAAAAAAAAGGCATAGCATGCTGGGCATCTGTGTTCCGTATTTGCCAGTAAACGTCAAGGTCACCTAGTGAAATTCTTCCTATCTCTTTTTACGCTGTTTAGTATTTTCTGTACTACTCTTACCAATGCTGCTCTACTTAATATTGCTCCTGAAAGTGTTGAAGCCGCTGCATGGACAATTGTAGATACCCAATCTGGTCAAATTATTGCTGAGCATAATAGTCATGTACAACGTGCGCCAGCATCTTTAACCAAAATGATGGTGGCCTACATTGCATTAAAAGAGATTAAGGCTGGAAAGTTAAAACTGAACGAAGTCATTACTGCAACACCAGTCGTAAGCGTGGTGCAGTGGGATGAATCCCAAATGTACCTCAAAGCGGGCGAGCAAATTTCAGTTGATCAGCTCTTGGCTGGTTTAATTGTTATGTCTGCAAATGATGCAGCTGTGACTTTAGCTGAAAAAATTTCTGGTGATGTGCCTCATTTCGTACAACGTATGAATCAAGAAGCACAAGCACTGGGTATGAAAGACACGCACTTTAGTAACCCTGCTGGTATTACAATGCCGGATCATTACACGACAGCTCATGATTTGAGCTTATTAAGTCAGGCAGTGATTCACCAGACCCCTGAATATTTACATTATTCGAAAATGCCGAGCTTTAGCTACAATCAACGTTTTCACCACGCGACGAACCTTGCGCTCAAATACGATCCATCTGTAGATGGCTTAAAAACTGGCTATACCAAAGCAGCAGGTTATAACTTGGCTCTAACAGCTTCACGCCCTTCATTTTCACCGAACTTACCGCAAAGACGTTTACTGGTAATTGTCTTAGGTACACCAAGTGCTGTGAAACGTGCTGAAATTGCAGATAAATTAATGAATCTTGCTTATGCTTATACACGTGATGAAGTGGTTATTCCTGAGCAAAAATTAATTGCTGAATTGCCTGTTATTAAATCAACTTTAAAAATGTTTAAAGTAGAAACTAAGCAGCCAACCATTGTTACGACTTCTTTATATGCTGAGCCAACACCAATTGATTTAAATACGTTTGATTATGCTACACAGCGTATTCAAGTTCTTGATAGCAATCAACAACCTAAAGTTATTGCTCCACTTGAAACAACTCAAACACGTGTAAATATTCAGTTAAATGAGCAAAAGTTAACAGCACCGTTAATGAAAGCAATGAATTTGGCAACAGTTTCAATTTATCAAAATAACCAGCTCATTCGCAGTCTTCAAATTGAAAATGATGTACACATTGAAGAAGCAAATATTTTCCAAAGAATTATGATGTGGTTCTCAAGCCTATTCTCAATCTTTTCATCAAGTGAGCACAGTGCAGCAAAACTCTACCCTATAGATTCGCACTAAAAACATCAAATTGTGCACAGATGCACAATAAATTTTATAAAGAAAAGATGGCATAATTCAGCCATCTTTTTTTATAGAAAAATAATTAGGTGATAAAAATGACCCAAAACTTACATCATATTGTTATTGTCGGTGGTGGCGCTGGTGGTTTAGAACTCGCCACGCAACTTGGTGAAACTTTTGGGAAAAATGGTAAAGCCAAAATTACATTGGTTGACCAAAATTTAACTCATATCTGGAAACCATTACTTCATGAAATTGCGGCGGGTTCTTTAAATCCTCACGAAGAGCAAACCAATTATTTTGCCCATGCAGAGAAACACCACTATGAATTTGTGTTGGGAACATTAACAGCAGTAAATAAAGATAAGAAAATAATTGATTTAATTCCCCCTCAAGTCTCTAAAGAACAAAATACCCATATTCAACAACTCAGTTACGATACACTGGTTTTAGCGCTTGGTTCAGTATCAAATGATTTCAATACACCCGGTGTTCGTGAAAACTGCCATTTCCTCGATAGCCGTAAACAGGCGGATATTTTCCAGCAAGATCTTTTACATTTATATATCGAAGCGCAAAATCAACCCGATCAACGTACATTAAATATTGGAATTATTGGTGCGGGGGCAACAGGTGTCGAACTTGCGGCTGAACTGATTGAAACGACCAAAAACTTTTATCGCTATGGTTTGAAAAAGATCCATCCGAATCAAGTCAAAATTACACTGATTGAGGCCTCAGAACGCATCCTCCCTGCCCTAAGTGAAAAAACAGCTGAGCATAGCGCAAAACAGCTTCAAAAAATGGGTGTTGAAATTTTAACTAAACACCGTGTTGAAAAAATTGATGAACACTGTATCTATTTTAGTAATGGTAACCAGCTCAACAGTGATATTACGGTATGGGCAGCTGGGGTAAAAGCACCAAAAGTACTTGAAAATCTTAGCGATTTCGAACGTGACAATATTAACCGCTTAATGGTCTATGCAACGCTGCAGACCTATTCCGATCCTAATGTATTTGCATTTGGTGATTGTGCGCATTGCCAACTTGATGCAAGACACCCGCCTCTCGGACCACGTGCTCAAGTTGCTAGTCAACAAGCGAGCTTTTTAGTCGATGCTATGGCTGCTAGGCTAAATGGCCGATCACAACCGATGTTTACTTTTAATGACAAAGGTTCACTTGTGTCTTTAAGTCGTAATAAAGCGGTTGGAGAATTACTGGGGGATGTCAGTGTCCAAGGATATATTGCTAAAACGATGTATGTATCTTTATACCGTTTACATCAAGCAACAATTCACGGATACACTCAAGCTGGACTACTCACAATGAAAGATTTACTTACAAGACGAGTACGACCAAAAATTAAGCTGTATTGAGTTGAATTTTTTAAGTTCATCCCTATTTAGATAAAAACGCATTAGAAAAAGTGTTAAAGATTGAGATTTTGTAGTCTACAAAATTTATTTTTCACTTTATGATGTACGCTTTAATTGATTGAATGGATCAAAAACATGACTGCAATTGCAAATAACCACGTGGTTTCATTCCACTATAAATTAACAAACGCTGAGGGTGAAACACTTGATCAATCTCAAGGTGAACCACTTGCCTATTTGCATGGCGCAGGCAACATCATTCCTGGTTTAGAAAATGCATTAACTGGTAAGACTGTTGGTGATAAATTCACTGTTAACGTACCAGCTGCTGAAGGTTATGGCGAATATAACCCAGACCTAGTACAAGAAGTTCCTGCTCAAATGTTCCAAGGCGTTGATAACATTCAACCAGGTATGCAATTCCAAGCTCAAACAGATGACGGCGTTCAAATCGTTACTGTTAAAGCGGTTGAAGGTGACAACGTTATCGTTGATGCAAACTTCCCACTTGCTGGTCAAGATTTAACGTTTGAAGTTGAAATCGTAGAAATCCGTGAAGCTTCTCAAGAAGAATTAGATCACGGTCACGTACACGGTGCGGGTGGTCATCACCACTAAGTCTTCTTTTAGAAGATAATAAAAGGCAAAGCTTCGGCTTTGCTTTTTTATGTCTTTAATTTATATAATATTCATAGAGTTAATTTATTTTTAGGGACTTGCATGTCAAATGCTTATCAGCTCATTTGGTTTCGCCAAGATTTGCGTATACATGATCATGCAGCTTTATGGCACGCCAGCCAGCAAGGACCTTCACTCGGTTTAGTCATCTTATCGCCAGAGCAATGGAAACAACACGCCGATGCTCCAATAAAAATAAGTTTTTATTTACGACAACTCAGAACGCTTCAGAAAGAGTTATCAGCACTTCATATTCCACTAGTTATTCAAGTCATTCCCTATTGGAAAGAGATCGCAAACTTTATTTCTGATTTCAGCAAGAAATATAATATTGAAAATGTGTATGCCAATATCGAAATAGGCGTAAATGAATTAAAAAGAGATAAAAATGTACAAGACTATTTAAATCGGCATGGCAAAGAACTATTTTTATTCCATGACCGTACTATTTTTCCTTTACGTTCAATCCGTAACCAATCACAACAACCATATCAAGTATTTAGTGCATTCAAAAAAGCCTGTTATACAAAGCTCGACACAAGCGGTTTACCTCAATGTTATCCGGTCCCTAATAAACAAAATGAAGTACCACTAGATTTTTTACAGGGGGAAAATATTGATTTAGACGAAATTGAAAAGCTATTTTGCTCATCTCTCTCAAAAGAACAGCAAGATTTATGGCCTGTTGGCGAACAATACGCATTAGAACAGTTAGATCAATTTATTGAAGAATCGGTTTGTCACTATAACGTCGAGCGCGATTCTCCTCATATACAAGGTACAAGTAAGCTTTCGCCTTATTTAAATATTGGTATTTTATCTGTTCGACAGTGTTTACAAGCACTCTTTCGTAATCAACATGGCAACTTTCACTTAGTCAATGAAGGTCAACAAACATGGTTAGACGAACTTCTTTGGAGAGAGTTCTACCAACATATTTTATTTGATTTTCCGCATGTTTCTAAACACATCCCGTTTAAGAAAGATACTCAGAAGATTAAATGGAATCATAATCCAGAACATTTAACCGCATGGCAAATGGGTCAAACCGGTATTCCTATTGTTGATGCTGGGATGCGACAACTTTTACAAACAGGCTGGATGCATAATCGAGTACGTATGATTACAGCCATGTTTTTATGTAAAAATCTTTTGATTGATTGGCGCATTGGTGAACAATGGTTTATGCAACATTTAATTGATGGTGACCTCGCCGCAAATAATGGCGGTTGGCAATGGTGTGCCTCAACAGGAACAGATGCCGTACCTTATTTTCGGATTTTCAACCCAATCGCTCAATCAAAGAAGTTTGATCCGGAGGGAGAATATATTCGCCAATGGGTGAAAGAATTGGCTCATTTGGACAATAAAACGATTCATGAACCCTACTCAAGCAAAACCGATCTTGGTTTAAATTATCCAAAACCCATAGTAGATTTAAAAGAAACACGTCTTAAAGCAATTAAAACTTTCAAGAATATTTAGATAACAATTGAGTCTGCTCTGTTTATTTTTGATGAAAAATTAATAACAAGGTTTGACTATACAGTGGCTTTAATCTACAAATAAACATAATAGATACCTAAAAAGGACAGAAACAACAACTACTTCGCAAATCAACACCTTTCATTATAAAAGTATAAAAAAATTAACATTACAAAAAAGGTAGCATAGGCCACATGCAACAAAAACACCCTGGTAGAACACTCGTCTTATGGATTATCGCAGCTCATCTATTTATGGGAATGGTTGCATACGAGTGGCTGCCTGTGAGTTTTAGAGGAAGTTGGATTTTTATTCTTCTTCTTTTAATTTCAGGTGCTTTTTTAGAAGTCGGTTTGTCTTTAATTGTAGGTTTAGTGGCTTTTATTGGAGTTGCCGTATACTTTTTACTCGACTTAGGCGCACAAACACATATTGAACGTCAGTTACTTTTACTATTCATTATTCCCCTAATTCCGCTCTTTCTAAGTGCTGTACGCCACAATATTGAAATTAATGTACAGAAATACCGTGATATTCAAAGCTATGACCGAAATTATCGCCGCGATATTTTCCCGCTCAGTGCTTTAAAATACTTTCAGCGTAGTTTTTTTAAATTACTTGATCACCACAATGTACAAGATTATGAAGTATTCGAAATTCGAATTCTTAATCGCAGTCTGATTAAAGAAATGTTAGGCGATGATGTCTGGAAAACAACTCAAAACGAAATGATCAAAATTTTGAGTCAGCATCAGCCCAATGAAATTGTTTTTCAGTTTGCAGATGATGATCTCGAAAATATATACAGTATTATGATTCGTCAGCAAAAAACTGAACAAGAACCTGAATTTATTAAAAAATTAAGAGAAATTATGACGTTGCGTCTTGAGGTGGAATATAAAATTATTCCAATTCCACCTGAGGAGATGAATTAATGTCTAATCTTCTTAACATTTGTGGAATTGTGATTGCATCTAGCCAATATCCAGATGCCACTCTACAGCAGTTCTATCGGCAATATTATCATTGCGAAATTAAAGCAGAACCAATAAAAACTGAAGTGCAAAGTTCTAACGATCTTTCCATGTTTTTTCCATATCAAGATACATGGTGGCCTGTCTTCACCCTTGATCAGATTAGCTCTGAAAGTTTCCAAAAGTTTATCCATAACGGAATTAGACCCGGCATTATATTGCCAGACGAGGTGTTTGGTTTTCCACACTATTTCTTGTTAAAAGAAGCAGTAAGCCAAGGTGCTATTCCTATTGTGCTTTTTAAAACTGAACAACCTCAATATTTTGCCGCAAAAGCAACTTTTTCGACCGCTATTGGTTTAAGGCCAATGGCTGCTTTCGTAAGTACAGGATGGGATGAAAATTTAATTTCACAGCCAGCTGGAAGTTATATTGTCCAGTTAAATTCTTCAGCCGTCCCTTTACCATCTAGAGAAATCCGACAAGGTCAGCATTTATTTTATTCGGCCAAAGACTTTAACGGCCATGTATCAGGTTATGAAATTATTATTAATCCTCCTGCCGACTTATCCCTATCTAATATTCGTTATCCTCAACTCGGTATTTCATGGAAATTTAATAATATTGATTATGCCAGTACTCCTGAACATGTGAATACGAGTCTTATAGGTTATATATTTATTGGTTTAAGTGTTGTTGTAGTTCCTCTTGATCTGATTTTAACAACAACTTATCCAGATCTTCTGGGTACATTTGGTAGCTATATTTCATGGATCTCCTTAGTAGTGGGGTTAATTCTATTATTAGTACTCATCTCTTCTATTATTAGGAGGGTCCGTAAAAATGGCTCCAATTGATATCCTGTTTTTATTTGGCTTTTTAGGTATTTGGATTCCACAAGCATTTTGGGCATGGTTAAGTTATCAAGCGTGGAAGTATTCCAAAACAGCTGAAAAAGAGCTGCAAAACTTACCAATACCTGAAAGATGGCCCATCTTAAGTGTTTTGATCCCTGCTTATAATGAAGGCGTGGTGATTGAAGACACTTTGCATGCCATTGCTCAACAGGATTATCCGGCAGAGTCTTATGAAGTCTTACTGATCAATGATGGCTCCAAAGACAACACCCTTGAAATCGCAGAAAACCTCGCAAAGATTTATCCTTGCATAAAAATTGTCAATGTACCCAAAGGTATGGGTGGTAAAGGTAAATCAAGAACGCTTAATAATGGCCTTCCCCATGCCAAAGGTGAGTTAATTGTTGTTTACGACGCCGATAGTACCCCTGAACCCGATTGCGTCCGATTACTTGCCCAAACCTTGTTAGCCGATAAAAAGCTAGTCGCGGTAAATGGCAAAGTCAGAACCCGTAACTGGCAAGATAGTATTTTGACTCGTTTTATTGCGATTGAATTCATCTTTTTCCAATGGATCTTCCAAGGTGGACGCTGGCAACGTTTTGAACTATCAACATTAATGGGAACAAATTATGTCATCTGGCGCGATGCTCTAGAGACTTTGGGCGGTTTTGATGAAAAATCGCTAGTCGATGATACAGAAATGAGTTTCCGAATTTTTATCGGACAAAAACGAATTAAATGGGTTCCCTATGCAATCGGTTGGCAACAGGACCCTCCTTCGTTAAGCGTATTCGTTAAACAGCGCTCACGCTGGACTCAAGGTAATTTTTATGTAACACGCAAATATTTACCCGTAGCACTGAGAACTCCATTCCCAATCGGAATTGAAATTCTAAATAACATTATGTGCTATATCCTTTTTGTACCAGCTTTGTTCTGGAGTCATATTACCTTAACGCTTGGCCTACTTGATATTGCAGGTATTTCAGTTCCTGGTCCATTTACACTACTGTGGGGACTCTCATTTTGTCTCTATGTAGCACAAATGTGGTTTACGCTTTCTTTAGAAAAAGTTAAACCAGAACTTTACTTTTACTCGGTCTTATCTTACGTAAGTTACTCACAAATCTTCTTATTTATTGTATTTAAAGCCGCATTCGACATGCTAAAAAATAAAATACAGGGCAACTCCCTTCAATGGTACAAAACGGAACGTAGCAAGGAGAAAAAATAAATGAAAAAGACTTTTGATCTTTACCAAACAGCTCAAGTGCTCCTTGCCAGCACCAGTTTTTTGCTTGCCATGTCTACTCATGCTTATACATGGAAACTCGACGATATTAGTACCTCGACTAAATATACAGTCGAGCCTCACTTTTTCTATATTGGAAAAGGTGCTGAATGGCAAAACATTCAGTTTTCGAGTGACTACTCAACTGAAAATGACACAACAGTACTCGTCAAATATGACGATAAGCTCATTTATAACACTACGCTTAATGGTGATGGCCAATTCAAATTTAATATTCCTGCCAGCCAGAGCGGTTTTCACCGTTTAGATTTTATTATTCAACAATATGCAAAACCAACGACGCTTAACCAAACAAAAGAAACATTCTGTACAGAAGATATTGATCACTTAACTTATTTGAGTAATTCTCAACTCGACTTTACGCCTGTTCGAAATGAGTACCGTTTAAAAGATCTACCAGACGCTTTATTTAACCCTCAGGCTAGACGACCTACACCTTTTGTCGGAATTTTAAAATATAACCGTAAAGAAATTACCGAAGCCTCTATGTTGGGCCGATTAGTAAGTTCGTGGAGCTCCGTAACGCCAATTGAATGGGTTGATTCAGGCCAAACCAATCTAAATCCTGAAACGAACTTTATTATTGAAGTGATTCGTTCGGCAAGCCCACTCAAAGGAGGAGCCTTAGTACAAATTGCTAAACCGGCTGAAGGTGTACCGACGCTATCTATTACTTATCACACTCCACAAGAGCTTACCGCTGCCATTAACGGGCTAATTAATCCAACTTATGTGCAACAGCTTGATACGGGCAGCGCTATTTTTCCAACTACAATTTCAGCACCAACTTGGGCGCAATTTAAAAAAATTGATACGCTTGCAGATCTAGGTATTCAGGATTTTCGACTAAATCATGCCGAAAAGAATTTATTTCTTGATTTTCCGGCAGTATGGCAACCTACTGATATTTTGCAAGGACAAATCGCACTTCGTATTCAAAGTGGACTATTACAAGGTTCAAACATTACAGCATGGATTGATGGAGGACTTGCAGGAAGTATGAAAACGGCGGATCTCGCATCCGACCCTGTAAACCGACAGTTCAACATCTTTGCCAAGGAAATTTCAAATACAACCAACTTTAGCTTAAAACTTGAAAACTCGGTTATTGCCAATTCTCAATGTTTACCCAATGCTCACGGCTCACTCTGGGTTGATACCGCCAAATCAACGGTAAAACTTCCCCATAAACTTAAAAATGGTGTTGCCGCTCTTTCAATGACCTTGGCCACCAAGCCAACGATTGCAATTGATGACCAATCAGGGGCATTAAATATTGCCATTATTTTAGGACAAGTCGCTAAAAACATGCTGCTGACACAGGCACCAATGCCAGTGAACCTAGTACGCTTCTCTCCGACCTCCCCACAAGCAGTGAATGTGAGAGTGAACAAAGAGATTTATCAGCAACAAGTCTTAATGCATCAAAATATTATTTATGCACCCGCAGCAGCGAATGGTTTTATCGTAAGTTATAACAATAACCGCTTCGATGTAATTACAGACTCTGAAAACGGTGCACAAACCTTTATGCATTTATGGGGAAAAATACAGCATAAAATCCCAAATAATGTGACCAAAATGCTGGTTTCTGAAAACGGCAATATGTATGTTCTTCAAAAATTAATTGTGGGTAATCAAAAAGCGCCATTAGTTCAGCAATCATCATTCTTTTTATTAGTTGTGATTATCTCTGCAATTATGATAATAGTGATCTTCTTGTGGTATTGGTTACGACGTAATAATGAAAAAACAGATACCAATTAAAATAACTGCTTTTATTATTTTAATTATATGTAGTGTAGTGGGTTATGCGGGGTTGTTCAAAAATCATGGGCAACCTCCCATTATTGAGGGTATCTTCTGGCAACCTGACAATGATACTACTCCTCCTAAAGGAAACTGGCATTACTTAGGAATAAATACTTTTGTTCCCCAATGGTCAGTCGTTGAATCTAAATCTTGGTGGAAAAACTCCAATCTTCCTCAATGGGAAAAAGCCATTGATTTACAAAAAATTAAACAGCAACCTTGGGCTAAAAATCTTATATTGGGGTTAGCAGGTGAATATAATGAACACGAAGCGCGTGCTAATGTCGTTGCTTTGGGAGAAAAATCTGCACAAATTATTCAAGAACAAAATGATGCATCTTTAAAAGGCTATTATTTTCCAGTAGAAGCCGACCCAACATGGCTAAGAGTAAGTACCTTAGGACATGTTTTGGAAAAATTACCCTCTCCTATTTGGGTTAGTGTTTATAGTGGTGAAAGTGAACCTGAAAACTACGATTTATGGGTTAAAAGCTGGCTTCCTCAACAAGCAGGCGTTTTTTTCCAAGATGGTGTAGGTGTCGGAGTAAGAACTCCCGAACAAGCTAGACGTATTTTAGATCAACTTGAACAGACACTTGGAAAAGATAAAACGGTTATTGTTTTAGAAGCATTTCGAACCAAGAAAAATGGTCAATTCCGTGCAGCCTATCCTTGGGAAATTATCTCTCAAATTAAGGCGTATGAAGGGAAAAAAATTTATATTTTTGATGGCCCCCACTATATGGGCCGATGGTCCGTTTATATTGTCGGTCTATGGTATCGACTCGTTTATGGCAGCACACCCGCCACCATAAACGAACCAGAAAACTCAAAATAAATGATCTCTAGTTATAAGTTCTGGCAATTTCATCTAATATTCGCTGGGCAGCACATCCATCACCAAACGGATTTTCAACATGAGCCATTTTTTGGTAATGCTGCGAATCCGTTAAAAGTTTCTCAGCCTCTTCAATAATTTTCTGCTGATTTGTTCCAACTAATACCCCTGCTCCCACCTCTACCACTTCCGGGCGTTCAGTCGTGTCTCTTAAAATTAAGACAGGCTTATTAAATGATGGGCTTTCTTCTTGTAAACCACCAGAGTCCGTTAAAATAAAGGTGGAGCGGTCGATAACGGCCAATAAACTTGGATAATCGAGTGGCTTCACAAGATGAATTTGAGCATGATTTTTAAATTTATCGTGCACTACATTATGTACAGCAGGATTTAAATGTACAGGCCAAATAAAATGTAAATCAGGATGCTGTTTTGCTAAATACTCAACAGCATTACAAATATTCTGAATTCCTTCGCCAAAATTCTCACGGCGGTGAGCAGTTATAAGTACAACTTTATCATTTTGTTTTAATTCAATTCCGTAAGGCTCAAGTTGATTTTTCAAACCCGTCTTTTCAGCTATGAGTTTCCTTCCTAAATACACAGCATCGACTACCGTATTCCCTGTCACTGTAATCAATGAAGGTGGAATCTGCTCATTTAACAAGTTACGCTTTGATTGTTCTGTAGGGGCAAAATGCCATTTGGTAATACGAGAAACTAACTGGCGGTTGCCTTCTTCAGGAAACGGATGATCTAAATCATAAGAACGTAAGCCTGCTTCGACATGGGCAACAGGAATCTTCATTGAAAATGCAACTAGCCCAGCAGCTAACACGGTTGTAGTATCACCTTGAATAACAATTGCATCTCTTTTTTGACCATCTGTATAGATATTTTCAAGTTGCGTTAAGCCATGAATTAAAAGCTGATTTAGGCTTTGTCCAGCATTCATAATTTTAAGGCGATGGTCAATTTCAACCCCAAAGAAATCTATCGCATTTCGAACTAATTCATCATGTTGTCCTGTAAAAATAACTTCTACCTGAAATCGTGAGTCTTGTTTTGCTAATAAAATTACCGGAGCCAACTTTATGAGCTCTGGACGAGTACCAAATACAATTGAAATAAAAATTTTCTTCATTATTAGAAATCCTTATAAAAAACAAGTTCTACACGAGTATTGTTGTAATGATCTTTTGTATTAACCGGTACGTCTTTAAAATAATTGCCATATAGACGTTCAACCCGTAGTTTTATCGGTTGATAATTAAAAGGCTGCCATGAAATGCCTGGGCCATATTCAAATAAATTATTGTAATATTCATCTTCGCTATCCGCTAAGCCATGCAATTTCACATAAGCCTGCACAGACCCACTCTCACCCTTATAGAGATTTAAACCTGTGCGTAAGCGTAAGTCCCCAATAACGTTATAGTCCTCTCTCGAATAAGTCGCGACATTGCCATATAAGTCAGTAAAATAATTATCTAAACAAAGTGAATGATCGCAGTTTGATTGTGAATACCATTCTTGATAACCCGTTACACCGCCTACAACACTCTCACGAAATCGCTTTCTATTTCTATCAATCAAGTCATAACTTCCACCAACTTCGACATAGGCTCGCACAGGGATGGAAGTCCACGGTTGATAATTTGCCCCCACCCCTAAAGTGGCTGCATTTTCATCAATAATTTCAGGTCGGACCCCACCTTGTGATTGAGTATCGCGGTTTAAATTAAGAAAGCCATATACTTGGGCTCGCCCGTTATCGATGTTTTTGCCATACCTCATTTTTAAAGGAAAAATAACATCGTCATAACGTGACTCATAAGACGGTGCAAAATAAATATCTCTAAAATATGGTTTAACTTCTCCCCCACTTAAATTTTTAACTGCCTGAGTTGCTTTAGCAGCAATTTCAGGGTCTGAAGAGGAACTTAACTCTTTAAATAAAACCAATGCTTCACGATCTTTTTTCTGCTGATTCAGCAAATAAGCTTCTTGTAATTTTAAGGTGTCATCTTGAGGAGCTAAATTTCTTGCTTGCCTTAAGCTTTGTAAAGCTTCTTTTCTTTTTTCAAGCCGAATCTGTAAATAAGTAAGACTTTTCCAGACTTTAATATCGGTTGGTGTCAGTTTACTAAGCTCAACTAATATTTTTTCTGCTTCTTGCGGTTGAGACTGTTCAATTTTATAAAATCTATCCCATTTATCATAAATAGGGTTACCGGGCTTATATGCAGGGTCGACTTGCTCTTGTGCATAAACTGAGCTTATACCGATCATTCCCAAAGAAGAGATCACTGCTCCCATCAGTAATATTGAATGTGTTATAGAGTTTATTGTTTTGATATTTTTCATTTTCACCTCTACAGTAAATTAGACTTATTAGGGAGGGCAAGTCTTTGGAATGATCAATAAATATTATAATTAAAAATAATAAGTTACATCGTTAAGTTAGGTTAAGGATGTTTTAAAATAATTGTTTAATCTCCATTTTTATTATTGATCTATTCTGTCTTATCCCTAAATTTCCTATAATAATGACATATTTTTTGACCAATAAATTGTAAAATTTCATAGCATTTATAAAACATTAATAAGGAAAAACACATGGCTTTTCCACATCATACAGAGCATCATGCCATTCAGCGCTCAGGTTGGCTAAGAGCCTCAGTATTAGGCGCTAATGATGGCATTATTTCAGTGACTAGCTTAATTATGGGGATGGCTGCAAGTGGGGCAAGCTCACATACTCTATTTATCACTTGTGTTGCCGGGCTCATTTCAGGCGCAACCTCAATGGCTGCCGGAGAATATATTTCTGTTAAATCTCAAGAAGATATTGAAAAATCAGATTTAGCTATTGAGGCAAAAGAATTAAAAAAATACCCTCAAAAAGAATTGGATGAATTAACTCAAATCTATATTTCTAGGGGACTTTCAAAAGAACTAGCAAAGGAGGTAGCTATTCAGCTTACAACTCATGATGCTTTGGGTGCACATGCCCGAGATGAAATCGGTATTCATGAAAATACGGCGGCAAACCCAATTCAAGCAGCACTCTCCTCAGCAGCTTCATTTTCATTTGGGGCATTTTTCCCCATGCTTGCCATTTTGTTTAGCCCAGAGCATTTAATTATGCCAAGTGTGCTTATTACAGGTATCGCGGCATTAGCAATTTTAGGTGCCATTTCGAGTTATTTTGCAGGCACTTCTAAAATCAAAGGTAGTTTACGTATTACCTTATGGGGTATTTTAGCGATGGCTTTTTCAAGCTGGATTGGTTCCTTATTTAATGTCACTCCTTTATAAGAGAGTTTTTTAAATAAGACTCTTAATATTTAAAAATTAAATAGCCAATATTATTTGCTCTTCATTCTATTTTCACGTTATGGTGAAGAGAAAGAATTGAGGTGAATAAAATGAGCCTATTACAACAACTTGCAATCAAACATCCAATTTTTCTGGCTCCAATGGCGGGCGTCTCTACTCCTGAATTAGCAGCCGAGGTTTCAAATCAAGGAGGCCTTGGATCATTAGGCTTAGGAGCAAACACACCGCAAAGTGCACGTGAACAAATTTTAAAAACTCAAGCGCTCACGGAAAACCCATTTCAAGTTAATTTTTTCTGTCATCAATCGACTGAGCTTAATGTAGAAAAAGCAAAACAATGGCTTGAGTACCTACGTCCTCATTTTGAAAAATTCGGTGCTCAACCGCCCCAAGAATTACACTGTATCTATCCAAGTTTTTTAGACAATGATGATTTTTTAAATGTTGTTTTAGAAACTAAGCCAAAAGCAGTAAGTTTTCACTTTGGTATTCCGCATCCGCATCAAATTAAAGCTTTAAAAGAGGCTGGTATTTTGACTATGGTTTCGGCAACTAATTTGATCGAAGCCCAAGCTATTGAGGCAGCGGGCATCGATATTATTATTGCCCAAGGGATTGAGGCAGGCGGACATAGAGGGATTTTCAACCAGACTTTTGATGGGGCAATTAAAACTAGTGACTTGGTTCAACTGATTGTGCAGCACTGTACACTTCCAGTTGTAGCCGCAGGTGGCATAATGACTGGCTTACAAGCCAAACATATGTTGGGCTTAGGCGCAGCCGCAGTCCAATTAGGGACAGCATTTGTTCAATGCCAAACTTCAAATGCTTCTGCCGAATACCGCAAAGCCCTATTTAGTAAACCTGTAACACAGATTAGTGCTAGTCTTTCTGGGCGCCCTGCTCGGGGGATACTCAACCATTGGCATACAAAAATTGATTCACCTACTCGCCCTGTACAACCTGAATATCCTTATACCTATGATTTAGCAAAGCAACTAAATACTATTGCAAGCAAACACCAAGATTACGGTTTTGGTGCTTTTTGGGCAGGAAGTAACGTTGCACAAATACGTGAACTTGAAGCACCCGATCTGGTTAATCAACTGGTCGTTGAAATGCTAGACAGTGAATAGGTAAAAATTCCAAGCAACCAGTCTCTGTACTGGTTGCTTTATTTTAGTGAGTATCTAATAAATTAACCTGTTCAACCTGAACATCGCTCATCAAATTACCTTCAGCAAGTAATTGATTAAAATAGCTCTCAACAACTAAAGCTTGTTCAGCAGTCGTTTCAACTTTATACATGTTTTGTCGAAACTCATTACTTGAGCGTAAACCTTTGGTGTACCAAGCAATATGCTTACGGGCAATACGACAACCGGAGTATTCACCATAAAACTGATATAACTCAGACAAATGCCCTAAAAGCACTTCTTTAACTTCTTCAATATTCGGAGCAGCAAGGTGTTCACCAGTTTTTAAGTAATGGGCAATTTCACGAAAAATCCACGGTCGACCTTGTGCAGCCCGCCCAATCATAATTGCATCTGCCCCAGTATAGTCCAGTACATATTTTGCTTTCTCAGGACTATCAATATCACCATTAGCAATCACAGGAATATGGATTAATTCTTTAACATGCTTAATCAATTCATAACGGGCGGTATTTAAATACATATCTTCACGTGTACGGCCGTGTAGTGCTAATGCAGCGATGCCAGCCTCTTCGGCACGCTTAGCCACCCGTAGAATATTCTCTTGGCCATTTAAAAATCCCAAACGGGTTTTTAAAGTTACCGGAACATCAACTGCTGCAACGACTGCATCTAATATTCGAGCTACCAAATCTTCATCTTGTAATAATGCTGAACCCGCTAATTTATTACATACTTTCTTTGCAGGACATCCCATATTGATATCAACAATTTGCGCGCCATTTGCGACTTGGTAACGAGCCGCTTCAGCCAACTGTTCTGGATCGGAACCAGCAATCTGTGCAGAAATTGGAGCTAACTCTCCATCAAAATTAGCACGATAAAGACTTTTTTTAGTCATACGTAAAGTCTTGTCAGCAGTCATCATTTCACTGACTGCATGACCCGCACCGAAATACTTGCACAGCGTTCTAAATGGACGGTCAGTTACACCGGCCATAGGGGCAACAATTAAATTATTTGACAGTTGATAGGGACCAATATACATATATATTCATACAATTGATGATCGGCATAGTATACTTCATCCGCTTGATCAGCTCATCTTTTTATGCAGGTGCCCTCCTCTCTATGAACAAACCGTTGTCTTCCCGTTTTTTATTTAAATCATTCGGTATGGTTGCCGTATGCATGAGTTTAGCTGCTTGTGGAGATAAAGCCTGGTGGTCAAATAATGATGAGCCTGAATTAGAAAGCCAGCAAATCAAACGTCTCATCCCATCTCGTGTGCATGACCGTGAGTCATGGGCTAAAGATATTGATGACATTATGAAAGACTTAGACATTCCTAAAACCAAACAAAATGTCTGTAGTATTGTGGCGGTCGTTGATCAAGAATCCAATTTTGTCGCCAATCCTCAAGTGCCAGGATTAGGACAAAAAGCAGTTGAGGAAGTCAGTACACGTTTAAATGAAAAATTTGAAGATAAGCTTGGCAAAACCATTGGTGGAACAATTGCAGGTTACTTTGAAGAAGTACTAAGAACCCAACCCTCTCCTGACAATAACTATATGAGTCAGATGCGTAAAGTTAAAACCGAGAAAGACCTCGATTTACTTTACCGAGAAATTTTCGACTTTATGGCCAAACACTATCACGTGAGTGCTTTAACTGGCGCAGCTAAATTAGTTGGACAAGATATTGGCGAAAAAATGAATCCGATCACTACACTGGGTTCAATGCAAGTTCATATTAACTATGCCAAAGCAAACAAACGCTCGAGTATGAATACTGCTGCACTACGTGATGACTTATATACCGAGTATGGCGGCCTTTATTATGGAATTCACCGTTTAATGGTTTATCCGGCAGATTATGATAAAGCCATTTATCGTTTTGCAGATTACAACTCTGGTATGTACTCTAGTCGTAATGCAGCTTTTCAAAAAATGCTAAAAGAACTCACCGACAAGGATATAAGTCTTGATGGCGATCTACTCCTTTACACAAAAGATGGTGATCCACGCGCAACTCAAAGCGAGTCAGAAAAAGAACTAATTACTGTATTTGCTAGTAATAATGTTTTAGTTACACCAAGACAGATTCGTGATGATCTAAAATTAGAAAAAGAGAAAAAGTTTGAGAGTACTCAAACTTATATTGCGCTGACTAAACTTTATAAATCAAAAACTGGCAAAGAGCCGCTCTATGCAATTATGCCGCAAGTGGTGATTTCTGGGCCTAAACTAAGTCGTGACTATAATACTAACTGGTATGCAACCCGCGTAAACGGACGATATGAAACATGTATGCAACGAGCGAAACGAATAAGACTATAAAAAATCTCGCCCTGTTCGATTTTGATGGAACCTTGTGCAGTAAAGACAGTTTTACAGGGTTCATCTTTTATGCGTTGTCTAAACGCCATATTGTGAAGCAAGGCTTGAAAATCCTGCCATGGATTCAAGCCTATTATCTTAACTTTTATCCAGCCCATGCGATGCGTGCTAAGCTATTTCGTAGCATGTTCAGAGATACTCCTGCAATTGAATTGCAAAGACTAGGCGAAGAATACGCACAAGAACTCGTCTCTGCACTTTCACCTGAAATTTTTGCACAATTACAGCAACACCAGCTATTAGGTGATCAGGTGGTATTAGTTTCTGCTTCCATTGATATCTATCTTGCTCCACTTTGCAAATTACTAGGTATCGAATTAATTTGTACAGAGACTCAAATTAAAAATGGCATGATGACAGGTTACTACTCAACTCCGGATTGTAGTAGTGAGCAAAAGAAGATAAGAATACATGAGCAATATTCTCTAAAACATTATCAGCGAATCTATGCGTATGGAAATAGCTCAGAAGATTTAGACATGCTTAGTCTTGCTACACATCCTTTTATGGTCGGTGAAGATCGAATCTTGCCCTCATTAACCCCACAAAAAAAGCTCGCATGATGCGAGCTTTTTTAATTTAGAACAACTTAGTAAATTGCCATATGATCGCGATGAATCATTTCTAATGAACGGGCTTCACCAAGTACTTGGTAAACTTTGTCTGAAGAAAGACCTTTAATAATTTCAGCAGAACGAGAGCTAAAATTCACTCGCCCAACCGCAACACGTTTACCTTGTTTATCGACACATTCAACCACATCACCACGATCAAAATGTCCTTCAACAGTTTTTACCCCAACAGGCAATAAACTGCGATGTTTCAATTTAATCGCTTCAACTGCGCCATCATCAATTACAAGACGACCCGCTGTTTGTAAATGTGCAGCAAGCCATTGCTGATGTGCTGTCATACGGTCTTTATCAGTCGTAAACAATGTACCCAGCATCTCACCCGCCATCACTCGTGACAACACATTGTCGCTTTCACCACTAGCAATCAATGTCGGGCAACCTGACTTGGCAGCTAAACGTGCAGCACGAACTTTAGTGACCATGCCACCTCGCCCAAGCACACCACCACCACCAGCCATTTCAAATAAAACATCATCCATGGCACGCACAGTTGATAATAACTTTGCGTCAGGGTTATGACGTGGGTCTGAATCAAACATACCTTGCTGATCTGTCAAAATAATTAATAAATCAGCATGTACTTGGCCAGCAACCATAGCTGCGAGTGTATCGTTATCACCAAAACGAATCTCATCGGTAGATACAGTATCGTTTTCATTAATGACCGGAATAACACGCCAATCAATCAAGTTCTGCAATGCATCACATGAATTTAAGTAACGACGGCGGTCTGCCAAATCATCATGTGTTAACAACACCTGAGCAGTTCGGATACTATGATTTTCAAGCACACTAGACCAAGTATGAATTAGGCCCATCTGCCCAATTGCGGCGCATGCTTGAAGACTGGGTAGATCGGTGGGTCGACTCGCAAGCTTCATACGAACCATACCTTCTGCCACAGCTCCTGAAGACACTAAAATAATTTCGTGTCCAGCATTGTGTAAATCTGCAATCTGTTTCGCCCAATGCGAAATAGCGTCCAGATCTAGACCCTGCCCATTTGCCGTGAGTAAAGATGATCCGATTTTAACAACGATTCGTTTACACTCACTGAGCTTACGTTGCCCATCGACCACTTCTATCATGTTTTCCTCGGTTTTTTAGTCACGAACGTAGATGCTTTCTACATCACCATCGTCTTCATCGTCATCGAAGTCATCATCATCGTCCATCATGCTTTCAAGGCGTTGTGCCTTACGCATAGCACGGTATGCTTCCTTCGCTGCAATGGTCTGTTCACGTGTTTCAGCTTCAAGCTGTTCACGGAATGCTCTTACTTCTGCTGCGTACTCAGGATCTTCAACTTCACGTTCACGTTGTTGTTCAATCTGATCCATGAGGTAATAAACAACTTCTTTGGTTCCTTCTTCGAGTAAACCCGAGGTCTTAAAGACAGGACCTGTCCATTGCAACTCATCTAGAATATGCTGACACCATTCTTCACGGCTTTCTTCAGCAATCTGATCAAGTTTATTAAGTACTAATACAATTGGTAACTTCGCCAAAGTAGGAGAAAACTTGGCAAGTTCATTCATAATTGCTTTAGCATTATGGGCCGGGTCTGAACCATCAATTGGTTGTACATCAATAATGTGCAAAAGAATACGTGTACGTGCTAAATGCTTAAGGAAACGAATACCTAAACCTGCACCTTCTGCTGCACCCTCAATAAGTCCCGGAATATCTGCCATCACAAACGAGCGGTGACGGTCAGCATCTACTACACCTAGGTTAGGAACCATAGTGGTAAATGGATAATCTGCTACTTTTGGTTTCGCGGCACTTACTGCACGAATAAATGTTGATTTACCAGCATTTGGCATACCTAATAAGCCAACATCTGCTAATACTTTCAACTCAAGGCGAATTTCACGGAACTCACCTTTTGTACCTGTCGTACATTTACGTGGAGCACGGTTGGTTGATGATTTAAAGTGAGTATTTCCTAAACCACCTTCACCACCGCTTGCAACCATGACTCTTTGGCCGTCTTCTACCAGATCGCCAATAATATCGCCTGAATCTGTATCAACAATTGTTGTACCAACGGGTACTTTTAAAACCACATCTTCACCACCACGTCCGGTACAGTTAGCACCTGCACCGTTTTTACCACGCTCAGCGCGGAATTTACGGGTGTAACGGTAATCGACTAGGGTACTTGTATCATCATCTGCTTGAATATAGATACTTCCACCACGTCCGCCATCACCACCATCTGGGCCACCAAATGGTACAAATTTTTCACGGCGAAAACTGGCTACGCCATTGCCACCGTCGCCAGCCTCTACGGTAATGACTGCTTCATCAACAAAGCGCATTTGCCAATCCTCTAAAAACTCTAAAACCGCCTATTCTGCCATATTTTCAGAAAATTCTCGAATAGAAAATCGAGAGAATTCTACTTTCCTGCTGCTTATTTTATTTCTTTTTATCAGGATATAAATCTACAGCAAGCCATGATCTATTTTTATTGATTAATTACCTAAGGATGAACATTACGTAACGGTAAATCCATCTTCATGTCCAAATTAGCTTTAGTGTGCTGAACAGAGTTATACATAATGGCATTAAAGCTTGAGATATTCCCCATTTCCATTGCATCGTTAACGTTCAAACTTGGGTTAAACTGATGTTTAATTGGCAAATTTATAGATTCATCAAACTCAAAATAAACCGGACCATTAAAAGCAATTTTAACCGGAATGGTATAACTACGTTTTAACTGAAATGGAATATCAAGTTTAATCGGGATATTTAATTTTAATGGAAACCTTGGTAATAACTTATTTTTGTAAATTAAATCAGTGGTTGTTTCTAAAGGCATCACCTGATCGACTTTTAATGTTGTCGCATAATCAACACTTACCGTAATTGGAGTCTCTACCTCAAACTCTAAATCAGCCAAGTATCTTCCTTTTAATGGAACTGAAATCTGACGGTCAATATCAATAGATGTGTCTAATTTACCTATCGATTGGACCTGCAAATTATTACCAACATGTATTTTAGTTTCTAATGATTCTGGTAATCGAATATCTGACTCATGTGCTGAAACTACAACTGAAGCCTGTATGTTTAAATAGAACCAAAATAAGATTGCCGTGAGTATCATAATCAGAAAGAAACTGATTAATATACTTTTTAATGAGCCAAACATAAGCCATTCACCTATTTTGTCTGGTTCTGAACAGGTGAAGAGTTATCTTCGCCAGATTTAACGCGATTCAGGCTCATGCTCGATAGTGGTATTTTTAACTCACCATGCTCGATTTTAACTGGCAAGGTATTTTTTACATCTACCGACGCATTTAAAGCTGTTTTCACGGGGACATTCAAACTTCCTTGAATTGGAATATTTGTTTTTAATTGAGCATTTAATGGAATATGAAGATTTTCTTTTAAGACCGTTTTTACTGGCGCATCAAACTTCAAATGAACTTTTTGATCGAGTGGAACTTGAATATCAATAGGTACATCTAACTGTAAAGGAATATTACCTTTTAATGGCAAAGTAATATCTTTACCAAGTACTCTCACCTGAACTTTCGTGTCAATTGGCAAACTTTGGTCAACTTTTAAAGTTTCTTTAACTGGAATAACCGTACTAATCGGCACCATATTATCGAAATAGACACGTGGTGTTAAAGTCTGTGTCAAAGGAATATTTAACTTCTCATTAATAGGAATATTAGCATTCACTCGACCTTTAACATCGACATTTAAAGCATCTTTTACTTTAACTTGCACCTGTAATGGCTCTTGTAAATCGATCGCTACTGCTTGGTTTTTCAACGGAATATAAATATTAAAATGTTTAAACACCCAAATGGCGATAAGTACACCACATATATTCGCGATGATAATAAAAAAGAAGACGATCAATAATCTTTTAAACTGCTGCAATTCCAATCCCTTACTATTTCTTTTTGTTCCTTAAACCGTATTCTCATTGATTTCTAAAAAATAATCAGCATATATTTTGTACTGTTGTAAAAAAACCCAGTCTAAACTGGGTCTTTTTGTCACATTCTTTTATCTAACGTTAAAGCAGATTAAGCGTTAGTTTCTGCAGGAATTTTTTTATAGCTTACGCCACACATTTGCTCAGCAATACGTAATACTTGGCAGCTATAACCTACTTCGTTATCGTACCAAACATATGCAGTTAAGCGGTTACCAGAAGTAATCGTTGCTTGAGCATCATATACACCAGCAGTACGAGAACCGATAAAGTCGCTTGATACCACTTCTGTAGAGTTGGTATAACCGATTTGACCTTGAAGGTTAGAGTTGATTGAAATTTGACGAATGTATTCGTTCACTTCTTCACGATCAACTTCTTTATCAAGCGTTAAGTTTAAAATCGCAAGAGATACGTTTGGTGTTGGAACACGTACAGAGTTACCAGTTAACTTACCTTTTAATGCAGGCAATGCTTTAGCAACAGCTTTAGCAGCACCAGTTTCAGTAATAACCATGTTCAATGTAGCAGCACGACCACGACGATCAGCTTTGTGGTAGTTATCGATTAAGTTCTGGTCATTTGTAAATGAGTGAACTGTCTCAACGTGACCATTAAGAACTTTATATTTGTCATCCAATACTTTAAGAATTGGAGTGATCGCATTTGTTGTACAACTTGCAGCAGAGATGATTTTGTCTTCATCTAAAATGTCAGAGTTGTTTACACCAAATACAACGTTTTTCATTTCGCCTTTACTAGGTGCAGTTAATACAACACGTGCAACACCTGGGCATTTCAAGTGTTGGCTTAGGCCTTCAGCATCACGCCATTTACCAGTGTTGTCGATTAAAAGCGCGTTTTCAATACCGTATTGAGTATAGTCTACTTCGCTTGGGCTAGATGCATAGATAACTTTGATGAAGTTACCGTTAGCGATAATTGCTTCGTTTTCTTCATCAACAGAGATTGTACCTGCAAAAGTACCGTGAATAGAGTCACGACGAAGTAAAGAAGCACGTTTTGCCAAGTCACCGTCAGAAGACTTACGAACAACAATCGCTTTAAGGCTTAAACCACGACCTAAACCTGATTGGCTAATGATTAAACGAGCCAAGATACGGCCAATACGACCAAAACCGTAAAGAACTACATCTTTAGGTTGTTCAGAAGTTGCGCTACCTTTAATTGACTCAACAGCTTGAGCAACAAAAGCGTCAACATCACCGCCTTTTTCTTTATATTCAACTGCAAGTTTACCGATATCAACTTCTGCAGAACCGATATTTTCAACTTTTGCTAAAGCTTCTAAAATAGGGAAAGTATTTACTACAGAAAGCTCAACATCTACAACACGTGTACGACGGTGAGTTTTCAAAATTTGGATAACAGAACGGTTAATTAAAGAGCGACCGTAAACAGATACGACAATATTTTTTTCACGGTATAATTGACCGATTAATGCAATCATACGTTCCGCGATTTCTTCACGGTTTTTCCAACGGCCTTGGTGTTCAGCGTGCAGGGCGATGATAGTGTCTTTGCTCACAGATACGTCCTCTAATTAATTATATCTAGGCGTGATTTTTAAAACCCCGTAATTGTAATGGAATTATTGGCAAGAATGAATCAAAAGCTGACGTTAGTGGCTAGATTTTCCCAAAATTCATCATAAATTCATAAAATACCTATAATTATTTTTTATTATCTTATTGTTTAAAGCCGCTAAATTTTTGCTTTTTCTTACTTTTTAGATTTTGATGCTCTAATCGTGAGCATCATTTTTTAATCTTTTTTGATATTTTTCGATATTTAATTGCAAATTTTTGGCTTTTTGCTGCTGTTGGTAAAGATGAAAAGCCCCTTCTAAAACCAATACGAAAACGGCACACCAAATTGGAAGATAAGTAAACCATTCTTCTTTACCAATGCTTTCCCCTAGCACTAAAGATGCTAAAGCAAGTAACACTGGTTCAAGATATCCAAGCAGACCAAACACAACCAAAGGTAAATAACGGCTTGCCAATATATAACATCCCAAGCCTATAGCACTAAACACACCTAAGCCCGCAATAACCAACCCGAGTGTCGGTTGATCGAGGAACTTACTATATGGCAATAACCCTGTATGTGTCAGATAGATTGCAACTGGCATAATAATCAGAAGGTCCCACCAAAAGCCCCCTAAATTATCCGTTTTAATTTTCTTACGTAACAAGAAATAAGCGGAATAACCTATAGCCACTAAAGCAGTTTCCCAAGCAATACTTCCTAGTCGAAAAATCTCATGCCCTACACCAATAATTGCAAGAACAATAGCGATCCACTGAAATTTCGATATTTTCTCTCCATATAAGACACTACCCGCTAAAACCAAAACAAGCGGTAACAGGAAATATCCCAAAGAAACTTGCAAACCACGTCCATGCATAGGCCCCCATAAAAACAGCCATAACTGCACTGAAGTCAAAACGGATGTTGTAATGAGTAATAGAAGTAAAGAAGGTTTCGCTAAAATACGTTGATATATATTTTTAATATGGCTTAAATCACCACTCCACCACATAAATAAAGTTAAAAATGGCAAAGTCGCAATAATACGCCATCCGAAAGTATGTTCACTATCAAGCTGGCCGAGTAATTGGGTATAAAAATAAAGAACACCAAAAGTTAATGATGCCATGATAGACAAAATCACGCCCTTTAACATCACTAACCTCTTTATACTTTAAGAAAAATAAAGCGATACAATACTTGATTTATCCACTATAAAAAAGAAAAAACCATGCGAAAACATGGTTTTTTCTTAAGCAGCATATATTTATTCTTTATGCTCGGTATGAATAATATCTCGAATATCAAATCCTAATGTTTTTGCATAATTTAGATATTCATCAACCACTTCTTTGTGTGGATGTGGCGTTCTAGATAAAACCCAAAGATATTTTCGGGAAGGTTCGCCTACCAAAACTGTTTGGTAATCTTCATCGAGCTTTAAAATCCAGTAGTCTCCACGAATTATCGGAATCCATCTTACAGCTTCGGGTAAAAAGCTTACCTTTAATTTCGTGTTATACGGCGGATTAACTACAAAAGCCTCACCGATAGATTGCTGTAATTGCTTTTGATTATCGTAGCAGCGGTTATCTACAACTATGTTTCCATTTTCATTTAAGGTATAGGTTGCAGATACATTGTAAGCACATTTTTTTTGGAAAAAAGCAGGTTTACGCGCGACTTCATACCACACACCTAAATAACGGTCTAATTCAACCTTATCGACTGTAGGTAGAGGCTTCTGCTGGGCATAGGCATATGTTCCGACAGCTAAGCCAGTCAGAACAATACCGCCCAATGCAATTTTTGCCAAGCGCCAACTGGCTTGCGGAACATTATTTCGAAATGCCATTGTTGCCCTCAACTCTTTGTTGTGAATACAAAATAACTTAAATATCTACAGTAGCTTGTTTTTTAAACAAATCATGTAGTGTTATGTATCCATTTATTGCAACATTTGCGCTTTTAAACGAACAATTTCATCACGAATACGCGCCGCTTGCTCGAATTGTAAATCCTTCGACGCCTTTAACATTTCTTTCTCTAGCTTAGTAATGTGCTTACTAAACAATTTAGGGTCAGAAAGAATATGTCGTTCATCTGCGCTAAGTGCTTGTGCCTGCTCTAGTACTTTCTCATCAATCTGATCATCAGAAAGTACTTCACCCGTATCAATTTCTTTCACAGCCTGACGAACTGCACTACGTGGCGTAATACCATGCTGCTCATTAAACTCGATTTGTTTTGCACGTCGGCGCTCTGTCTCATCAATTGCCTTTCGCATAGAATCAGTGATTGTATCAGCATATAAAATTGCTTTACCTTTCACATTTCGCGCAGCACGACCAATTGTCTGAATAAGCGAACGCTCAGAACGTAAGAAACCTTCTTTATCTGCATCTAAAATAGCAACTAAAGAAACTTCCGGCATATCTAGGCCTTCTCGCAGCAAGTTAATACCCACTAGTACATCAAATACGCCTGTACGTAATTCATGAATAATTTTGACACGTTCAACTGTATCAATATCCGAGTGCAGATAAGCAACCTTAACGCCATATTCTTTTAAATAAGAAGTTAAATCTTCCGCCATACGCTTGGTTAAAGTCGTTACCAATACACGCTCATTTAAGTTCTTACGAATATTAATCTCAGACAAAACATCATCGACTTGGGTAAGCACCGGACGAACTTCAATTTCAGGATCAATCAAGCCTGTTGGTCGAACAACCTGCTCAACCACTTGTTCTGATTTTTCCAGTTCATATCTAGCTGGTGTGGCACTCACAAAAATAGTGGTCGGAACAATACGCTCCCACTCTTCAAATTTCATTGGGCGGTTATCAAGCGCACTTGGTAAACGGAAACCGTAATTCACCAAGTTTTCTTTACGCGAACGGTCACCTTTATACATTGCGCCAATTTGAGGAACCGTTACATGCGACTCATCGATAATAAGTAAGGCATCTTCTGGTACATAGTCAAATAAAGTCGGTGGTGCTTCCCCTGCTGGTCGTCCCGATAAATGACGTGAGTAGTTTTCGATACCATTGGTGTATCCTAACTGCTGCATCATTTCCAAATCATAACGCGTACGTTGCTCGATACGCTGCGCTTCGAGTAACTTGTCATGTTCACGGAAGAACTTAAGCTGGTCTTGCAATTCATCCTTAATAGTATCGATAGCGCGTGTTAGGTTGTCTTTTGGCGTCACATAATGGCTTTTCGGGTAAATCGTGACACGTGGTACTTTGCGGACCATTTTACCGGTCAGCGGATCAAACCAGCGAATTGAGTCTACTTCGTCATCAAAGAGTTCAATACGAATCGCATGTTGGTCGGATTCTGCCGGGAAAATATCAATAATTTCACCACGGATACGATACGTACCACGTAAGAATTCAAGCTCATTACGCGTATATTGCATTTCAACCAAACGGCGAATAATTTCGTCTCGACTTACTCGGTCACCTTGGACCACATGCAATAACATTTGCATATAAGCATTTGGGTCACCCAAACCATAAATGGCCGAAACAGAAGCAACAATAATCGCATCACGACGTTCTAACAAAGCACGCGTTGCCGATAATCGCATTTGGTCAATATGGTCATTAATTGCCGCGTCTTTTTCAATAAATGTATCTGACGACGGAACATAAGCCTCGGGTTGATAGTAGTCGTAATAACTTACGAAATACTCAACTGCATTGTTTGGGAAGAAAGCTTTAAACTCACCATAGAGCTGGGCTGCCAAGGTCTTATTATGCGCCATCACAATCGTCGGACGCTGAGTTTGGGCAATCACATTTGCCATGGTATAGGTCTTACCTGAACCGGTCACACCTAGCAGTAACTGATTACGAAAACCCTTTTCGATACCATTCACCAGCTTTTCAATTGCCTGTGGCTGATCACCCGCTGGCTGGTAATGAGTGACCAAATCGAAAGGTTGATTTTCGTTCACAGTTCTCTCTCTTTATAAAAAATTTGAATTTATCGTCTAGCAAATTAATGGGGATTTTTTCCCTAATTTAAAGTCTATAGTGAGATTAATCTATATCGAAAATATTAAGCATCTTGATACTTGACCAATGCTGTAAACGGTTGCAACATGGACTTATCCATTAGATAAAAAGCACAACCATGACCTATCAATATCATGATGAAAGTATTGTAACCGAACTCCCTGAAGATACCGTGTTTGTCTTCGGTAGTAATATGGCTGGACAACATGGTAGTGGAGCCGCACGTGTTGCCAGTCAGCATTTTGGGGCTGTAGAGGGTGTAGGACGTGGCTGGGCTGGTCAGAGCTTTGCAATTCCAACATTAAATGAACATATCCAACAAATGCCACTCTCCCAAATCGAGCATTATGTTGAAGACTTTAAAGTTTATGCAAAAAATCATCCTAAAATGAAATACTTTGTGACAGCTTTAGGATGTGGGATCGCAGGTTATAAGGTTTCCGAAATCGCTCCTCTTTTTAAAGGCATACATCACAATGTGATTTTTCCTGAATCGTTTAAACCGTATGTTGAAGAAGATGCTGTTTCACAGTTCCCAACACTCACTCAAAAAATGGTTCAAAGTTTCATTAATGATGAAGTTATTTTCTACTTTAATCACGGCAGTGAATCTTTTGAAGATGCTTTAGATAAAACGGATTTATCACGTGCTGAAAAAGCGATAGCGCTTATTGTGCTTAATGAGGAATTGTATCCTCGTGACCGCTATGGCAGAGGCCGTGACCACGAATTGAGGGATATTTTAGGTAAGCTCAATGGTAAGATTTTTAATATTCATGGTAACTCAGAAGGTGCAATGATTTTCGTAAGTGTAATTGTTGCGCTTATGGAACTTTATGATTTTGATGAGCAAGATTTTATAAAATTATGGCGCGGCGAGAAAAATATCGACCACCCTATTAACCGTTAATTTACTTTGATATTTTATGAGTGAAGCAGATAAATTCTGCTTTCTCATTATTTTACTTATATTTAATATTTTTATTTTAATTATTCTAATAGATTTAAATCGATTATTTTCCCAAATCTTAGTTTTTCTCATTATACTTTAAGACAAACTGAATACTTAAAAGAAACGCATGGAAACTTTAGATTCTTCAACTTTTGACCTCACCCCAATTCCAATGTGGATTGAAGACTTTAGTGAAGTTAAGCAGTTATTTGACTTATGGAGAAATCAAGGGGTTGAAAACTTATATGAATTTTTAAGTCAAAATGAAAATCTAGTGGTTGAATGTGCTCATAAAATTAAAATTATTAAGGTCAACCAAAAAGTATTAGACCTTTTTGAAGCAAAAAGCCAAGAAGAGTTATGTGCCAACTTAAATCTTCTTTTTAAAAAAGAAATGTTTGAAGCTCATATTCATGAACTCGAAGCATTATGGAATGGCAAAACTCATTTCTCGAGTACCACTATAAATTACACGCTCTCTGGTAAACGTATTGATGTACAACTACGTGGAGCAATTTTACCGGGTTCTGAAACTACGTTTGACCGTATTTTAATTACCACCGAAGACATTACTCCTTATCAAAATGCGCTTCGTCAGGAAGAGAAAAATCGACGCCTAGCAGAATCAATGTTTATCTACTCCCCGACTTCGCTTTGGGTTGAAGATTTTAGCCGTATTAAAAATAGAATTGATCAGCTTAGGCTATTAGGAATTGAAGACTTTAGGACTTTTTTAGATGTACATCCTGAATTTGTTCGCCAATGCATAGAAGACATTTTAATTTTAGACGTCAATCAGTCGACTCTCGATTTATTTAAAGCACCAGATAAAACTACTCTGTTAAAAAATACCCATAAAATTTTTGCCGAAGAGATGGTGGAAACTTTTAGAGAACAGCTGATTGAACTCTGGCAAGGAAATATTCACCACAAGCGTGAAGCCGTTAACTATGCGTTAGATGGCCAAATCAGAAATGTCTTATTGCAATTTACCGTATTCCCCGGTTATGAAGAGACTTGGGGATTGGTACAGGTTGCGCTTACAGATATTACTGCACGAAAGAAAGCCGAAAATTATCTAGAATATTTAGGCCAGCATGATGTACTGACTAAACTTTATAACCGAGCTTTTTTTACAGAAGAGCTTAATCGTTTAAATCGCAGTATTATCCGCCCTGTTTCTTCAATTTTTTTAGACATGAACGGCTTAAAGGAAACCAATGATCAACTTGGCCATGATATTGGTGATGGTTTATTACGTCGAGTAGGTAATATTTTAAATCAGGCAATTATGAATACTGCTTATACAGCTTCTCGAATCGGTGGCGACGAATTTGTAATTTTAATGCCTGGTGCAGATGAAGCGAATGTTTTGATGATGCTGCAAACCATTCAGGAGCTTTTTAATATAGATAATCAATATTATTCAAGTCACCCTATTAGTATTGCGATTGGGCACGCCACAACAAAAGAAAATGAACAAGTTGAAGATATGCTAAAACGCGCAGATCATCATATGTATCAAAAGAAAAAAAGTTATTATCAAGAAATTCTTCTACCATAAAAAAACAGGCATATTGCCTGTTTTTTTATTTAAATTAGCGCTTACCCATAGAACGACGAGTACCACGCGGTGGCATCCAAGTTCTATCTGCATATTGTTCAGGTTTCGGACGTACTTGGTTGTGTACAGCATCGCCTGCTTGGTTACTTTCATTCGGCATTGGAAATGGCAATTTCACCAAAGCCTTTTTCTGTTTTGGCTGTTGCTCAGTCATGATTCATTCTCGATATTTCGATTGCGGCTTATTATAAAGGATTTTTCTTGTTTCTTTCGAAAAAAGCTTCAATTGAATAAAACCGCAACAAGTACTTTCCTAAATTAAACTTTTTTACATCTAAAAATCCCCACATCCGCAAATTGCTTAATTTTTGCGATAAGATAGTGTGCTTTTTATTTTTAATCCCATAAGAGGAATATTGCCGTGGACGTACGTCTTTCTGATCGTGTCAATGCTATCAAACCGTCCCCTACACTTGCTGTAACTAACAAAGCTGCTGAGCTTAAAGCTGCTGGCAAGAACGTGATTGGTTTGGGTGCTGGCGAGCCAGATTTTGATACCCCTCAACACATCAAAGATGCTGCAATTGAAGCGATTAATAATGGTTTCACCAAATATACGGCTGTAGATGGTACTCCTGGGTTAAAAAAAGCAATTATTGCTAAATTAAAGCGTGATAATAATCTTGATTACCAACCTAACCAGATTTTGGTTTCTTGTGGCGGTAAGCAAAGCTTCTTTAACTTGGCACTAGCATTATTAAACAAGGGTGATGAAGTGATCATCCCTGCGCCATTCTGGGTAAGCTATCCAGATATGGTCATTATTGCTGAAGGTACGCCTGTTATCGTGAAATGTGGCGAAGAGCAACGTTTCAAAATTACACCTGAACAATTAGAAGCAGCAATTACTCCTAACACTCGTTTAGTGGTATTAAACAGCCCATCCAACCCAACAGGTATGATTTATAGCAAAGCTGAATTAGAAGCTTTAGCTGAAGTTTTACGTCGTCATCCACAAGTATTTGTTGCATCTGACGACATGTATGAACCAATTCGTTGGGAAGATGAGTTCTACAACATTGCAACTGTTGCACCTGATTTATATGACCGCACGATTGTTTTAAATGGTGTTTCTAAAGCATATGCAATGACAGGTTGGCGTATTGGCTATGCAGCCGGCCCAGCAAAAATCATTGGTGCAATGAAAAAAATCCAGTCTCAATCAACTTCTAACCCGACTTCAATTTCGCAAGTTGCTGCTGAAGCTGCGTTGAATGGTCCACAAGATGTTTTAAAACCAATGATTGAAGCGTTTAAACGTCGTCATGACTTAGTAGTTAATGGCTTAAACGACATCAAAGGGATCTCTTGCTTACCTGCTGATGGCGCTTTCTACGCGTATGCAAATATTCGCCCTCTTATTCGTGCAAAAGGCTTAAAGTCTTGCACAGAATTCTCTGAGTGGTTACTTGAAGAAACTGGCGTAGCAGTCGTTCCTGGTGATGCATTTGGTTTAGGTGGTTTCATGCGTATTTCATATGCAACAGCTGACGAAGTACTTGTTGATGCGTTAGCACGTATCAAAAAAGCTGCTGAATCAATCGAAGGCGTTGATGCTGCAATTGCATCTATCGAAGCTGAGAAAGCATAATTATTAGTTATAAATCTAAAAAGGAAGTTTTTATTTAAAACTTCCTTTTTTATTACTTTGATTTTTATAATTTTTCATAATTATTATAAAGTGAAATACAATATATTTGGTCAGCCCATTAATTTCAACCTTTCTCTTTTTATAGTAAAATAATAAATTAAGATAAAATGTATCATTCATTTAAATAAATCTTCCGTTATTAAAACACTTTGAGTAAAAGAAATGACAGCTTGGCAAAGATTAGGAATAGAACCAACAGATAACCAGAGAGAAATAAAAAAGGCGTATGCCAAACAACTAAAGTTAATCGATCAAGATACCCAGCCAGAAGAATTTATTCTTCTTAGAGAAGCATTAGAAACTGCTCAATTCGAAGCAGAAAATTTAATATATGAAAATGAGGATTTGGATAACTCATCCTCTATATTTGAAGAAAATAATTCTTTTAATGACCAAAATTTAAATTCAGATGACTTAAATGATCAAACACTTGAAAATAAACTTAAGAGACTAAAACATCATATTGCTATTCAAGACATTAACTTTAATATACGTGATGAATTAATACATTTTAATAATGAAATTGAAGCATATAAAGATAAAAGTATTAGCAACCATTTCAGAGATCAAATTTTAGATCTATTAAGAAAAAATGATCTTGATGATTTTTGTTATATCTTTACAGAAAAAAATGCTGAAAATATTGTCACAAACCATCAGAAAATAATTGAAAAAGAGAAAACCGAATATTCTGTTTCCAGTAACGAATGTATTCAATCAGATGCACTTAGTATTCCAGTAATTCTTGAGGAAGTTAGCAATGCACTATGGAATAAAGATATTAGCGATATAACATTCGATAAATTCAATTATTTACTTAGTCAACAATATGATATTCCTCTTAGTCAACAAATAGAAATAAAAGATCAACTCCAAGCCCCTTTAGCAGAAATTGAAATTGATGATCTACAACCCGAATATTTTCGGTTTCTAGAATTGTGGCATGAAACTTATCCTGATGATATTCATCAATATAATCCATCTTATTACTCAAGCTTATTACAGGAAAAGTTAAATAGTTTTTTATCTCGATACAAACTCTTAAAAAAGTTACCTAATGAACATTTTGAATTATTAAATGAACTTTCTGGTGAAAAAAAATTTCATCCATTAAAAATGCTCAAATTAAGAAAAAGTTTAAATAAAATTTCAAAAAACTATAGTACAGTTGAAGTTATTGATAAGTTACAGCTTTCTATCACCCAAACTAACCCTAATTACTTATTTCTAAAAAGTTTAAGCAATTTTTGGAAATTTACTATAATAAATATTCTATTTATAACTATAACCTTTCTCTTTTTTAATTCCCTTATAGCTCCAGATAATCAAATTATAGTAAATTTATTAATTACAGTCTGCATTAGTCTGTTATATATATTTATACTACAACCTATATTAAATACCAGAATTTTAGGTCACCCTGGTTATGAAAGAACATTGGGCTATTATCTTAAATATTGGTGTTTAAGTGGATTTATTCTCTGCAGTTTGACCCCTTGGCTTCCAGATTTACCCCATCAACTTCTAAGTTATGGATGGTTTATATCTACAACTATACTACTGAGTGCTTTGCTGCTAGATGCAACACCATATATGAATAGATTAGAGCAAAGTGCATTTATTAATATCGATAAATGGATAATTAATATCGGTTTAATCTCTCTTAGTATTTTTCTTATTTCTGTCTTTTTTATTATTGGTGAACCTAATCATATCTGGTTCATAATTTATAGTCTGATCCCGATCTGTTTCTTATTTTACCCAGAATCTTTCCGCCCTCTCTTCTATATTTTTGGATACAATAAAGAAGATACCCACTTAACAGATAAACAAATAATGTATAGAAGTATTGGTATTATCTTCTTTAGGCTATTCTGGGTTTTTGGCTTTAGCTATTTATTTATAAAATCTTCCTCACAACCTTTTATGTATGCTGCAGGCTTGATTCTAGGAAGTATATTAATAACCGGATTTAGTGCCAAGAATCTCTCTTCTACACTTAAATATTTAACCTACATCGCCTTATGTATAGCAACGTTATACACCATACTCTTCCCTTTGATATTAATTTATTATTTATATCAAAGCTATCAAGCAAAAAAAATCATTTTATCTAGCTGCTAAAAATATCCCCTTGTATGTATCTAACAAAGAATTCATACAAGGGGATATAAATTAATACTCTTCAAACAAACTTAAATCTTCAATTTCATTAAGAAAAGCTTCGAAATGTTGTTGTGCCTCACGTATTTGTCTTGGATCTTGCAGATTTAGAATATAATTAAATTGTTGTGTTCGCTCTCCAATCTGTAAACGTAGATCTCCTGTATATTCACTAAATAAACGCTCTGCTCGTAATAATAAGCTCTTATTCATTAAAGTATCACGAGGATGTATTTTCAATTCCTGCAACTGTTGACGGGCCTGCTCTATTTGTTCCGTACTCATTACATTTTGATGATTAACAATCACTTTTTGGAGCTTTTCTCCTGTGCTTGGAACTTCTATATCAACTTCTAAAATACCATTTGGATTATAAGAGAATCGCACCTCAATAGATAAATAGTCATTATTTGGAGGTAAAGGCACATTGAGCTCACCTAAAAAAATGTTTTCTTTACACAGTCGATGTTCGCCCTGATAAATCTTAACAATAATTTCTCTCTGCCCTTTATTCATCGCAGTATACGTATTTACCTTACTGGCAGGAATTACAATATTGCGCTCTAAGATAGGTGAAAACTGCTCATCATTTTCCACTGCAATCCCTAAACTAAATGGGCAAACATCTGTTAAAACAATTTCTTTTAAAGATACATCTTTTGCTTTTAAACCTGCTTGTACACACGCACCACGTACAATTGCTTCATCAGGTTGGACACTTGTCGATGGAAAACGACCAAATAATTTTGTTACTAATTTGCGAACAACTGGAATACGTGTCGCACCACCTACCATAATAATCTGGTCAACCTGTTGAGGCAGGACTCTAGCATCTCTCAAGGCACGCTCTAGTGGGCGGCGTAATCTAAGCAATAATGGTTCGGCCCATACTGCGAATTCTTCTTGAGTAATTTCTAGGGTGGCCTCTTTATCTTCCCATTTAAATATTAAATCTGTTTTCGCTTCTTTACTTAAAACATGAAGACTATGTTGTGCTCTAGCTCTTAATGCTGTTTCAATATCAAATGGAATAGTATTTTCAGTATAGCCAAAAATAGTTGCATGCTGTTTCCAGTATTGTTTCATTAACAACTGAACAAAGTCATCTCCACCTAAATAGTTATCTCCTGCACTAGCTCGCACCTCAGTGATGCCATCAAACAACTCAACAATTGAGACATCAAAGGTTCCCCCTCCTAAATCAAAAATCAGGAAACAACTATCCTGCGTTTGCCCTAAACCGTATGCTAGAGCAGCTGCAGTAGGTTCATTAATGAGTCGACTAACTTTTAAACCCGCAAGTTCTGCAGCAGATATAGTGGCTTGACGTTGGATATCGTTAAAGTAAGCAGGCACCGTAATCACGGCTTCCTCTACTTCACATTGCAAAGCCTGCTCCACATCCTGTTTAAGAGATTTTAATATCAATGAAGACAATTCAACTGCTGAAAAGCTCTGATGGCCTAATTTTAATCTTTTTGAGGTACCCATTAACCGCTTAAAACTAGTTAATACCTCTTTACCACGACTTCTTAACTCTAATGCAGCTTGTCCAATTAAGATTTGCCCTTGCTCATCGAATGCAATAGCTGAGGGCGTAGTTTTCATACCATAAGGATTATTAATAAGTTTGGACTGACCATTTTCAAAAATACCAACTAGTGAGTTACTGGTTCCAAGATCAATTGCTATAAGAGGTTTAGTATCTATCATTTTCTATCAATAATTTAAAAGTATTAATTTTAAAATTATTTTATTCGATTTAATAAATATTGGCGAGATTTAGTTACTCTTAAGACTAACTGATTTAATTTTATTAAGAATGTTTAAAAGTAATTATTTTAATTACATAATTTTCCTGAAATATTATTTACCTTTTAAATTATAAAATTAAGACTTTTTCCTACAATCGGAAGTCTTCTCAATAATTTTTACTCCAACTATTTCTTTTTTCCTGAAAACACTAATTTTAGTAATTAGTTCTATACCCAATTCTAATTTCATATTTCTTTGAAAATTAACTTAGAAATTTTAAAAAGGCCTCAAAATTGAGGCCTTTTTAAAATTAAAATTATTCTAAATTAAATAAAGCTGACACCTCAGCCTCAGTCAGTTTTTTTGTATCATTCTGAAAATTATAAAAATCAGGTTTTGAATCAATAAAAATTTCCATATCTAATTTCAAGTCTTTTACTGGTTCATTTAAAGAAAACACATTGATATTGCAGTAACTTTGATCTTTTGTTCTCCAAAAAATTGTTGTTCCACAAGCATTACAAAAGCCTCTTTCCCCCCATTCAGAAGAGTTAAATACACTAAGATGCTTTTGCTGAATAAACTTTAAACTACCTTTAACTATATCAACTGTCATAATGACACCACTGGTTTGTCTACGACACATCGAGCAATGGCAAACATGTACATCATGATTTTTTAATTCAACTTCGAAAGTTGTTTCACCACATAAACACTGTCCGTTCATTATTATTTTCCACAAAAAGTTTATATTTTTAGGGTTATAAAATATTCTGCTCAACCAAATTTTACAAGTTTATAAACTATAAGTGACCTATCTTTCTATTCATCCCAACTTGACAATAATTAATTTAACGCCTAATTTAACATCAAGTTCCATTTTAGAACTTTAATAACTGAAGGACTCAAAAAATGAAAAATCCTATGGAAATGACAGGCCTCGAATTTTTACAAGCCATGATTGAAGGTCATATTCCACCTGCCAGTATTAGCAAAACTATTCCAATGCAACCTACTGAGATTTCAGAAGGATCTGTAACTTTCAAAGCACAAGCAGATCATAATCACTTAAATCCTTTAGGTGGCGTACATGGTGGTTTTGCTGCAACTGTTCTAGATTCAGTGACTGGCTGTGCTGTACATACCATGCTACCTGCTGGTGTGGGTTATGGAACCATAGATCTTAATGTGAAAATGTGCCGTCCTCTTCCACAAAATCAGGTTTTAATTGCTACAGGTAAAGTGATCAATTTAAGTAAAAATTTAGGTATTTCCGAAGGAAAAATTACTGATGAAGAAGGCAAACTTTATGCTTATGCAACAGCAACCTGCATGATTATTCGACCATAAAACCAAGGCAGCTTTAAACGGCTGCCTTTTTTATTAAGTAAGGAATATCTGGGCGGTCACAAGTTTTCGCAACCACATAAGGTGCCCAAATATTCTTAAGTTGAAGCTCTATCAATTCATGATGCTGAGTAGACCAGGCTAAAACTTTATTTTTACCTAGGAATAATTCTCCTTCGAGCTGGAAAATATAGAGAGGTTTAGATTGATCTAATACCTTGGAACACTTTAAAACTTTCAATGAAGTATGCACATCCCATTTTGAACTAAACCAGAGTTGTAGTAAGTCACCTAAGTACAAATCTTGTTTTTTAAATGGAAAAGCATCGATCCATGCATCTTCTACAGGTGTGTAATAAGATTCTGGTTGATTTAAAATATTGAGATAATTGCGTTGATAAAAATCAAAATTAGAAAAAATAGAAGCAACAGTAAGTGTTTTCATACTTATCTCCGATTTAGCCATTTTAGTGCTGGCAAGTTGGTTTAAATCCACACTGTTTGGATTACTCCAAACGCTTGTTCTTTTTTGAATCTAGCAATTGAATTTTCAAAGTGCAAGTAATTTATGATCTCACCTTTCAACTGGTCAAATAAAAAGCATACAACACAAAAATGAATGAAACATGACGATTTTTACTTGACCCTTGTCAAAATCTCCTTATAATCGCATGCAGATTCTCCCATAGCTCAGTCGGTAGAGCGACGGACTGTTAATCCGCAGGTCCCTGGTTCGAGCCCAGGTGGGAGAGCCAAATACTAAAAAGCCCGCAGCATTAAAGCGGGCTTTTTTATTGCTCTCTATTAAAGTATACCTATAAAAAAATCCCCTACTGCCTGTAGAGGATTTGCTTTTCATAATTCGAATATTTACCAGATCAAATCATCAGTTCTAAACTTAGGTAGACCTTCTACGCTTAGATCTTTTTAAAATTACATTATTCCACTTCTACAACTTTTAAAGGGTTAAAAGTCTGAGTCGTTGGCATCATTTCTATACGGTTAATATTAATATGCGGTGGTTGTGATGCGATCCATGCTACTGTATTTGCAATATCTTCCGGCAAAATTGGATTTTTCTTATCGTATAGACTGTTAGCTTTCTCCTGATCTCCCTTAAAACGTACAAGAGAAAATTCGGTACCACCACACAACCCTGGCTCAATATTCGTTACTCGCACGCCAGTACCAGCCAAATCTGCACGTAGATTTAAACTAAACTGCTCTACAAAAGCTTTTGTTGCCCCATATACATTACCACCTGGATATGGGTATGTACCTGCAATTGAACCCATATTAATGATTAAGCCTGATTTCTTCTTTACCATACTTGGTAAAATTAATCGGGTAACCGTAACAAGGCCTTTAACATTGGTATCAATCATGGTGTACCAATCATCTAAATCCGCTTTATCTGCTGGCTCTAGACCCAATGCCAAGCCTGCATTATTCACTAATAAATCAATTTGATCGATTTGAAATTCATTTGGTAATTCTTTAAATAACTTATTTATATTTTCTGCCGTATCAGTCATATCAAATACGAGTGGGTAGAAATTTTCGCCAAGCTGTTTTTGTAGTTCTTCTAATTTTTCTGCGCGTCTTCCACATCCAATAACTTTATAGCCTGACTCAATCAGTTTCTTTGAAATACTATAACCAAAACCTGCTGATGCGCCTGTAACTAATGCTAACATTCTTATATCCTTAGAAATAATCAACTGCTTCAGTTGAACTCATGATGAACATATCAGCCTTTATATTTACACAATATTTATTATTAGCCTAAAAAAATAAAAGTTTTTTTAAAAATTTTAAGAGAAATTTAAATCTGTAAAAAATATATTTATTAAATAATGATATGCATTAAAAAACTAAAAAATGACCCTTACTTAACCTTAAATATCGACTCAAACTATTTAGAAGTTAGAGCTACTTAATAAAAAGTTTACCGTGAAAGGTAAACTTTTTAACTTGAGGTATCCAAGCTTATGCAGGGATACCACTATGAAAACGGAAAGTATCATCTGGAGTCAAAATCAGATTCTTTTCAACTTCACGGATATGTTCAATACGCTGTTGAATATCTTCTTCAGGATCTTTCATTTTGGCAGTTTTTGCGACGTCAAGCGCTAGTGCTAAATAGTCTTCAAAATGACGAGATTCTGACTTAAGCAAGTAACGGTAATAGCGTCCTAACTCATCATCAACACGCGGAGCAAGCACATAAAAGCGTTCACATGAACGTGCTTCTACAAAAGCCCCAATCACGAGTACATCAATTAGAGCTTCTGGTTCATATGTGCGGATTTCTTTTCGTAAGCCACCTGCATAGCGTCCAGCACTCAAACCTTTCCATTCTTGCCCACGTTTCGTCATAAATTCTAGAACTTGTTCATAGTGAAGCATTTCTTCACGTACAAGCTGGGCAAGCTTAACTTGTAGGTCCGTGAAAAAACTATAGCGGAACATCAAGTTCATGGCTGTACCTGCTGCCTTTTTCTCACAGTTAGCATGATCTTGCATCAAGATGTCTAAATTATTAACGGCCTCATCCAACCATTCATTTGGGGTTTGGCACCCTAAAAATGCTAATACAGGCTGCATTAATTCATCGTAATTGATACTCGACATTACTACTTATCCTGCTGCCTGAATCGCTGTTTTCATGTCTTTCACCGCCTGTGCTAGTCCAACAAAAACACTTTCCGCAATAATTGAGTGACCAATATTTAACTCATGAATTTGTGGAATTGCCGCAATTGGAGCAATATTTTTCAGATTCAACCCGTGACCAGCATTTACAACCAAACCTTTTGAAGCTGCGTATTCCACACCTTTGACAATGCGAGCAAGTTCTTCTTGTTGTTCTTGCTCTGTTGTGGCATCTGCATAAGCCCCGGTATGTAATTCAATAGTAGGCGCTCCACAAGCAATTGCTGCATCAATTTGAGCAAAATCAGCATCAATAAAGAGTGAAACATCACAACCAATGGCAGCTAAAGCTTGAGTTGCAGCTTTAACTTTTTCAAAGTTACCCACTACATCTAAACCGCCTTCTGTTGTAACTTCTTGGCGTCGTTCTGGTACAAAACACACATGTTGCGGTTGAATTTCTTTCGCAAACTCAACCATTTCATCAGTTACGGCCATTTCAAGATTCATACGTGTTTTCAATAATGGACGCATACGGCGCACGTCATCATCTTGAATATGTCTGCGATCTTCACGCAAATGCAAAGTAATCCCCTCTGCACCCGCTTGTTCACAAATAAGAGCAGCTTCTACAGGGTCTGGGTAAGCAGTACCGCGCGCCTGTCTTAAAGTAGCAACATGGTCTATGTTTACACCAAGCAATGCAGCCATAAAAAAATCCTAATTACGATTGAGTTTGAGTATTTTGAATCCACAATTGTCGACTTTTTAGGGGACGGTCACCTAAAAGCGATGTAATCATTTGACGGTATAGTTTACCTAATAATTGCAATTGTTCGTGAGAAAAATCCTGTCCCTGCTCATAATCCAGCATGGATAAAATTGCTTTTCCTGACAAAGATGAGCGACTTGCCTGAACAACGGGGGCAAATCCTTCAGTCACTTGAAACTGATAAAACTGTTGAGGCAAAATTTCTTTTTGTGAGCTATCAATTGAAAAATCAATCGCATAGCCCAGCTCTGCAAGCAAGATATGCTCAAATTGTCTCAAGATCTGTCTAAGAAATAAATCCGGATTTTCATGAGAAGACAGCTGCTGGAGTTGAAGCAGCGTTAACTGGTATTGTTCAAAAGTTTGTGGCATCGCCTCTTCTAGTGGGCAAAGTCTAAGAACAATTTCGTTTAAATAGAACCCTGCAAAAAAAGCATCGCCAAAAAAGAAAACCGGCTGATTTAATATTTCCAGCTTTGTAAAATTTTTGAGTTCACTTTTGCCTGTGGCTTGCAAACGGATTGGCTGATATTGAGGAGGCGGAGTCTGTCTTAAAATACCATCAACCCGCCCATATTCTTGAGTGAAGAGATGCACAATATGGCTTTTTTCACGATATTTACGATGGTGAATCATATATCCATGTAGGACTTCATTGCGCATCATAAAAAGAAACTATTCCTCAGATTCTTTTTCTTTTTTATCGTCGTCATCACCATCAGGAATTACAGCCCCTACAACAGCAGCTGTACCCTTCACTACACCTTTAGTCGTTTTATAAGCAATACCTACTGGTACGGTTACAAGCTTATATACACAACCTTGCAACATCAATGTACATCCAAGGATAATCAATATTGATGTAATTGCTTTCATACCAGTATTCCCTACTTTTTAGATATCACTATATCCTAAACTTTTTAAAGCACGTTCATCATCAGACCAACCACCTTTGACCTTAACCCATAAGGTAAGCATGATCTTTTGTTCGAACATTTTTTCCATGTCTTTACGTGCATCCATGCCAATTGTTTTAAGCTTGGCACCTTTTTCACCAATTACAATCGCTTTTTGACCAGGACGATCCACAAAAATAGTTGCATCAATATAGGTACATGCTGGTTTTAATCGACCAGTTTTTTCATTAACAGTTGCCTCTTCCGTTTTAAAAGATTCAATTTGTACTGTTAAATCATATGGTAGCTCTTCACCCAACTGACGCATGATTTTTTCACGGATGATTTCACTTGCCAAGAAGCGCTCTGAACGGTCCGTAATTTGATCGAATGAATATAAAGGTGGCTGATAAGGAAGATATTTTTCAATCGTTTCACTTAAGTGCTCTAAGTTTGCTCCACGGAGCGCAGAAACAGGAACAATCTCAGCAAAATTCATAAGTTTGGCACGTTCTTGAATTAAAGGGAGAATCTCTCTCTTATCTCCAAAAGTATCAGCTTTATTAATCACCAAAATAACTGGCATATCAGCATTCTTGAGTTTCTCAAGAACTAAATCGTCATTTTGAGTCCACTTGTGGGCATCAATAACAAATAAGACTAAATTCACGTCACGTAACGCAGAATGCGCAGCACGGTTCATCATTTTATTGATTGCACGTACTTCTTTCTTATGCATACCTGGGGTATCGACATAAACCGCTTGCATTTTTTCACGCGAATCAATACCGATAATTTTATGGCGTGTCGTTTGAGGTTTACGTGAAGTAATAGAGAGTTTTTGGCCCAATAAATGGTTCATGAGGGTAGATTTACCCACATTTGGACGTCCTACAATCGCCACAAATCCGCTCTTAAAATCCGAAGGAATTGTAACGCCTTTGGAACTAAAAAATTGATCAATCAGATTGTTTGGATCTTGGTTTTCGTTTGAATCTGGATTGATTTGATCAGAATGCATCGACATGCAGGTTATTGCTCCAATAACTTTAAAATTTCCGCCGCTGCTGCCTGCTCGGCAAAACGACGACTTGACCCCTCACCATGAATTTTTGATAAACCATCTACCAAACATTCGACTTTAAAGTGCTGATGAGGCGCATCACCCTGAATATCTACAACCTCGTAAACAGGGAGAGGTTTTTTACGTGCTTGTAGATACTCTTGTAAACGTGATTTTGGATCCTTGAGTTGATCTGTTGGCTCAATATGATCTAAATAAGGCGTATACCATTTTAACACAATATCTTTGAGTAGGTTCAGATCACTACTATCAAGATAAATTGCACCAATAATGGCCTCCACTGTGTCAGCCAATATTGACTCACGATGATGACCACCAGATTTCAACTCGCCTGTGCTTAATATTAAACACCGACTAAGTTGCAAATCGGTTGCAATTTTACCTAATGCTTCCTGACGTACTAAAGTCGCGCGCATACGCGTTAGTCGCCCCTCATTTTCATGAGGGTACGCATGGTATAAATAATTGGCGATAATCATCCCCAACAGTGAATCGCCCAAAAATTCCAGACGTTCGTAGTTATACTTATGACTCACCGAACGATGAGTCAAAGCCAACTGTAGCAATTCAGGCTGCTTAAATTGATAACCGATTCGACTGAGTAAGCGAGGATCACTTAGCTTGAACTGATGTTTTGTCAAAACTCTTCTCAAATGTTAAAACTAAATCAATATTCAGTAAGAAAGGCTTTCTTACCTCATATTTCTTTTTGACTGTTAGACTTGGCTGGTTAAACACTTCAGCAATCTCTTTAAAATGCAGATCACGAATGTTGTTCATTTCCAGTCGTTGGTCCATCTGTGTCATAAACTTTTGGGGTGTGATATCAGCCGAGCTTTGTTGCATAAGCTCTGTAATCTGATTATTAATCACACGATCATCCCAATATGCTGGCCAAACTACAAGTACGGCTTTCACCGCAATTGCAAATATGACCACCCCAAATAAAATTGCTAAATACGAAGTACCCTGTTGTGCCTTACGCATTTTTGTTTTCCTAATGGTTGTTTTTAATCTATTTTCCCATTTCGGTTAAAGCTTGGCAGGTGGAAACCAGGTTCTTTATGCATCCAGACATAGAAAGCTCGGCCTGTTAAATTTTCTTCAGGTACAAAGCCCCAGAAACGACTGTCAGCACTTTGATCACGGTTATCCCCCATTGCAAAGTAATGTCCTTTCGGAACGGTTACTTCCCAATATAAACCGTCTTGGTTTGCATATTTACCATTATCAACATAGTTGATAAATGGCGCCTGACGCGCAACATTTACGCCTTCAAGCTCACGCATCGTAAAGGTATGATCACCAATTGTTTCTTTATGATAAATAGAAGTTGGTGTATCTAAAGCATCTTTTTCGCGACTAAACTGTGTTGGTACTTTAGGAATTTTTTGACCATTAATAATCAATTGTCCATGATCATAAACAATATGGTCACCAGGTAAGCCAATTACACGTTTAATATAACTAATACTAGGTTGTGGCGGATAACGGAATACAATGACATCACCACGTTTCGGCTCACCGACATCAATCACTTTTTTATTGACGATAGGTAAACGGACACCATAGTCAAATTTATTAACTAAAATAAAATCGCCAGTCTCTAAGGTCGGAACCATAGAGTCTGATGGAATATTAAATGGTTCATAAAGAAATGAGCGAAGTACAAGCACAACAGCTAAAACTGGCCAAAAGTCATAGGCCCATGTAATAACAAAATTTTCGTTCTCTCGCCCTTTATTTGCACGCTGTTTAAAAACAAGCTTATCTAGCAACCACACTGCAAATAAAATCAGCGTAACAGGAACAAGAATTAAATTAAAATCAAAATCCACAGGACCTCACTCGCAGCTTAGCTGCTTGCCTTGCGGCTGGGAGAAGATAAGTTCATCCCAGCCTTTTCTCTTATCTTTCTACTTTCAAAACAGCTAAGAACGCTTCTTGTGGGATTTCTACACTACCCACTTGTTTCATACGTTTCTTACCTTCTTTTTGTTTCGCAAGTAGTTTCTTCTTACGAGACACGTCACCGCCATAACATTTTGCTAAAACGTTTTTACGCATCGCCTTCACGGTCGAACGAGCAATAATTTGTGCACCAATAGCAGCCTGAATTGCGACATCGAACATTTGACGTGGAATCAAATCTTTCATTTTCTCAACTAAAGCAATACCACGATGACGAGCATCATTACGGTGACAAATCATTGCAAGCGCATCGACCTTCTCACCATTAATTAACACGTCAACCTTAACTAAAGATGAACTCTCAAAACGAATAAAGTTATAGTCAAGTGAAGCAAAACCACGTGAACATGATTTAAGCTTATCAAAGAAGTCCATAACCACTTCAGCCATAGGAATTTCAAAAGTAATTGAAACTTGATTACCTAAGAATTTCATGTCTTTTTGTACACCACGGCGCTCAATACATAGGGTCATGACGTTACCTAAGTACTCTTGCGGTACAAGAATATGACACTCTGCAATTGGCTCACGTAAATCTTCAACAACAGAGCCATCCGGCATTTTAGATGGACTATCAATATAGATCGTATCGCCTTTTTTAGTGACAGCTTCATACACTACCGTTGGCGCTGAGCTGATCAAATCAAGGTCATACTCGCGCTCTAAACGCTCTTGTACGATTTCCATGTGCAACATGCCCAAGAAACCACAACGGAAACCAAAACCAAGCGCATCTGAACTTTCAGGTTCAAAGAATAAAGCCGAGTCATTGATCTGTAGTTTTTGTAAGGCTTCGCGGAATGGTTCAAAATCGCTTGCATCAATTGGGAAAAGGCCTGCGTAAACCTGAGGTTTAACCTTTTTAAAACCAGGAAGTGAAGCTACTTCAGGGGTTGTTGAAAGCGTGATGGTATCACCTACCGGCGCACCAAAAATATCTTTAATACCCGCGATAACAAAGCCTACTTCACCAGCTTCAAGCACGCCAGTTTCAGTATGTTTAGGGTTGAATACACCTACCGATGTAACAATGTGAGTCTGACCAGTAGATTTAACCAACATTTTGTCGCCCTTGCGGATACGACCATCTTTAATACGAACTAAAGAGACAACACCTAAATAGTTATCAAACCATGAGTCAATGATTAATGCCTGTAAAGGAGCCTCACGGTCACCTGTTGGAGCAGGAATAACATCAACTAATGTTTCTAAAACACCTTCAACGCCTAAGCCTGTTTTTGCAGAACATGTAGGTGCATTGGTTGCTTCAATACCGATAATTTCTTCAATTTCGTGAATAACGCGCTCAGGCTCTGCTTGCGGTAAATCAATTTTATTTAAAATTGGAAGAACTTCGAGACCTTGCTCAATAGCGGTATAACAGTTTGCAACTGATTGTGCTTCTACACCTTGTGCAGCATCAACAACTAATAACGCACCTTCACAAGCAGCTAATGAACGAGATACTTCATAAGAGAAATCAACGTGTCCCGGAGTATCAATAAAGTTAAGCTGATATTCCTGCCCGTTTGGATGAGTATAGTACAACGTCACCGAAGCAGCTTTAATGGTAATCCCACGTTCACGCTCGAGCTCCATTGAGTCCAAGACCTGAGCTTGCATCTCACGATCTTGCAGGCCACCACACATCTGAATAAAACGGTCAGCCAAAGTAGACTTACCATGATCAATATGAGCGATAATCGAGAAATTTCGGATATTTTTGATATCAACGGATTTTTTAGCTTGCGCCATGGGCTACCTTGAGAAAATATAAAGTGCTATGTAGCTTGTTTTAATACATAGCCAAAGCGGTTTAACAAATTGCGAGAGATTATAGCAGATGGATATTTTAAAGTATCCAAAATTCATGAGCTTTGTACTTATGTTTTAAAAAATGATAATTCAAAGTACAAGTAATGCTTCTGATTATCGGGCATATGAAACAGTAAAATCTAAAGGATTTATACTTGAATCAAGAGGTTTATAAGCCTGTGTAAAAGTCGGCGACATACGTTTAGGTCGACCTGAAGCGATTTCAATACATGCCCATTTGGTATTTCCGACGAACAAAATTGCCTGATCAGAAGGACGGAAAAAGGCATACTGACGAAATGAATACAGAGCATTAATATCATCTAGCCATGTCCGCAGTACAATTTCTTCACCTTCAAACGCAGCTTTACGGTATTGCACATGGTGTTCAACCGCAACCATTGCATGTTTTAGCTCTAGATATTTGGTTACTCCTACCCCTAATGTTTCCACATGAGCAGCAGCGACGTCTTGCATCCACTGGACATACATTACATTGTTAACATGCCCTAAAGCATCAATATGCTGTGGCTGAACCTGAATATGTAAATCGAAAATACTGCTCACAAAACACTCACTTTAATCATTAAATCCAAAGCTAAAATTTAAATAGCTAGATCGAACATTATGCCGAATACAAATAATAAAAAAACCACCCATTTTCAGGGTGGTTCATTTTTATAATATTTTACTGAATACGTAAACCAAGCATTGCTCGTTGTCCTTGACGAATAATCCCAACTCGCGCAACTGTATTTTTTGGCAAATTAGAAACAACTTTTGCAAAATCCTGACTATTCAGAATTTGAGTATTATTAACCTGAATAATCACATCGCCAGGAATGATATTTGACAATGATGCTAATCCACCACGGCGGACATCTTGTACATAAATACCACCTTTTATACCTAAAGCATTTTTCTCTGGCACAGCGAGATCACGAATACTCATTCCCAATACTGGACCTTTAGAAGCAGAGGCTTGATTACCGGTAGCAGGTGTTTCATCTGGTGCAGTTGCCAGTGTTGCCGAGATATTTCGGGTTTTATCATCACGTAAAACTTCAAACTGAACAGTTTGGTTTGGTTGTACTTTATTTAATGCATAAAGCAAATCACTAGTACGCAGTACAGAAACACCATTTAATTTTAGAATAACATCGCCGGCTCTAAGCCCTGCTTTTTGAGCAGGTGAATTTGGAGAAACCTGAGTAATCAGAGCACCTTCCGGTTTAGGCAATTTATAGGCATCTGCAAGGTTACGGTCAATATCTTGCATCATAACGCCTAGGTATGAACGAGTCACTTTCCCTTTCGTTTTAAGCTGTTCAGCTACATCCATCGCAACATCAATTGGAATAGAGAAAGATAAGCCCATATACCCCCCCGTACCACTAAAGATACGTGAGTTCACCCCGACAACTTCACCATTTTGGTTAAACAATGGCCCGCCTGAGTTACCAGGGTTCAACGCCACATCGGTTTGAATAAATGGTACAGAGGTTTCACCGCTCATGTTACGTGATTTAGCGCTGACAATACCTGCCGAAGCTGAATAATCAAAACCAAATGGTGAACCAATTGCTAAAACCGGCTCTCCTACACGTAAACGGTCAACATTTCCTACGCGTAAAGCAGGATAGTTAGTTCCGTTTACCTTTAATAATGCAACGTCTGTCCGCTCATCACTACCGACCACTGTTGCATCAATTTCACGACGGTCATTTAAAGTAATACTGATGCGGGAAGCATTTTCAATTACATGGTGGTTCGTAAGTAAATAACCATCTTTACTAATAAAGAACGCGCTACCATATGCAGTTTTCTCTTGAGGACCTTGTTGCTGTGGAATGATGACCTGATTACCAAAGAAACGTTTTAAAATTTCAGGAACTTGCTGTTGTAACAGTTCATCCTGAGTCATTTTTTTTACAACGTTTACACTCACCACAGCCGGACTAACTTGTTCAACGAGGTTTGAAAAATCAACAGCAGCATTTGCTTGAACAGCAGCAACTGTAAATACCGCTGCATACATTCCTTGTTGTAAATAGCGAGATTTCATTCGGTGCTCACCCACAATTGGTCTACGAGAATAAGAATAAAACTTTTGTATCACAATGCTTTGGAATTGTGCGTAACAATATGTTTATTTGTAAGGCATCCTCATCACGTTTATTTTACACATTGCAATTTTTTAAGCTAATTGCAATTTTTCTGTGACTTAGAGCGCTTAAGCTCTTGCCTTTTTAGGTAAAAAGGGGTGTCATTAGCGGACGTTTTAAATTGATGCGAATGGACATGCCTAATCAACAGACAATTCACCACTTTGACGTGATTATTGTGGGCAGTGGCGGTGCTGGTTTAAGTCTGGCTTTATCGTTACCAAGTCATTTTAATATTGCAGTTTTAGCTAAAGCTGCTTTAACTGAAGCAAGTACCTTCTATGCACAAGGTGGTGTTGCTGCAGTACTTGATGAAACTGACTCTATTCAACAACACATTAATGACACTATGATTGCAGGTGCTCATTTATGTGAAATGGATGCAGTCCAGCATACTGTAGAAGGCGGCCGCCCTTCTGTTGATTTCCTTTTAAAGCAAGGTGTGCAGTTTACCTTAGATGAAGATGAACAGCTTCATTTGACTCGTGAAGGTGGCCATTCGCAGCGCCGTATTATTCATTCTGCTGATGCAACTGGCAAAGCTATTTCAACCACTTTGGTTGAACGCGCCAAAGAACGTAAAAATATTACTATTTTTGAAAACTACATTGCGATTGATTTAATCACGTCGCATAAATTGGGTCATACAGAGCAGGCAAATCGTGCTATTGGTTTGTATGCACTAGATGAAAGTACTGAAAAAGTTCATACCTTCCTTGCCCCATTTACCGCACTTGCTTGCGGCGGCGCAATGAAAGCTTACCTTTATACATCTAATCCGGATATTGCTACTGGTGACGGTATTGCGATGGCATACCGTGCAGGTTGCCGTGTTGCCAATATGGAATTTAACCAGTTCCATCCAACCTGCCTTTACCATCCGCAAGCACGTTCTTTCTTAATTACTGAAGCCATGCGTGGCGAAGGTGCTTACTTACGTTTACCAGATGGCGAACGTTTTATGCTACGTTTTGACGATCGTGCAGAGTTGGCTCCTCGCGATATTGTGGCACGTACCATTGACCATGAAATCAAGCGCCTCGGTATTCGCCATGTGTGGTTAGACATTACACACAAATCACCGAATTTTATTAAAGAGCACTTCCCTACACTTTATGCACGATTACTTGAACTAGGTATCGACATCACTAAAGACATGATTCCGGTGGTGCCGGCTGCACACTATACCTGTGGTGGTGTTGTAGTTGACTCAAATAGCCAGACTGATATTGAAGGTCTATATGCAATTGGTGAAACCTCTTATACGGGTTTACATGGTGCAAACCGTATGGCGAGTAACTCATTACTTGAATGCTTCGTTTATGGCATGAGTGCAGCAAAAGATATCGAAAGTAAGTTTGATAAAAACTTCAAATTACCGGAAGTACCAACTTGGGACGATTCTCAAGTAACTAATCCAGATGAAGATGTCGTGATTTTACAAAACTGGGATGAGTTACGTTCGACCATGTGGAACTACGTTGGTATTGTAAGAACCACAAAACGTTTAGAACGTGCTTTACACCGTATTGAGATGTTAAAGCGCGAAATTACTGAATATTATCAAGATTATCGTGTCAGCAAAAACCTGATTGAACTGCGTAATCTTGTACTTGTTTCCGAAATGATTGTTCGTTGTGCTATGCACCGTAAAGAATCACGTGGCTTACATTACACACTTGATTATCCGGAAACTTCGAGTGAGATTCGTAAAACGGTTCTGACGCCTCCAAACTTTGCAGTAGAGCAACCTTTGGTGAATACTAGTGTATAAATAGTTTTTTATAAAAAAGCACGGTTCATGTCGTGCTTTTTTATTACTTAAGATTTATGGTCTAGGTGGAATTGAGTAAGTCGCGGTCACATGTGCCACGGGTTCCTCTTGCCCTACCGAATAAATCCAGACCTCACCTACGACTAGGCTCTTTCCTACTTTCATGAGCTTACATTCACTGCGTAAGTCTTGATCACCCGCGGGTTTTCTCAGGAAATTAATATTAAAATTGGTGGTTACAGCTAAACCAATAATTCCAATTTCGCCGAGTATTGCAATATATAAAGCAAAGTCTGCCAAAGTCATCATAGTCGGGCCAGATATAGTACCACCCGGACGTTGATGTCTTTGGTCAACATGATAATAAACAACCGCAGCTTTAGAAGTGACTGATTCAATCGTGCAATGTTCCAAACTTTGTGGGAATTCCTTTTCAAGAAATGCCACAATTTCTTCTTTTGAGCTTTTCATCCTTGTTTTTCTTCGATTTCAGAACAGTATTCAAAATAGCATAGAATACTGCCCAATATTTTCTATGACGTTTAAAACCAGATTTCTTGTCATTTTTCACCACTCCCAAAAAAATATGAGAGTGGCTAATCCCATGGCCTATGCTAAATATTGCAGAGCTTGCTCGAACACCTGATCTGGACTTTGTGTAGCATCTAAACGTTTAATACGCTCAGGCTCAACTTTCCATAAGGTTTCATAACCTTCACGAACCTTAGTAAAGAAGCTTAACTTTTCTTGTTCAAAACGGTCTAAAGCTCCACGTTCACGTGCACGGTTCATACCAAGTTCAATCGGTGCATCTAACCAGAAAGTCACCTCCGGCATGCGTGAAACGAAGTTCTGGTTTAAAAGCTGTAATTTGTCTTGGCTTAAACCACGACCGGAACATTGATAAGCAAAACTCGCATCAGTAAAACGGTCACTTAATACAATTTTATTAGACTCTAATGCCGGCAAAATAACTTGTTGTAAGTGTTGAGCTCGTGCCGCATAAATTAAGAGCAGTTCGGTATCATGACTCATATTTTCATCATGATTCACTGCCAAAAGCATCGAACGAATTTGCTCAGCTAACGGTGTTCCACCCGGCTCTCGAGTTAAAACAACTTGTTTACCTTGTTCTTCAAAATGCTGATGAATTTTTCGAATGAGTGTAGTTTTTCCTACCCCTTCCGTGCCTTCAAAGCTAATAAACATCTCTTTTCCTTATTTCTTCGATCTCAACACGGATAAATACTCTTGCACTGCTTGGTTATGTGCTTGCAAGTCTGCCGTAAATTTATGTCCACCATTACCAGTCGCTACAAAATAGATGTTATTTGAATCATCTGGATGTAACGCAGCCTCAATAGCTTTTTGGCTTGGCAGCGCAATTGGAGTTGGCGGTAACCCATTAATTGTATAGGTATTATATGGTGTTGGTGTACGTAAGTCTTCGCGAGTAATGTTACCCTTATAGTTTGCACCCATACCATAAATTACGGTTGGATCAGTCTGTAAACGCATACCGAGTTTTAAACGGCGCACGAAAACCCCTGAAACTTGTGTAAGTTCGCTATCGAGGCTCGTTTCTTTTTCAACAATAGAAGCCATGATTAAAGCTTCATACTTATCTTTATAAGGTAAATTCGGTGCCCGCTTTGCCCAAGCCGCATCTAAGGCTTTCATTTGACGATGGTATAAATCAGTCAGGATTTTCTTATCGGTCTCACCTTTAGCAAAGAAATAAGTGTTGGGTGCAAACAGACCTTCAGGATGATGATAAGGAATACCTAAAGCCTTCATAAGCTGGTCATCTGGTAAATCCAATATCGTATTTTTTACATTTTTATCGTTTTTTAGTGCTGTAATCAGCTGCTTAAAAGTTGTTCCTTCAATCACTAGAACACGATTCATCTGGGCATTATCAGCATCAGATAACATCTCTAATACTTGTCTTACGCTCATTCCCTGCTCTATCTCATATACACCAGCTTTCATACTGTCATGAATCATAAACTTTTGATAAAGCTTAAGTACAATTGGGAAATGGATTTTATTTTCTTTGGCTAAGCGATCAATAAAACCAGAATAGGTCTCACCTGATGTGATCGATAGCATCTGCTTTTTCCCTTCAATAGGATAAGCTTTAAATAAACTTGACCATAAAATAGCAAAAATAGAAATTAAAACGATAAAACAGCCAATCAGCACTAACTTTTTTGGAAAATTAGATGCTGTTTTCTTGCCCTTTTTTTTAGCATTTTTTGCTTTCGCATTCACAGGTGGCTTCGGCATATTAATGAATCTGATTCAAGTTAAGAGTATGAAATAAATTTAGGCACGCCTGTGACTCTAGAATTTGTTCACTGATTTGAGTAACTACTCGCATTGGATGTAAAGCATTACAAAAGAATAGACTCTGTATTTGTGGTACTTCATCTAGCTCAATTATTCTGACTTCACAGGCAATTCCGTAGTGCTGCATACGCGCCAAAATTTCTGCACGCATCACACCGTGGACGCCATTATAGCGAAGTTCCGGAGTAATCCATCTATCATTTAAACGAATAAAACAATTACTGCTTACCCCTTCAACAATATAACCTTGTACATCAGTTACTAAAGCTTCAACCCAGCCTTGTTGATCTGCTTCTTTTTTTAGCAATACCTGCTCAAGACGGTTTAAAGATTTAAGCCCAACTAAACTCGGCATGGTTAAACCTAAAGCCTGATTTAAAACACCACACTGTATAAAATCTGGCTGGAACTGCTCCAATGCTTTTGGATAAAACCAGATATAAATATCTGCCGCATGCTTTGGCAAACTATAGCCACGATCACCTTCACCACGGCTAATCACAATTTTTAAAGTCCCGTTGAGCACGAGATTCTGATTTTGTAGATGCTGCAAACTTTGTTCGATTAACTCAAAATCTGCAACCAAAGATAATTTTTGGCAAGCAAGTTTTAGACGTTCCCAGTGCCGTGCTTTCAGCTCAATCTTATTTTGAAAAACACGAATTGTGGTAAAGCAGCCATCTCCATAATGAAATGCCCGGTCCAATAAAGGAATGGTCTCTACAGGTTGTCCATTTTTAAAACACCACATGCTCAATCCGTCCTTTATTTAAAACCACCCAACAATACAACACCTTTCATTTAATTAATAAATGACTGATTTTAAAAAATTATACCGATTTAAGAGAAACTTTTGAAACTTGTTATATATCAATATTTAAGAATAACTTATCCATTTTTATTATTTCTATATTTTTCATATTAAATTCGTTTTTTATTATTTTTTTAGAATAAAGACTAGCGCTATTCTGCGTTCATGTTTTGAACATTTCGTATTTTTGAGGGGTTATCTCATGCGTTTTTCTCAGTTAAAAGTCGGGGTTATTGCTGCATTACTTTCTGTTTCATCGTTTGCAGCTCAAGAATTCTTAAACGTTTCTTACGATCCAACTCGCGAGTTATATACAGATTTCAATAAACAGTTTGGTACTTACTGGAAACAGCGTACCGGTCAAGATATTGAGTTTAAACAGTCACACGGTGGTTCTGGTAAACAGGCCCGCGCTGTAATCGACGGCTTAAATGCAGATGTTGTGACATTAGCACTTGCTGCTGATATTGATGAAATTGCTGAAAAAGCAAAATTGCTTCCAACTGATTGGCAGAAGAAGTTGCCACAAAACTCTACTCCGTACACATCAACTATCGTGTTTTTAGTTCGTAAGGGTAACCCTAAACAAATTAAAGATTGGGGTGACTTAATCAAGCCAGGCGTGGAAATTATTACGCCAAACCCGAAAACTTCTGGTGGTGCACGTTGGAACTATCTTGCAGCTTGGGCTTGGGCAAAACATCAAGCAGGTGGTAACGATGCAAAAGCACAAGAATTTGTTCGCCAAATTTATAAACACACCAAAGTTTTAGATTCAGGCGCCCGTGGTGCAACCACTACATTTGCTGAACGCGGAATTGGTGACGTATTACTGGCTTGGGAAAATGAAGCACATTTAGCTATCCGTGAACAACCTGGCAAGTTTGAGATTGTGACGCCATCTTTATCTATTTTGGCTGAGCCGCCAGTTGCAATTGTTGAAAAAAATGCAGCGAAAAAAGGCAACTTAACTATTGCAAAAGGTTACCTCAACTATTTGTACTCACCTGCTGGTCAAGAAATTGCAGCACGTAATTTCTACCGTCCTCGCAATGCAGCTGTACTCAAAAAATATAGCAATGTATTTAAGCCATTGAAACTTGTCACCATTGATAAAGAGTTTGGCGGTTGGACAAAAGTACAAAAGCAACACTTTGATAATGGTGGTGTTTTCGATCAAATCGTGAAAATCAATAGTGCAGAGAAGTAATTCTTTGTTCTAACGATAAGGAGAACAGACATGACACACACTGTAATTGTTCCGGGTGTAGGTGGAAGTGAACATCAACATTGGCAATCTTGGTTGCAGCGTCAACTCGTGTCTAGTTCTCGCGTTGAGCAAAAAAACTGGGATAGACCCGTATTAAGCGAATGGATTGAGCAATTCGTTAACACAGTTCAAGCAGTACAAACACCAGTCCAAATTGTTGCGCATAGTTTCGGCTGCCTAACTAGTGTTGCTGCCTTAGCAGAGCATCCAGAGTTACAACTTCAAGTTAAAAAACTGATTTTGGTTGCTCCTGCAAATCCGGCACGTTTTGGTGAAGCCGGATTTGCCCGCCATAGTTTGACTGACTACAAAGATTATTTTCATCAGCTAAAAATTAATGTGCCTGCAACGCTACTCATTAGTGAAAATGATCCATGGTTAGACTTTTTTGATGCTTTACAGCTTGCGAAATCTTGGCAATTAACCCCGATTAACCTTGGACAAGTCGGTCATATTAATGTTGCTTCAGGCTTCGGTCCGTTTCCTGACTTACTGAATCATCTACTTCCTGAAGACTCGATGTGTAGCCACTCATCTATTGATCCGGTAAAGACACATTTCTCTTTGAAATTTGCTTAATACCTAGCTTTATACCGCGCCGTTTATCTTTATTTATTCGCTTACTGATTTCAGCAGGCTTTTCTCTTTGAGGAAATATCATGTCGCAGCGATCCCGAGTGCTGCCTGGGTTTGGTCTATCATTGGGCTTCACCCTCGCTTACGTTTCTTTTATTGTGCTTATTCCATTAGCCGCAGTCTTTATCAAATCATTTGGAATCAGATGGGACGGACTATGGGAAATTTTAACCTCTGAGCGTATTTTAAAATCGCTTCAACTCAGCTTTAGTTCAGCCTTAATTGCGGCGTTTATTAATGTTGTTTTTGGGCTACTTTTAGCTTGGTGCCTTGTCCGTTATAACTTTCCCGGAAAGCGTCTGGTTGATGCCTTAGTGGACTTACCTTTTGCACTTCCAACAGCGGTTGCAGGCATTGCGTTGACCTCACTCTATGCGCCTACAGGCTGGATCGGTCAATATTTAGAACCACTTGGTATTCAGGTTGCATATACCCCCATCGGGATTACGCTAGCTTTAGTGTTTATCGGTATTCCTTTTATTGTTCGAACCGTTCAACCGGTATTAAGTGATATTGAAACTGAACTTGAAGAGGCAGCTTCCGCACTCGGTGCAAATCGTTGGCAGACCATTACTAAAATTATTTTACCAATATTACTCCCCGCCCTATTTACAGGCTTTGCTTTAGCGTTTGCTCGCGGTGTAGGTGAATATGGTTCTGTAATTTTCATTGCAGGTAACCAGCCGTTTAAAACTGAAATTGCTCCGCTTATGATCATTTCTCGCCTAGAAGAATATGACTATGCAGGTGCCACGACTATTGCAGCAGTGATGTTGGTTCTCTCTTTCATTATTTTATTTGTCATTAACTTACTTCAAGCATGGGCAAACCGTCGTACAGGGAGAAATGTCACATGAACCTACATACCGACAGCAATGCACTTGCCTTGAAATTGCAATCTCGTGACGCGACACGTGAACCAACTTGGGTACGTTATACGCTCATTACAATTGCACTGATTTTTTTCCTTAGCTGCCTCATGCTGCCACTTATTCTGGTTTTTGTTGAAGCATTTAAACAAGGCCTTGAAGTCTATGTTCAAGCTTTAATTGATCCAGATACGTTATCAGCAGTGAAATTAACACTATTGACCGCAGCAATTGCCGTTCCGATTAATGTGATATTTGGTGTTGCCGCTGCATGGGCTGTTTCCAAATTTCAGTTTAAAGGTAAAGCAATTTTAACCACCATTATTGATATGCCTTTTTCGGTCTCACCTGTTATTGCAGGTTTAATGATTGTACTGATTTTCGGTGCTCAAGGCTGGTTAGGCGGTTGGCTCATGGAACATGACATCAAGATTCTATATGCCGTACCTGCCATTGTTTTAGCGACCATCTTTATTACAGTTCCATTTGTGGCGCGTGAGTTAATTCCACTTATGGAAGCGCAAGGAACTGAAGAAGAGGAAGCAGCGATTGTACTCGGTGCATCAGGTTGGCAAACCTTTTGGAAAGTCACACTCCCTAACATTAAATGGGGTCTGATTTACGGCGTGATTTTGTGTAATGCCCGTGCAATGGGTGAGTTTGGGGCGGTATCAGTAGTTTCCGGCCACATCCGTGGTGAGACCAATACCCTGCCTCTACATGTCGAAATTTTATATAACGAGTACACCTTTAGCGCAGCTTTTGCGGTGTCCTCACTTCTTGCTTTCTTGGCACTATTAACACTGATTTTAAAAACCTGGTTAGAACTACATCAAGACAAACCAGAACCGCATTCAACTGATTCGTAAGGAATGAAATCATGAGTATTCAAGTTAAAAATATTGAAAAACACTTTGGTGCATTCCATGCGCTTAAAAATATTTCACTCGATTTCCCAGAAGGTGAACTGGTTGCCTTACTCGGCCCATCTGGCTGCGGTAAAACGACGCTACTTCGTATTATTGCGGGTTTAGAGTCAGCAGATGGCGGTCAAGTCTTACTAGAAGGCGAAGATGCAACCAATGTACATGTCCGTGAACGTCAGGTCGGTTTTGTTTTTCAGCACTATGCTTTATTCCGTCATATGACCGTATTTGACAATATTGCCTTTGGTTTACGTGTCCGTCCTCGTGCCACACGCCCATCGGAAGCCGAAATTAAAAAACGAGTGACTCGTCTGCTTGATCTGGTTCAACTGGGCTTTTTAGCAGACCGTTATCCAGCCCAGCTTTCTGGTGGTCAACGCCAACGTATTGCCTTAGCTCGTGCACTTGCCGTAGAACCTCGTGTGTTATTGCTTGATGAACCATTTGGTGCACTAGATGCTAAGGTTCGTAAAGAATTACGCCGCTGGTTACGTAACTTGCATGATGAGCTGCATATCACTTCAATTTTCGTAACCCATGACCAGGAAGAGGCACTTGAAGTAGCAGACCAAATTATTGTGATGAATAAAGGTAACGTCGAACAAATCGGTTCTCCACGTGAAGTTTACGAAAAACCTGCAACACCATTTGTATTTGATTTCTTGGGTCAAGCAAATCGTTTTGAAGGTGAACATGCAAGCGGTATTATCCGTATTGGCAATGATCGTATCGAATTACCGACCACAGTTCAGGCACCGCAAGGAAAAGTAATTGCTTTTGCCCGTCCGGATGAGTTACATATTCATGCGCAACCACAGGCAAATACAATTGAAGCAACTTTTGTACGTGAAGTCTGGATTGCTGGAAAAGTAGTGGCGGAATTACAAGATCGTAATGGACGTTTAATTGAGATTGCTCTGAGCAGTGAAGCTGCAAAACAACATGCATTTAAACCAAATCAAACTGTTTGGGTAAGTGCATCTCAACTTCACCTATTTGCAGATCAAGTTGCTTAAGGAATTATTTGGTGAGGAGCCATCTCGCGGTATTTAAAGCCGTTCCTCACCTCTTTTGAGGAAAAGTGTAAATGAACTTTCAACAATTAAGAATTATCCGAGAAACAGTACGCCAAAACTTTAATTTAACGGAAGCATCTGCCGCGTTATACACCTCTCAATCAGGTGTAAGTAAACATATTAAAGATTTAGAAGATGAATTAGGCGTACAACTTTTCGTCCGTAAAGGTAAACGTCTGCTGGGTTTAACTGAACCCGGTCAATCACTCCTTAGCATTGTAGAACGCATGCTTGTAGATGCTGAAAATATTAAACGTCTTGCCGATGACTTTAATAAAGTGGACGAAGGTACTTTAACGATTGCAACAACACATACTCAAGCACGTTATGTATTACCACCAATCGTCAATCAATTTAAGAAACTATTTCCAAAAGTTCATTTGATTTTGCAACAAGCAAGCCCTGTCGAAATTGCAGAAATGCTTTTACAAGGTGAAGCTGATATTGGTATCGCGACAGAGTCTTTAACAACTGAAGAAAATTTAGCAAGCATTCCGTACTATCAATGGCAGCACAGCATTATTACTCCTCAAGATCACCCACTTACACAGCTCGATAAAATTGATCTTGATGCTTTATCTGAATACCCACTAATTACTTATCACGGCGGTTTTACAGGTCGTTCAAAGATCGATAAAGCATTTGAAGATGCACAAATTGATGCCGATATTGTAATGTCTGCTCTTGATGCCGATGTTATCAAAACTTACGTTGAACTCGGCATGGGCGTCGGAATTGTCAATGATGTCGCTTACGATGCAGAGCGTGACTATCGTTTAAAACAAATTAAAACTGATATCTTTGGTGTCAACACCACATGGATTGCTGTTCGCAAAGGCCATTTATTACGTGGTTATGGTTATGAGTTTATTTCTTTATGCTCACCTGATGCTGACATTAAAGCATTGAAAAAAATTGCCTATCCAGATGAATAAAGTTTAAGAACAAAATAAAAGAGCTACTTATGTAGCTCTTTTATTTTTAGATATAAAAAAACGAGCCGAAGCTCGTTTTTTTACTATTTATTACCAGTAGAAGTTTACACCAACTTTACCAACTGGCATCCATTCGTATTTATTATCGTTACGAATTTCATTTGCTTCTTTATCAACCGCATCCTGAGCAGATGTTGGGTTACCAGTTACAGGAGCAAGATTATACTGAGTTAACTCAACTTTTGGATTACCAGTATAGTAAGCACCTACTTCACCAAATACACCCCAGTTTTTGCTAATCTTTGGAGCAAAACCAAAACCTAAATATGGAGCGATGTCATTTTTGTAAGACATTTTACCTCTTACACCGCCCTCTTGACCAGGAACTGCTTGTTGATAGTTTTTACCATCAATTGATAAGGTATCACCATTACCAATACGTTTAGCAAGGTCATAATCATTATCTAAGTAAGCCGCACCTGCAGCTATATATAGGCCTTGAGCCCATGGATTTGTGCTGGCACCCCAAGGACGAATTTCAGCATTTAGATAGACATTGTTATTATCCATGTCTAAATCATACTTAGTGCCATTTACTGAAACATCATCTGTCCAAGAAATGTCACCGCCGTTATAACCCAATGCTAAACCTACATATGGGTTTGCTTGCCATAACAAAGCACCACCGTAACCTGTAGTACCTACTTCAGCACGAGCGCCTACTGGAATTAATTGGTTTTTATCGAATGCATAGCTGTCATGAACAACAGCTTCATCCGCCATTGCAGCACCAGCAGCAAGTAAAGCTGTAGTTGTCACTAAAACACGTAATACTTTCATCGTTTTCTCCTTAAGAAAAGGCTCTGTTTTTAATTTATTCAGCTTGTGACAAAAATTATATTCAAGAGCATAGATTCTTTTTTATACAAAAACTGCTAGATTTCTGTTATTTTTTGATACAAATTGAGTTAAATTTTTATTTTCAAATCATTTTTGTGTAAAAAACACTTGATTATCTAATAAGCTTATTTTGATTTAACTCATTTATACCTCAATTAAACGTAACACGTTTTTTCAAAGATTCTTGTCACAAATTAGTGTAAAATCTTTAAAATTTTTTATGGAAGGAAGATCATGTCTCAGCTTTCTACGATCATTGAGCAAGCATTTGAAGACCGCGCAAATTTCACTGCAGCAGATTGCCCAAGCGAAATTCGCCAAGCTGTTGAAGAAGCAATTGCTGGTTTAGATAACGGTACACTTCGAGTTGCAGAAAAAATCAATGGTGAATGGGTTGTTCATCAATGGTTAAAAAAAGCTGTTTTATTATCATTTAAACTTAATGACAATAAACCAATCGAGTCATGTGATCTTCGTTTCTACGACAAAGTTGAAACTAAATTCTCTGGTTGGACTGAAGAGCAATTTAAAGCTGCGGGTGTTCGTGTTGTTCCTCCTGCTGTTGCTCGTCGTGGTAGTTTCCAAGCTAAAAATGTGGTGTTAATGCCATCTTATGTCAACATTGGTGCTTACGTAGATGAAGGCACAATGGTTGATACATGGGCAACTGTAGGTTCATGTGCTCAAATCGGTAAAAACGTTCACTTATCAGGTGGTGTTGGTATCGGTGGTGTTTTAGAACCATTACAAGCTAACCCAACCATTATTGAAGACAACTGCTTTATCGGCGCACGTTCTGAAATCGTTGAAGGTGTTATTGTCGAAGAAGGCTCTGTTATTTCTATGGGTGTTTATATCGGTCAATCTACACGTATTTATGATCGTGAGACTGGTGAAATCCATTACGGCCGTGTTCCTGCTGGCTCAGTTGTTGTACCAGGTAACTTACCGTCAGCTGATGGTAAATACAGCTTATACGCTGCAATTATCGTGAAAAAAGTTGATGCACAAACACGTGCAAAAACAAGTTTGAACGATTTGTTACGCGCTGACTAATTTCAGTTTGATCAAACATCTCTACGATCAACACTGATCGTAGAGATTTTATTTTTTATATAGTGTGGTATTTCTAGAATGGCTTCCTTACGTTCCTCTGCAATTCCTGTCTCTGACCCTGCGTCCGGTCTACGCATTACCGAGATTTTTTACTCCTTGCAGGGTGAAGCAAATGCCTCTGGCCTACCGACTGTATTTATTCGTCTCACAGGTTGCCCTTTACGTTGTAGTTATTGCGACACCACTTATTCTTTTGAAGGTGGCGAACGCTTATCACTTGAGCACATTATTGAAACGGCTGAAAAATATCAAACGCCTTATATTTGTGTAACAGGCGGTGAACCCCTAGCACAACCCAATTGCTTAATTTTATTACAACGTTTATGTGACGCTGGTTTTGACGTTTCCCTAGAAACCAGTGGCGCTCTTGATGTATCAAGAGTGGATCCGCGTGTTTCAAAAGTCCTCGACTTAAAGACTCCAACTTCTGGTGAAGAACACCGTAATCTCATCAGTAATCTTGACCATTTAACACCGCGTGACCAAATCAAATTTGTGATTTGTAATCGTGAAGACTATGAATGGTCAAAACAACAAGTTGAACAATATCAACTGCAAACCAAAGTCAGTACTGTCTGGTTCTCCCCTGCTTTTGCAGTTGAAAAAGGTGCTGTTGGCCTGCCACGTTTAGCACGTGATCTGGCACAGTGGATACTGGACGACAAACTGCCTGTACGTTTCCAGCTTCAGTTACATAAACTGCTCTGGAACGATGAATCAGGTCGCTAATCGTTCAATAAAATAAATCATTCCGAATATGGAGAAAAATATGCGCCCTCGTGCCATTGTTTTACTTTCAGGCGGCTTAGACTCAACCACTTGCCTAGCTTGGGCACAAGCGCGCTATGAATGTATTGCTATTAGTTTTATGTATGGTCAACGCTCAACCACTGAACTTGATGCCGCAAAAGCATTAGCTCAGCGTGCAGGTGTCGAACACCGTGTAATTAATATCGATTTAGCCAATTTAGGCGGGTCTGCACTTACAGATCATAACATTGCTGTACCAGAACAATTACAAGAAGGTATTCCTGTAACTTATGTACCAGCACGTAACACAATTTTCCTCTCTTATGCCTTAGCAGCAGCAGAAGTTTTCAATGCTGAAGCGATTGTTATTGGCATCAATGCCGTTGATTATTCAGGATATCCTGACTGTCGCCCAGAATTTATTGATGCTTTTGCCAATATGGCTCGTTTAGCAACTAAAGCTGGCGTAGAAGGAAAACCTCTTAAATTTGAAACACCCCTGTTACATTTATCCAAAGCGAATATTATACGTTTAGGGATTGAACATGGCGTAGACTATAGTCAAACGGTATCTTGCTACCAAGCAGATGCTCAAGGACGTGCGTGTGGTAAATGTGACAGTTGCCGTTTGCGTAAAGAAGGCTTTATCGATGCTGGTGTTACCGATCCAACACGCTATATACCGCAATAAGTAGGTAAAATTTATGAAGTTGTTAAAATCAAATCTTATTCTTTCATCTTTATTCTCAGCAGCTGCACTTATGGCTGGTTCAGCTCAAGCAGCTGAAAACCCAGTTCAAGCAGCATATAAAAGCACTAACGTTAAAGGTGCATTAATCAACGTTTGTAAAGACCAAACTGCAAAAGGCGGTAAATTAAGTTCAGCTGAAGTAAGCAAATTCTGTAGCTGCCAAGTTGAAGCGCAAGGTAAAGTGACTGAAGCACAAAAATGGGAAATTCAAAGCGCAATCAATGCGAAGAAAAGCCCAAGCTCTTTAGCTTTTGTACAACAGCAAAACCGTGACCTTAAAGCATGTTTCGGTCCTCAGTTAACAACTAAGCTTGAGAAATTAACTGAAGAAGCAATGAAAGCAGCTCAACAACAAGCTCCTAAAAAATAAGCTTTTGTTGCTCCAAATTAAGCCTGCATTTATGCAGGCTTTTTTATAGCTCTGTTAAAATGACACCGATCTCTTCATTCGAAATAAGTCATGCAAGACCAATGGAAAACTAACGCACATAACAGACCGTCAATTGTCTCCTTTAGTGGAGGTAAAGACAGCTCTCTTGCACTTTATCATGCCATGCAAACCGGTAACGTAATTGGTTTAATCGTTATGCTAGAAGAGCAAGGACAACGCTCCCGTTCACATGCTATGCCACTTGATATTATCCGGGCGCAAGCTCAAACAATTGGCTTACCTGTATTTATGGCATCATCTAGCTGGAATGACTATGAAAATAAATTCATCAACTTACTAAATGAAGCCAAACAAAAAGGTGCTGAGGTACTGGTTACAGGTGATTTAGATATGCCGGAACATGGTTGTTGGCATGATCGTGTTACTCAAACAGTGGGCCTTAAATTAGGAATGCCGCTCTGGCTACGGCCCCATCGTGAAGTTGTTGAAGAATTTATTCAACTTGGATTTCAGAGTGTAGTTGTGACTGTAAACCTTAAACTCGGGATGAAGGTGGAAGATTTAGGTCAAGTGTTATCGTTAGAATATATACAGGAACTTGAAAACCGTGGAATTGATCCATGTGGAGAAGGCGGTGAATTTCATACCACTGTGATTGATGGTCCAATTTTTAACAAAGCTATTCCTGTAAGAAAGCTCGATATTGTTTATCATGAAGAATATGCTTTTTTACCACTTGAATTAGATCAAATTTAACTTTTAAAGGATAAGAAATGTCTGAGAATATTCAACTGCCAAATCAGGTTTTCCCAACCACACACGGCGAAGTTAATTTGGCTGAAGTCGATAATGAATGGCTGATTATTTACTTCTACCCTAAAGACTCAACGCCAGGCTGTACAACACAAGCTGTCGGCTTTTCTTGTTTAAAAGATCAATTTGATGTTTTAGGTGCTCGTATTTTTGGAGTATCACGCGACTCGGTAAAAGCCCACCAAAACTTTACAGAAAAGCAGGCACTAACAATCGATTTAATTAGTGACAAAGAAGAAGTACTTTGCAAACACTTTGATGTGATTAAAGAAAAGAATATGTATGGGAAAAAAGTAATGGGGATCGAACGCTCTACTTTTATTTTCCATAATAAAACCTTAGTTAAAAGTTACCGTAAGGTAAAAGCGGCCGGCCATGCTGAACAGGTTTTAGAAGATTTAAAAGCATTACAAACAGCTTAATAAGCTTGAGTAACAAAAAAGCGAGTTGAATACTCGCTTTTTTACACGCACATAAATTACTCAGCCATTTTAATTTGGCGTATGATAAAAATATTAAAATAACTCGAACTCAGGCATTGCTATGAATCTACTAAAAGTTTGTACTTTATTGCCTTGTAGCCTTGTTATTGCTGCCTGCTCCGTTAATTCATCAAGCACTCCTCCTACACTGAGCTCTTCTACACCACAAGTTCAAAAATCATCGATAGAAATAAACTGCCAAGATTTACAAAATCCTGCTTACCGACAAGCTGTGCTTAATGCAATTAATGAAATTCGACAACATCCTCGTCAATGTGGTCAGCAGTATTTTTCTGCAGCTAAACCTTTAAGCTGGAATAATAATTTATATCAAGGTGCAAGTGCTCATTCTAAAGATATGGCAAATAACAACTTTCTTGGGCATGTTGGCTCAACAGGTTTAGATTTAAGAGCGAGATTGAAAAAATATCATATGCTGAGTAAAGCCAATGGTGAGAATGTCGCGAGTGGACAAAAAACTTTAAATGAGGTCATGGCTAAATGGATCGCCAGTCCTCTGCATTGCAGTAATATTATGAACCCTAGATATACCGAATATGCCATTGCATGTGCTTCTGACCAGTCTGCTAAACAAAAAAGCTATTGGACACAACAATTTGCAGGTTTTTAAAGTAGACTCAAAAAAGCATCAAAAAATTCAATCTACTTTTAAAAACCAGAGATTCTTTAGTTAGATCGACTCATTCTTTATGAGACGACACGGTTTCCTCAATATTTGAATGGTCTGCCTGTAAAAACTTTTGCTGTAGCTGTAAATATAACGGTGTATTTTGGAATTCTTCCAAAAATTGAATGGTGCCTTTGGGAAATGCATCCGTTTTAATTTTGCCCTGATAGTAGGCTTCACGCATTGGAGTGGCAGAAATCGAATCTTTCAAGCTATCAAGTTCGACCATCACCCATTCTGGAAATAGCCGTAAATAATAAGATGACTCATCCTTGAAATGGCCAATCAAACCAACTTTTGAGTTCGGTTCTATTACACCATTTACTAATGATTTAACCTGTTTTACCCACTTCTCATCATTATAAACATCAACCACATGTACAAAACGAATGCGCTTTTGCTCATCTAATGAAAAATTAGATAAAATCATTTGTTCTCGTTCAATTGCAAGAAACGGATTTTTTATATTACGTTCCATTTGGGCAGAACCTAAAGCCAAAATCACATAGCGACTTTGTTGCAGTGCAATTTCAATCGTTTGCATATGTGCCAAATGAAATGGCTGAAAACGACCTATAAAAACGAGATAGTCAAATGTATACATAATTAGTTTTTCACTTTTTATGAACTCACCAGTTACGCTCATTACAAAAAATATGCGCCATAATGAGAACCTAAAAATCAACAACGTGGTTTAAAGCAAGGATAGTACGATGACACTTAGCTGTATTCAACAACCTCATCAACATTTACAAGCAAATTTAGAAGGTGGCGTACTCACCTTAGCCATAAATCGCCCAGAAGCAAAAAATGCATTATATGGCGAACTTTACTTATGGATTGCCAAAGCACTTGATGAAGCCGACCAAAATAAAGATGTACGAGTAATCGTTCTACGTGGTGCCGAACATGACTTTACCGCTGGTAATGACATGAAAGATTTTATGGGTTTTGTACAAAATCCGAATGCTGGTCCAGCAGGTCAAGTTCCTCCATTTGTACTCCTTAAATCTGCTGCCAGATTATCGAAGCCGCTTATTATTGCAGTAAAAGGCGTGGCAATTGGTATTGGTGTTACGATTTTATTACAGGCAGACCTCGTTTTTGCCGACAATACGGCCCTCTTTCAAATTCCTTTTGTTAGCCTTGGGCTTTCTCCTGAAGGTGGTGCAAGTCAATTATTGGTTAAACAAGCTGGTTATCACAAAGCAGCTGAACTACTGTTTACTGCCAAAAAGTTCAATGCAGAAACTGCTGTACAAGCTGGTTTAGTTAATGAAATCGTTGAAGATGCTTATGCCACTGCTCAGGCAACTGCCCAACACTTAACAGCTTTACCGCTTGCTTCATTAAAACAAACCAAAGCATTAATGAAACATGATTTAGATCAGATTATTGAATGTATTGACCATGAAGCAGAAATCTTTATGCAACGCGTTCAATCACCAGAAATGCTAGAAGCTGTGCAAGCATTTATGCAAAAACGTAAACCAGACTTTTCACAGTTTAATTAAAAATCAACTTCTATGATTTGAATAAACTCAAAGGCAGGCTCTTCGTAAGGATGGCTTGCCTTTAATGCTTTTGCCACTGCACTTGCCTTTTCTTCAAGCACAATCGTTTCAACACGCCATTCATCAACTTGTTCAAGTTCACCTAGCTCTCCTATATAAGGGTCAGCTCCTTTAACTGGCTTGAATTGCCCTATTCCTTTAACTTGCCAAGCACATTGTTCATAGTTCCCAATCCCACCTGCTCCGGCCGCAAATATAGACTGTTTAGTCGACTCAAGATGTGACTCAGGTACGTAATAAATCAGCTTTAACATGAATAGAAGGACTCAAAACTAGTAAATTTGCTTTAAATCATACCCTTTAAGAAGACTCCGAATCAAAGTCAGCTCATCATTGCTAAATAATTTGCTCCAATAAAAAGTATTTGTATGGCAAGCGCCAAGCCAAATAAGCGCCAACCTTTATCTCTTGTGTACATCGTTCTTATGTGATTTTTGTTTTTCATCATTTTGATCTCCGATTTTTATCGTTGTTACAGAGAAAGCAAAAATTGAACCAACAGCAATCCAAGCATAAGGGGTTAAATACACTTATGTCTATACTCTTATAGATTTTCTTAAAGTACTTAAAAAACGTATTTTCTTACCTTTACTTTAAGTTTGAAGAAAATTTTTCTAATTCAGTGAGCTATCATTATTCTGGATCATTTTAAACATTCGATTTCTTTAAATATCTGTTCTCATATACTGTCATCATAAATGCTAAACCACATAAAATGACAAAACCGCAAGTCATTGGAATTAGTGTGCTGTTATATAATTGCCCAATAATAGAGGCAAGAATAAGCGACAATACGGACGAAGCTGCACCAATAATAGCTGATGCCATACCAGCTACATGTCCCATAGGTTCCATTGCAATCGCGTTTAAATTACCAAATAAAGTTCCAAATAATAAAAATAAAATACAGGCATAAAGCATAAACATCCAAAATGCTACAGTCACACCTATAAGTTGAATCCCTAAGAAAATTAATGAAATTAAGCACAGACCGAGAAAGCCATAAATACAGATTGGACGCATACCAAACTTCATGACAATTTTAGAATTGGTAAATGAAGCAATGCCCATCACACCAGCAAGCACAGCAAAATAAGCACTAAACTCTTGCCCTGTTTTACCAAACTGCTGCATAAAAATTTGCTGAGAAGTACCTAAGTAACCAATAAATCCACCAAAGCAAAAGCCTGCACATAATAAATAGCTCATGGTGGTTTTATTACTTACAACTTCTTTGAACCCATCTTGAAATGCTTGTAACCGCATAGGTAAACGATTTTCAGGAAGTAACGTCTCTTCTAATCGTAAAGCGACCCACGCTCCAACGACAGTTGCATAGATCATGTATAAAACAAAAATATCACGCCAACCAAAGAAGTGAATAATGAGTTGTCCCAGACTTGGTGCAATCGCTGGAGCGACCATAAATACCATCATGATTAAGGACATAATACGGGCCATCTGAGCACCGCTGTATTTATCTCGCACAATGGAAATTGAGGCGACATAAGGACCTGAAACCCCAATACCCTGAATAAAGCGACCTACTAAAAACCATTCAAAACTTTGTGTGGTAAAGCACAATAAACTTCCCAAAAAGTAGATGATAATACCGGTAAATAAAATACGTTTTCGTCCAATCGCATCGGAAAGTGGTCCTGCAATCAACTGCCCTATTGTCATGCCGGAGAAAATACCAATAATGACCCACTGGGTCTGATTATTATTCTTTAATTCAAAAACTCGTCCAACCTCACCTAAAGCAGGCAACACCGCATCTATCGAAAAAGACACGATAGACATGAGTAATGCCATCAACAGTGCAAACTCACGGAAATGGATTTTTGACTTCATTTTTCTTCTCTACTATTTATTCTATTCACATTGTACTACATACAAATAAGCCACCTTACGGTGGCTTATTTCAATTTTTATATTAACCAATAAACTTACGTGCGTTACGGAACATACGTAACCAAGCACCGTCTTCAGTCCACTCTTCTGGTTTCCAAGAATGCTGGATAGCACGGAAAGTACGCTCAGGGTGCGGCATCATAATCGTTGCACGACCATCTTTAGACGTTACGCCCGTAATCGCTTCCGGTGAACCATTTGGGTTCAATGGATAATGTTGAGTCGGGTTACCATGGCTGTCAACATAACGCAATGCAACCTGATTCGCTGCATTTAAGCTTGCAATATCAGCTTCGCTAGCAACTGCACGGCCTTCACCATGTGCTACAGCAATCGGTAAAATTGAACCTTCCATACCATCAAGTAATACAGAAACTGATTTTTCAACACGAACGTTTACGCTACGTGCTTCAAAAACTTCTGACATATTGCGGTGGAAACGTGGCCAGTGTTCAGCACCCGGAATAAGCGGTGCTAATTGTGACAACATTTGGCAACCATTACAGATACCTAAGCTAAACGTACCTTCACGATGGAAGAATTGTTCAAACTGATCACGTAGTTTTGCATTGAACAGAACTGATTTTGCCCAGCCACCGCCTGCACCCATTACGTCACCGTAAGAGAAACCGCCACAAGTCACTAAACCTTCGAAATCACTTAGGCTCACACGACCAGCAAGTAAGTCGCTCATGTGTACGTCAATTGTGTTAAAGCCAACTTTATCGAAAGCTGCTGCCATTTCAATATGACCATTTACACCCTGCTCACGCAAGATTGCCATATTCGGACGACGGCTATTAATAAACGGTGCTTCGATAGGTTCATTTAAATCAAATGTAGGTTTAGCAATCAAACCTTGATGTGATTTATCAGTAATTAAAGCAAATTCTTGGTCAGCAGTTTCAACGTTATCACGTAAACGTTGGATCTGATGAGATACTTCAGACCAAGCTTGTTGTAACTCTGCACGCTCTAAAGTTAAGCCATTTACAGATAATTGATCAGTATTATTTACGCGACCAACTACAGCAATTGCATCTTTTAAGCTAGAAGCAGCTACTTCTGCTTGTAAAGCTTCCCAATCAGCTGCTTTGATTTGAACTACTGCACCAATTTCTTCTGCAAATAAACCAGCAGTAGTCTGATCTTCTAATGCTACACCTAAACGCGAAGCGAACATCATTTCAGCTACAGTTGCGAGTAAACCACCATCACCGATGTCATGGTAAGCCTGAATCAAGCCACGGTTATTCCAGTCTTGAATTAAAGCAAAGAACGCTTTGAAATCATCAAAACTATCAACATCTGGAGTGACTGAACCAATTGCTTTATATACTTGCGCAAGAATCGAACCACCTAAACGGAATTGTCCTTTAGATAAATCAATACGGACAAGTACTGAGTCTTCTAAATTCTTAAGTTCAGGTGTTAAAGTCTTACGAACATCAGCTACTGGAGCAAATGCAGTAATTACGCCAGTCATTGGAGATGTTACGGCTTTATCTTCACCGTTGTCGTTCCAAGTGGTACGCATTGAAAGTGAATCTTTACCTACAGGAATCGCAATTCCCAAAGCAGGACACATTTCCATACCAATTGCTTTCACACCTTCAAACAATGCTTGGTCTTCACCTTTTTGACCAGCAGCAGCCATCCAGTTTGCAGAAAGTTTGATATCGCTAATTTGTTCAATGTTTGCACATGCAATATTGGTAATTGCTTCAGCAACTGCCAAGCGAGCAGACGCTGCTGGATTTAACAATGCAACTGGTGGACGTTCACCCATTGCCATTGCTTCACCAGTGAAGCCTTGTAGGCTTGTAGTCGTTACTGCTGCATCTGCAACAGGAATCTGCCAACGACCAACCATTTGGTCACGTGCAACCATACCTGTAATTGAACGGTCACCAATGGTGATCAAGAATGATTTAGACGCAACTGTAGGATTTTTCAATACACGGAAAATCGCATCTTTCAAATCAACTTTTGAAGCATCGAATTCGTTACCTTTACGTTCAATTGTTTCATAAGAACGTTGCATACGCGGTGTACCACCAAGCATCACTTGCATTGGGATATCAACTGCGTTGTTTTGGAACAATGGATCTTCAACAGTTAAGTGACGAGCTTCAGTTGCTTCACCTAACACGGCAAATGGACAACGTTCACGAGCACAGATTGATTCGAACTGTTCTAAAGACTCTGGACGAATTGCAAGAACATAACGCTCTTGTGCTTCATTTGACCAGATTTCCATTGGGCTCATGCCCGGCTCTAATGAAGGAATCTTACGAAGGTTAAGAACTGCACCTAACTCATGATCGTTTACAAGCTCAGGCATTGCATTTGATAAACCACCAGCTCCTACGTCATGAATAGACACGATTGGGTTGAAGTCTTCTAAACGCCAGCAAGTATCAATCACTTCTTGACAACGGCGTTCCATTTCTGGGTTTTCACGTTGTACAGATGCGAAATCAAGGCTTTCACCCATTGTGCCGCTGTCTACAGAAGAGGCTGCGCCACCACCAAGACCGATTAACATCGCAGGGCCACCCAATACAATGAGCAAGTCACCCGGTTGAATCGCATCTTTTTCTACATGGTCAGGACGAATGTTACCGTAACCACCCGCGATCATGATTGGCTTATGGAAGCCCTTCACTTCACCATTTACGTTTTGTTCGAAAGTACGGAAATAACCATTTAATGCAGGGCGACCAAATTCATTGTTAAATGCCGCGCCACCTAATGGACCTTCAATCATAATTTGTAATGGCGATGCCATACGTGAAGGTTTACCGTAGTTTTCTTCCCAAGGTTGTTCAAAACCAGGAATATTTAAGTTAGAAACTGTAAAGCCTGTTAAACCTGCTTTCGGTTTACCACCACGACCAGTTGCACCTTCATCACGGATTTCACCGCCTGAACCTGTTGCTGCACCAGCAAATGGTGAAATTGCCGTTGGGTGGTTGTGAGTTTCAACCTTCATTAAAATGTGAGCAGCTTGGCTCTTATATTTGTAAACAAAATGACCGTTTTCATCTGCTTTCGGATAAAAACGCATCGTGTCATAACCAACAATTACAGATGCGTTATCTTTATATGCCGATAACACGTCAGTTGGAGATTCTTTATAAGTGTTTTTAATCATTTGGAACAATGATAATGGTTGTTTTTCACCATCAATTGTCCATTCAGAACCGAAGATTTTATGACGACAGTGTTCAGAGTTTGCTTGTGCAAACATCATCAACTCGATGTCATTTGGGTTACGACCAAGTCGAGTAAATGCTTCAGTTAAATAATCAATTTCTTGTTCAGATAACGCAAAACCAAATTCGTTGTTGGCTTTTACTAATGCTTCTTTACCTTGACCTAAAATATCAATTGAATTTAAAGGTTTTGGTGCTGTTTCTGAAAACAGTGCTTTTGCATCTTCAATTTGTGCAAAAACAGTTTCAGTCATACGGTCATGAAGTACTTGTTTTACTTCATTAGAAATTTCAGAAACACCTTTTAAGGTAAATAAAAGACCACATTCTAAACGGTGAACTGGAGTATTACAGTTTTTGAAAATGTCAGTCGCTTTAGATGACCAAGGTGAAATCGTACCCACACGTGGTGTTACTAAAATCTGAATCTCATCACTTGCAGGTTGACGAAGTTCAAAAGACTCACCGTCATTTAATAATTGCAAAGCAGATTGATGTTGCTGCTCGTTGAGCGCTTGATCAAACAAATAGACCCATTGGCTGTCAAAAGATTGAACAGAACTAATTGACGATAAACGTGTTAATAGTTGAGCTTTCTTAAAAGAAGAATGTGCTGCTGCACCGGCCACGATAAACATGTTGATTTTGGCTCCACGGGCAGGTCTTGTGAACCTTACCGCAATGTGACTTTAGAGAGAGCGCATATTCTACTGTGTCTTGCTAAAATCAGCTAGATGTAGAATCAGTATTCTGTAACCTAATTCTGCAAGAAGTGATGTGTTTTTTGTTCAAAATCATTTTTTTAATCATTCTCGCTCAAAATAAATTGTTTCATGTTTATTCAATAACATAATAAAACCTGAACTAAGACAAACTATGTCGCACCAAGCTAGTGCTTTTAGCATTTTTTTGGCATGATCAAGCTTTATAGTTTTGAATAATGATAAATGGAACAAATGCGTTGGTTAGAACTGCTGTCTGCAGTTCGTTTAGGTAGTAAAAAAAGCAGTACAGAGCTGGCTCGAAGCCCATTTCATAAAGATTATGACCGCATTATATTTTCACAAAGTTTTCGTCAGTTAAACCGCAAGACTCAAGTTCATCCTTTAGCACAGCATGATGGCATTCATACCCGTTTAACTCACTCGCTTGAAGTTTCCTGTATTGGCCGTTCCATGGGCATGCTAGCAGCCGAAAAAATTAAAGATGAATTGCCTGTCTGGATTTCTCCTGCCGATGTCGGCGCAATTATTCAAGCGGCCTGCCTTGCTCATGACATTGGCAACCCACCCTTCGGGCATGCAGGTGAATATGCAATTCGTGAATGGTTTGACGATGCCTCACATAATGATTTTTTAAAAAAGTTAACTCCCGAAGAAGAAGCCGATGTCCGTCAGTTTGAAGGCAACGCCCAAGGATTACGCCTATTAACCCGTATTGACTATCATCCAGATGATGGAGGCATGCGTTTAACTTACGCAACCTTAGGCGCTTATTTAAAATATCCTTGGCTTTCAAAAACAATAGCTTCTCAAGGTGATCGTCCATCACACCAACGAGCGAAATTTGGTTGTTATCAATCTGAAAAAGAAATTTTAAAACAAATTGCTGAGCAGCTCGGACTTATTCAATTAGGTGAATATCACTACTGCCGTCATCCACTTACCTATTTGTTAGAAGCTGCCGATGATATTTGCTATGCTCTCATCGATTTAGAAGATGGCATTATTCTAAATATGCTGAATTACCAAGAGGTTGAACCGATTTTTCTCAACTTGATTGCAGATTATGGTCAACCTGAAGAACTATCACTTCCAAGCAGTACATGGCAACAAAAAATTTCGGCATTGCGTGGTCGTGTTATGAAGCGTCTGGTTGATGAAGTCACTACAGCTTTTGCCAAACATCATTATGAAATTATTACTGGTCAGCTCAAAGGTAGTCTTTTACAGTACTGTTCGCCTGATATTGCGGCAGGTATTGAAACAGCCAAAAATCTGGCACGTGAAAAAATCTTTGAACACCCACAAAAGTCTGGTTTAGAAATTATTGCTCACCAAAGTTTGCAAACTATTCTTGATGCATTTGTTCCCTTAACGATGCCGCATAAATCTTTAAGCTTTAAAGAACAACGCTTGATGTCTATTCTTAATTTGTACGGTGCTCGCTTTAGTAATAACCACTACAGCAATATCATGCAGGTACTCGATATTATCAGTAAGTTTTCAGATCATCAGGCTTATAGCTTGGCTCAAGAGCTACAAGGTAATAAAATCGGCTTGTTTTAAGCTGCCTTAATATAGAAAGAAATACAGCTAGTGTCGTTTTAATACATTTAAAATGACCAGATTTACAGTTATGAATAAGTGAAATTACGCTATGATCGGATGTTTAATTGGCGAAGTGTTTGCCCTAGAAGCCCCAACTGTCTTACTGAATGTAAATGGTGTGGGCTATGAAATTGATACACCGCTTTCAACATTTTGCCAATTACAAAAAGGCCAGAAAGTTACGCTATGGACGCATTTGGTCGTCCGTGAAGATGCTCAGCAGCTTTATGGTTTTAGTGATGCTCAAGAGAAAACTATTTTCCGCACCTTACTAAAAGTAAATGGTGTGGGCCCGAAAATGGCATTAGGTATTCTTTCTACGTTAAGTGTTGAATTGCTGGTACACACAATTGAACATGACGATGTGAATACTTTGGTTAAAGTTCCGGGTGTAGGCAAAAAAACAGCTGAACGTTTAATGATTGAACTTCGTGACCGTTTTAAAACTTTGGCACAAGGAACTTCTAGCGCTGCCGCCCTGCCTCAGATTCAATTTGTTTCGAACTCACCTGTTGCAGAAGCAGAAGCAGCCTTACAGTCACTAGGTTATAAACCTCTTGAGGCACAAAAAGCTGTTGCGGCGGTTAAAGCCGATTACACTGAATCAGCCGATATTATTCGTGCTGCACTTAAATCAATGATGAAGTAAACACACCTATGCAAGACCGTCTAATCAGTGGAACAGAAAAACCTGAAGATCATTTTGATCGGGCTATTCGACCGACTTCACTTGCCGATTATATCGGGCAACCAGTCGTACGCGAGCAAATGGAAATTTTCATCGGTGCGGCTCGTGGTCGTGGTGAAGCACTCGATCACACACTGATTTTTGGTCCACCGGGCTTAGGAAAAACCACGCTTGCCAATATTATTGCGCGTGAAATGGGTGGCAATCTCAAATCCACTTCAGGGCCTGTTTTAGAGCGTGCGGGTGATTTGGCTGCAATGCTGACTAACCTTGAAGAAGGCGATGTTTTATTTATTGATGAGATTCATCGTCTTTCACCAGTGATTGAAGAAATCCTCTATCCAGCAATGGAAGATTACCAACTCGATATCATGATTGGTGAAGGCCCTGCTGCCCGTTCAATTAAACTAGATTTACCCCCTTTTACACTTGTTGCTGCGACCACACGTGCAGGCTTGTTGACCTCACCACTACGTGACCGTTTCGGTATTGTGCAACGTCTTGAATTCTATTCTGTAGAAGACTTAACTCACATCGTGTCACGATCTGCAAACCTCATGGATGTACCCATTACAGTTGAGGGTGCAGAAGAAGTTGCACGCCGTTCACGCGGAACACCGCGTATTGCCAATCGTTTATTACGCCGTGTACGTGACTATGCACAAGTAAAAGGTACAGGCGAAGTTAACCATGAAATGGCACAACGTGCGCTTGATATGCTTAATGTCGATAAAGCTGGTTTAGATACCTTAGACCGACGTTATTTAAGTATGTTGTTAGAACGTTTTGATGGTGGACCTGCTGGTGTTGAAGCCCTTGCAGCTGCTATGGCTGAAGATAGCGGAACACTTGAAGATGTTATTGAACCTTATTTAATTCAGCAAGGTTATGTTATGCGTACTGCACGAGGTCGCATTGCAACCAACCAATCTTATTTGCAGTTTGGCATGACGCCACCTGAGCCTAAAAACTAATCAAAGGAAGAGAATTTTCTCTTCCTTTTTTTATTTAACTATTCTTTTTAACTCAAATAAAAATTGACTTATCAATAAATTAGCCACTCTATACCTTTTAAGTCTTTCTTTATACCTTATTGATTTTTTAATATTTTTAAAAACTAAATTATAAGAAATCTAGATATTAAATCTTCTGAACAATAATATTTTTAGGATAAGGATATGTACAAAAAAGCTGCTTTAATTTTTCCACTTGCCCTAATAAGTCAATTGAGCCTAGCGGATTGGGTAAAAGATGCTATACAACAAAATGAAAATCAGGTCATTCAATTAAGACAACACATCCATGAGTACCCTGAACTAGGCAATATGGAATTTAAAACATCTGCATTGGTTCAAAAAGAATTAAAGTCTTATGGCATTCAAGTCAGAACAGGTTATGCAAAAACAGGGGTAATCGGCATTTTAAAAGGGATTAACCCTGGCCCTATTATTGCGCTTAGAGCAGATATGGATGCGCTACCTATGGAAGAAAAAAGTGGTGTGCCATTTGCTAGTAAACAAAAAGCAATTTATCAAGGTAAAGAAACTTATGTGATGCATGCTTGTGGACACGATGCGCACACTGCAATGTTATTAGGTGCAGCAAAGATATTGGCGGCCAATAAAGATAAAATATTAGGCACTGTAATTTTTGTATTTCAGCCCGCTGAAGAAGGTGGAGCAGATATCGATAACTTCACGCATGGTGATCAAATCGGCTCAAGAAAAATGATTGCGGATGGTGCATTTAAAGACTACAAACCAGAAGCCATTTTTGGCATGCATGTCATGTCTGGCATGAAAAGCGGACATCTATATTATAAAGATGGTGCTATTTTAAACAGTGCCGATCACTTACGGATTCAAGTTAACGGCAAACAGGTTCATGGCTCAACCCCTTGGTTAGGCAGAGATCCAATTTATGCATCAGCTCAAATGATTAATAATTTACAAAGTCTTATTAGCCGAAGAACCGACCTAACCCAAGGTATGGGCGTTATTAGTATTGGCAATATTCAAGGCGGTACAGCTGGAAATGTGATTCCTGAACAGGTCAATATGATCGGTACTATTCGATCCAATAACGAACAGATCCGAGAAAATATCCTAAAGAGCTTACCAACTCTGGTGGAACATAACGCTCAAGCTAATGAGGTAACAGCAAAAGTTGAAATTGCGCCTTATGCTCCAGTAACCATGAATAATAAAGCTCTTACTCAACTTATCCAGCCAACATTAGCCAAAACTGTTGGAGATTCGAATCTTCATGTTTTGGACCATAATGCAAGTGCAAGTGAAGATTTTGCCTATTATGGGAAATTAATGCCCTCTTTCTTTGTTTTCTTAGGAGCAACACCTGAAAATCAAGACTTAAGCCAAGCTGCACCGAATCATAACCCTTCTTTTATAGTAGATGATAAGGCCTTAAAGACAGGAACCGAGCTACATATAAGATTCGTTTTAGACTATCCGAATATCGCTAAACAAGTTCAGGCTGCATGGAAACAGTCTTAACTTAACAATATGCTCACCATAGAGTGTTCCGTTTTAAAGAAGAAAGACAGCAGTCGCGATTGAAAGGTTGTGCCATAGGACTTAGTATGCAATCTGCTAAACTGCCCCGTATTTAAAAGCAGATGTATGGCTTTGGATAGAACTGATATTTTATTCAACAGTCATATTTTAAATATAAAGCTCTATAGTGAACTAAAACGGAATACTCTCATGGCGAATCATTTTGAATTCAACATTCGTGTTTATATTGAAGATACGGACGCAGGTGGTATTGTTTACCATGCCAACCACATTCGCTATATGGAACGTACCCGTACAGAATGGCTCCGCGCTGCTGGCGTTGACCATTACTGGCATCAAAAAGACTACAACTTTGTAGTATATAAAATTGACGTAAAATATATGCGTCCTATTTTAATGGATGACTTAATTACTGTTACAGCACGTGTAGTTTCATGTAAAGCTGCGTCATTTGTGTTGCAACAAAATATTTATCGTGGTGAAATCTTGCTTGCTTCTGGTGAGGTTGAGTTGGCATGTTTAAGTAAAGATCTAATGCCACGTCGTCTTCCGGAAGAAATACGTGATCTTATTCGTAAAGAATTGGAACAAGACTAAAAAAACAACCGGCATATGTAACTATGGCAACAAACATTGAATCAACCCTGCATATTTCTGACCTTATTTTACAAGCAAGTCCAGTCGTCCAGTTGGTCATGCTGATTTTATTGTTAGCATCAATTTTTAGTTGGTACCTGATTGCCAAGTTACATATGAGTTATAAAAAAGCACGCCAAGATGATGAACATTTCCAAAAAATGTTCTGGTCTGGTGCTGAACTCAATACGCTTTACAACAACGCACAACTCAATTCAAAACGCTCAGGCCTTGAAGATATCTTTTATCAAGGATTAAGTGAGTTTTTTAAACTCAAAAAACGCCAAGCTCCTACCTCACAAATGATCGAAGGAACAGAACGTATTTTACGTGTCGGTTTAAGTCGTGATCAGGGTAGTCTGGAATATGGTTTAGGTACTTTAGCAAGTATCGGTTCGGTTGCCCCATATATCGGTTTATTCGGTACTGTTTGGGGAATCATGAATGCTTTTATTGGTTTGGCTGCTGTTGACCAAGTGACGTTAGCAACAGTTGCGCCAGGTATTGCCGAGGCCCTTATTGCAACTGCAATTGGTCTATTTGCTGCAATTCCTGCGGTATTGGCTTTTAACCACTTTACGGCTAAAAGCGAAAGTGTCTACTCTGATCGTGCATTATTTGCCGAAGAGATGATTGCTTTATTGCAACGTCAATCTGTGGGTTCGTCACAGGAAGATGCATAATGGCCATTCAACGTTCAGGGCGCTTTGAGCGCATAAAAAAACCATTAAAAAGTGACATGAACGTCGTGCCTTATATCGATGTAATGCTGGTACTTTTAGTGATTTTCATGGTGACTGCTCCCATGATCACCAGTGGTATTAAAGTCGATTTACCTCAGGCAAATAATCATCCAATTGAATCAAAAGATATGCCAGCCATGGTCACGATTGGTAAAGATGGCAATATTTATCTTCAATATGAAGATTACAAAGATAATGAGCCACTTTCTCTTGAAAAACTTGAGTCTGTTTTAAGTGAAGCACAAAAACAAGCTGAGCAGGAAAACAAACAACTTACAGTTTTAGTGAATGGTGATAAGACTCGCCCTTATGGAGAAGTCGTATCATTGATGGCAAGTTTACAAGAAGCAGGTTTAACTCAAGTTGGCCTTCTGACAGAGCCTTTAAAATAAGCTATGAATAAAAATCAAAAGCCTCCTTTTAAACAAAATGCAATAGCATTGAGCTTCACCCTTGGAGTTCATGCAATTGCCATTGTTGGCTTGCTTTTTTTAGGCTTGAGTAAACCACCTGAACAACCAAAAAAGCTGACCACTGTTTTAGTTAAACCAGAAGATTTACCACCACCTTTGGCAAAAGAAGTTGAGCAACCAACCGTAGCAGAAAATCAGGCTGAAGAAGTTCTAAGCCCGATTGTGGATGAAACTCTTCCTCAAAATCTTCCAGCTGCCCCTCCTCCTCCAACAGCACAACAACTTGCTGCTCAAAAGCAAAAAGCTGAGCAGGCACAACAAGCAAAATTAGCTGAGGAAAAGCGTAAAGCTGAAGAAGCTGCTAAAGCAAAGCAAGCTGCAGAGCAACAACGTTTAGAGGAAGCACAGAAGCAACAGGCCGAAGCTAAGCGTCAAGCGGAGGCTAAAGCGAGAGCTGAAGCTGAACAAAAACGAAAAGCCGAACAAAATGCAAAAGCTGAGGCCGATGCGAAAGCTAGACAAAAAGCAACTGAGGAAGCTAAACGTAAAGCGGAGACTGAAGCAAGACTAAAACGTGAAGCTCAAAAGGCTGAAAACGCTAAACTTCAAGCACAACAAGAAGCTAAACGAAAAGCCGAAGCAGATGCGAAAGCCAAACAGCAAAAAGCTGCCGAAGACGCCAAACGTAAAGCTGAATCCGATGCTAAGGCTAAGCAACAAGCAGCTGATAACGCGAAACGTAAAGCCGAGGTCGATGCGAAAGCTAAACAGCAAAAAGCAGCTGAAGATGCTAAACGTAAAGCTGAGGCTGATGCAAAAGCCAAGCAGCAAAAAGCAGCTGAAGATGCTAAGCGCAAAGCTGAGGCCGATGCGAAAGCTAAACAGCAAAAAGCGGCTGAAGATGCTAAACGCAAAGCTGAGGCCGATGCGAAAGCTAAACAGCAAAAAGCGGCTGAAGACGCTAAACGCAAAGCTGAGGCTGATGCAAAAGCCAAACAACAAAAAGCAGCAGAAGATGCTAGACGTAAAGCCGAAATTGAGGCCGAAGAAAAAGCTGCATCTGCTAAAAAAGCTCAAGAAGAAGCTGCCCAGAAAAAAGGTGAAGCTAAAAAAATTGCATCTTCGGCTAAACGTGATTTTGAGCAGAAAATTCGTCGTGCTTGGGATGTTCCTACAGGAAGCAGTGGTAAAACTGTTAGCGTTAGATTTACCCTGTCTGACTCAGGTAGTGTTAGCTCGATTGTTATTACACGGTCAAGTGGAGATGATGCATTGGATGCAAGTATCAAAGCTGCAATTCAGGCGTCTGCTCCCTACCCAATGCCATCGGATCCTGATGCAAGACGAGAAGCGCGAAGCGTTACCTCTACTTTCAGAGCACAATAATTTTGTAAGAGTTACATGCTTTAAATAGTTTGAAGCATGTAACTATGCTACAAAATCACCAGTCACAAAAAATACCTTCAATGACTTTAAACCTATGAAAACGAGCCGCAAACACCTTCTAGCCTTAACGCTACTTACAGCATTAAGTCCTCTTGCACCAATAGCTGCCTTTGCTCAATTACATTTAGAGATTGCAAAAGCACCTGATCAGGCGCCTAAAATCGCTATTGTGCCTTTTAATAACGACAATGGACTTTATCCTATTGTTGAAACTGACTTGAACCGCTCAGGACGTTTTACAAGTTCATCAAAAAATTTACCTGCGAATGCCGCTATTAACCAGATTCAAGCATCTGATTGGCAAGCTGCTGGTATTCCTTATGTTGTTACTGGACAAATTAAGCAAACAGCTGACGGGTTTGAAGTCCATTACCAACTTTATGATGTACAAAAACAGCAATATCTTCTGAATGAGTTGTTAAATGTTCCTGCTTCACGCATACGTCAAGCAGGACATATGGTAAGTGACGCTATTTATCAGGCCTTAACCGGAATTCCAGGCGATTTTAGTGGTCGTATCGCTTATGTATTACGTAATCCTGCCACTCCTGCTGAACGTTATACCTTACAAATCGCCGATACAGATGGTGAACAACCAAAAACCGTTCTCTCTTCACGTGACCCGATTTTGTCTCCGGCATGGACTCCTGACGCTAAAAAAATTGCTTATGTTTCTTTTGAAACTAAACGTCCAGCCATTTATTTACAAGATCTCTCTACTGGAACACGTGAAGTACTTACGAGTTTTAAAGGCTTAAATGGTGCACCAAGCTTTTCACCAGATGGCAAATCAATGCTATTTACAGCATCGATGAATGGTAACCCTGAAATTTATCAAATGGATTTATTAACTCGCCAAGTCAAACGCATGACAAATGACTCGGGAATTGATACTGAAGCGCGTTACACACCAGATGGAAAAGCTTTTATTTTTACATCTGACCGTGGAGGCTCTCCTCAAATTTATCGCTATGATTTTGGGAATGGCTCAGTAAAACGCTTAACATTTAAAGGGTCATTTAATGCTCGTGGCACTTTAAGTGCAGATGGTAAAAAAATTGCACTCGTGCATCGACCAAGTGGTAGTAACTATAAAGTTGCGATCCAAGATATTAATACAGGCATTGTCAATATTCTTACCCCAACCAGTTTAGATGAATCACCAAGTTTCTCACCAAATGGGCAAATGGTGGTTTATGCAACTCGTGAAGGGAACCGTGGTTTACTGTCTATCATGTCCACTGATGGTCGTTTCCGTATGAATTTACCGAGTGAGCAAGGTGAAGTACGTGAACCAGCCTGGGCACCTAAATAACTTTTTATTCCATTGATGGAGATGATGATGAAATCAATTAAATATTTGGCCTTTCCTCTACTTAGTGCGGCACTTGTCATGACAGGTTGTGCAAGTCGTAAGCCAGCAACAACGGCAACTACAGGTACAACTAACCCAAGCACAGTAAATACGACAGGCTTAAGTGAAGATGCTGCATTAAATGCTCAAAATCTAGCAGGTGCTTCTTCAAAAGGTGTAACTGAGGCAAACAAGGCTGCCCTAGCGAAACGCGTCGTTCACTTCGATTATGACAGTAGTGATTTATCTACTGAAGATTACCAAACACTTCAAGCTCATGCTCAGTTCCTCATGGCAAATGCAAACTCAAAAGTTGCATTAACTGGTCATACAGATGAGCGCGGTACACGCGAATACAACATGGCCTTGGGTGAGCGTCGTGCAAAAGCAGTTCAGAATTATCTTATTACCAGTGGTGTAAATCCTCAGCAACTTGAAGCTGTAAGTTATGGTAAAGAAGCGCCTGTTAATCCTGGCCATGATGAATCAGCTTGGAAAGAAAACCGCCGCGTTGAAATTAACTATGAAGCGGTTCCTCCTCTATTAAAATAAAACATCCCAAAAAATAAACGCCCAAATATGGGCGTTTATTTTTACATTCTTACTTTAAGAGGATTTGTTTTGCTCTTCTTCTGAATGTTGCATTGACTCAATCAAATCATGCTTATTAAAAGCTTTATATTCAGGTTTTGCCTCATAATCTTTCCAAGCTTCCTGAACACTTTCTTTCGAAATTTCTTCTAAATTGATTGGTTCACCTGCTGTTGGGGTCGCATCAAACTTCTTAGTTGTCATTTCGATTCTCCTAAATCTACATTCCTTTGTTATGCAAACAACATACCACGTAAAATGGGGCTTGTAAGCATAAATGCAACACAAATAAAGTAAGATAATTTTTATTTTTCGGCATTCTCATCTAGAATATGCCACGTATTTATCTGACTCATTTTGATGCTTGCGCACAGGAGCGTTTTTTTATGTCCAACCTCACATTGTCCCAATTTTTACAACAAGAAAAAGGGAATCTTACACCTGAGTTGGCTCAAGTCATCGACACAATTGCTGCGACTTGTAAAACCATTGATCAAGCCTTACAAAAAGGTGCCTTGGCTGGAATTTTGGGTAGCGCAGGTAACGAAAATGTTCAAGGTGAAACACAGAAAAAACTTGATGTGATTTCTAATGACTATTTAATCGATGCTTTAAAAGTCCATCCTCACGTCGGTGGTCTTGCATCTGAAGAGCTTGATGATTTTACACCAGCACAAGAAAACGGCGAATACTTGGTTCTATTTGATCCATTAGATGGTTCAAGCAACATTGATATCAACATGTGTGTAGGAACAATTTTCTCGATTCTTCCTGCCAAAAATGCGATTACACAAGCACAAGATTTCATGCAGGCAGGCACTCAACAAGTTGCTGCTGGCTATGTGTTATATGGCCCATCAACTATGATGGCTTTAACAGTTGGAAATGGTGTAGCTTTCTTTACGTTAGATCCAGAAACTCAAACATTCTTACTTACTACAGAGAATGTTCAAGTATCAGCAGATACTCAAGAATTTGCTATTAATGCATCTAACCAACGCCATTGGGAACAACCAGTAAAACAATATATTGAAGAGTTACTTGCAGGTAAAACATCTGTACGTGAAAAAGACTTCAATATGCGTTGGGTCGCATGTATGGTGGGTGATGTTCACCGTATTTTATGCCGTGGCGGTATTTTCCTTTACCCATATGACTTGAAAGACCCCAAAAAAGCTGGTCGTTTACGTTTAATGTATGAAGCTAACCCAATGAGTATGCTCATTGAACAAGCAGGCGGCGCATCAACTACTGGCCGTGTACGCATTCTAGAGATTGAACCAACAGAACTTCATCAACGTGTTCCTGTGATTATCGGTTCTAAGAATGAAGTTGAACGCGTAACAAGCTATCATTAATAATTTAAATTACACAGGGCGTCATAGTATGATGACGCCCTTTTGGATATTCCCTTATGGCGGTTATTTTTTTAGAATCAAAAGACAATGCAAAAATTAAACATTTGCGTGGTTTAATTGAACTCAATAGCGCCCGAAAAAAGCATCAACAAACAGTTCTTGAAGGTACCCATCTTTGTCTAGCTTGGTTACAACAACAGAAAAAACTCTTTTCGTTGTTTACGACTGAACAAGCCTTAGAACATCCCGATTTAAAGAAAATCATTGAACTTCACCAAGGTCATGTCTTTATTATTAGCGAAGTTTTATATAAAGATTTAAGTACTTTAGGTAATACTCTTCCTTGCTTGGCTATTATCGATTTACCGAAAACTGCATCAACCATTGACTATAGCGTAGATACGTTAATTCTAGAAAATGTACAAGATCCGGGTAACGTAGGTACATTGTTACGTTCAGCGGCAGCAGCAAATATAAAACAGATTATTTGCACACAAGGCTCTGCCTCACTTTGGTCTCCACGAGTTTTAAGAGCAGGTATGGGGGCACATTTTAGCCTGTCTTGTTTTGAAAACTTTCAATTGACCGATATTCTTCCTAAATTCGATATTCCTGTTTTCGTTACAAGCTCTCATCGCTCGACTAGTCTTTATTCAAAAGACCTTTCAAAACCATGTGTTTGGATTTTAGGCAATGAAGGACAAGGTGCAAGTGATTATGCTTTAGACCATGCACAATCAGTGACTATACCGCAGCCCGGTGGTCAAGAGTCATTAAATGTAGCCATTGCAGGATCAATTTGTTTTTTTGAAATGGTTCGCCAACGCCAATAAAACGTTAATTTATTTTACATCGCTCATATTTGTGAAAAAAATCATTTACACTACTAAAAAATAGCCGATTGTTGTCAACCTCCCACCTCTTTTCAACGTTATATAAGAAATATATTGAAGATAAGGTGGGTACGTCCAATGACAGGATTTTCCATCTCCATGGATTTAGCACCGAAAAAGTCTCGATCGGAAGCATCTAGTGCTCATGCCAGCACGGCTGAGCAACGCCTAAAGGTTTTCATGCAAGATGTTACTGGTCGTGCTTTAGTGATGATGGAAAGTGCTACCCAAGGTCAACAAGGCATTGCTATGGACTTGGTTCAAGAAGCATTTATTGCTTTACACAAGTCTTACGCCGATCGAAGTACTGAAGAATGGTATCCCCTATTTTATACTATTCTGAATAACAAGCTTCAGGATTGGCGCCGTAAAGAAGCGCGTCGGGCAAACCCATTTTCATTCTTCAAAAAAGTTAGTCTAGACAATGATGATGAAGAAATCATTGATATTGTCGATGAAAAAGCAATCAATCCAGCAGATTTTCTAGATCAAGCAGTGACCATAGAAGAGATCCAGGAAGCGATTGCAAAACTACCTATTCGTCAACAACAAGCTTTTATGTTACGTGCGTGGGAAGGTTTTGATACCCATACTACAGCGCAAATTATGAACTGTACCGAAGGTAGTGTAAAAACCCATTATCATCGAGCAATTCAGGGACTTAGAGAGTATTTAGCGCATTTAAATCCCATGGGAGGTTCCAATGAATCATGATGATTTCACTAAAAAGGTGACATCCAAACTCGATAGTTTGGCCCATCACCATAAAAATAAAACAGTGGTGATGAATCATGTGCTTGACCATATCCAACAAAAACCAGCCTCTTATTATAGTGTCTGGAAAATGACTGGTTTTGCACTTGCAGCAGCGATTACTGGTTTTGTTATTTTACCAAATTCAGTAGATATGCTTGATAAGCCACAAAATCAAGTCGTTGTAAATCCTAAATTATCGCCACAAATGGTAGAAGATTTAGAAATGCTCATGGTGTTGGGTGAGGATAAAGTTCAACATGGTAGCTAAAAAGTTAGCACTTATCCTTTGTTCATTAAGTTTCTTGCAAACAAGTTTTGCAGGTTTCGAACGTTTCTGGATTTTTTCAAAAGATGCCAATACGCAAGTAGATGATACTTGGAATGCTCTATCTGAAGAAGAGCAACGAGCTGTAATTAAACGTTATCAAAGCTTAAAGGAATTACCATCCAACCAAAGTGCTAACTTGCAACAACGTATGGATTGGTTTAACCAGCTTCCAGATGCAGAAAAACAAAAAATGCGTGAAGCTTGGCAAAAAATGAGTACACAAGAACGTAATGATTTACGTCAACGGATGCTCAAAGCAAGTGCTGATGAAAGAACTGCTATACGCGAAGAATATATAAATAAATATTTAGAGCACTAAAAACCGTATTTAATATTTATCTTTTTTTGAAAATAAAAAGTTACTAACAAATAAAAAAGCCTCCTAGTGGAGGCTTTTTTATTTTTCTCATCACTTACGATAACGTCTATAAGCAATTAAACTTAGTAGTGATGCGATAGAAAGGATTCCAATACTTCCGCCACCTCCACCGCCACGTGAATCATCAGTTGTGGTTGCTGTACTTACCAACTTAATAGTACCCTCATTTGAGATTTTACCATCAGCATCATATACATAATAAGTTAAGGTATCGTTGAAGGTATTAAATACATTACTAGCTTGAATATAGATATTACCGCCATAACAAGTATTATCTTTATCATTATTAGGACATGGACCTTCTCGATCTGCTTTTACTACTTTAAAAATACCATCTTTTGAACTTTTACTTGGAAGATAAATTGGTAGCTCAACACCTTTATCATTTACCCAAAATTGAGGCTTATTAGGTTTTGTTTGAAGAGTATTCGCTGGTCCGTCCCCATCATCATTTGCATATTTAAGTAAATTTATAGGGATAATTTCATTAGCCAAATATTTAAATGAAACTGTTTCATCAGTAGCTACAGGAGCAATGTTATCAAAACGAGCCTCTAATAAACCTGTCGATTGAATAGAACCATCTTTAGTACTTACTGTATATTTACAATAGTTGTAATCACCTGCTTGGGTAATTCTGTCATCTAAACGATAAAATATAATTTGCTGTAAAGCAGAGTTCCATTCACATTTAAGTATATTCTCTTCTTTATCCTTAATATTATAAACTTTATCGTCTATTAAACCTGTTCCAATAGTTTCAACATTAATATTATAATCAGTTGTATTAAAGAATTTTAATGTGTGATTAGCACCCTCATTAGGTAAAGGCAATCCTTTAGCTTTCAAATCTATATAAATAGCACGATACTTTGCATTTGATTTAGTTTGATCAAGAAGATTTTTATATTCTACCGATCTTATTTTTAATACTGGCCATAAATATGAAAAAGCTTGGTTCTTAAGATTTTCTTGTACATTATCATATCGAGTCTGATATGTAGAAATTCGATCAGTAAAAGAATCATTGCCTAAATCTTTTATATCTCCAGCAGTCAGTTTCATTAGCTCAATCGAACCAATATCACAACTATTCTTGATACCTGACTGATAATATAACTTATTAGTTACAGATCTAATAAGCCCCCGTTGGTCTAGAGTTATACAAGTATCTTTACCATCAGGATCTACATCTATCAAATCATTTTGTGGAGATGAGGTGTTATTTAATGGGTAATAAACAGGTAAAAAGCCTGTTTCTGGCGAAGCAGAACTTTGCGGTTCTAATAACGAACTAAAAGGAATATTCGCAATATCAATAGTTTTATTAGATGAGGTAAGTGCTTCTGTTGGTAAATCACATTTTTCAACGTTATTCGTTAAATTTAATGCATTAAATGATAGTGTAAAACCAGAATTTTTTAGGTCCGCAGCAGGCCCCACTAAATAACGACAAGCGTAACTACCTAGATTGTACCCTATTAAATTAAACCTTAATTCTTTTATACCCAAACTATCATATAAGAAGGTAGTATGTGCAGTGTTCTCAACAATCGTATTATTCTGTAAATTTAAACTACTACTTCCGCTCAGTATAGTTGAGGAATTAGTTGTACTTCCAGGAACGGCATCTCCTGTAAATTTTAGAATACTACCATTTATCTTATCAGCGATATTTTTTGCAATCGTATTAATTGTCAATATGGCGTTTGGTTCACCACAAAATTCAAATGTACTCTTAGAGTTAAGCGAACCATTTTTGAAAATACTTGAAGACGTTATAGTGATATCACGTTTAGCATAAGCTGGTTCTTCTTTACAACTCATCGCTAAAACACTACCGGTAACTGCTTGATTACCCTGTAGTAATGAATGGCTTATTGATAAGTTTACCCCACTCCCGCCCAGAAAAATGGCACCACCTTTTGGAGCTTGAGAATTTAAAATTTGGGAATCTAACAAGGTGACATTACCACCTGCATAAATAGCCCCGCCTTGGGTTGAAGCTATACCATTTTCTAAAATAATATTTTGTAAAGTTAAAGCCTTTTTATTCTCTGCAGTATTAAATATGCGTGACTTACCCGCAGCATTAATACGTGTTTTAAGTTCTGGTAGAGCAGGATAATCATTTGTTAGAGGGTTTTTTTCTGTCCAATTTTTATCTTCTCCGCGCTCTCCATAACCATAGATAGAAATATTTGCATTTGGTACTAATTCTTTATTTAAAGTATAAGTCCCTGCTTTTAACTGAATTGCCTGATTATCATCTAAGCTAAAAATAGTGCATCCATAGTCTGATTTACGTGTAGCTGCAACTTTAATTGCTTCACGTAATGAACACGCATTTGGATTTTCACCATCTTCGTCAGCAAAAGTTGTAACCTCAATCCGTTTATTTGTGCTATCAGCAAACAATGGCATGGTCGCAAGTATAGATAACGCCAATAATACTTTTTTATAATTTTTCATAGTCTTCATCCTTGATTATGACTTAAAGCGACGTAACGCAACCAACCCCAGTAAACTTAAAATAAAACCAGCCCCTATACTTCCCCCCCCACCAGAGCTGACAGATTTATCTTCAATTCCAGACAAAGGTTCCTGTACAATTCTTGTAGGAATAGTAATGTATTGGAACTCGACTCCTTCATTAAATCTTGAAATACTTGTAACTACCTGAATACTAAAAATATCTGCACCATGCCAATTACCATTTGGTGTATAAATTACATTTCCATTCTGATCTATAGTTACAGTACCTTTCGAAACAGGTGTATCAGTACTTTGTTTTATTTTCAAACAGCCAGGTTGCCATTCTTTACCATCAGGACGTTCACCGAATAAACGCTTACACGTGGCAGGTGTAACCAAGTCTGCTTCACTTAATGAGCCTAAAATACTAAACTTTGCAACCTGCCCATATCTAATATCCTGACCAACTGAAGAGATATCACTATTTAGGATATATTCAATTGCGCCTAAATCACATAACTCATCATAACCAGTACGTCTTTTTCCACGCTGATCTAAAGTTTCACAACTTGCCAAGCCTACAGAAGTACCATCACTGTACAAACGGCCTTTATTAATAATAAGTGAATCAGCTAAAGTATTATAACTTTCAAGTAACCGTGGCTTAAAAAAGCCCAAGAAACTATCCTTTGGCGTATTAAAAGGACATAACAACCCATCCTTTGAAGCTACATCACAAACGCCCTCATCTGTACTACCAGCAATTAATTTCTGATTGGCAGGATAAAGGATATTTGGAACTTTTACTGAAGCGTTACGATTACATTCTGTAGTCACTAAATTACTTTGGATAATTGCTTTATCAGTTGAATTAGCCTGACAATTAATTGTATTTCCAACTAATATACTATTTGAAATTGAAGCATTGCCTTGTGGAGCTTCAAGGAATAATCCTTTGTCATTTTTAATCATCGTAATATTATTAACAAACATCCCATCTCGAACATTCGTAATAAAACCACCTTTATTATGAAAGACCGTACTATTGCTTAATCCTATAGCACGTTGAACTACATATTCTCCAGTACTTTCATCATCAAATGAATCTTGACTGAAGAAGAGTGAACCACTTGTATTACTAACTTCATTATCACGAATTACCGATTGAGTAATTAGAAATAATGGTTGCTCACTATAGATTACCCCACCTTGGGCTGCTTTATTATTCTGGATAAGGCTATTTACAATATAAACAAAACCAAAGGTTCTATCACTTTTTGAGGCAAACCCTTGATTGTAAATCACTCCACCTTGATTCGCATATCCACCTGTTAAACGAGAGTTTTGAATAGTCAATTTTTCATGGTTTAAAATTAAACCACCTGTTAACACTTTAGAGTTTGCACCTGCCCCTTGTAAGTTAAGATCACTCAACAAAACCGAAAATGATGCTTTTTCAACACTCTCATCATCAATTTTAAATAGCTGATCTGTACCTGCCATTTTGATAGTTGCATTATGAGAACCGGGCTGATCAGTATCAACTAATGTAGAATCGTTTTTTGCTGTACTAATTGTAAGGGGTGCTGTAATCGTTATTCTGCTATTTAACGTATATTCTTTATCGCGCTGTAAAATAATATTTGATGAACTATCTTTATTTCCACAGCCATGATACCCATCTTTTACTGAGGCAACCACGGTAGAATCACTTGAATTACGCTTATTTATTAGTTCTACAGCCTCACGTAATGAGCATACTGTATTATCGACATCTTCATCAATTGTAGTTGTGACTTCAATATCAGCAGAATAAGCGTGCCCAGCAGCAGCCAATAATGCAAAAGCAATGCTCCGTTTGAGCATACCCTTCTCCTTACCTATTTTTTTCATTTTTCTTTGTCAATATTGCAAAGTTTCCACTTTTGCAAACGCATCCTTTGTGCGTACTTTGTCACAGGAATCAGAATTTCTCAAGATGTTTTGATCGGTCTATAGCGTCATTTTCGATAGGGAACTTTCTAAATATTTGTACAATTAAAGATCTATTGATATATGAAAATTTTACTTATAAAAATTTAAAAGTATTTTTCAAGGTTAAAAGAATAAGTAGCTCATGATTTTTATAGTAAGGAAAGTCTACTTAGGCTAATAAATTAAAAGTCCAGAAGCTAAAAAATTATTATTGTTGATATTCATCAATTAAAGCATAGATTTGTCTTAACGTTGCATTTGAAAGTTTAGTCTTCTCACCTTTAAGGAGTTTTTCTAATTGTGCTACGGTTTGCAATAGAACAGAAGCTTGATGAGGCCCATGTAAAAGTAAATAGTCTACAATCTGCTGATCAAAATGGATCCCACGTCTAGCCATTACAGAAGTGACTAAAGCATAGCGGTCAGCATATAAACTTCCGCTCGGCACTTTTACACTCACTGCTTGTGTAAGTCGCGATTGTAAATCTGGTAACTCTAGTTTTAATTCAATCGGTGCAACACGTGAAGAGAAAACAAGTTGTCCTTCATGGTTATTCATTAAATGAAAAACAGCTTTTTGCCAGTGAGGCACCCCACTGATTGACTCAATATCATCTAAAGCCACCAGATCATAGTGCTCTAAGCAAGTAATTGCCTCAATTGGAGCATCGAGAAGTTCAAGTAAAGAAACTTTAATTGCAGATTTACCGACCTCTAAATAAGAATCACAAATCGCTGAAAGCAAATGGCTCTTGCCTGTTCCTGCGCCACCATAGATATAAAATCTATTTACTAGACCCGCATGTAGTTGTCGCACTGCATCCACTACATGCCCCCAACCTGGTCCCGAAAAATCACTGATTCGGGCATCAAGTTGAGGTTCTATATCCAGTTGGAGTTGACGCATATAATGAATTGGCCTTGAAATTATTTCTGATCTGAAAGATTCGGGGTATCTGTATCTTGCTGTTTTTTAACTTCAAGATCAAGTTTAGTATTTTCAGTTTCTACATGAAGTTGCTCAATATTACCCTCTTGGATTAATAATGTAGAAGATGGAGCATAGAATGAACTCCGTTCGTAATTTTCTCTGAGGTGTTTTAAGAGCACCACAATGACAGCCGCCACAGGTAATGCAATTAACATTCCTAAAAAGCCAGCCAATTGAGCCCCTGCTAAAACAGCAAATACAACTGCAACAGGTGAAAGACCAATTTTATCACCGAGTAGGAATGGCTGCAGAATATAGCCCTCTACTACCTGCCCAATCATAAAGACTACGCCAACAAGTAATAAGTGTGTCCAGTCCATTCCAAATTGGAACAAACTTGCAATAACCGCTGCAATAATCCCGACTGCAAATCCTAGATAAGGAATAATACTGGCAAGACCTGCCACCATACCAATAATTAGGCCGACCTCTAGTCCAATTAATTGTAAGCCTACTGCATAAACTACACCGAGCAAAAGCATAACAAGGAACTGACCTTTAACAAATGCTCCTAACACGCTATGGCATTCACGGACGATTTGTAAGGTCGTAGCTTCATATGGCCGTGGAATGAGACGACGTAAGTTTTGTAACATACGGTCCCAGTCTAATAAGAAGTAAAAAGCAATAATTGGGATTAAAACAACTGTTCCACCAATTTGAATAAAATTAAGTCCTGATTGTGCAAGCTTTAATAAAACTGCTTGAATACTATCGGCACTGTAATTGGTCTGAACATAATCCATCACAGCTTTGGACATTTGATCGGTATCAATTTCCATTTGCTGGACATGGAATGTCGAAGAAATCCACGGTAATAGCTCTGCATTAATCCAATGGATCCCCGCTGGAATACTATCTCGAGCGTAAACAAGTTGTTTCCAGATCAGTGGAACTAGGTACCATAATGCAACGGTTAAAGTTACACCTATACCAATAAAAACAATACTAATTGCCAACCAGCGAGGTATCTTAATTTTTACTAGAACTTCGACTAGTGGACTAAATAAATAAGCCAGGAAAAAAGCACCAATAAATGGGATGACCACAGGCTTGAGCAAGTATAATACCCATACCAGCAATACAATACCTGCGAGTAAGAAAATACGGCGCAGTATACGATCTTGCATAAAATCTAGCCTTTTTTGATTTAATCGTTATAAATGGAAAAATATTTTTATTAAAGATAGCATTTTCGAGCATAAATAACATAAGAGTTTCGTATATTCAGGTTATAATCTGCCGCCAATGCGGAGACTTCATTTATGAGCAACTCAACTTCTACCCCAAATACCGGTTTAAGCTACAAAGATGCGGGTGTTGACATTGAAGCGGGCGACGCACTGGTCGATCGTATCAAGTCAGTCGCTAAACGTACAACTCGCCCAGAAGTAATGGGCGGACTTGGTGGCTTTGGTGCACTATGCAAAATTCCTAAAGGTTACGAAGAACCTGTTTTGGTTTCTGGAACTGACGGTGTAGGTACTAAACTACGTTTAGCACTTAACCTTAATCGTCATGACACAATCGGCCAAGATCTTGTCGCTATGTGTGTAAACGATCTTTTGGTTTGCGGTGCAGAACCACTATTCTTCCTCGACTATTATGCGACTGGTCACTTAAATGTCGATGTAGCTGCAAACGTAGTTACTGGTATCGGTAAAGGTTGTGAACTTGCAGGTTGTGCACTTGTAGGTGGTGAAACAGCTGAAATGCCTGGCATGTATGAAGGCGAAGATTACGATCTTGCTGGTTTTGCCGTAGGTGTAGTTGAGCAAAGCAAAATTATTGATGGCTCTAAAGTAAAATCTGGTGATGTACTTATTGGTGTTGCATCAAGCGGTGCTCACTCAAATGGTTATTCATTACTACGTAAAATCTTAGATGTTAAGAATGTAGACTTAACTCAAGTAATTGATGGTCGCCCTCTTGCAGATGTAGCAATGGAGCCAACACGTATTTATGTAAAACCAGTTCTAGAGCTTTGCAAACAAGTTGATGTACACGCGATGGCACACATCACTGGTGGCGGCTTACCAGGCAACTTACCACGTGTATTACCAAATGGTGCTCAAGCTGTAATTAATGAAGCTTCTTGGGAATGGCCAGAATTATTCAAACTTTTACAACGCGAAGGCAATGTAGAACGTTTTGAAATGTACCGTACCTTTAACTGTGGTGTAGGTATGGTCATTGCAGTTGACGCAAATGATGCAGAAAAAGCAATTGAAGTGCTTAATGCTCAAGGCGAAAAAGCTTGGAAAATCGGACATATCCAAGAAAATGCGGAATCAGTGGAAGGTGCAGACGAAAAAATTCGTGTGATCTTTGAATGATGAAAATTGCTGTTCTAGTCTCTGGGAACGGCAGCAACTTACAAGCCTTGATAGATGCAAATCTATCAGGGCAAATTGTAGGTGTACTGTCTAATAAAGCCGATGCTTATGCCCTAGAGCGTGCTCAAAATGCCAATATCGCGACAGCCGTAATCTCTCACAAAGACTTTCCTAGTCGTGAAGATTTTGATGAAGCTATGCATCAGCAACTTATCGCATGGCAAGCTGACGTGGTTATTTTAGCTGGCTTTATGCGTATTTTAACTGCTGACTTTGTCGATAAATGGCAAGGTAAAATGCTTAATATCCATCCTTCATTATTACCTGCCTATAAAGGCATTAATACACATCAGCGTGTATTAAATACGGGGGATCGATTACATGGCTGTACCGTTCACTTTGTGACTTCTGAACTTGATGCTGGTCAAGCAATTGCTCAATCTGCCATTGAAGTAAAAGAACATGACAATGTTGCATCCTTGGCCGAACGTGTACATAAACTTGAGCATTTTATTTATCCTCAAGTTGCAGAGTGGTTATGCAATGGCCAGCTCACATGGAAAAATGGACAAGCCTATTTCCGCAATCAAATTCTTGAACACCCTATTCGTTTTGCATCTTGGTAAAAGTTTGCTTAACGTCAATTAAAAAAGGACATGCATGCATGTCCTTTTTTTGCGAAAGCTATATTAGCGTGAATTACGGTGAATAAGTTCCTTAATATAATTCACTGTATCAATCGGATGCTCTAGAGGGAACATATGCCCTCCTTCAACAACACTAAATGGAATCCCCATTTTACGTTTTGCCATTTGAGGAAAACCTCTTTTTAAAAAGGCGCTCTCTTTTCCTACAACTAAATGTACTGGCATTTTCGGTTTTGGCATAGGTAACCACCACCAAGAAGGGTTTTTACGGAAAATCGCAACTTCATCTTCACGGGAAATAGTTAACGTTACACCACCACGTACCGAGTCTTCTTTTAAAGCATAGTCAATGTATGCTTGAAAGCAATCTTCATCAAAGTCTTTATAAAAACCTTTTGGGCGTAACAATGCAGCTGCTTGCTCACGTGATTCCCAATGCTCGCGACGACGTGCAGATAAACCCGCTGGTGTCATATCATCAACTATTTTGGGTTTAAATAATTTTGCCATATGAAAAGCAAAAGAATATCTACCCAAAATAAGAGGCGGATCTAACATGATCACTTGTGAGAACAGCTCAGGCCGTCTAAAAGAAGCCATTAAAGTTAAAACTGAACCGAGCGAATGGCCCAGTCCAATCACTTTTCGCCCCTTCGCTTGACGTACAATACTATCAATTACCTGATCAACCAAAAAAGGCCAATGATTGGTAATCGGATAACGTTTGTCAGGTCCAATGAGTGGAACATAAATTACGTCATACTCATCTTTTAATTGATCAAACAATTTTTGATACACCATAGATGGCACGCCGTTGGCATGCGCAAAGTGTATAACCGGTTTTACTGACATACCGTTATCCTGCTTAAATTATTGTAGTTTTGCATCCTGACTTGTTTGTAAGCGTTCAGCAACCGACTCACTTAAACCTTTCCCCATTTCTGATCCCATTCGCCCTAGAATGGATTGTAATGGGTTACGTTCAATCGTGTAGTCAACTTTATTATCAAGCTTCAGTTCACGCATCAAGCTTGTAATGTTACCTGAACGGTCAGCTACGCCTAACTGAATTGCTTGCTCGCCAGTCCAGAAAAGACCAGAGAAAATAGCAGGATCATTAGTTTTTAAGCGTTTCCCACGTCCTTCTTTAACTGCGTTAATAAAGTGAGTATGAACATTATCGAGTACAGATTGGATATGTTGTCTTTGTACAGGATTAATCGGTTTTGTCATACTTAAAATGTCTTTATTCGTCCCCGCTGTAAGAGTTCGGTCTTCAATTCCTAGTTTTTGAGCTAAACCAGTAATGCCATAGTTTGGCATAATGACACCAATTGAACCTACCAAACTTGATGGATTCACAATAATTTCATCGGCAGCAGAAGCAATATAATAAGCACCCGAAGCACCCATATCGCCAATTACCGCATAGACTTTCTTGTCAGGATGCTCTTTTTTCAAATAGCGAATTTCCTGCCAGATTTCATCTGACTGAACAGGTGAACCACCAGGAGAATTAATATTAAGGGCAATTGCTTTACTATTCGATGCCTCAAAAGCACGTTTAAGCGCTTTGTTTGTATCTTCACTATTCACAGCCTGATTGCTTGAAGCATCAATAGTTCCAATAATATCAACTACTGCAAGGTGAGCACTGCTACTACTTGCAGTAGAGCCATCTTTAGTGGTCGAACAGCCTTTGCCCATTAAGACGATAATGAACAATAGATAAATAAAAGTAAGTGTTTTAAAGAATATACCCCAGCGACGACTACGGCGTTGTTCTTCTACAGAAGCCAGTACAGCTTTCTCAAGGATTTGCCATTCCGGTCCGTTCTGTTTAGGGGTTATAGGTTCATTTTGTGGTTTTGGTGGCCAATCGGACATAAAATTCCAATCCAAATCAATCGAAATGATGTCATTATATACGTTGATTTGATAAAAACTGTCTAAATAATATGATTTCATTTATAATATTTTTGTCTTTTTTTACTTGTTGTTTCTTCCTTACTTACTGCTATAGATGACTAGACCAGATTCAAAAAGCATGAACTATCAATTACTCAAAACATTTAGCCGCCAACCCATTCAATTTGGGCGTTTTCTTGCTCGTCTGTTAGCAGGACTTGTAAATACTCTAAAAATTACTAGAACATCAAAAAGTATTGAGCTTAACTTAAGAATTGCGCTTCCGTATTTAACACCTCAGCAGCGTATAGCGATTACAGAAAAAGCTGTAAGAAACGAATTAACTTCATATTTTGAGTTTTTAAGTATTTGGGGCTCATCAAATAGTAAAAATATCTCACGCATTCACCGTATTGAAGGTGAACATTTTTTTCATGAAGCATTGGCAGCAAAAAAAGGTGTAGTTCTTATTGTTCCACATTTTGGTACGTGGGAAGTCATGAATGCATGGTGTGCTCAATTCACATCAATGACCATTTTATATAAACCAGTTAAAAATGCTGATGCAGACCGTTTTGTGCGAGAAGCCCGTAGCCGTGAACAAGCGAATCTCGTCCCTACCGATGAAAGCGGTGTAAGACAAATTTTTAAAGCATTAAAGCAAGGTGAAACGACAGTAATTTTGCCGGATCATACCCCTAATGTGGGTGGAGATATGGTGAACTATTTTGGTGTTCCACTTGCTTCAAGTAATTTAAGCGCAAAACTCATCCAGAAAACTAAAGCAAAAGCTCTGTTTCTTTATGCGATCCGTAATGAAAACGATGGCTTTACCATGCATATCGAGCCAATGGATGAGAAAATTTATGAGGGCACTGCGGACGATGGAACGTATGTCATCCATCAAGCGATTGAGCAACTCATTTATCAATATCCAGAACACTATCACTGGAGCTATAAACGTTTTAAAGCGAACCCTGCTTTAGACAATATCTATAATATCGATCCGACAGAAGCACTTAAAATTGTAGATAGGCTCAAAGCAGAAGCTTTAAAAACCTCTACTCAACCAGAGCCTATCCAAACGTCGGTCATGTAAAACTATTTTGTGATTTTCCAACACAAAACTTAAGGTCCCTTGTTCCACAGTGCTTTTTAGCGGAATATGTAGAGCTTTTAAACGTGCTATAACTTGTTGGCTAGGATGGCCATAACGGTTATCAAACCCTGCCGATGCAATGGCCAGTTTAGGTTTTAAGGTCGCCAAGAAATCATAAGCCGAACTGTGCTTACTTCCATGATGCCCTAGCACTAACACATCTATCTTCAAGTTAGGATAATCTTTTAATAACTTGTATTCAGCTTCCCATCCAGCATCGCCCATAATAAGAAAATTTTGGTAACCACCAACTTTTTTAAATTGAAGATATACAACACAAGAATATTGATTCTGGTTAGAAGCAACAAAAGCCAGATCTTTTTCTTTAGGCCATAAAATTTGAATATCTAACTCAGGATAATGCCATTGTTGCCCTTGATGGCAATATTGGAATGGTTGCTTTAAATCATTTGGTAATTGTTCATTCGAAATAAGCTGCTTTACAGGAATCTCTTGTTGAATAAGAGGAAACGCGCCACTATGGTCTTGATCAAGATGGGATAGCACAACATGATCTAGTTGTCTTACGCCTTGCTGACGTAGAAAAGGCACTACAACATTTTGTCCAATACTAAATATTTTTTCATCGTAAGAACCGCCTGTGTCAATTAACCAGTTTTGTTCGGGATGTTGTAGAAAAATAGCCTGCCCCTGCCCAACATCTAAAATATTAAGCTGAATTTGCTGACTCGTTTTGTTCATAATAACTAAGGGTAAACAACATAATATTCCCCAAGTTTTGGGCAGAATTCCTTTAGGTAAAAATAAAATAATAATGGCACAACTAATCGCTAATAAAGACAGTGGCGTCAAGCTTATACCTTGTAATGTTAAAGAGAGTTTTTCTAATAAGCCCAAACAACTCAGTAATATACTGAGCAACATATCATTGAAATGAAAAAGCATATTTCCAAATGGTTTTATTACAAACCATGCGCAAGCAGCCATGATGTTTAAAGGGACAATAACACCACCAACAATAGGCACGGCAATAATATTGGTTAATGGAGCAACCCAAGAAATTTGTTGAAAGAAAAGTAAGGTTAAGGGACTCAATGCAATAAATATTTTGCCTTGAGATTCAATTAACACCTTACTCATAAAAATCTTTTTTGAGCTCAGACTTAAAAAATGTTGCTCAGGTAGCTGCGCTATAGTTTGGTAAATTCTTATTAAAATAAAACATGCCCCATAAGACAGCCAAAAACCTGCAGAAAGCACACTAAACGGGTCCATTAGCAACAGTAGACTTGCGCTATATACGAGTAATGTAAAAGGTTTAATAGGTTGTTTTAATAATAGAAATCCAATAAATATAAGGACTGATAAGAATGTTCGTAGTGCAGGAATTTCGAAACCTACAAATGCAGTATAAATTAAAACACCAAGGCAGCATGGTACAGCTATCAAAACCTGTTTCGGTTTCCATAAGTAAATTTGAGGATAATAACGACTGATAAATTGATGACATGCCCAAGATAACATAATGGCAAAAATGAGCACATGTGGGCCTGAGATCGCCAATAAATGACTAATTCCTAATTGTTTGAACTGTAGTTGAGTTTCATCTGATAAAAGGCTTTCATCACCTGTCAGCAAAGCTAAAATTAAACCCTTTTGCTGTAGAGATGAGCTGTTTAATATTTGCCTAAAAGTTAAGCGAAGTTTTTCTATATTTAAACGAAAACTATTGGAAAAAGACTGTTGTTCTTTTAAATGTTGCTGATAGCCCAATCGATAGATTTCATCGAGACTTAAAGGCTCAATATATCTCACGTTAAAACCAGACATAATATTTCGCTGAATAAACCACTTTTCCTGATCAAAAGCTCCTGAGGTGGCATAACTATGCGCAGGTCTTGTTTTTCCAGATATTCGATAATAGTGACCTAATTCAAGATTCTGATTATTCTTTAATAAATTTTGATTATTACTTTTTAAATATAGCAACCAATTCACCGGTTCTTTAGAAAGATTTAGAACTTGTGCAGTTTGTTGAACCTTATTATCTTTTTCTTCACTTAAACGGTTTATATAGACAATAATGTCGAGATTTCGGGTATCCGTTTCTCTTTGTTCTAATCGTTCAATCAGTGCTTTTTCAGCATAGTGGTAACCAACCATAAAAAGACTTGTTGTACATAATAAGCAAAACACTGCCTTTAAAAATGGTCGATCAATGAACATTGGTCGTTTATAAAGATAAAAAATAAAGGCAAGTAACAGTAGAGCCTCGCCCACTTTTTCATATTGCATGATTAAAGGGAAATCTATTCCCATCAATGCAATACCGCCAATCCACCCCAATAGAATAATCTTAAACATTTAAAAATCTAGTCATTATCATTTTAGGGGCAAAATTAAAGCCCAACTCAGTGGGCTTTAACAATGTGATTTAATGACAATTTTTTTAAGAACCGTTTACCCACAGCCCATCTTCCATATGCAAGATTGAATCTGCTGCCTGAGCTAATTGCTCATCATGGGTCACAATTAACATTGCCATGTTGAGTTCTTTCTTAAGATCAGTGAGCAACTCGAAAATACCTACTGCTGTTTTACGATCTAGGTTACCCGTAGGCTCATCAGCTAGTACTACCGCAGGCTTAGTCACTAATGCACGAGCAAGTGCAACACGTTGACGCTCACCACCTGAAAGTTCACCTGGTTTATGGTCCATACGATGAGATAGCCCAACTCGATCTAGCAAATATTCAGCCTGTGCCTTTACCGACTTATATTGACTGTCTGCTCGAAGCATTAAAGGCATCGCTACATTTTCAAGAGCAGTAAATTCAGGTAATAAATGGTGGAACTGGTAAACAAAACCTAAGTATTGGTTACGTTGAAAGCCACGTTCTGCTTCACCTAAATTATCAAAGCGCTGACCATTCAAAAATACCTGTCCTTTAGTTGGCTGATCTAAGCCACCAAGTACATGCAACAAAGTACTTTTACCTGAACCACTTGCCCCGACAATAGATACAAACTGCCCTGCTTCCACTTGTAAAGAGAGACCTTTAATGACTTCAACCTTAGATTTACCATCATCAAAATGTTTATAAATATCTTTTGCTTCTAAAACGACTTTACTCATAACGCAATGCCTCGGCAGGTTGAACTTTGGCTGCACGAAGCGCCGGATAAATAGTTGCCAAGAAACTTAAGAGTAAAGAAACAATCACAATAATTGTCACGTCTTGCCATCTTAAGTAAGAAGGTAAGTAATGTACAAAATAGGCATCGAACAGATTAAGTCCGAGAACATTATTAAACCAAGAAATAATATCGCTGATCGTAAGTGCCAGAATTACCCCTAAAACCGTACCCGCAACCGTACCAATCACACCAATAACCGTACCTTGCACCATAAAGATTTTAGTAATCATAGATGGTGATGCACCTAAAGTACGTAAAATTGCAATGTCCGATTTTTTGTCAGTCACGACCATGACCAAAGACGAAACAATGTTAAATGCAGCAACCACAATAATCAGTACAAGCAATAAACCAACTAATGTTTTTTCCATTTGAATGGCGTTAAACAAATTACCATGTGTATAGGTCCAGTTGGTTGCATAGAAATTGCTTGGTAAATTTTTCACAATGTCATCGGCAACTTGAGGAGCGGCAAAAATGTCATCTAATTTTAGACGAACGCCTTGAGCGCCATCAGGTAAACGCAATAAGGTTGAAGCATCATATAAAGCAATGTATCCAACCATCGAGTCAACTTCAGCACCTACACTGAAAATACCCACCACTTTAAAGCGTTTAAAACGAGGTACAACACCAGCTGGAGATGGAGTCGCTTCAGGTAAAACCAATGTCACGCTATCGTTTAAACGTAAGCCAAGCGAATCGGCCATGTCTTTACCAAGTACGATACCGAATTCACCTTTTTTAAGTGAGTCGAGACTACCGGCAACAATATGGTTTTGAATGATAGAGACATTCTTTTCATATTTAGGATCAATACCCGTCACCATAATACCTGCCACTTGCCCTTGAGCAGTTAACATACCTTGCAATTGGGTAAAAGGTGCAACTCCTGTCACGTGGGGATGATTTTCAACTCGTTTAACCAGTTCAGGCCAATCCGTAAGGATTTGCGTCGATGAAACTGTCGCTTGCGGTACCATTCCCAAAACACGATTTTTTAATTCGCGGTCGAAACCGTTCATTACAGAAAGTACCGTAATTAGTACAGCGACACCAAGTGTCAAACCGACCATCGAAACCAATGCAATAAAAGAAATAAAATGATTACTGCGTCGAGCGCGAGTATATCTCAACCCTATATACAGTGAGATTGGTTTAAACATACCTTCTAAATCCAAGGTCATTGATGGAAAAAGAGAAGTGTCCATTCACACTTCTTATTTAGCCATATCGTTAGATGCTGTATTAAGGCTTAAAAATCAGTAAGTTCTGATCTATCCTTAACAATCCTAATATTATATTGCTGCGCTATTTTCTACTACTTAAGATATGAGATCAATTTGATCATGCATTTAGCTACGAATTAGAACAATTTAATGAATAAGCTCAACAAATTACCCTCATCTTCTCCTACTTAGACTTAATATGTTGAGCAAAATTACGATTTGCTTGAATGTCTTTATAAAAATATAGAAATAGACCAAATAAGATAATGAAAGCTCCCACAAAAACCATAATCGACAATTGTTCATGGTTTAAAACAGCTCCAATGATCATTGCTAGCATTGGTGTAATTACTGTTGTAAGCGATAAAGTGGTCGGTTTTATATTCTGAACAAGTTTGAAATAACAGAACATAGCCACAAGTGAAGCCATCAGAACTGTATAAATTAATGCAAATAAAGATTTAGCTTGTGGTAAATGAGTCGGTGCATATTGCCAAATAAATGGAATAAGGCAGCTTGCCAAAATTGAAGAAACCAAGATCGAACCAGTCGCCTGAGCCATTGGCTGAATTTTGGCATTCACTTTCTTTACCCAAAATATAGAAAATGAATAAACAAAAACGCTGACCAACATTAAGACAATGCCAAATGGATGCACATGTTGATTTGAACCATTTAAACAAATGATCGCTAGTCCACAAACAGCAACAGCCATACCTAGCCACTGCAATTTAAAAAGATGCTGACCAAAAGCAAAACGACCAATCAACCCAGCCATAATGGGCGCTAGACCAAACATCAAGGCAATCATGCCAGAACTTAAATATTGGGTCGCAGCATAGGTAAAAATTTGCGAGCCGATTAAACTAAAAGACCCTGCAAAATAACTATGTAAAGCTTGTTTATGAGTTGGAAAAGAAGTTTTTAGAACAAGTAAAACAATAACCGACAGAGGCAAAGCTATATAAAACCGTAACAGTAAAGCCCACATGACATGTAAGTCAGATACGCTCCATACAATGGCTAAAGGTGTCGTTGCCCAGATAAATACAAGCAAGACATAAGTTGAAGCCAAGTTGGTTTGGGATGGCATAAGAGGCTCACTAAGCAGTTTTACGTTTTTGCTTTAAAATCGTTTGGTCGAGTGCACTAGAAAATTCGCGCTTATCACGTTCTGAAATAGGTGGTGGACCACCCGTCTGTACACCTGCGCCGCGCAACGTATCCATAAAATCACGTAAGTGCAAACGTGCTTTTACGTTCGCTGTGGTATACACCTCACCACGTGGGTGAATCGCAATACCACCTTTCTCAATAACTTGAGCTGCGAGTGGAATATCTTGCGTAATGACAATGTCATTTTCAGACATACGATTCACAATTTCCTGATCGGCTTGATCGGCCCCACTTAAAACTTGTAGAGATTTAATACGTACTGAAGGAGTAATACCGACATTTTGATTGGCTACAAAAATCACTTCTAATTGATAACGATCCGAAGCTCTTAAAATGACTTCACGCAAAATTTTAGGTAATGCATCTGCGTCTACCCACAACTTGAATGGCAGCACGTTATTCTCTATTTCCACTAAAAATATAAGTCTAACAGATGCATTTCATTAGAGAATAGCGCTAAATATAAAACTTGTTTTTTAAATTTAATTTGAACAATACGTTAATGATTATTTATATGCACTCTTAACAACACATGTTTTGCTAGATGGAGAACTTTTTAATAACTAAATACGTGCTTTTACAAGAGAATTTACATATGTTGACTTGAAAAATAGTAATTACCCTCGATTTAATATATCAAGTGAGATAAACCCAACATCAATCGTACCTATGAAAAATCAAAACAGTCCAGAAGTTATTACGGTAAACGACCAAAATTTTGGTAGTCATGGAGAGCATTGGAATCTACTGACTTCCCATCCAGAGACAGATGTACCAAAATGGCTTGGACTAGCGCTTGATGCTCCTGTAATGCCAATGGGTTTATGCCAAAATGAAGACGAAATGGATCAATCTTTTTGGCTCATTCAAGGCCCACAAGGTCAGAAGGTCACCATTAATCAAATTATTGCAGTTGAAAACCAAAAACCTCGCGCTTTAAAAACTGCCTTCCCGAGTTTTGATAGTCCTTATCAATATAATGCTCAAATTGAGCGCATCATTACTTGTGACTCTGCTACTCAAGCGGTATTAAGTTTAAAATTAAATAAAAGTACAACGATTTATGCATTTGATAATTTATTTAGCGTTAATCGTTGCCAATATGACAAAACCCAAACTTATCAAGTCCAATTTAATGCATGGGCCTATGAATTAGAATCAGTGCCTGCGGGAGAAACAATTGTCGTAGATGATCCAGCGTCAATTAAACATCACCGTGCATTAAATGCGATTTTAACTGAACATAATGGAATTGCACCCGAAAACCTACAAGAACTGATTAATGAATGGCAACCAAAAACTAAAGAAGATCAAGAACCTGTAACGGTTGATTTTTCTAAAATGGTTGCATATTTATATGGAGAAAATCTTGGTCAAGAAGATGAAGCTTGGTTCCAAGGTAATATTGTCGGTAAAACTTCAATGTCATTTATGGGTGCAGAATATACCCTTTATGATGTCACTTTAGTTTTAGAAGACAACCTTCCTGCCATATTAGTGCGCATTGCTACAAAAAATGATTTGTACAAAAACTTTAATATTGGCGAATATATTCGTGGCAATATCTGGATTCAGGCGAATATTTATGCTAAAAATAGTGAAACTAATTGAATTTCACTAATATTTTAAAAATTAGGCTATTGAATGAAGATTATACCTGAACAAACCACCAGCCTCATTCAAACTAGTAACCCACGTATAAGGGTCGATACTGGTGCGTTTTGCTTTTTCGTTTTGGGTATGTTCTTAGCCGCAATGATGATACATCAATTTGGTTTTATGCCTTTTTAATTGATCATTTATATAAAAATAAAGCCCTCTTTTTGAGGGCTTTATTCATTTTATAATTTAACCATTACGTTTAGCAAAATCATCCATAAAGCGGATAAGCGCCTGAACGCCTTCTAATGGTACAGCGTTATAAATACTTGCACGCATACCACCTACTGAGCGGTGACCTGCTAAGTTCAATAAGTGATTTGCTTCAGCTTCTTTCAAGAATTGCTTTTCTAAAGCTTCATCTGCCAAAGTAAATGGTACATTCATAATTGAACGATTTGGAATGGCAATCGGGTTATTATAAAAGTCGCTTGAATCGATATAGCCATAGAGTAACTGAGCTTTTTCAAGGTTAACTTTGTGGATAGCATCTACCCCACCCTGCTCTAGTAACCACTCAAATACTAAACCAGACAAGTACCAAGCATAAGTCGATGGTGTATTTACCATAGAGCCATTCTTGGCTTGATCGGCATATTTTAAAATGCTTGGAATCTCTGCTTTAGCTTGATCCAGTAAGTCATCACGGATAATAACAATTGTTAAACCAGCAGGACCAATATTTTTTTGCGCACCTGCATAGATGAGACCAAATTTCGAAACATCAAGTGGAGCAGATAAAATGCTTGATGAGAAGTCACATACCAGTGGTGCTTTAACATCAGGAACGCCAGCAAACTGTAAACCGCCAATTGTTTCGTTATCAGCATAATGGACATAAGCTGCATCATCAGACAAGTTCCATTCGCTTTGCTCAGAAATTGCGAACTTACCGTCTACTTTAATACCAGCTTCTACAACATTAATATCGCCATAACGTTTTGCTTCTTTTAAAGCTTTTTCAGACCAAATTCCAGTATGGATATAATCTGCTTTGTTATTTTTTCCAAGTAGGTTTAAAGGAATTGCTGAAAATTGTAATGACGCGCCACCTTGTAAAAATAGCACTTTATAGTTTTCAGGAATATTCATGAGCTTACGCAAATCTGCTTCAGCTTTTTCCGCAACAGCAACATAGTCAGCACTACGGTGACTCATTTCCATGATGGATAGACCCTTACCTTGCCAATCCAACAATTCTTGTTGAGCTTTTTCTAAAACGGCAGTAGGTAATGCAGCAGGACCAGCACAGAAATTGTACGCGCGCATGATTTTTCCCTTGTAAAAGTGAAACACAATAAAAAAAGGCATTTAACCACAGATTGCTTAAGGTTGCAGCAGCTTCTCTAGTAAATATTCCAATGCTAGGGCGTATTTAGGCCTATTTTTTCAATAACTATTTTATTTATTTCATTGCTTTCACTTATTTTTTTATAAGTTTTATTAAATAAAGTTCAACTTGACTTGTGAATATAGTTTCCCATACTGTGATGAACATATAAAAACTTGCTGTATGATTTTCCATCAAGCAAAAATAAACTCAAAATCATTTTGTGCTTTTATACAATTGTATAATAAACAATATGATAATTGAATTTAATAACAAGAAATTTAAACTATAAGGGATGATCAAAAATTGTTATATAAAATGCCAACACATCAATATCGACAGTCTAAATGTCCTTTTTTGTTTAAACCCAATTACCTTGCGTTGGTATTGGGAGTATTAATTACAACGCCTATTTATGCGCAAAGTTTAAGTTATGCTGAAGCAGAACAACAGGCTTTAAAAAGCTCATACAGCACTCAAGCCAACCAAGCATTACAACAAGCCTCTCAGTTAGAAGCCGAAGCGGTAAAAGGTTTAGGACTCCCCAGAGTTGATTTAAATGTGAGAGCATATGCTTTTCATAGCGAAACAGATGTACCCTTAGGCTCTTTTAAACAAAAACTTGAAAATGATTTAAGCCAAGGACTCAATGATAAATTATCCCAGTGGAACAATGTCATTCCATCAGATGTTTTAGGTCAAGTTCAGGAAGGCTCAAACCAAATCATACATGACGGTATAAACCGTTTTCCTGACTACGCTAATTTGACTGTAGAAGACCAAGTAGTCCGACCATCTATTTCAGTGGTGATGCCGCTCTACACAGGTGGGTTAACAACTAGTGCAAAAAAAATAGCTAACATTCAGGCTCAACGCTCCGAGCTTTCAAGCCAACAACAACAAGATATCCAGCGCTTCGAAGTCGTACAAAGTTATTTTAATGTGCAATTACAACAACAACTGGTCGCAAGTAGTCTATTTAACTTTAATGCAATGCAAAAACATTACAGCAATGCGTTAAAGCTCGAACAGCAAGGTTTTATTAGTAAAGGGCAACGTATGCAGTTTGAAGTTGCTCGTAACAATGCCGAACGAACTCTACAAAATGCGCAGGCAAATCTGAATGCTAGCCAATTTAATTTAAACAATCTTTTGCACCAGCAAAATAATGCTGATTTAAGTACTCCTCTTTTTGTAAATACTGTTCGTAGCCAATCGTTAGAATCTCTTTTAAGCAGTTACTCTCAAAAATCTAGCCTTGTGCAAAAAATGCAGTTAGACACTCAATTGGCAAATGCAAATATTCAGGCTCAACAAGCAGCAAAAAAACCGAGTCTTTTCGCTTTTGGTGAGTATTCACTCGATGAAAATGAAAACTGGATTGTAGGTGTCATGGCAAAATACAATCTGTTTTCTGGCGTAGATAAAAATAAGAATATTCATGCTGCCGAGTTAAAACGTTATGCTTCAGAACTCATGACTGAACGAACTAAACAAGAGATTGAAGCATTATTGAATAAGTCTTATAACGAGCTCAATTCAGCACAGCAAAGTCATACGCTATTACAAAGGAATATCAGCGCAGCTCAAGAAAACCTACGTATTCAGGAACTTTCTTTCCGAGAAGGCATGGGTACAGCGACTCAAGTGATCGATGCACAAAATGCATTAAGTGCTTTAAAAACAGAAATGGCTTTAAATGCTTATAAATATGTCATGTCGCTCGCAACTCTGTTGCAAAGCCATGGTTCTATGGACCAGTTTAAAGCTTATGTGACTCAACCACACACTGACTATATTCGCTAATGGGAGCATAACATGAATCAAGACTCAGCTCATTCAGAACAAAATTCTCCTGTTGCGGATACGGCAGAAAATCACCAAAATCAGCAAAATACTCAAACCGACAATACTCAAGAAGTAAAAACGAGTAAAAGTGATTCTCAACCTCCTAAAAATTCGAAAATTAAACTAATTATTGCGATCGTGGTTATTGCTCTATTAGGTTTAATCATTTTCGGTTTGTGGAAAAGCTATCAACCTAAGCCTATTGAATTACAAGGCCGGGTTGAGGCTGAAACAGTTCATGTCAGCACTAAGATTCCGAGCCGTATTGAAGAAATTTATGTGCAAGAGGGCCAGAAAATTTCCAAAGGTCAGCCCCTTGTTCGTTTAGTCAGCCCTGAAATAGAAGCTAAAAAACAACAAGCTTTAGCCACTCTACAATCAGCTTTGGCATTTCAATCTACGGTAGACCGAGGCTCTCAACAGGAAAATATTGATACTCTTTATGCCAATTGGCAGAGTATGAAAGCACAGGCAAACCTTGCTAAAACCACTTATCAACGTGGAGAAAATTTATATAGACAAGGTGTTATTTCTCGTCAAAGACGAGATGAGATGTTAGCAGCACAGACTTCTGCTCAAGAGTTAAGTGAAGCAGCTTATCAACAATATGCTCGAGCAAAGCGCGGAAGTACCAGTCAGCAGAAATCTACAGCGGACGCACAAGTTGAAATTGCAAAAGCCGCAGTAAGTGAAGCTCAAGCACTTGAGGCAGAAACTCGATTACTCGCTCCTATTTCAGGTACAGTTTCAAAAACTTATGGTAAACCTTCTGAACTCGTCGCTATGGGTGTACCTGTTGTCAGCATTTTAGAAGATGATGATTTGTGGGTCAGTTTAAATGTCGGTGAAAACCAATACGCTTCTGTTTATAAAAACAAAACGCTAGAAGGTTTCATTCCTGCGCTGAATCAAAGTGTGATGTTTAAAGTGAAAAATATTGATGCCGAAGGCGAATTTGCCACCATTAAAACCACACGTCAGACCGGTGGTTATGACATTCGTAGTTTTAAATTACATTTGGTGCCTGAGCGTCCTGTCAAAGACTTAAAAGTTGGCATGAGTGTTCTATTTAAAATTAAAGAAGAAAAATAAAACATGTTTGCCAGCATATTACGTGAACTAAACTATTTAAGAAGCAATAAATGGGATTTGTGTATGGTGACACTCATCCCTGCTTTTATCATTTTTTTGTTTAGCAGCATGTTTTATGCAGGTAAAGCTGAACATTTACCCATTGCCATTATTGATCAAGACCAGAGTGAACTGAGCCGTAATATTGGAAAGTATCTTTCACTAAATCATACAGTCGATGTAAAAACAATTACTACAAGCTCAAGTGAAGCCGAGAGATTACTCAATGAAACCAAAATATGGGGTTATGTTTTTATTCCGGATGGTGCCGAAAAACGTTTTGTGAAAGCTCAAGATGCTCAAATCAGTATTGCTTTTAACCAATCTTTTTTTAGTGTCGGAAACACGATTTCCTCGGCGATGTTAGTCAGCACTCTCAATGCTTTAGCAGACTATGCTGGCCAGAATTATCTTGCAAATAATATTCCCTATTTAGATGTACCTACAGCACACGTCAAAATTTCAACGCTTTATAACCCGAGCATGAGCTATGAGTTCTATTTAGAACCCTTCATGGTTCCAGCCGTATTACATTTATTACTATGTTGCTGTGTGGCATTTGCCATTGGACAAGAAATTAAACGCGGTACACTAACACAGTGGGTGAACCGAGAAAGTTTTATTCAAGGCTTATTGGCTAAAAATTTGCTGTATAGCTTTATTTTCTGTTTCTGGACTTGGTTATGGATGTTTTGGCTGGTTGAAATTCGAGGCTGGTTTGTAGCAGGTTCACTAAGTTTCTTATTAGCTGCTCAGTTCTTGCTTTATTTTTCTTATGCTTTAATTAGTAGTACCGTCATTCTCGCGACCAAAAATTTAAGTAAAACTTTTGGTTTTATTGCAGTATATGGCGGATCTTCTTTAAGTTTTGCAGGCGTTACTCTACCATTAAATAATGCACCGATTTTCACTAAATTTTGGTCATTGATTATTCCGTACACCCCTTATGCAAAGCTCCAGACCGAACAATGGGTGATTGGAAGTCCACTTTTCATTTCAATGTCTCCCTTCTTAATACTTATTGGCTACTGCCTTATTTATTTCTTTTTAAGTTGTTTGCTGCTTAAAAAACTGGTTCAAGGAGCAACATCATGAAGGAATTTTTAAAGGCTTACGTTCAAACATTTAAAGATATTGTTAGTAACAGTTCAGTTTTCACAACACTTATTTTATCCGTCATTCTTTATAGCTTTTTTTATCCGACAGCCTATAAAGCTGAGCGCGCAGAATCAATTCCAATCGTCATTGTTGATGAAGAACAAAGTCTTTTAACTTCTCAAGTCATTGGCCAAACAGCCAATAGCCCTCATGTTAAAATTGTTGATGTCACTGCTAATTTTCTTGAAGCTGAACAAATGGTCCGCGAACAAAAAGCCGATGGTATTTTACTTTTACCAAGCAATTTAACGCAGAGCTTACGCCGCGGAGAAACTGGTGGAATCGGCTTATACTTAAGCACAACCAACTTTTTAAAAACTAAAGAAATTGGGTTAGGTCTTGCCACTTCTATTGAAGCAACCTTAAAGGAATATATTGAAAGGTTTGGACAACGTACACACTTCCAGCCTGCTCTTTCTATTCACCAAATGCCTTTATTTAATACGCTTTCAGGCTACGGTAGTTATATTTTTCCTGCAGTTGCATCACTTATTATTCACCAAACAATTGTGTTAGGTCTGGCCATGCTGGTTGCAAGTTACCGCGAACAACATGAAAAAATTACCCCTATTCGTTTTGCAGGAATTTTTGCCAGTATCTTTACAATTGGTTGTTTAGGAAGTTTTTATCTTTTTGGTTTTACCTTGTGGTTCAATGACTATCCACACGGTGGAAACTTTATCGGTTTGCTAGTCGCTGTTCCTATTTTTATTAGCTGTGTAATTGGACTAGGTATGCTGATTGGCTCACTTTTAGACATGCCGGAACGTGCTGGTCATATTATTGTATTTAGCTCAGTTCCTCTTTTCTTATTAACTGGCGCCGCCTGGCCTCATCAAGCCATGCCTGAATGGTTGCAATGGTTTGCTTGGTGTTTACCCTCTACACACGCCGTACAGATGTTTGTACAACTTAATCAAATGGGCGTTCCTTTAAATGTCGTGGCCCCGAAATTAATTTTTCTTGCGACTATTGGGGTTATATTTTTAATTACTGCCTATTCACGTTTAAAAGTATCTAAATAAACTTATTTATAGGCTAATCAAAGTGTACAGATTATATTTTTATTTACTATAAAATCTTATAGTTAAAGCTTATTTCTTAAAAAAATTGACTTAAATTTTATAAAAAATTAAATAAATTCAAATAATTAATTTACATCAATTGTCATAAAACCTTAAGAAAACTTTAAGTTGGAATTAAGGAAATTTCTCCATATTAAAAACGTATAGTTTTTCAGCAGCTAAGCAGAATAATTCTGTAACCCTGCCCTATGGTGGAATTTAGATATGGCAAAGGTGTGCTATTGCGCAGATGACTTTGCAATGAATGCAGAAATATCTGACGCAATTATTCAACTTATTGAACAAGGTGCGCTTCAAGCCACCTCATGTATGACCCAATCTGATTTATGGGAAACTGCTGCTGCCAAATTAAAACCGTTTAGTGATCGAGTTGATATCGGTTTACATTTAAATCTTACCCATGCTTTCGCTTCGGGTAATCTGGTTTTTCCCTTACCTATGCTTATAGTCCGAGCATGGTCTGCAAGTCTTAATCGCGAATTAATCACTCAATGTATTGAGGAGCAATGGGACTTATTTGTTTCAGTATTAGGAAAACAACCTGACTTTATAGATGGTCATCAACATATTCATCAATTTCCATTTATACGTGATATTTTGCTGCAATTACTAAAAGAGAAAAAATTTACGGGTTGGATTCGAAATTTACAACAGCCGATCAATCCCCCTCCTTACCGTTTTAAAACTCGTATGCTCTCAGCATTAGGTTCTAACTCTTTGGCAAAAGCTTGCCAGACATATCACTTTAATCAAAATGGCCAATTTGCTGGCATCTATGATTTCAAACTGACCAATTATGGCGAACTCAATCAATATTGGCTTGCGAATGCAAAAGACCATTTACTGATTATGTGCCATCCAGCACTTGCACAATCAAATGATCAAGATCCAATTCAACACGCCCGAATTCAAGAATATCAATACTTCTGTTCGGCTCAGTTCCAACTTGATTGTCAACAATACGGTATCCAGCTCACCAGACTAGGGGCAATGCAATGAATATAAAACCCTTTTTATCCTGCGTTGTTCCAGCCTACAACGAAGCAGAGAATTTAAAAACCTTTATTCCTGCTTTAGCAAATAGTCTAAAACAGCAAAATCTTAGCTATGAAATTATTGTGGTAGATGATGGAAGTAAAGACGATACCATTCCAATTTTACAAACAATGATTGAGGATTATCCTTTAGTTGTGCTGGAGCTTTCACGGAACTTTGGCAAAGAAGCAGCTTTAAGTGCCGGTTTAGACCATGTGACTGGTGAAGTCGCTCTACTGATTGATGCTGATTTTCAACATCCATTTGAAGCAATTCCAACCATGATTAATCTTTGGAAAAATGGTTATGACATGGTCTATGGTATTCGTAATCGTACAACCGAATCATGGCTTAAACGTGTTCTAACCCAAGCTTATTACCGCATTTTAAACTTAAGTTCACCTATTGATATTCCAGAAAGTGCTGGAGACTTCCGGCTACTCGATGCAAAAGTTGTTGAAGCCATCAAACAATTACCAGAAAAAAATCGTTATATGAAAGGTCTATATGCTTGGGTTGGCTTTAAAAGTATAGGCATTAATTTTTCTGAGCAAGAACGTCAACATGGCCGTTCTAGCTTCAACTTAAAATCTCTTTTTAACTTAGCCATGTCAGGTTTAACGGGTTTTTCTGATTTACCTTTACGCGTATGTATTTACTTAGGTGCAATTCTGGCCTTAGGTGCGATGAGCTACGGAGTGTGGATTATCATTAAAACTTTGATTGAGGGAATTTCCATTCCGGGCTGGGCAACACTTGCGGCAGGTATGACACTATTAGGTGGCATTCAATTGTTATTCATTGGAATTTTAGGTGAATACATTGGCCGCATTTATGCTGAAGTTAAAAACCGCCCAAAATATATTATTTCTACCGAACATTCTCGTACTAAGCAGGAACATTCAATCGCCCACCAAGAAAATACGTTCTCTAGTTTCTAATGTTTGCTCATATTCTTCAGCTTGCGCGGTTTACTACTACCGGGACCGCAGCAGCACTTACTCATTATAGTGTAGCCATGCTTCTATTTAAGAAACATGTTGCACTGCAATATGCCAATTTATGCGCTTTTCTACTGGCCTATTGGGTGAGCTATTTTGGGCACCGCGTTTTTACGTTTAAAGCACAACATCTTACGCATCGGCAGACTCTCCCGAAATTCACGTTGGTTGCCGGCTTAGGTTTTTTATTTAATGAAAGTTTTCTTTTACTTTCAAACCTCTATTTTAACGTACCTGTTTCAACCTTAGTGTGTACTGCAATTGTTCTGACATCTATGGTGACTTTTTTACTTAACCGTTTTTTTGCATTCCAACATTAAGGATTATGTATGCAGCAATGGCTTCGTAGTTCCAAATTTTTATTAATATTCTTACCAATTTGGCTATTTGTTTTGTCTTGGATTAGGCCCTTATCTGTACCAGACGAAGGTCGCTATGGAGATATTAGCCGTACTATGTTCGAATCTGGAGACTGGTTAACTCCACGAATCGATGGCTTACCTTTCATGCATAAGCCTCCTTTACTACATTGGTTAAGTTCTATGTTTATGGAGCTTTTTGGTGTGCATGTATGGGTGTTACGTTTAGTACCTGTTTTGGCTGGTACCCTCATGTTAGTGGGACTATTTTTATTTGTAAAAAAACATATTTCAGAAAACGTTGCACAACTTACCGTTATTATTTTAGCCACTAACCTGCTTTTTTTTGGTAGTAGCCAATACATTAACCATGATTTACTGCTCGCCTCTTGGATCACCATTAGTGTTTTATGTTTTGTTGACTTCACCATTTCTGCACGGAAATCTATTTTATTTTTAGGTTATATCGCTGGTGCAGCAGCCTTCTTAAGCAAAGGTTTAATTGGGATTTTAATTCCCGGGATGATTCTTTTACCGTGGTTAATTTACACCAAGCAATGGAAGAAAATACCTTCTCTTCTTAATCCATTGGCTATCTTGTTATTTTTACTCATCGTTAGTCCGTGGCTCTACTTAGTACAAAGTAAATATCCTCAATTTTTACACTATTTTTTTATTGATCAACAATTTAATCGTTTTAGTTCAAAAGAGTTTAATAACAAACAGCCATGGTGCTTCTATCTGATGATTTTATTTGTCAGTTTTTTACCATGGCTTTTTGCGAGTAGATTTACGTCTATAAAAACCATTTTTAAAGATTACAAATCATGCTCTTTACTTGCCCTATTTGTATGGTGGTTTGTTTCTGTTACGGTTTTCTTCTCTATTCCGCCTTCTAAGCTAGCAGGCTATATTTTACCTGCTGTTCCGCCTCCTGCCATTTTCTTCGCGCTTGTGATGAATAAGGTTCTTGAAAGCAGTAATAAAACCAGATTGCAGACTTGGGGTATTCCTGTATTTACTGTACTTGTTGGAATTGGCGTTAGTGCAACACCACATTTTATTCGTGCACATCAGCCTTTTTTCCAAAACCAAGCCATATTTATTTATCTCATTGGTGCCTTATTAATTGTGCTTCCACTTGTGTTAGTTGGGCTATATAAAAAACAGAAATTGAACTATTTGACTTATATTTTTATAAGTTTAATTGTTCTATGTAGTGCAGTCCCATTTGCTGTTCGTATTTTAGATACCAAAAACAATGTAGGCCAAACAGATTTTGCTGAGTACATTGCCCCATCTACAAAAATCGTTTTCTACAATTATTATTTCTATGATGTTCCATTCCTTTTACAACTTAAGCAACCTGTTTATATGGTAAATCAATGGGATACTGTGCATTCAGATAGCGCCTCTTTAGAAATTAAAGATGGTTTATTATTTGAACCGCAACTCAAAAAGTACTTGTGGAGCGAACAGCAGCTTCAAGATGCTCTAATGCAAAAACAAGATCTGATCGTGGTAAGTCAACCTCATAATTTTGCAACTAAAGACCCGTCAGTAAAAACTTTGCATTACAGAAACTATGATGTGTTTATTTTCCATCCCTCGAAATAAACCAGAAATAAAAAAGGAAGCCGAAGCTTCCTTTTTTTATTTTAAAACGTTTTACTCTTCAGAAGTATCTTCATTATTAGATACAGCTTCTTCGCTATCAGTTTCAGTCGTATCTACTTCACCTTCAAGAAGTTCTTCTTCGTCTTCTACAGCTTCAATTGAAACTACGCCAACGAGCGTTTCTTCTTCGCTTAAACGGATCAGACGAACACCTTGAGCATTACGGCCTGTCATTGCAACTTCTGCAGCACGCGTACGAACAAGCGTACCACCATCAGAAATTAATAATAACTCTTTGGTTTCATCAATAGAAACTGCACCAACTAGCTCACCGTTACGTTCACTTGTCTTGATCGCAATAACACCCTTACCACCACGTTTCTTGGTCGGGAAGTCATTTACTGGAGTACGTTTACCATAACCGTTGGCACTCGCACACAGTACTTCACCTGTCTCAGGCACAACAACAAGCGATACGATGCGACTTACTAGACTTGAATCTGCTGAATCATCATTATCATCTGAATCATCATTTTCAACATCTGCATCTTCTTCACTTAAGGTGCTGCTTGCAAAGCTTACACGCATACCACGTACACCTTTCGCTGTACGACCCATTGCACGTACGTCAGTTTCAGCAAAACGAATTGCCTTACCTTCGTTAGAGAACAACATAATTTGCTGATTACCATCAGTAATCGCAACACCAATTAAGGTATCTTCTTCATTAAGTTCAATAGCACGTAGACCATTTGAACGAATGTTTGCAAATTGTTCTAACTCAACACGCTTAACCGTACCAGAAGCTGTCGCCATAAACACATAGTGGTTTTCCGGGAACTCGGTTAATGGCAAGATTGCAGTTACGGTTTCTGTTGCATCTAGAGGTAACAAGTTCACGATTGGACGGCCTTTTGCCCCACGTGATGCTTGAGGAACCTCAAATACTTTCAAACGGTACACTTTACCCACGTTGGTAAAGCAAAGTACGGTCGCGTGGTTCGATGCCACAATCAGATGTTGAATAAAGTCATCATCTTTCATAGAGGTTGCAGACTTACCACGTCCACCACGGCGCTGTGCCTGATAGTCTGAAAGAGGTTGAGTTTTTGCATAACCCGTTTGCGAAACCGTTAATACCACTTGCTCTTCAGGAATTAAATCTTCACGGCAGAAATCCACACGAGATTCAACAATTTCGGTACGACGTGCATCGCCATATTGTTGTAAAACTTGTGCCAACTCTTCGCGAATAACACCCATTAACAAGTTAAAGTCATTTAAAATTGCAGTAAGTTCAGCAATTTGACCTAAAATTTCAGTATATTCCGCATGTAACTTGTCTTGTTCAAGACCAGTTAAACGGTGTAAACGTAATTCTAAAATTGCGCCTACTTGTGTTGGTGACAGACGGTAAATTGAATCACTTAAACCAAATGGACGATTTGGATCTTCACCTTCAATTTCATCTGGGCGAACGGAAATTGCACCAGCTTTTTCAAGTAGTGCAACAACGCCACCACCCGCCCACTCACCCGCAAGTAAACGCTCACGCGCTTCAGCAGGGTTTGCAGAAGTTTTGATGGTTTCAATAATTTCATCAATATTGGCTAAAGCAACTGTCAAGCCTTCCAAGATATGCCCACGTTCACGTGCTTTACGTAATTCGAACATGGTACGGCGTGTCACAACTTCTTGGCGGTGACGAATAAATGCCGCAATAATATCTTTTAGATTCATCAATTTTGGTTGTCCATTGTCTAGACAAACCATGTTGATGCTGAATGAGTTTTCAAGCTGGGTATTTAAGAATAAGTTATTTACAACGACTTCTGCGTTTTCACCGCGTTTCAAGTCAATTGCAATACGCATACCTTCTTTATCAGACTCATCACGAAGTTCTGAAATACCTTCAAGCTTTTTCTCTTTTACTAACTCGGCAATACGTTCAATAACTCTTGCTTTGTTTACTTGATATGGAATTTCAGTAAAGACGATGGTTGTACGACCTGTCTTTTCATCTTCTTCGAAATGGTATTTACCACGAATGTGTAAACGACCTTTACCGGTACGGTAGGCATCAACAATACCTGATTTACCGTAAATAATACCGCCTGTAGGGAAGTCAGGACCAGTAATGTATTCCATCAATCCTTCAATCGAGATATTCGGATTGTCAGCATAAGCCAAACAAGCATTCACAACTTCTGTCATGTTGTGTGGTGCCATGTTAGTTGCCATACCTACAGCAATACCAGCAGCACCGTTAATTAACAAGTTTGGAACACGTGTCGGAAGTACTTCAGGGATACGTTCCGAACCGTCGTAGTTATCTTCCCAGTCAACTGTGTCTTTTTCTAAATCTGCAAGAAGCTCATGTGCCAGCTTAGTCATACGGACTTCGGTATAACGCATTGCCGCAGCGCTATCACCATCGATCGAACCGAAGTTACCCTGACCATCAACCAATAAATAACGTAAGCTAAAGTCTTGAGCCATACGAACAATGGTTTCATAAACAGCTGAGTCACCATGCGGGTGATATTTACCGATTACGTCCCCAACGACACGAGCAGATTTCTTGTAGGCTTTGTTATAGTCATTGCCCAATTCGTGCATGGCATAAAGCACACGACGGTGAACAGGTTTAAGACCGTCTCTCACATCCGGCAATGCACGAGATACAATTACACTCATCGCGTAATCTAAATATGAATGCTTGAGTTCGTCCTCAATGGCAATCGGTCGGATTTCCGATACGCTCATGCATACTCCTTCTTACAGATAGATATTTCTATCCGTTTATATGTCTTGATCTTGCAAAAAATTTAGTTCCGGAAAGTGAACTAAAATCGAAAAAAATATAGCTGTATACTATAGCATAAAAGCGCTTTGTAATGTGCGGAATCTACACTGGCAATCTGGTGATATTTGTATAATTTAATTGCATATTATTCTACTCTTTTAGCTGCAATCATTATCTTCATGCCTAATCAAAACTATGTGAATTTTATTTTATAAAAATCAAACATCCAAAGCATAAATTTTCTAATTTTTACTTCTAACTTCAGACTGTAAAACAAAAAACCCCTAGTTTAAAACTAGGGGTTTTTAACTTTAATCAATAAAGATTAAAGCTTAGATACCAACTCTGGTACTACAGCGTTCAAATCACCAACTAACCAGTAGTCAGCAACGCTGTTGATTGGCGCTTCTTCGTCTTTGTTGATAGCAACAATAACTTTAGAATCTTTCATACCAGCCAAGTGCTGGATCGCACCAGAAATACCTACAGCAATGTAAAGCTCAGGTGCAACGATTTTACCAGTTTGACCAACTTGGAAGTCGTTAGGTACAAAGCCTGCATCAACTGCTGCACGTGAAGCACCTTGTGCTGCACCAAGCTTGTCAGCTAATGGGTCAAGTACTTTGTGGTAGTTCTCACCAGAACCTACACCACGACCACCAGATACAACAATACGAGCAGCTGTTAATTCTGGACGATCAAGTTTAACGATTTCTTCAGATACAAACTTAGAAACACCAGCATCTTTTACTTCGCCAACTGTTTCAACAGCAGCTGAACCACCTTCCGCAGCAACTGGATCAAATGCAGTACCACGAACAGTACCAACAATGATTGCTTCGTCAGATTGAACAGTTGCAATCGCGTTACCAGCGTAGATTGGGCGCTTGAATGTGTTAGCCGATTCAACAGAAATAATGTCTGTGATCATGCTTACATCAAGAAGCGCAGCAACACGTGGAAGAATGTTCTTACCAGTTGTAGTAGAAGCAGCTAAAACGTATTTGTAACCTTTAGCCAAGTCAGCAACTAAGCCAGCTACGTTTTCAGCTAATTGGTTTGCATAAGCAGCGTTGTCAGCAAGTAATACTTTGCTCACACCAGCAACTTTAGCAGCAGCGTCAGCAACTGCTTGAGCGCCTGAACCAGCAACTAATACAGTAATATCACCACCGATTTTTTGAGCTGCAGCAACAACGTTTAAAGTAGCACCGTTAAGTGTCTGGTTGTTGTGATCAGCGATAACTAAAATACTCATGATTTTATCCTTCCGTATTAGATCACTTTCGCTTCATTTTTCAATTTTTCAACAAGCTCATCCACAGATTTCACTTGTACACCAGCTTTACGTTCTGCAGGCGCTTCAACTTTAATCGTTTTAAGCTTAGTACCAGCTGTGACACCGTAATCAGCAGGAGATTTAGTATCAAGCGGTTTTTTACGAGCTTTCATGATGTTAGGCAATGCAGCATAACGTGGCTCGTTTAAACGCAAGTCAGTTGTAATGATTGCAGGAAGTGCAAGTTCAACAGTTTGTAAACCACCGTCGATTTCACGAGTCACTTGTACTTTACCGCCATCCACTTTCACTTCAGAAGCAAACGTACCTTGACCAGCGCCTAATAATGCACCAAGCATTTGACCTACTTGGTTAGAGTCATCATCAATTGCTTGTTTGCCAAGAAGGATAAGTTCTGGTTTTTCAGCGTCAACAACACCTTTTAAGATTTTAGCAACTTCTAGAGCGCCAATTTCGTCAGTAGTTTCAACTAAAATACCGCGGTCTGCACCCAAAGCCATTGCAGAACGGATTTGTTCTTGAGCTTCTTTAGGACCAATAGAAACAACAACGATTTCTGATACTGTTCCTTTTTCTTTTAAGCGAACCGCTTCTTCCACTGCGATTTCACAAAATGGGTTAATTGACATTTTAACGTTGGTAAGGTCAACCCCACTATTGTCCGGCTTAACACGAACTTTAACGTTGGCATCAACCACACGTTTTACAGCAACAAGAGCCTTCATGTAATCCTCGGCTGTTCTAGCAAAAGTAAATGTTGAGAAAAGTATATTAACTCTTCGATTAAAATTTTTTAGGTACCCTATCTTGCAATGTGTTTGGCATTTCGGTCAAGTCACAATTTTCTGGAACGGGGCAAAAAAAATGAAATCATCAGTTCATAAAAAAAATTTTATACATATCTAACTCCTATTTTATTCTTTTTAAAGTCTATTTTATACATTGATTTTTATTATCTTTTTATCTTATTTACCTTATTAGTCAGAGGGATAAGACTCTCAAAAATGAGTCAAAATTTATAGTTTTTAGACTATATATGCCGACAAAATAGGCAAAGATCAAAATGGTCAATTGGGTAATTTCATCGATTTCCTTTAAACAAATTTGTAAAAAAATACAAATGATCTCTACATTCTGCTTTTTAATCCAGTTAAAGCGGCTTAATGCTTAGTGGCTCGTGGATGGGCCTGATCGTACACTTGGGCCAAATGATCAAAATCAATATGTGTATAAATTTGAGTAGTCGATAAATTGCTATGACCTAACATTTCTTGAACTGAGCGTAAATCACCACTACTTGATAACATATGACTAGCAAAACAATGTCGAAGTAAATGTGGGTGTAAGTCGACATTTACACCCGCTCTTTGTGCCTGAAGTTTTACACGCTTTTCAATTTGCCTAGGGGTTAATGCACCGCCTCGCTGTGAAATGAAAACGGAAGCATTTTGGTCAAAATGGCCTTTCCAGATATTATAAATTTTTAGCCAATTCAATAAGCTTTCTTTTGCCTTTTTCCCAAACGGTACAATACGGGTTTTATTTCCTTTACCTGTAATACGAACGAGTTGACGATTAAAATCAATATCTTTAATCGTTAAGCCTTGCAGTTCAGCGAGCCGTAAACCACTTGAGTACAGTAGTTCCAACATGGCTTTATCTCTTAACCAAAGCTGCTGATCAACTGGTTTTTCAGGCATGGGTTGATCTAAAATTTGATTAACCGTTTCTATGTCAATCATGCCCGGTAAAGGTCTAGGCTGACGTTTCAATTTAAAATCGTCAGTAGGATTAATTTCTAGGTATTTGCCCTGTTCAGCCCACTTCATAAACTGACGAATAGAAGTAAGATGACGTTGCATGCTACTTGAACTTAACTGGTCCTGTTCGACACGTTGAGCCAAATATTCACGTAAATCTGAAGCTTCAACATTTCTTAAATCAACTTTTTTAAGCTCACAAAACTCAAGGAAGCTTCTAACATCTCGCTCATAAGCGGTAATTGTGTGCTCAGACTGGTTTTGAATTTTTCTTTCTTTTAACCACATTGAGAGCAGTTGTAATGCAAAATCCAAATTGCTCTCCATTTATTTGCCCATTTTTTTGAGTGTACCAAAAACTATTTAATCAGGAAAATTTGATATCGCACAGCATAATGAATCCAACTTATATATTACAATTTATACCAAGTATCCGTTGGACTTACACCATGACCGCCATACTCATTCCTTATTTAATTGCCATTACTTTACTTACCCTTACCCCTGGTTTAGATACAACTTTAATTATTCGTACTGCAACACTTGAAGGAAAATCTAAAGCGTTTCAAGCAGCTCTTGGAATTAGTCTTGGCTGTATTGCTTGGGGAATTGTCGTGGCATGCGGTCTAGGTGCCCTACTGATGGCATCTGACTTAGCATTCAATATATTGAAATGGATGGGCGCCGCTTATTTAGCATGGCTGGGTTTAAATATGATTTTAAAACCTCGTAGTCAGCTCGCAGATATACAAGAAAGTAATTCAAATCGCTCTACTTCAGAGAATTGGTTTATTAAAGGTTTCTTTGGCAACTTACTCAATCCAAAAGTTGGTATTTTTTATATTTCATTTCTTCCCCAGTTCATTCCAGCGCAAGCATCGGCTGTTACTTGGGTAATGGGACTAGTAATGATTCATGTGGTGATTGGCGTGTTATGGTCAAGTCTATTAATTCTGGCTATGCAGCCACTTTCGCGCTATCTAAAGCAACCCAAGTTTGTAAAATATATGGACCGAATTACGGGCAGTATTTTTGTTCTATTCGCTTTGAAATTGGCGTTGAGTAAAAGGTAATAAAATCAAAAAATATTGTACATATAAAAGAAAGCCTCTTTTATCACTTTAACTGATAAAAAGAGGCGTTTGCTTAGGTAACGCGATTAACCTTGGAAATAACGTAAATCCAAACGTCCATCATATACATGAGTTGTTGGACCAGTCATCCAGACCACATCACCTTCTTGCCATTCAATTTGTAGCTTACCGCCAGCAAGTTCAACTTCTACAGAGTTCGCAAGTAGACCACGGCGCATGCCACTTACCGCAGCAGCACAAGCTCCTGTACCACACGCAAGTGTTTCACCCACACCACGTTCAAATACACGTAAGCGAACATGCTTGTCATCAATCACTTGCATGAAACCAGCATTAACGCGTTCAGGGAAACGTTTATGTGATTCAACTTGCGGGCCAATACCTGCTACATCAGCAGTAAGCACATCTGGAACAATAGTGACCGCGTGTGGGTTACCCATGTTCACAACATCAATACTAATGTTTTGGTCATTTGCCAACTCAAGGGTATATAAAGCTTCAGGTTCATCAGCCACAAATGGAATTTCATTTGGCAGAAACTTTGGGTAACCCATATTTACGCGCACCCAACCATTTTGCCCAAGCTCTGGCTTTACAATACCCGCTTTGGTTTGTACGGTAATGTTGGTTTTATTGGTTAAATGACGTTCGTGAACAAAACGGGCAAAACAACGCACACCATTACCACATTGCTCAACCTCAGAACCATCTGCATTGAAAATACGGTATTTAAAATCAGCTTCGGGTACATCTGGTGGTTCAACAATTAAAAGCTGATCAAACCCCACACCAAAGTGTCGGTCTGCCAAACGTTGAATTGTTGCTGTATCTAAATAAGCTCTTTGGCTAATTAAATCAACCACCATGAAATCATTGCCTAAACCATGCATTTTGGTAAATTCTAATAACATCTCATTTACTCCTCAGGCAATAAACGTTCTTTTTCCCAAAGCGACTCAACCGTTTCACGTTCACGAATTAAATAGCTTTTTTCACCTGATACCATGACTTCTGCTGCACGGCCACGCGTGTTGTAATTTGAGCTCATGACAAAACCATAAGCCCCGGCACCAAGTACAGTCAACAAGTCATTTTCTTGTAATGCGAGTGAGCGGTCTTTACCAATGAAATCACCTGTCTCACAAATTGCACCAACCAAATCCCAAGTTTTTTCTTCGGTATCTGTACGTGGTACAACAGGTTGAATATCCATCCAAGCTTCATATAAAGCAGGACGAATTAAATCATTCATTGCTGCATCAATAATCGCGAAGTTACGATGCGTCGTTGGTTTAAGCAAATCAACTTTGGTTAAAAGTACACCTGCATTTGCACTGATGCTACGACCCGGCTCCATATAAACTTTCAAGCCTAATTTTTCTAAAGCCGGCTTCATAGAGTTTGCATATTCTTCAACACTTGGTGGTGTTTCATCTTTATAACAAACCCCTAAACCACCACCGATATCGATATGTTTCAGATTAATGCCTAGTTTTTTCAACTCATCAATCATCACAATGACACGGTCTAAAGCATCAACAAATGGTTTAGTTTCAGTGAGCTGTGAACCAATGTGGCAATCAATACCTACGATTTCAAGGTTAGGTAAAGATGCAGCATATTGATAAGTTTCATAAACTGCATCACTTGGAATACCAAATTTATTTTCTTTTAATCCTGTTGAAATATAAGGATGCGTTTTTGCATCGACATCAGGATTTACACGTAAAGAAATAGGCGCTTTTTTGCCTAGGCGAGCTGCTACTTTTTGAATACGGTCCAACTCTGCATAAGACTCGACATTAAAACAGGCAATCCCTACATTTAATGACGTTTCAATATCAGCTTCAGTTTTACCTAAACCTGAAAAAACAATTTTAGAAGCATCGCCACCTGCTTTTAAAACACGTGCTAGCTCACCACCAGACACAATGTCAAAACCCGCACCAAGTTTTGCCAAGACATTAAGAACAGCTATATTGGAGTTCGACTTCACCGCAAAACAGATTTGATGATCAATAAAGTCAAAGGCACGATCCATATCTAAATAATGTTTTTCAAAAGCTGCTTTTGAATAAACATATAACGGTGTGCCAAATTGCTGCGCAAGCTGCTCTAGAGAACATTGCTCTGCATGCAATACTCCATTAATGCGGGTGAAACTCATGAAGGTGTCCTTATTTCAAAGCTTAAGGTGATGTAGTTTGTGGTTGAGCGGCTGATGATTCGACTGACTGTTCAGCCTGTTCATCTTGTTGCACAACTTGTTTCTGTTCTTTATTACGATAGAGCAAGTATTTTGCACGTTTGTCATAATTTGGATCAGAAGGTAGCTGCAATGCTCCTGACTGACCGCAAGCGCTAAGCAAAATACTGCTGCTCAATAAACTGATGAGGCAAATGACACGACGCATCTGAGCACCTGATTTAAACAATTCGATGCAGTATACCGTGATCAGGCAAGCGGCTAAAGAGTAAACTTGAATAGAAAAACAATATGCATAAAAAACGCCAGCTTTTCAGCCAGCGTTTGATCATAACCAAATAAATTTAATTATTTTTTATGACGTGGTTTATAGAAGAAGAAATAACCAATGATCAAAATAACAAACCAAATTGGGCTGACTTTAAGCGCTTTAAAAGTGTCTGGCTCTAAAGACAATACGTAAATCATACCAATAAAGAAAATAATCGTGATCCAACATGTAAATAAGCCACCCGGCAATTTAAATGTTGATTTGGCATGCAGTTCAGGACGCGTGGTGTAATAACGGATGTAACTCCAGATAATAAGCAACCACACGCAGATGAAGAGAATCGTTGAAAGTGTTGTTGCAAGCGTAAATGCTTCAACTGTATTTGGTACAAAATACTGTAATGCTGCACCTAACAATAAACATGCAGCAGAGAAATACAATGCATTTGCCGGTACTGCACGTCTGTTCAGCTTACCAAAAGCTTTTGGCCCCTGATCTTCACGAGATAAACCAAACAACATACGACTTGTTGAGAATACACCACTGTTCATGGATGACATGACTGATGACAATACCACCAAGTTCATCAAAATCGCGGCTGCCGCTACCCCTGCTTGACTAAACAGGTTTACAAATGGACTGATCGCCGGATCAATTCTGTTCCATGGTGTTACTGACATTACAATGAGTAGCGCCAATACATAGAAAATAATGATACGGATTGGAATTGAGTTAATCGCCTTAGGCAAATTACGCTCAGGGTCTTTAGTTTCCGCAGCTGTTGTTCCTACAAGCTCGACACCCACGAAAGCAAAAATTGCAATCTGGAAACCGGCCAAGAAACCATGCACACCTGTTGGGAAGAAACCACCATTTGCCCAAAGATGAGTAAATGAAGCGACTTCACCTGTAGTAGACGTAAAGCCTGTAAAGATCATCCACAAACCCACTGCAATTAAAATAATAATCGCAAGGATTTTAATAAGTGCAAACCAGAACTCTAATTCACCAAACAATCGAACTGTTAATAAGTTCAATCCCATAATGAACACAATCGCGGCAACACTAATCATTGCGCCTTCAACAGGCGAGAAAGGTAAGCCATTATTGAAGAACTGTAAGTAATAAATAATTGCAGACAGATCGGCGATACCAATCGTGATCCAACACAACCAGTAGGTCCAACCCACAAAGTAACCAGCCCATGGGCCAATTAAATCGGTAGAAAAATCAATAAATGATTTATAGGTTAAATTTGACAGAAGAAGTTCGCCAAGCGCACGCATGACAAAAAACACCATCAAACCAATAATCATATAAATAAATAAGATAGAAGGTCCGGCAAGACTAATTGTTTTACCTGAACCCATAAATAATCCGGTACCGATGGCACCACCAATCGCGATCAGCTGTAAATGCCGATTAGAGAGACTACGATGGAGCTCACCTTGTTCATGAGGGTCGCTCAGATTTTGATTCGACATTTTATGAATACACTCCAGTAATTTTTTTAGTCCGTTAGCTAAAATCAAATCAAAAAGACGATATCGCACCATTTGCAGGTATCTTTTAAATGTATATTTTTTGACAACTTTTCAGCTAACCAATTTTTGTCTGTATTGCTGATAATTTCAAGATACATACAATTAAATCCGATAATACGCACAAGAACCTAGCAATACAACGCACTTTTCAGTCTAAAATTAAGACTTGAACCACTTTGATTTTTAAATTAAAAAGCCATATCAATTGATCAACTTTTTAACTATCAATTCCCTCTCGAGCTTTTAATACTTTCTCGAAATTTGACTGACTACTACGTTATCTCTCTATTTTTAAAACATGACATTTACTCTTTAATTTTGCTCACCGAAGCTTAAGCAAAATGTATTCCATATCGATTAAGTTCTCTATTGGGCTTTTTGCTATACTCTGCTTTTAATGATTATGAAGTTATCTCACTGAAGTCGAATATGAGCAAAGTCAAAACCGTTTACCGTTGTGAGCAATGTGGTGCCGATCATCTAAAATGGGCAGGTCAATGTTCAGAGTGTGGTGAATGGAATTGTCTTAATGAAGTCAAGCTAGAACCCACTACTGCTCATCGTGCACGTCCTAAAGTTGGGGGTTATGCGGGTCAAGTCGCCAATATTACAACGCTTAATAAAGTCTCTGTTTCTCATGAGACCCGTTTGCCAACAGGCATTAGCGAATTTGACCGAGTGCTTGGCGGTGGTTTGGTGACAGGTTCTGTAGTACTCATTGGTGGTGACCCGGGTATTGGTAAATCGACTATTCTTTTACAAACAGCAACTCACATGGCAAGTGCAAAAAGTTCTGCACTTTACATTACGGGTGAGGAATCGCTGTCACAGGTTGCCTTACGCGCTCAACGCCTTGACCTACCAACAGACCAGTTAAAAGTCATGGCTGAAACTTGTGTCGAACGCATTTGTGAAGTTTTAGAACAAGAACGTCCTGTTGTCGCAATCTTGGATTCTATCCAAACGCTTTACACAGAAACGCTTCAATCTGCGCCGGGTGGGGTTTCACAAATTCGTGAATCTGCTGCGTTATTAACCCGTTATGCAAAAAATAGTGGCACAGCGCTATTTATTGTTGGTCACGTGACCAAAGAAGGTGCATTGGCAGGTCCTCGTGTTTTAGAACACATGGTGGACTGCGTACTTTACTTTGAAGGCCAATCAGACTCACGTTATCGAATGATTCGTGCAGTGAAAAACCGTTTTGGTGCAGTCAATGAGCTTGGCGTATTTGGCATGACCGATAAAGGCTTACGTGAAGTGGCTAACCCTTCTGCTATTTTCTTAAGTCGTTATGACGAAGCCATTCCCGGTTCAATTGTCATGATTAGCCGTGAAGGAACCCGCCCGCTTTTAGTTGAAGTTCAGGCTTTAGTCGATGATGCTCAAGGACAACCAAGACGTGTTGCACTTGGTCTTGAACAAAACCGTTTAAACATGTTGCTTGCTGTTATGCATCGTCATGGGGGTGTACAAACCACCGGACAAGATGTGTATGTCAATATTGTAGGTGGTTTAAAAATTACCGAAACAGGTTCGGACTTGGCTGTTTTACTTGCATGTGCTTCGAGTTTGCGAACAAAAGCCTTACCTCAGCAGCTTGCAGTTTTTGGTGAAGTTGGGCTTTCAGGTGAAATCCGCCCTGTACCTAATGGTCAGGAACGTTTAAAAGAAGCAGCAAAACATGGCTTTAAATACGTCATCTTACCAAGAGGTAATGCCCCGCAAAAAGCAATTCCAGGCGTACAAGTGATTGCTGTTGCCCGCCTGCATGAAGCCTTGACTGAGGCGATGCAACTCAGTGATGAATTGACATAAAAAAACATACTTTTAAGGTTGAAATTTAGAGTAAATACCTGCATAAATACTATTACAAATTAACTTTAAACAGGAATTTCCTATGGAAGTACACCAGCGTGGCTTGATTACCGGTATTTTAATGGCTGCTTTAGCAATTTCTCCGCTTGCTGAAGCTAAACGTGCAGGTGGTGGTAAAAGCCACGGTATGGCACGTTCTACTACTTCAAGCCAGTCTTATCAACAACCTCGTCAAGTGACTCCAGTTCAACAACCTGCTACTACAGCACCTCAGAGATCTGGTCCGGGTGTTGGTTCAATGGTTGCCGCTGGTGTGGCTGGTGCTGCCGTAGGTGCTGTTGCAGCAAATGCTTTAGCAGATGACAAATCAACATCAGCTGAACACCAAGTAACTCAACCTGGTAATGAACAAGCTGTTCAAGCCCAAGAAGAGAAAAAAGGTGGTATTCCTGGCTGGCTTTGGGTATTACTTGCAGCCGCTGTAGCTTTCTTTGTATTCCGTAAATTGGGATCAAAAAAAAAATTAGCAGCTAATAACCCTTATGCACCAAACAATGGCGGTCAAAACCCATTTGGCCGCTCGGCAGCTCCAACCAATACAGGTGACAATACCAATATCTTTGGTCAATCGGTAGGTGGTGGTGCAGCAACACAAGCTCCTTTTGGTAGCGCAACGACGAATAGTGGTAACCAATTACCAGATGGTAGTGAGCCTGCTTCTTTCTTACGTGTTGCCCGTCAGCGTTTTAACCATATTCAGTCAATCAATAGTGCAAGTAACATTGAAGAAATTCGTCGTTACTTAACCCCTGAACTTTACAACTCTATGTATAACGACATCATGGAGAACCAAGATCAGGACGTTGCTGAGTTTAGTAACTTAAATGCAATGGTTGTAGACAGTGCGACTGAAAATGGTCAATACATTGTGAGCGTACGTTTCACAGGTACAGTAAGTGAAGATTTAAACAGCTTGCCACAGCCATTTACTGAAATCTGGCACTTTGTAAAACCTGTTGGTTCACAGCAAGATTGGGTTGTTGCAGGTATTCAACAAGCCTAACTTAAATAAGTTCTAAATAAAAAAGCCACATAATTGTGGCTTTTTTATTTCATTGTTTTTAGGCAATTTCGGCTGGAAATGCGATGACTTTTTCAATTTTAAGTTGATCGGTTGCAACCATGAGTAATCGATCAACTCCTAAAGCGATCCCTGAACATTCAGGCATATGAGGTAACGCAGCCAACAAGTGCTCATCTAATGGCATGACATGAAGTCCTTGTTTAGCTCGCTCTGCATTATCTGCTTCAAAGCGAGAACGCAACACGTCTGAATCGAGCAATTCATCATAGGCATTGGCAAGCTCTAAGCCTTCGATATAAACCTCAAAACGTGCTGCGACCTCTTCCCCATCTTCATCTACTTTCACTTTTGCCAAAGACGCCATTTCTGGTGGAAAGTCAGTTAAAAAGACAGGTGCATCAAACCCTAAACTTGGTTCAACAAAATGAGAAAACAACAAATCCATATAAGCTAAACGGTCATCGCCCAAGTCGAGATTTAACCCAACACGATTTGCTGTGTCTTTAAGTTGCTTCAAAGTCGCTTGCAACGGGTTAATATCTAAACGGTCCTGAAAAGCATGCTTATAACTTAAAATAAATGGATGAACTTCGCCAAAACGGTGCTGCAAACAGGTTTGTAATAAATCGGCTGTTTCGTGCATTAACGCTTTTAAGTCCAGACCCGGACGGTACCATTCAAGCATGGTAAATTCACTGTTGTGTTTGCGCCCGTGCTCATCGTCTCGGAAAACCTTACAGATTTGATAAATCGGTCCGCTACCACTTGCCAGTAAACGTTTCATGGCAAATTCAGGCGAAGTCTGTAAATACTGAGTCTGCAATTTGCCATTGATATGACGTAAAGCCTGAACTGAGGCTAAATGTACGTCAGTCACACCTGCTTGTGAAACCACGGGTGTTTCAACTTCCATGACACCACGTTCTGCAAAAAACTGACGGATTTGAGTATAAAGCTTGGCACGAGCCTTTAAAGCATCAATTGAACAAGTAGGTTGATAACTTAAACTCATGCCTGTGGTCCCCCGTGAGCTGCCCATTCACGGCGCAGCGGATAATTCTTACGTAATAAATCAAATGCTTTTTGCTCTACCTTGCCCTCTTTAACACAGGCACGGATGTTGGCATCATCTTGAGCAATATCATAAATTTGAGATAGTTTTTGCTTTAACACTGCTTTTAAATCATGTCTTGAAAAATAGTCTTCACATGCAGGCAACTGGGTTTCGAAACGCTTATTAATGTCATATCCAAATTTTTGACAAAACGCTTCATAAATCATTTGCGTACCACGAGCTTTTCCTTCCAAGCTATAACCTGCAATATGCGGTGTCGCCAACGCCAACATATTTAAAAGCTCTTCAGATATCACTGGCTCATGCTCAAATACATCGAGTACCACTTTACGCTGGGTACGTTGAATATCTTCGATTAAAGCGGCTTCTTTTACGACCGGGCCGCGTGCACTATTAATCAAAATTGTGTCAGGTTGAAGCGCTGCAAAAGCTTTTTCGTCAAACAGATGATACGTCGCATGTTCGCCTTTTTTGGTCAGCGGCACGTGAATTGAAACTGCATTGGCTTGTTGCAACAAGGCTTGAAAGCTTACATTTTCAATTGAATCTAACTGTACATAGGGGTCGAAGCCAATCACTTTCCAACCAAGCAACTGAGCCATATAGACCAAGCGCTTACCGACATTGCCAAGACCCACAATGCCTAGCGTAAATTTTTCTTGTTGTTCTAAAAGGCTAGCATCTAAATGCAGTAAAGCTGTAATCACATATTCAGCAACCGCCTGTGCATTACAACCTGCGGCATTGGCCCATGTAATGCCATGCTTTTCTAAAGCTTGAATATCTAAATGATCGGTCCCGATTGTGGCACTACCCACATATTTTAGGGCGGTATTTTGAATTAAACTTTCATTTACTGCGGTGACTGAACGGACCAATAAAGCTTCAGCATCTTGTACGTCTGTATGCGTTAAGGTGCGCCCTGCTTTATGTTGAATATCGCCAAACTCTGAAAAAAAGTAATCGGTAAACGCCAAATTTTCATCTGCGACGATTTTCATGGTCTGCAACCCATAGCTTATAAAAACGTTATTATCCTTTGAGTTGTGGCAAAGTACAATGTTAAGGGTATTAAATTAGTACAGGGTTTCAAGTCTCAGTTCACTTACAAACCACCGCCAAAATAAAAGTAAGCCATCACGGCAAGTGTGAGCCAAATTAAAATAATAAGTACGGCAACCAAATAGTTTTTTGGCCGCTTTTCATGTTCATCTAGCCATTCTTTAGCTTGTTGTTCAGCATCGAAAATGACTTGCTGAGGTGTAAAACGAACTGCTAACCAAATCAGTATGGGTAAAATAACCGCATCATCAATAAAGCCTAAAATAGGAATAAAGTCTGGAATTAAGTCGATTGGACTAAACGCATAAGCCACCGCTACCACAGCAATAATTTTGGGTAACCACGGCATTTGAGGATGCCTTGAGGCAAACCAAAGCATAATAATTTGTTTTTTTAGACGCTTTGCCCATTCTTTTATTGATTGTACCCAAGACATTTGGACAGACTCTGAACCTTTAGAATTTTATAATAATCTATAAAAACTAACCTTAGCTTAAAAGCGAAAGGAATATCGAATGAACTTTTCCCTAATTCCTTCACATTAAAAGATATATTTTATATTTCCGTATATAAAACAAATCCATCGCCCCTACAAAAGCTTGCCAAAGTGAGGCCCGATTGCTTGGCTAACTGAATGGCCATACTGGTAGGCGCTGAAATTGAAGCAAGCAAGCCAATATTGAGCTGAGCACATTTTCGTATCAGTTCATAACTTGCCCGACTGGTCATCACCACAAAACCTAAACTGGTGTCGCAGTTTTCTTGCGCTAAATAACCGAGCAATTTGTCTAAGGCATTATGGCGGCCAACATCTTCAAATAAAGCCACGATTTGACCGTCAACTACCCACGCTGCGGCATGCGCCCCACCCGTTAAAGCAGTAATTTCTTGTTGAGTTTTTAAATGGGAAATAGCACTCGGAATTTGCTCAAGCCATATTTTTGATGCATGCGTTGTAATTTTTGGCACGTCTAACTGAAACTGCTCTAAGCTTTCAATTCCACATAAACCGCAGCCTGTACGGCCTACCATCATACGGCGATGTTCCTTTAGGGCGGCGAATGCTCTTGATGAAATGGTCATTTCCACCGTAATGCCTAATTCATTTTGATGCACCTCAAGGGCATAGAGCTCTTTTAAGCTGGTTAAAATTCCTTCCGAAAGACTAAAACCTTTGGCAAATAAATCGACATCGGTCGGTGTCGCCATCATCACCGCATGCGAAATACCGTTATATACCAAGGCAATTGGGTACTCTTGCACAATATGATCTAAGACATTTTCAGATTCGGTTTTGTTAAACCGCTGTACTGGCAATGTTTCAACCCCATAAGCATGTGGTGTCAAAATTATTTCCTTTACTTCAAAATGGCGCTTGTTTAGAGCGCCATTTGCTTAAATTTCATTTTAAAAAATCAGATTCACTTAAAGACTGCTAACTTTCTTATTGGCATCTTCAGGGTCAACAGCTGTTGCCAAGTTAAAATGCTCTGGTGCATTTCCGGGATGTAAAATCACAGGAACACTTTTAGAAGCCGGAATCTTGGCATATTTATCATGACTGCTTAAGGCCACCAAAGGATTGGTTTCCGGATAGTAAGCCGCTAAACTGCCTCGTGGAATGTTGTACGGCACAATACGGAAGCTGTGCACAATGCGCTTCACACCATCCGAGAAAACACTTTCAATATCAACCCACTGATTTGCTTCAAAGCCTGCTTCATCAATATCGGCTTGGTTCATAAACAACACACGGCGCTGACCAAACACCCCACGGTAACGGTCATCCAGACCATATAAAGTGGTGTTGTATTGGTCGTGAGATCGGGTGGTCATTAAGGTATAAACCTTACTTTCGGTATATGCGGCAGCGTACTGATTTTCTTTATCCGCATAGACTTCTTCAAGTGGCGTAATCAGAAATTGCGCTTTACCACTCTTTGTATTCCAGATGTGCTGATTAGCTGGATGTTCTAAATGGAAACCGCCGGGTTTATAAACACGTAAATTAAAGTCATGGAATTCATCAAACACATCGGCAATTGAGTCACGAATGCGGTCATAGCTTTCAATGTACCATTTCCATTTAATCTGACTCTCTGGCAGCACGGCCTCAGCCATTCTTGCCACAATATCGGGTTCAGACAAAATATTTTTAGAAATTGGAGTATTACGCCCTGCCGACAAGTGGACATTACTCATTGAGTCTTCAACTGTAATAGCTTGTGGGCCATGAAGCTGCTCATCAATTTCGGTACGGCCTAAACATGGCAAGATAAGCGCATCTTTACCACACACCAAGTGGCTACGATTTAACTTGGTTGCCACATGTACGGTTAAATTACATTTTCTAAGCGCTTCTTGTGTATAAGCGGTGTCAGGTGTTGCAACGGCAAAATTTCCGCCCAAACCAATAAAGACTTTGATATCACCTTCGGCCATGGCTTTAATGGTTTCAACTACACCATATCCATTTTTTCTTGGTGATTTAATACCGAACACACGGTCAATATTGTCGAGAAGTTTCGGGCTAGGGAGTTCATTAATACCCATAGTGCGGTCGCCTTGCACGTTACTGTGCCCACGAACCGGACAAAGCCCTGCACCCGGTCTGCCAATTTGACCACGCGCCAACAATAAATTTGCCAGCATATGTACGTTAGCAGTTCCGTGACGATGCTGGGTAATCCCCATACCCCAACAGAAAATTGAACGCTCTGACGCTAAAAAGAGTTTAGCCAGTTTTTCCAAATGTTCAGGCGACAGACCTGAGTGCTTATAAAGATCTGCCCACTCCGTTCTTTCTACCTCAGCAATCATTTCGTCGAAACCAACGGTATTGACTGCAATAAAGTTTCGGTCAAAAACACTTGGTTTGCCTGATGCAAGGGCCTTTTTATCCCACTCATGTAAGTGCTTTAAAATACCCAACATCAGTGCATAGTCGCCGCCAATTTTAGGCTGGAAATAATAGCGGCTAATTGGTGTACTGCCATTGGTCATCATTTCAAGCGGTGCTTGCGGGTCTTGGAAACGTTCGAGGCCTCGCTCTTTAATTGGGTTAATCGCAATAATGTTGCCGCCGCGTTTAGACACTTCACGCAAAGTACCTAACATACGTGGATGGTTGGTTCCCGGGTTGTGCCCAAAACTAAAAATGGCGTCGGCTAAATCAAAATCTTCTAAGGTGACTGTGCCCTTTCCTAAACCAATCGAGTCGAGCAAACCAACACTTGTGGTTTCATGGCACATGTTCGAGCAATCTGGAAAGTTATTTGTACCAAAGCTTCTCACAAACAATTGATATAAAAATGCTGCTTCGTTACTGGCACGGCCAGAGGTATAAAATGCCGCTTGGTCTGGATGGTCTAGCGCATGCAAATGTTGAGCGATGAGCTTAAAGGCATCGTCCCATGAAATAGGCACATATTTATCGGTTGCAGCATCATAACGAACTGGGTCGGTTAAGCGGCCTAGGTCTTCTAGGAAAAAGTCACTTTGTTCTGATAGCCAACTAACGGTATGCCCTGCAAAATATTCAGGAGTGACGGTTTTACTAGTCGCTTCAAAGGCAACCGCCTTTGCACCATTTTCACAGAAGTTAAATGCGTGAGCATCTTTCTTTTCTGGCCATGCACAGCCGGGACAGTCAAAACCTGTAGGCTGGTTAATGTTGAGTAAGGTAATTGAACCTTTACCTAAAATATCTTGTCGCTTTAAGTTTCGAGCAACACTGAGCAGTGCGCCCCACCCGCCAGCAGGATGAGTATATGGCTCAATTCGCGCAAAACCGTTATTTTCCTGTATGTGCTTTTGTTCTTCTGAATTATCCACTTTTTCATCCTCTTATCTTTTTTACACTCAACAGGCTCAGTGAAATCACAATTTAATTATGGTTTTATCAAAGCTACCCGCTGTTTACCCATGAGTAGAGTCCACTTTTTATATTATTGCCACTATGCTAAAAGCCGGCTCAACCGTTCTTATAATATGTGCCATATTCTTTACAATTACAATAATTCAAGCCAACCACATTATTTGCATAAAAACATATAAAACAAAGAGTTAAATAGATATTAATTCTATCTTTTACAGATAAAAACATTATTAGGTTTCATTTTTAACAGACTGAAAGCTTTTTAAAATTGACACTTACACGACTTTATCTATGTTTTTTTCGCATTAAGAAGTATAAAACAATTAAAAATTTATCTGCATTAGAGCATTTATGAAGGTTGTGATCGCCCCTGATTCATTTAAAGATAGCTTATCGGCTTTAAAGGTAGCTCAAGCCATTGCCAAAGGATGGCAAGCAGTATTTCCTCATGCAGAAACGATTTTGTGCCCAATGGCAGATGGTGGTGAAGGAACCATTGAAGCAGTTTTAGAAGTCTGCGATGGACAATGGCTTGTAAAAACAGTGGTTGGACCATTAGGTCAGCCTGTTCAGGCCAAATGGGGTTGGTTAGAAACACAAAAAATTGCCATGATTGAAATGGCTCAAGCGAGCGGCATACAGTTAGTTCCACCGTCTGAGCGTGATGCCTGCCACAGCACAACGTTTGGCACAGGTCAGCTCATTTTGGAGGCTTTAGACGCAGGCGCAAAAGACATTATTTTAACTGTAGGAGGTAGTGCGACCAATGATGGCGGCACAGGCCTACTCAGTGCTTTGGGTGCAGTTTTACTCGATGCTAACCAAAACGTTTTACCCGCTGGCGGCCTTGCCCTTAGCCACCTATCCAAAATTGATTTAACACATTTCGACTCACGTATTCAGCACACACGGTTTTTACTGGCTGCCGATGTAACCAATCCACTTTGTGGCCCAAACGGCGCATCACATATTTTTGGCCCACAAAAAGGTGCTTCTCCTGCTCAAGTACAGTTACTCGATGCAGCCCTTGCCCATTTTGCCGATGTCACGGCACAACTTTTAGGTTTCGACAAACGAGATGAAGCGGGTTCTGGGGCTGCTGGTGGTTTGGGCTTTGCCGCCAAAAGTTATTTAAATGCAGACTTTAAAGCTGGGGTTAAAGTCGTGGCTGAACTGAATCAGCTTGAGCATAAAATTTCTAACGCAGATTGGGTGATGACGGGTGAAGGTAAATTTGACCAACAAACTTTAAGCGGTAAAACCGTTTTTGGGGTAAGTCAAATTGCCAAAGCCCACAATGTTCCGGTCATTGTGATTGCTGGGACTTTAGGGGAAGGCTACCAAGCACTTTATGAGCACGGCGTAAGCGCCGCTTTTTCACTAGCCAATGGTCCCATCACCCTAGAACACGCCTGCGAACATGCAGCAGAACTCATTTATGAGCGAACAGTCGATATAGCGAGATTAATTCAGTTTAGCCAAACCAGCTTAAATGATAAAAAAGCCTAATCGGCTAATTTTAAAAGACTCTCTCTACAGCTCTCCAAGATTTCATCGCTAAGGTTTGATTGGTCTGGACATGCACGAGACAATGCAATTGCCCCTACTGACTGAGCAAGAATATTAATAGCTTGCTTTCTCAGCTCTTCTGTTTCTAAAGAAACTTGTTTTGCGCGTTCATTCATAATGAACTCAATAAGCTGCACAATGCCCTCTTCAAACTCGACTTTTACTTCGTCGGGCTGTCTTGCGGCATCACAAGATAGCGCTGTTAAGGTACAGCCCTGATCACGGTTGTCCCGATGTGTACGAGACACATACATTTGAATAAATTGGGTTAAGTTTAAACCTTCTATTCTTTTTAAAACCTGCTCAAGACCATGTTTGGCGGTAATAGTAACAAGGTCTGTTTTCGAGCTGAAATGTTTATAAAACCCACCATGAGTAAAGCCTGCGCTAGACATTAATTCGGCAATGCCCACCCCGTCGTAGCCTTTACTACGGAACAGTTGAGTCGCTTTTTCAACAATTTTATCTCGGTTTTCTTTTACCTGAGTTTTACTGACTTTCATGTTGGTGCGCTCACTTTTATTTACCCTGCTCGTCATCATTATACATTGATTATGATTGACATCAAAACCTACATATTTTAGATTATGATCATCATCTAAAAATTAAAGCGTGGAGACATCACATGTCAGCTCAATCAAAAGTACTTATTACAGGGGCTTCGTCAGGAATTGGTTCTGTTTATGCAGATCGATTTGCTCAACGTGGCTATCACTTAATCTTGGTGGCACGAGACACCAACCGTTTAGATAAAATTTCAAAAGATCTTCAAGAAAAATACGGCGTACAGGTCGAGTTTATTCAAGCCGATTTATCAAATGATCAAGACATTCGCAAAATTGAAGATGTACTCAAACACGATGCTGATATTGAAATTTTGGTAAATAATGCTGGGATTGCCCTGAACGGAAACTTTTTAACTCAAGATCGTAATGAGATTGAAAAACTTTTGACTTTAAATATGACTGCGGTGGTGCGGTTGTCTCATGCAATGTCGCAATCCCTTATACGTAAAGGTAAAGGCGCCATTATTAATTTAGGCTCTGTGCTTGGCTTAGCACCTGAATTTGGTTCTACCATTTATGGCGCAAGTAAATCTTTCATCCAATTTTTTAGCCAAGGCTTACATTTAGAGCTAAAAGATCATGGGGTACACGTTCAAGCGGTATTGCCTTCTGCCACTAAAACCGAAATTTGGGAACGTTCAGGTATAGATTTAAGCCAAGTTCCGCCATTAATGGATGTCAATGATTTGGTCGATGCAGCCCTGATTGGTTTTGATCGTAAAGAAACAATTACAATTCCTGTGCTGAAAGATGAAAATCAATGGAATAATTTTGAAAAATCGCGTATGACATTATTACCAAACTTCTCTTCGGCTGAAGTAGCCCAACGTTATAAAAACTAACGACTACGGCTACCCAACTCTCAAGTAGGAAAATCTTATGAATGTTATTGATGCTCTCCGCAAACGCCGTGCAGTTAAACGCTTCGACCCTGCTTTTCAACTCTCTGAAGATGACAAGAAGCAGTTATTACAAGAAGTTTTAGCAAATGCACCAAGCGCTTTTAACTTGCAGCATTGGCGTCCGGTCATTGTTGAAGATGCAGAGTTAAGACAAAAAATTCGCGCGATTGCTTGGGACCAACCACAAGTAACAGAGTCATCATTACTGATTGTGTTATGTGCCAAAGTAAATACATGGGAAGTTGATGCTAAACGTGTATGGGATGGAGCTTCTCCAGAAGTTCAAGATATTATGGTTGGTGCAATCGACCAGTATTACCGTGACCGCCCACAAACCCAACGTGACGAAGTGATGCGTAGTGCGGGTATCTTTGCTCAAACCCTTATGTTACTTGCTCAAGAGCATGGTTTAGATAGCTGTCCAATGGACGGTTTTGACTTTGATGCAATGGCAAAGCTCATTAACTTGCCTGAAGATCACGTGGTGTGTTTAATGATTGCGGTTGGTAAATCAGCTTCTGAACCTTACCCACGTGTGGGCAAACTCCCTTACGACGATGTCATTATTAAAAATACATTCTAAGTTGTAATTCAAATTTTAGGCTTTCATTCTATTTTTAGTTTTATGATAAATAGATGGAAGCCTTTAATTTGGCATACATTTAGGCGCTAAAAATCATAAATTGGCGAATGTAAATTAAGCGACCTTTTTTCTATCATCTTCTATGTATGACATCGTAATATTAATTAAGCAGTCCACTAACTCTTCAAAAGTAAAACCCATATTTTCAGACGTAAAAAAGTTCATTGTTAAAGCAATACTTGAATGAATTAAAATATAAACCATCATTTTTAAATTTTTGATTTTTAATACTTCAGGATGCTTCATGGCATATTCAATGGCCAAAACATTGATCGCTTTTACGGCTTTTACATGACTTGCCTCAGTACTATATTTAGAAGAAACACTGAGCCAATAAAAATATTTATTATTATCTTTTGCCAAAAACTCGCCAATTTTTAAAAAAATTGTTCTGATTGCTTCAGGAATCTCTAAATCTAAAATTTCAGGAATCACGCCATAAATAACTTTTGAAATTTCCGCAATAAAGTGCTGCTGCATCTCAACAAAAAGTGCTTCTTTATTTTTAAAGTACTCATAAAAACTCCCCGATCCTACGCCTGCTATCTCACACACTTTAAGTACAGTTGTATGGTCCAAGCCGTTTTTCATAACAGATATAAATCCGGCACTAACTATAGAATCAAAGGTATTTATTGCTCTATTTTGTTTTGGTTTTCTTATAGTTACCATAAAGATTTATCCTGCTAATAATCCGTCTTTTTTCTGTATAAATTCATTGATAAATTCTAGTATAAATCAAAATTTGATCAATTATTTTATAAAGATGAGTTTAAAAAAATGAATACAGCTCTAAAATCGGATCAAAAAATTTTTCGTCGTAATGTTGAACTGACTTACGATCATCATAAAAGTTACTCTTTTTATTATGAGGAAAATCCTGTTGTTACTTCCTTATTCGTTGTACTTTCAGCGATGTTTCCCGCTGGTGAAATGTTTTTTATAGAAAGCATCAGAAATGTTCGAAATAAAATTAAGGATGAAAACCTTTTAGAAGATATAAAAGCCTTTATTGCTCAAGAAGCTTTCCATAGCCGTGAACATAAAACGCTGAACAATCACCTCATCCATTCGAACTATCCTGAAGTTGTCGAAATTGAGGCCAAAACCAAAGCACGCTTGGATAAATTACGTCAACTTTCAGCAGTCGAACAAGTCGCTGCTACAGTCGTGATGGAACACTATACCGCCACACTTGCCCGTCTATTACTCACAGACTCGTTAATTAAAGCAAAAACCACGCAAGAGAGCAGAAATCTGTGGGAGTGGCATGCCCTCGAAGAACTTGAGCATAAATCGGTCGCGTTTGATGTATTAAATGCGATAGGAGGAAATTCTAGCAAAAACAGAAAAGTAGCTTTAGCTAGAGTTGCAAAACTCATCACGCCTATTATTTTTAAATATTGGATAAAAATCTTAAAAAGAAAAGATATTAACTTCACTTTGAAACAGTTGAAGGATGGTATTTATTTAGGTTTTGGTGGAATTAATCGGGTCGGAATTTTGTCTAAAGCATTTGTAGATATGCTGGATGTTAGAGCAGAAAATTTTGACCCGTTAAACATGCAAACAGAACAATTAGAAGCCGAATTCCGAGAAAAACTATTTGGCCAAGCAGGCTTTCTTAGAGACTACCTCAGCTAGAAAAACCAATCTATAAAAGCCCTCATCAGCGGGCTTTTATAGAAATAACTCTTTTAATTTTTATGCATTTTGATTGACCTTAACTTTCTATTTTGAATCGGCTTAAATCACTTAGACCAAGAAAATAATCTAGTAATCTCTCCCTTTCATCTACCCCACCAGAGCTTAAAAGCTGAATGATTGTACCCTCCACCATATATAAAAATAGTTTGGCATCGGTAAAAGAGGCATCAGGTTTTAGTGTTCTAAGCTGGCTATAAATTTCATTTTTTAGCCATGTTCTATAGCGCACCGCGGTTTGGTAAGCGTTGGGATAGCTATTTTTAATTTCAAAAACGGCTTTAAATAATAAGTAATACGACCCTTCTATATCGGTATGTAGAAAGTAAAGCTTTTTGAGTTTATCGATGGCAGGAGTGCTTAAGTCATATTCGACCATTGCGACTACTTGTTCTTGGAGCTTTTCTTTTTGCACCATCAGGCAGATTTCAATGAGTCGTTCTTTAGAGTGAAAATAATTATAAAAAGTCGCTTTTGTAATCTGTGATTCTTTCACTATTCTGTCGACCCCAATAAGGTGGAACCCACGGTGATGAAACAGATCAATTGCTTTATTTACAACGTATAGGGCACGTGTTGGGAGAATTAAATTTGGCATAGTTTTACCGTTATAAATTCTTGTTGTTTGTAAATGAGATACTTTTTTGGGAGAAAAAAAGGCACAGCAAAGCCTATAAAGACTGTGCTTGGCACATCTCAAGTTTTATTGTTGCTAAGTTTTTGGTTGTGACGATTTAAAGCCTGAAAGCGCTAATGGCCCTCAAACTGTTTTAAAGTTTATGTGGTGTCGTTATAGCTTTTGGCATTGAGAGCCAAGAAATAATGGATGTGCAAAGCCAACTCCTTTTTATTGGGAGTTCTGCCAGACATGAATAGGAATTATGGTGGCAGAACGGAAGAAGGTTGACAGACTAGTATTATCTCAAACTAGCACACCCGTAGGTGTCCCTCTCCCGTCCTACCGCTACGGGAAAGGGACGAGTAGTACACCACACAAGACTGTTCCTCAGAAGGAAAAGCTCTGATGCGGGAGATAATATTCAGCCTGTCAAAGCCGGCTGGCAATGTGGCCAGCAGGCAAAGAATAGTGCTCTGCTCTTTAGCAGTCAAGCACACAAAATGACATTTGTTTTAATTTAGATCATTAAAAAGTAAGGATAAATAATGGGTGAGTTATTGTTAAATGGGGGTTTATAAAGTGGTAAAAAACAGGGTGCTGATAATAAGTTACTCTGATTTTGAAAAGACAGTCATTTCGTCTAAGGCATATCATTAAACTTGGTAAATTTTAATTAAATCAAAATACTCAAATTAAAAACATTTGCTATTAAATGATATATACAATTAATATATACCTTACATAAATGTATCCCCCTTCTCAAAGAGGTTCATATGTTGGAGATAGTAATCATCTGATAATCACTCTCAATTTCTATTATTGAGTTGATTATCAATGTCGCAATTTTTCTGTGGTCATATTTCTGATCACCTCTATTTGCACGTTTGATTATTATCAAGGCTCCAATATGAATCTTTCAAAGTTCGAACAACGAACTCTCCATGTCCTTGCTAAAGGCGGACATATTAAATACCAACGTGACGCATCAGGCACAGTCTATTTCGTTGAATGCTACACACGAGAAGGTTTCGTGCTATCTGATTGTTCTTTAGAAGTATTTAAAAAGCTAAAAGCAAAACGTTTAATCAAGTCTAAAAATAGCCAACCTTATCAAATTACATTGTTAGGACTCCAGACGGTCCGCCCTCAACTAGACAATCGTTGATATAAGTTGCTATTTATTAAGAGAAAGAAAAATATGAATATTACAATTCGAGATGAACAACCCGAAGATATTAAAAATATCGAAGCGTTGACGAAAGCCGCATTCTTAAATGAAGAGCATTCTAGCCACACTGAACAATTTATTGTGAATAGCCTTCGTAAACATAAACAACTTACGATTTCTTTGGTTGCTACAGAAGATGACTTAATTATAGGTCATGTGGCTATTTCACCAGTTACAATCACGTCAGGTGAAACTGGTTGGTATGGCCTAGGCCCTATTTCGGTATGTCCAAAGAAACAAGGAATTGGCATTGGTTCTCTTTTAATGAATGCAGCTCTTCAAAAGTTAAAAGAATTAGGCGGAAAAGGTTGCGTTCTATTAGGTGATCCAAATTATTACAGACGATTTGGTTTTAAATCTTACCCTGATTTAAATTTACCTGATGTACCTAATGAATACTTTCAAGCTCTAAGTTTCAGCAATCATATTCCCTCAGGTGAAGTTACTTACCATGATGCTTTTATGGCAACTGAATAAATAAGTTTGCTTACCACACATAGTAAAAAGCCTCTATTTATAGAGGCTTTTTTTCATCACTTAATTATTTATGAACCCAAGGCACGGCTGGTGAACCAATCCACGCAGATTTAGCCGGAATATTTTCACCTTTCATGACCAGTGTTAATGGACCTAACACGGCATGATTGCTCACGTTTGCGTTATATAAAATAATACTGCTTGTGTTTAGAGCCACGGACAGTTTTTACAGCTTTTGATTATGCAAATACAGCAACCTCAGCCAATTTCGAAAGATTTAATGCGGCAGTTTAGATGTAACTTGGTTGATCAGCCTATTAAAAATATTGAGTTTTTTTATTTATTGAGCTGATAAATTTCGTATAAGCTGTAGTATGCTATTTTTAAGAAGATTGATAAAGTTATTATGAGTGATGATACTAAATTTTGTCTCGGATTAAAGTTGAATGTAGGGCTAATCACTCCTAAAGAAATTCAAGTTTGGGCAGATAAAAAAATATTGGAAGACAAGAATGATCCATTTGTTCTAGATATTTGTTTTCTAGGATCTGAAGCTGAAGTTAAGGATTATTTTAATAAATTAATACGGGCTGATTTAGATGTACAGAATAAGAAATTAATCTCTATCAATGTTTTAAAAGAATACATATCGACAAAAAAACTATCAGACTTAGGCTCTGATTTAGAACAATATATAATTGATATTGAATTAATTTGTTGGCATATTCATGATTCAGCTTTAATTTCCTTGCTACACATTTATGGTGACCAGATTAATTTAGCTTATCAAGGAGTTCTTACCATATCTGTTCAACAAGCATTTGATGATTTTTCAAAATATATAAATGAATGGCTAGAAAATCAATTTAATATAATAGAGTAAAATAGAATTATTTATATTTTACGTATCTATGAAATTAAGTACACTACTCTAAATAAACCAAAGCTAAACCCAATAATCATGACTTAGCTTTGAATCAACTCTAATTTCTAAAATTAACAATATTTTAGGCTTCATACTCAACTTTTTTATGCATCAATAGAAAAGCTAAACTTTTATCAACAGAGGTGGTCCCACATGTTTGAACAACTAAAAGCTTATTTATAAGTGATACTCTGCTCTAGTTAAGCTACCTTA